>CAYZWU010000037.1:0-52593 GCA_964482235.1 uncultured Phycisphaerales bacterium
TCAAATCGCCGATTCTCGACATGCCCTCTGTGCAAACTGTAGAAAATAAGTCTGACGGTAAAGTCGGCCGAACCGGTCCTCGCCATGGCGTCGTGAGCGGCGATGGGCGAAGTCTCGGGACAGTCGTATCAGAAATATGCGCGGAAAATGGATTGAGCGCGCGATCTTGGTCGCTGTAGAAGAATCTGATTCAAAAACGGTCCCAGATTTCTCAGGATGGTTTTTCAGTTGCAGGGGCAATTATTCTCGGCGGACGAAGTTCGTTCATTAAAAACAGGGCTTTCTACGACGGAATCAACGTTTGTTCGCATTCATTTAGTTTTAACTCACCATCAGTACCTGCAATCATGTAATGAACAACAGTCTGCCACTTTTGAGTTAACCTTCTTCCATAATATTCATTCATATCATAAACACCATATGCCAATCCTATAGAAATATAATTTGAAGATTCAACCTTTACGCCAATACCGATTCCAGTTGAGTACTTTAAGTCAACTACATCTGTCAGATCGTACACCCTGTCTTTTAAATATCCACCGACTGCTGAACATCCAAATAATGAACAACCAAGTACGATACATATTAACATCTTATTTGTTCTATTAATTGGCAGGGCCATGAGTTGTTTTCCTAATTCAGATTCCCCAGAGGTCGTCCGCCTCGTGTAATTGTGATCAGTTCGTGTTTTTGTAGTACCATGAAGACAGCATCCCGTTCTCCCTGCTCAGCTCATTTTGGAAAAACATTCCACTACATTCCACAGCCTTGCAGGCCCTGATGGGCGGCACCTTTTCGAACCACGACGTAGTCGTTGTGGAATGAGGCGCGCCGCCCCTACTTGATGAACTCCTCCCGCAGCACCCCGACGAAGGGAAGGTTCCGGTACTTCTCGTTGTAGTCGAGCCCGTATCCCACGACGAACTCGTCGGGCACGGTGAAGCCGCAGTAGTCGATCCTGAGGTCCACCTCGCGGCGGGCCGGCTTGTCCATCAGCGTGACGAGGCTGAGCGACCGCGGGTGGTGGCTGTTGCCCAGCCGCTTCAGGAAACCCTTCATCTGGAGGCCCGTGTCCACGATATCCTCCACGATCAGGACGTCCTTGCCTGTGATGTCGTTCTTGAGGAGCATCGTCTCGCGGCCCTCGCCCGTGGATCGGTCATCCTCGTAGCTCGAGATGCGCACCGAGTCGAATTCCACGTTCTCGTTGTCGATCAGGTAGGAGAGCTCGGAGGAGAATTTCTGCGCCCCCTGGAGCACGGTGACGATCATCAGGCCCTCGGAGCCGCGGAAATCCTCGGTGATCTCCCTGGCCATGAATTCGATCCTCTTCTGGATGATCTCCCCGGGGATCAGGATGCACCTGAGCCGCTTCTTAACCCAGTTCAGCGTGATCGAATCGGGCGTCTCCCAGTAGCTGCCGTCCCTCACGTCGACGGGCTGGGTAAAGTTCTTGGCCATGATCGGAAGCTCCTTTCAGCTCGATTCCGCCTTAACGCTTCCCTTTCTTTGGTTTCATCCTGTAGTTCGACTTGACGAACTGCACCCACTCGTCCTCGAACTGGAACGGCGTCATGCCGAGAGCCTGCTTCGTCACTTCGCTGATCGGTTTGCGAGCCTTGACGAGCCGCGCCACCATACCGAACTTTTCCGGGTATTTCCTGAGGATGAACTCGACGAACGACCAGGCGTGCATGTGCTGCAGCGGCGTCAATGTGTCGGTGTTCTCCCCGGCAAGGGAAAGGAAGCTCTCGTGCTCGCCCCGGTGCACCAGTGCCAGGATCGCGGGCTCCCACTTGCCGAACTTGAAGCGCGACATCGTGTCGCCCTCGCGGTAGCAGTAGTTCCGCACCCCGCCCAGGTGCCCGAAATACTTGAGCTCGTAGTAATGGGCGTATCCCGCATCCAGCCAGCCGCCCTTGATGTTGCCGGGCCACATGCCGTCCCACACGTTGGACAGCAGGCAGTGGACCACGTTGTGCACCACGGCCTGGTGCAGCTCGAACTCCTCGTGCAGGTAGCCCTTGTTGTAGTAGATGGTGAAGATCGGCGCCTTGCCGATCAGGTACGACTTGGTGTTCGACTTCTGGCGGCAGTACTGTGCCGCCGTCCGGACGAGGTCGCGCTCGCGCTCCCAGATCATGACGTGCGTCTTGGCCAGGAAGTCGCCGTCCCTGGCCCCCAGGTCCTTGATCACGTCGGCGTAAAGCTTTTCCAGGCGCTCCAGATAGAGATGCATCCCCGAGTGCTTGTTGACGCTTTTCAATCCGACGGGGAGCCTCTTCACGTCGAAGGAGAGGATGAAGTGCTCCGACTCTCCGTGAACCACGGCTTCGTGCTTCTTCTTCTTGCCCACCAGCTTGTCGATCTCGCGCATCCTGGCGAGCCAGGCCTCGTTGTCCTCCTTCTGCTTGACGATCTTGGGATCCGGGCTGTTGGAGCATCGGCGGCAGTCCACCACGAGGGAGCCCCGGCACTCCTTGCATTCCATGGCCACGCTGCAGCGGAGGACTCCCTCCTCCAGCTTTAGCTCTTCCTTCTTGTGCTTCTTGCAGGGCTGGAAACCGGTCCTCTTGCACGTGGGGCAGGGGATCGACCTCTTGACCTCGTCGTCCTCGCCGGCGGCCGATCCCGCGCACAACAACAGAAGAAGAAGCCCGAGGACGGCAAGAGTAACGGATCCCGAACACCGGCCCGGCTGATCCCCGAAGCTTGAAAAAAACATGATCCACTCTTTGCGCATATCGGTCCTCGCCTCCCGCAAGAGGGACGATTCGGTCAACGATCCGACAGCTCATTCGAGCTGAAGCCGGGTCTTCCGAGGCGTTCTCCGGGGCACGAAACTTTTTTTTGACCTAATCCCAAATATAACAAAGAAGAACTGCACCGGCTCCCTCATTTCGGGCATTTTCGGCTGGACCCGATCCCGCCGTTCCATTAGGATCTCTACCTAGTGATGAAAATAAGCTTTCTCGAGATTTCTGCAGGCTGATCAAAAAAAGTGGCGCGGATTTTTTGTCTTCCGTGACAAGCGGTTTATTTTCCTCGCTCTGATCTGACATCAGGATTCGACACCAACTTGAGTTTAGAAGGACCCTATCTCTGTTGGGTGAGATGTGGGCAAACCCTTCTCGCATACCGCTGTCCCCTAAGCAGGGACAGCGGTTTTTTTAAACTCTCCTCTGTGATATCTTCAAACGCTGACCGACAGACCGTCTACATAATGCCGCCGGGCTGATGCACAGCATCAGCGGGCTGATGTGCAGCTTCAGGAGGATCTCCCATGCCCGCAGAGCTGATTTCCAGTGCCGGCGCCGTCCTGTTCGACTTCGACGGCGTCGTTGCCGACTCGGAACCGTATTTCTTCGAAAGCTACCGGAGAGCCTTCTCGGCCAGGGGGCACGAGATCGACCAGGTAGAGTACTGGGAATACTGGACTTGCAAGGGTGAAGGAGTGGCCGGCGAGATCAGGCGCCACGATCTGCCCTTCACCGGCAAGGACGAGAAGGCGATCTTCGAGGAACGCCGCGCCACCTACTCGGAGTTCTGCCGCAACGGCGAGATACCGCTGATCCCGGGAGTGATGGAGTCGATCCTCGCCCTCGTCGAGGCCGGCATGGCCTGCGCCATCGCCTCGAACTCCTTCGAGGACGACATCACCGAGATCCTGCGCTGCGCCGGAATCGACGATCCGCCCTTTGCCGTGGTGGGACGCAAGAAGGGCCTGCGCGTCAAACCCGAGCCCGACATCTTCATCTACTCCGCCGGCGCCCTGGGGGTGGAGCCGGCCGCATGCCTCGTCGTGGAGGACGCTCTCAAGGGATTCAAGGCGGCCGACGCGGCCGGCATGAACTGCATCATCATCAGAACCCCCTACAACAAGGGGATGGCCTTTCCTCCAGCCGCCCATGTCGTGGAAAGCCACGAGGCCTTCAACCGATCGGTTTCCGCCGCCCTGGGTGATCGGTCGTAAAGGCAGGCGGGCAGCCTCCGCTCAAGGTCCCACCAGCTGCATGATCCTTGCAGACATGTCCCTGATCGTCTGCGCCTCGTCGGCCTGCCCCCTTGCCTCGAGCACCTCAGCCGCCTCGTTCCAGCGTAGTGTGACCTCGCGAGCGGTCAATGCCGCCGGCTCCCTGCCGCCCCTGGTCAGAAAGAACCGGATCCGGCTTGCCACCAGGTTTTCAGCCGCGATGCAGTGCCGGGCAGCCTCGGCGTCCTGCCCCATGTCAAGGAGCAGGCCGGCCAGGTAGACCTGAAAGATCGGATTGATTCCGTCGATCTCCAGGCTTTCCCTGAACCACTTCTCGGCCCGTACCGGATCGCCCTGTTCCCAGAAGTGGAATCCCATGAACCGGCAGCGGCTGGTTTCTACCTGGGGAGGAACCCTCTTCGCCACGTCGGCATAGCAGAAGAAGGTGACGATCACGGCTGCTGCCACGATCAGGCCGCCCTTGACACCGATCCTGGAAAGGACGTCCGCCCATCCCTTCTCCCGGAAGAACAGCGCGATTCTTTCCACGGCATAGGCGGCAAGCAGGATGACATAGGGCACAATGGCCACGCGGTATCGCGCCGAGACGAAAAAGATGATCGTCCCCAGGAAGTAGCCAAGACCCAGGAGAAGGATCCACCCGTTCCCGAGCGCCGCGTCCCGCCTCCAGCGCAGGGCGAACCAGGCGCCGAGAAGCCCAAGAATGGCCACGACTCCGAAAGGGATGAAGGCGAATTGTGCGGTTGTCAGATTTTTCCTGAAGTAGGCGTAGTCGAAATTGACCGGTATCTCGTGGTTGTTCCAGAAGAGCGCCGCCTTCTTCAGCATCAGGCCGATCCAGGCTCCGGGATCGTCCGACATGTCCTCGAGCGCTTGCGAGGCCCAGTAGCGCGACACGGTCTCGTCGTACTCCTCGGCACCGGCCTCCCGGGCGAAATCCTCGAACATCCCTGCCTGGCTCGTGCGGAAACCCTGCGGGATCGTCCAGGTTCCCGTGGCCTTGGAGTGGTTGCCGATGTAGAAGTTCACGCCGCCTGTCGTGGTGAGGAGAACGGGTTTCCCGGAGACGACAACGTTCCGGATCAGGATCGGCGCGGCCGCCACGACGGCTCCGATCGCGCCGAAGACGAAAATCTTGAAGTTCTCCTTCCTCCTCTCTCTGTCGCGGGTCAGCAGGCCGGCGGCGGGAAGAAGAAGAAAGACGACGAAATACTGCGGCCGGATCAGGAACAGCCCTCCCAGGAGCAGGCCGGAGACGATGAAGAGCTGCGGCTTCCCCTTTTTCAGCGACCAGGCGGTCCAGCAGAGAAACAAGGCGGTCATGAAGGGCAGAAAGGCCTCGGAAAGAAGCAGGCCCTCGGTCAGGACGTACTGCCCGTAGAACGCGGTGATCGCCGCGGCCGCGATACCGGTGAAGCGGTTGAAGAGCTGGCTGCCGGCCAGGAACATCAGCACCGTCGCCGCCGCGCCGAGCAGGAGCTGGACGAGGATCGCGGTGAACATCTCCGAGCCGAAGAGGGCATAGACAACTGCCAGGCAGTAGCTGTAGCAGGGAGACAGGGTGAAGAGGCCCTCGTCCTCGAGCAGGAGGTCCTTGTCGTCAACGATCTTCTGCGCCCAGGCGTGATACCTCTGCGAGTCGAGCTCGGGCCGCTCGAGCAGCACGCGAAGGTCGCTCTCCCTGAACTCGCACCAGAAGGCGATGCGGATCACCAGGGCGGCCGCGAAGATCAACCCCACGATGAGGAGCGCGGCACGGGGCGACGGATTCCAGGCACAACGATTCTCGAGCGGGGAAGAACTTTCGCTCTGCTTCATCGGGACAACTCACCCTTCTCCGCTTCGCGTTTCGCCATGGACTTAAAGGACTGCTCCTTCATAATATCTCCCGAAGCGATGGATTCAAGATGATGGCCGGCTGGACTGTACTGGAGAAGAGTGTTGGTGTTCACGTATGACTACCCGCGTCCCATGGTCACGGTGGATGTTGTCCTCCTGGCGGCCGGCGCGAAGGACCGGGCCGGCTCGGAACGCCAGGTCCTGCTGATCCGGAGGGGGCAGGATCCGTTCGCCGGGCAGTGGGCGCTGCCGGGCGGATTCCTCGATCTCGACGAGGAGCTCGAGGTCTCGGCGTCGCGCGAGCTGCTGGAGGAAACGGGAATCCGCTTCCCGTCGGCTTCCCTCAGGCAGATCGGCGCATTCGGCGCACTCGGCCGCGATCCGCGCGGTCGGACGGTGAACATCGCTTTCCTCGCCGAGATCGACACGCCCGGCGAGGCGTGCGCCGGGGACGACGCAGCGGATGCCAGGTGGTTCGCCGTCGACGACCTGCCCGAGCTGGCCTTCGACCACGACAAGATCGTGCGGAGAGCTGAAGGGATGCTGAGTGCCGATGCTCCGGAACAATAGGCCCGAACAGAAATGAAAGCCGTGGTCACCGGTTCCAGCGGTCTGGTGGGCAACGCCCTGGTCCCGTTCCTGCAAGGCCGCGGCTGGACCGTGCAATCCCTCTCCCGCCCCGATTCGTGGAACGTGGATGCCGGGCATGTGGACGCCTCTGCGATCGAGGGCAGCGACGTCCTCGTCCATCTCGCAGGAGAGAACGTCGCCGCCGGAAGATGGACGGCGGCAAGGAAGACCCGGATCAGGAGCAGCCGCGTCGAGGGAACGGCTCTCATCGCAAGGGCGGCTGCCGGTCTGAAGAAGCGACCCGAGGCTCTCGTCTGCGCCTCTGCCATCGGCTTCTACGGCGATCGCGGGGATGAAGAGCTCGACGAAGGGAGCCCGGCCGGCACCGGGTTCCTCGCCGACACCTGCCGCGCCTGGGAAGAGGCGGGCCGGATCGCCGAGGAGGCCGGGATCCGCGTGGTTCATCTCCGGATCGGCATGGTGCTCAGCCGGGACGGCGGTGCGCTTGCGCGCATGCTGCCTCTCTTCCGCCGGGGTCTCGGCGGCCGCCTGGGAAACGGCAGGCAGCATGTCAGCTGGATCACGCTGGACGATCTGATCCGGATCATCGGGTTCGCCATGGAGGACAGGAGCCTGGCAGGTCCGGTCAATGCCGTTTCACCCAGCCCGGTCACCAACAGGGAGTTCACCCGCCGGCTGGGAGGTGTCCTGAGGCGCCCCGCCATCATTCCGGCACCGGCTTTCGCGCTCCGGCTCTTCCTGGGGGGAATGGCCGACGAGCTCCTCCTTGCCGGTGCGCGCGTCCTTCCCGGGAAGCTGGAGGCTGCGGGATTCCGCTACGAAAGCGCCGACCTGGAGAGCGCTCTCCGCCGGCTCATCGGGTAGGCCGGCCTGCAGGCGCGCTTCGGACGATGGACAGCCGATCCGGGAGAAACGACCGCGGCAGCTCCTAGTCAGCTGCGATGTCCGCGTCTTCATCCGTGCCGCCCTCCTGGCCGTCAGCTCCCAGGGAAATGATGGTGTACTTTCTCCGACTCTCGAGAGTGTAGACGAAGGCATTGCCCCAGGGATCGATGAGTTCTTCGCTTTTCAGCAGGTTGGTCTTGCCGTCTTTCAGTTCGAGGAGAACTTCGAGCGAGTCGGGAAGCTTGTTGTGAATCATCCGATAGGTCATGACCGCCACCTTCAGCGCCTCGATTCCGGCTCGCGCCATGAGCTGCCGCGATTTCGCTGCATGGGGATTCTCACCCTCTTTCCAGTCCATGCTGTCGAGCTTCCAGACACCCTCCTCGTGGACCATACCGATGACGATATCCTCGTACTCCTTCTTGCTGGGGTCCCCCGTGAGGAAGGCCCTGTCCCCCTCCATCCTGATCTCCTTGATCGTGAAGGAAGAAAACAGATCGTGAAAGGATGTCGCCTTCCCCGAGCATGCTCGGATGAAGCTTTCCCTGTCCGGCACGGACTCCGCAGCGGCTTCTTCCCCTGTCTCGTTCTCTTCAGGGACACTCTCCTCTTCGAACATGCCCAGTGCCCTGTCCAGCCTCTTCAGTCCGTCATCACGGGCCCTCGCGATCTCATCGAGCCTGCTCTCCCTCTCGCCGAGCTCTTTGAGCATATCGCCAGTCGCTTGATCGACCTGGATCAGCTCGCCGGCAAACTTCTCGGTGACCAGGTCATAGAGGGCGCCCCATTCCTCCTTCTCCACAGCATTAACCACATTGCCGTAGCCGACCTCGGGCCCTGCAGGATCCTCGTCAGCCTGCAAATCCTCGATGAATTCCTCCTCGATCCCGGGAGTCCTTGGCTCCTCCTTGACTTCCTTCTCGACCAGGGGAGCCTTCTGCTCCGTTTCGACTTTCCCGTCAGCCTTGTCCGATTCGCCGCACGAGATACCGCAGAGTGCCAGAGACAACAAGACGATCCGTCCCAGCATGAGTGATTCCTCCTATCATCGATTTCCGAGAGATGCAGCCTGGTTATGGATTAATTGCTGACGAATCCTGATCGCAGAGGGCTCTTCGCAGGGGAATGGCGGCATGGTGAAGGCGGATCGCGATCTGCCGTCCAGGTTGCTTTCTTCCTACAGTGAGGCGGCTGTGTCGTCGTTCGTGGGTGACGCCTGCTCCATCGCATCGAGCGCCGCGACATCCGAAGCAGTCTCTCCTGCCTCCATTTCGATGGAAGCCGGCTCTTCATCTCTCTGCTCGTCCCCGGGCTGTTCCTCGAGGTTCTGGACGGACCCGTCCAGGAGGCAGGAGCCTCAGCATCCGGTCAGCACGAGAGCCAGCAGAAGCAGGACAACATACTTGAGCATGATCTTTTTCCTCCTGAAACGGACGGTTCGATCCAGGGGAATGAACCGTCCAGAAAATTCGTTCATCAGCATGTTCTAATAGCACACACACAGCCTGAAATCCATGGATCGACGAGGATTCCGCCAGAGGAAAAAAGTGCTCTTTTTCCGGAAATAATTGTCTCCAGCGGTAGACGCCGGGGGAAAAAAAGATAGTATCCATGGTTCCGGACAGCCCGGAAAGACAGACCGATCTGGAGTGTTTGACATGATCGGCGTGAGCAAGCTTCTCATCCGAAAAAACGAGCCGTCCGACAGTCTTCGCTACGGGCACGGCGGCCGATCGGGGGCGACTCCGTCAGCGTTCAACCGCCCCATCGTTGTCTATAACTGCTTGAAACAATGCAACTTGAAGTGCATTCACTGCTATGCCAACGCCACGACCCGGGAGGATCCTGACCGGCTCGACACCGGCGAGGCAAAGGGAATGATCGATTCGTGCGCCGCCTTCGGCTGCCCGGTTCTGCTCTTCTCCGGCGGCGAGCCCCTCCTCAGGGGCGACCTCTTCGAGCTGATGCACCATGCCATGTCCCGGAAGATGCGCACCACACTCTCGACCAACGGCACGCTCATCGACCGGAGCACGGCCCGGGAGCTGAAAAAGTGCAGCACCGGCTACGTGGGTATCAGCCTCGACGGCATGAAGGAGACGCACGACCGGTTCCGCCGTCACGACGGGGCGTGGCAGCGGGCGATCGAGGGGCTCGAGAACTGCCGGGCCGAGGGGATCCGCACGGGACTCCGGATCACGCTCACCCGGCATAACTTCGATGACATCCCGGCGCTGCTCGATCTCTTCGAAAAGAAAAAAATTCCCCGGATCTGCTTCTACCACCTGGTCTACACCGGCCTCGGTGCGGAGCAGATGGAGAACGACCTCACCCACGAGCAGACGCGCGAGGTCATGGAGCTGATCTTCGAAAAGACCGTCGAGCTCCACGAGAAGGGTCATGACCGGGAGATCCTGACGGTGGACAATCATGCGGACGGCCCCTTTCTCTGGCTCTGGGCGAAGAAGAACAGGCCCGATGCGGCGGACCGCATCTTCCGGATGATCGAGGCCAACCGGGCGAAGAGCACGGGGCAGGGAATCTCCTGCATCTCCTGGAACGGCGACATCCTGCCCGATCAGTTCTGGCGGGACAAGGTGCTCGGCAACATCCGCCGCCACTCCTTCGAGGAGGTCTGGTCGAACCCGGAGAATCGATTCCTTCACGACCTGCGCCGCAGGGAGGAGCTGGTCACGGGCCGCTGCGCACGATGCCGTTTCCTCGCCATCTGCCGCGGTGGATTTCGCGCCCGGGCCGAGGTGCGGTTCGGCGAGCTCTGGGCCGAGGATCCGGCCTGCTATCTGACTGACGAGGAGATCGCGCCTTGAACCGACACATAATCTCTCGCTTTCGATCGAGAAACAGTTTTAAACGGCCTGTTTAGCGAGCCGCGCGCGGCTCGAAGGCCCTGGAAATTCGGAACCGGATGACGCATAACAAGGACAAAGGCCGGCGGGAATTTCTTCCCAGGGTCCTGGCCGTCGAGGTCACCCGGAGGTGCAATCTCGACTGCATCCACTGCCGCGCCCTGGCCGGCGGCACGGCGCCGGAAGGCGAGCTCTCCCTCGAGGCGTACAAGGACTTCTTCGCTGACGTGGCCTCCTTCTCGAGCCCGATCGTCATCCTGACCGGAGGCGAGCCCCTTCTCCGGAGCGACATCTTCGACATCGCCGCCTCGGCATCGGCCCAGGGGCTCCGGGTCGCCCTCTCGACCAACGGCACGATGGTCTCGAAGGAGACGACGCGCCGTCTCCTCGACGTTGGCGTCAAATCGGTCTCCATCAGCATCGACGGCTCGACGGCAAAGATCCACGACGACTTCCGGCAGCAGGTCGGCTCCTTCGCGGCCAGCCTGGAGGGGATGCGGATCTTCCAGGAGGCCGGGATCAAGGTGCAGATCAACACCTCGCTCACGCGCCGCAACCAGCACGACCTGGAGGCGATCTTCCGGCTCGTGAAGGAGAGGAGCGCCGACGCCTGGCACGTCTTTCTCCTCGTTCCCACCGGAAGGGGGGAGACGGCAGGCGACAACGAGCTGATCACCGCCGAGGATTACGAGACGATCCTCAACGCGATCTACGAGAAGAACCGGGACGAGGCGATGGAGATCAAGCCGACCTGCGCCCCCCAGTACTACAGGATCCTGAAAGAGAGAAGCCGCGCGGAAGGCATTCCTCTCGATGCCGAGCACTTCGGCATCAATGCGCGCACGCGGGGATGCCTTGCCGGCATGGGATTCGCATTTCTGAGCTATCGCGGGGAGGTCTTCCCCTGCGGATACTATCCGAAAGAGGCGGGGAACATTGCCGAGAAGCCGTTCCACGAGATCTGGGAGCGCTCCGACCTCTTCGTCGGGCTGAGGGATTTCAAGAAGTACGAAGGCGCGTGCGGACGCTGCGCTTTCATCCACGTCTGCGGGGGCTGCCGGGCGCGGGCCCTCGCACTCACGGGAAACGACTTCGCCCCGGAACCGTACTGCACTCATGGGATGGAAAAAGACAAGGAGGCGGGCCCGGCATGACCCGGCAGCGACCGGACCCGGAAGGCAGCATGGAAAAAGAGAACAGACCACAGCTCGATCCCCTGGACCGCGAGATCGTCAACAGGATCCAGACGGAGGTGCCTCTCGTGAAGCGGCCGTTCCACGCCCTGGCCGACGAGCTCGGCATCACCGAGGAGGAGATGCTTCGACGCGTCGAGAGGCTTCGGGACAGCGGCGTCGTCCGGCGCCTCGGGCCGATCCTCAACTACCCCGCCTGGGGCATGAGCGGCGTGCTCGTTGCCGCCAATGTCTCCCCCTCCCATGTCGACGACGCCAGGAAAGCGGCGCACGAGCATCCGGAGATCACCCACGCCTATCTCCGGGACCATCCCTGGAACTTCTGGTTCACCGTGGTGGCGGAAAACGAGGAGGTCCGCGACGCGATCATCGACGATGTGACCGAGCGCGCCGGGCTCCGTGACGTGAGAAAGTTGAAACGGAAGAAGTCGTTCAAGCTGAACGTGAAGTTCAAGCTTTGATGAAGCGCTTCGATCCGAAGAGGAGATTTCAGATGGTGACGGACAGGGAGCTGATCGACGCGGCAGCCAAGGGCCTCAGGATCGAGGCGGAGCCTTTCAAGCCCCTGGCGGAGCGGCTCGGCCTCTCGCAGGACGAAGTGATCGACCGGCTGAAGGGGATGATCGAAGCAGGCAAGGTCCGGCGCTTTGCCGCCTCGGTCCGGCACCAGCCGATCGGGTACCTGTTCAACGCCATGATCCTGGCCAGGACCGACGAGGAGGACCTCGACCGCATCGGCCAGGCCGCCTGCTCCATCAAGGCCGTGAGCCACTGCTACCAGCGCTCCCACCCGGACGGCGATCCCTGGTGCCTCTACATCATGGCTCACCACCGGGACGAAGCCAGGCTCGATGACGTGATCGAGGAGATCCGCAACCTTCCCGGAGTCAGGGCGCTGGAGATCTGCAGATCCATCGAGGAGCTCAAGAAGACATCGCTGAGCGGTGTGACCTCGAACGTGAAAAAGCTCAAGCGGTAACGCGTCCGAACATTCTTTCGCATTCGTGACGAGGATCTGTCGGATGGGATGCGGCAAGCTGCGGTGGAAGCCGCTCGAGTGTTCGGACTACCTGGCCTCGTACTTCATCATCAGCTGTCCCCGCGGGTGCTTCCAGTCACCGATGTAATGGGCATTCCACCCGTTGTCCCGGCCGGACCTCTCCATCTCGGCGCGCGGGTAGGCAAACTTGATGTTGCTGTGCGACTCCTCGGGGTTGTCCGCCGACGGTTCGTCGAAGAAGGTCGCGAAGAAAAGGTGGCCCGGATTGACGAACTCCCGCAAGTGGGCCAGGCAGAGGATGATGTCGTCAGGCACGAGATGGGTGAAGAGGGAGATGGCCAGGGAGTAGTCCGGGACCTTCGAGAACCGCGCGAACTCGAATGAATCGGAGATCACGATCTCCGGCTTCTTCTCCTCGAAGATCGCCTCGCCGATCTCCTCCTCGACGCCCTTGTCCACGAGCTGCTGTTCCTTCTCGATGCCGAGATAGTTCCCCGGCTCCAGGTACCTGATGAAATGGATTCCGCCGCGAAAGGAACCGCAGGCCACGTCGCAGAAGCAGTGGGACGGCATGAGCCCGTCGGCAACCATAAAATCGAACTGTAGCTTGCCGATCTCGTCCCACATTCCGCCCACGTATTCCCTGTGGCTCAACGAATCGAGAAACTGCTTCTCGCTTTTCACGTCGGACCGCTTCCTGCGGAACATGCCCTTGAACCTGTCCAGAGCGCCGTTCTCCATTTCTCGATTCCTCCTGCCATGCGTCATCGAATCCGAGTCCCGCGGACTCTTCGTCGAGTATAGCAGAGTGGCGATTCGACGGTTCAGGAGAAAAATGATGAAGCCAAGATCCCGGCACCAGGCTCAGTCGGCCCGATCGGCCGGGAGAGGGAGGCCGGCGAGCTCGCCGTAGGCCCTTGCCATCTGGACGGCCCTCAGCTTCCAGTCGAAGTTCTCCTCGGCGATCCGGCGGAGCACGGGGCTGGCCTCGCGCAGCTTCGCATCGCCCAGAAGAGAGGCCAGGTTCGACGCGAGCCTCTCCACCCGGACGGCATCGTCCCTGGGGATCCTGATCCTGTCCGTGAGCGATTTCCCCAGGAAGGATTCGAGCTCGGTGATGCTGTCCGAGAATCCGCTGAAATCAGTCACCAGGGGCAGCACCCCGTTGGCCAGCGACTCCATCACGACGAGAGGGTAGGCTTCCGGCACGACGGAGGGAAAGACCGCAGCGTCTGCGCATGGAAAGAGAAAACGCAGCAGCGAGTGGTCGAGCCTGCCGAGGAAGACGACATGCCGGTCGAGGTCCTTTCCCGACTCCAGGAGGAGGGAAAGGTTGTCGTCCCGCTCCAGGAAGGCGCGCACATCCTCCCAGGGGCCGGTCAGCTCGTTGCGGTCCAGGTCCATGCCCCTGGCCGTGAGATGAAGGAGAAGCTCCCTGTCGCCGCTGGCGATGGCGTGAACCAAAGCCTCGAGAACCTCCCTGTAGGCGCCCGAGCCCACCACCACCAGGGTGGTCGAGGGAGACTCGCGCAGCACCATCGGCATAGCCGTGATCAGGCTCTGCAGACCCTTGCCCACGGTGAGGGATCCCACGAAGAGGACGATGTTGCCCTGCCATGGTATCGCCTCGAGCTTGCGGTGCAGGTCCCTGTCGGGCAGGGAGTGGTCGTACTGGTCGAGATGGGCCTGGGTGGCATCGTAGTCACCCCGCCTCAACCGTTCGATCAATTCCGTCTCGAGCTCGATCCCCTTTCCGCCGATGTCCCCGACAGCCCCCGCGAGACGCTCGATCGAGGCACGCCGCTCCCCCCGCGCAACGGGCTTGAAGAGCGACGTGTCCACCCCCACGCCGACGATCCGGCTTTTTGCCGCGATCTCCTCACTCTTCTCCGGATAGAGGCCGAGGATCCTGCTCTGGACCTCCCTGTTGCCCACGATCATTCCGCTGCATCCGGAAAGGCCCTCCCAGGCCAGCCTCCTGTACCGCTCGTCGCGCTTCACCGTGTACTCGATGGCGCTCCCGTGGGGGTAGATGATCAGGGGCGTCCCCGTATCGCGGCACGGCCGGAGCGCGGCCACGGGCTGGAACACGAGATGGTTGGCGTGAAGCGCGTCGAGCTTCTGCCTGGACAGGATTGCATGGAGAAGATCCTCGTTCAGCCGGCGGTAGGCGTCGATCTCCCCGTCGGTGAGCGCGGTGAAGGACTTGACGTTTCCTTCCCTCTGCTTGTCGGTGAGGAAAACGGGCCGGACAGGTCCGTGGGGAAGCTGGTGAAGAAAGCAGCCTGCGCCGCTTCCGGCCCCTTTCCGGAAAAGCGTCTCAGCATCGCCGCCCGGCGTCCACCTGAATGCGCCGGAGACAAAGGGCAGGGCTTCGGGATTCTCCTCGCGGCAGATCACGTGAACCTCGTGTCCCGCGTCCACGAGGCTGGCTGCCAGATAGCGCGTGTACTCGTTGCTGCCCGAGCCGGTCAGCTCGTAGCCATGAAAAAGCCCTATTCGCATGGAGGTCCTTTTCGAAGCGCTCGCAAGGAGATCGCGCAAGAAAAGTAAGGTATCAGCCTCACATCCTTCTTTTCGTGAAACTTTTTTCGTTCGACTCCCAGACCGAACCGCCGAAGTAGAGGCCGAACAGAGGAAAGAATATAAGGGATAGCAGGAGAATGGTGTACAAATTCTCGCCCCAGATCGCCCCCATCAGCATGGAAAAGAAAAATGCCGAGGGTATCCCGAAAAGAATAAAGCCGTTTTTCCAGATGTAATAGACCTTCCCTCTCCTCCGGATGGCCCGCCACCTATCTTGTTGTATCGGGTTCATTTCCGTCTCCTGTCCTATTCGTCCAGCAAACCCTGCCGGGCCGCTTTCGCAATTATCGGCATGCTCTTCCTGAGCATTGACTGTTATTTCGACGATCGGAAGGGGTGAATATTTCCCCTGAATAGTGTCACTTTTCTCTTCAGGGCTAAACCTAACCTGCCGAGACAACCGATTACCTACTGGATAATAGTTGGTTCGTGCTCCAGTACGGGGGAGAGGCCGCTCGTCAAGGCATGGCCGGAGGAGAGCTGGGAGACGGAATGATCCACCAAACCAAGATTTCGCTGCATCGCTTGATCCTGTCACTCTCCGATGCCCTCGACTACGTCTGCCCGGAAATTGCCGACCACCAGCAGCGCGTCACCTACATCGCCGTCCACATGGCCAAGGAGATGGGATTCCGGAGCGCCGACCTGGCTGATCTCTTCCTGGCATCGGCGCTGCATGACATCGGCATGATACGCGTGGAAAACAGGCTGCGCCTCATCAACAACGGCGATCTGAACACCGTGCTCTGGCACGGCGAGATGGGCTACGAGCTGCTCCGCACCAACGACTTCTTCTCCCGTGCCGCCCGGATGATCCGCCATCACCACGCGAAGTGGGAGAACGGCCTGGGAGCCGAGGCCGACGGCCAAACCGTACCGCTCGCAAGCCAGATCATCTGCCTGGCCGACACGGTGGAACGGGCCATCGATCGCAAGGTCAACATCCTCGACCAGTCGGAGCAGATCATCGAGCAGGTGACGGAGGGATCCGGGGACCGGTTCCATCCCGACTGCGTCGAAGCCTTCAACAACATCGCCGGGACCGAGGCGTTCTGGCTCGGCTGCTCGTCGCGCCGGATCTACGGCCTCCTGCTGCAGGTCGTTGCCGAGATCCCCTTCGAGGCGACGAACAAGGTGATCCAGGGCATCTCCGAGATCTTCGCCCGCGTGGTGGATGCCATGAGCAGCTGGACGGCCACCCATTCCGCCGGAGTGGCGGCCACGGCGGTGGCCCTGACGCGGATGCTGAAGCTCTCCGACAGGGAGCAGTTCTACATGCGCACGGCCGGGCTCCTGCACGACCTGGGAAAACTGTCCGTGCCCACGCACCTTCTCGACAAGCCGGGCCCCCTGACACCGAGCGAGTGGAACGTGATCCGGTGCCACACCTATCACACGTACAGGATTCTGGAAACGGTGGGCTTTCCCAAGCAGATCACCGAGTGGGCCTCCCTCCATCACGAGCGGATCGACGGGCAGGGGTACCCGTTCCATCTCACGGGCTCCGACCTGGCGCTGGGCTCGAGGATCATGGCCGTGGCGGATGCCTTCACGGCCATGACGGAGAACCGCCCCTATCGCGAAGGTTTCAGCTGCGACGAGGCCATCGTCTTCATCAACAGGATGGTGAGGAACGGCGGGCTCGACGGCGACGTGGTGTCGCTTCTCGCCAAGAACTACACCGAGATCGACATGATCCGGAAGCACGAGCAGAGCCTGTATGCGGAACAGCAGAAGGTGCTCACCAGGATCGTGACGGACCACCAGCTGCTCTGCACCTGACCGCTTCGAAGACCGGGGCCTCTCCTATCTCGATTCCTTGCCTGTCAGGGATTCGATGTCCACCTTGATGATCAACGTCTTGTCGAGGGGCCGTTCGGCGTAATCGAAGGAGTCTCTCGAGTACTGCTTCATGATGAGGTCGAGGGCTCTCCTCTTCGACTCCAGGTCCTCGACGAAGGAAGCCATGCCCGTTCCGATCACGCTCCGGTAGCGCACACCCCAGCCGCATGGGTCGGGCGCTTGCACCAGCTCGTCGAAGAGGTCGAACTCGAAGCAGACGCCGGCGTTCTTCCGGAGGATCTCGACCTTCTTCCCCTCCTGGGCGGAATGGAAATAGAGGGCAATGCCGTCATAGCCGAAGCAGAGAGGCACGACGTAGGGCCGGTCGTCGTGCGACATGGCGAGGCGGCAGATCGACGAGGCCCGGATAACGGCGTCGATCGCCCTCCTGTCGGTTATTTCCTTTTCTTTTCGTCTCATTTGAGCTCCTGACAGCCGACAGCCACGCGAGCCGCATCCTTGACCCGCATCTCCTCCTTCAGCAGGGCGATCTCGTGGTTCGCGCGGTCAAGACGGGACTGAAGCCGGGCCAGACTGCTGCGCCCAGTTGCAGTCCGGGCAGAAGCTGCGGTAAAAGCGGCGGCCGCCAAGGAGATAGTATGAATGAAGGCTGATTTAAAGTGCTCCGACCAGCTTCGAGGCAGGGGGATCGCGTCTCTCCGGGCCATTTGTACTCTCCTTCGTAGTGGATGCCGTTTCCTGACGCAGAAGATTATAACACATGCGAACTCAGGCTGTTGGAATGGTGGTCAGGGTTGAGCTAAGGATTCTAAAAGTCGCTGGACGACTTCATCGCACCGGGATTGAAGCTCAGCGGCAGGTACCAGTGAGAGGAATCCCGTTCAACGCCACTCGCCCGAGAGGACAAAAGCCCCCCATGTTCCTGGCCTTCCTTCATTGTCGAACCGTTTGCGGTTCCTGGCCAGCATCTCGATCTGAGCCTCGCGAAGCGCCCTGGCCGCGCTTTTTCCGTCTTGCCAGTACTTTCGATAGAATGCGACCATCAGCTCGCGCGAGGGTCTGTCGGGGACCTGCCAGAGCGAGCTGATCACCGTTTCAGCGCCTGCGTGATGGAACGCCCGCCGCAGGCTCATCAAGCCTTCTCCGCTCCTGGGCATGCCGATTCCCGTCTCGCACGCCGACAGGACCACGAGGTGGCATCCCTCGATGTTCAGCCACGCCGCCTCGTCCGCGGTGAGCAGACCGTCGTCCCGATCCTCTTCAACAGGCAGGTTGGCGCCGGCGCAGACGAGCCCCGAGAAAAGGCCCTGGGGATAGAAAACAAGCGAATTCCATGGCACGCTTTTCCCGTCTGCTTCGAGTGTCGACTGGAAGAAACCATGAGTTGCCAGATGGATCACCTGATTGCCGGGAAGATTCTCTTTCAGGTATTCCTCCGTGGCAGCGCTGTCCCGGACAACCACACATCCGTTTTTGCTGCCGAACGTCTTCCTGTACACCTCCGCGATCTCGACAGCCTCGGGGCCGGTATGATCCAGGAGACTCCACTTGCCCTGCACGGCATGTCTTGCCTCGGCTTCATCGGGAGTCCCCCCGTCCCTTCTGTTGTAATCGACGGCTCCCACGAGCAGCGTGGAAGGCGCCTTGTTGCCTGCCTGCTCCGGCGGATCACGCAGGAGCGTCTGCGCATCCTGGAGATAGACAAAGGAGCGGCTTTCGATCAGGTACGAACCCTCTTCCTCCTGAAGAGTGCCAAAGGGGATCTCGGCGAGGAATCCGTCCGGAGAGATAAAAACCAGTGCGGCGTCCCCGACATCCCCGCGAATCGGATCCCACAGTATTTCCCGAAGAACACGTCCGGAGGTTTCACCGCCCTCTTCATACGGATCCGGCGGATCCCATCCCCGGCTGTCAGCGACATTCTCGAGATCCACGACAGCCTGGGCCTGAACATCGCGCGCATTCCCCAGATTCCTGTGGATGACGTTCTCCTCTCCGGCATGCAGGATCCACGCCGAGAGGCGGGGTTGATCCCACCGGGCCTTGCTCACCACCCGCCCGTCCTTCTTTTCGTCCCAGTGTCTGACCCAGTGGATGTAGAAATCAACGAGAACGGAGCCCTCGGGGAGTTTCCCCGATAGTTCCCGGACCTTGGGGGTTGTCTCTATCCACGTGGCCGCCACGTCGTTCGCGAGCTCCTCTTCCAGATCATCCCGCTCCCGTATCAGTTCTTTTATCCGCGATGTATGCATCTCCGGATCATCGGCCTGCTTCGTTGCACAGAGCCGCGACAGCTCGCTTTGCGCATCGTAAAACGCTTTCAGTTTTTTGCTCTGCCCGGGGGTCATGGCGGCATGGATCTTCCTGCGCAGCGAGGAAGTGCTCCGGAAAACCTGCCCCTTCGTGGCAAGCAGGTAGGTGTAGGCCTGGTTGATGAACTTCTTCTCCTCCAGCCTGTATTTTTGATCCGTGGCCAGGCAGAGGAGATAGATGAGATAGTTGAATTTCTTGGTCGTGTAGCGGAAGCGCTCGGTTTCCGTGGCACTGCTGAACAGGCTCACGAGGTGCAGGCGGTCCATGGAATACGCCTGCTCGAAATATCCCCACGCCTTCTTCGTGTCGTTGCGGGCCATCTCCAGGTGCCCCAGGTTGACGACACTGGTTGCGGTCTCGGGATGCCCCCGGCCCAGGGCCGCGGTCTTGATTTCAACGGCGCGTTCGAGGAGCTTCTTCGCCTCATCGAATTTTTCCTGCTCCCTGACGATGAGTGCCAGGTTGTTCAAAGCTTCCGCCGTTTTGGGATGAAAAGGACCCAGCCGTTTTTCCCGGATTCCCAGGGCCTCCTCGAACAGGGGTTCCGCCTCGTCGTACTTGTTCTGATACTGGAGCGCGGAAGCCAGGTTGTTCAGCGTGGTGGCAGTCTGGGGATGATCCGACCCGAGTATCGCTCGTCGGAGCCCGAGAACCTTTCTCAGGAGCTGCTCCGATTCTTCGTACCGCTTCTGCCTGAACAGAAGAAGTCCGAGGTTGTTGAGAGCCGATGCCGTATTGGGATGATTTGCGCCCTGAACCGCGGCGAAGAGCGTGACGGCCTCCCTGAACGATTCTTCCGCCTCGGCATACTTGCCCTGAGCCTGCCTGACCGTTGCCAGGTTCGTGATGATCGTTGCGTAGGTGCTGTTGCTCGTGCCGTAGGTCCTCTCGATGATATCGAGCGCACGGCGAAATACCGGTTCAGCCTCCTCGAAATACCCCATCTCTTTCAGTATCATTCCCAGCATGTTCAGGACTATTCCGATGTCCGCACCCTCCCTGTCGGCGGATGCCTCCAGTATCTTCAGCGCGTGACGTTCATGCTTCACCGCATCCTGATATTTTCCCTTCTTGAAAAGAACCCCGGCAAGATTGTGAAGCGACATCGCGTAGTACGGGCTGTCTTCTCCGTACGCGGACTTTTCGATTTCAAGAGCAAGAAGGCACTCGGCCTCCGCTTCGTCGAACCTTCCCTGCTTGAATAGAATCGAAGCCAGGTTGCTCCTCGCAGAGGCAATGGTGGTGTTCTTCTTCTTGTAGACCGTCTGGTAGATGGCGAGGGTGCGCCGAATCAGTTTTTCCGCTTCGGGATACCGGCCTTGCTCTTCGCGGATCTTGACAATGCTCTCGAGTATTCTTGCGGTATCGGGATGGCTGGCGCCGAAGGCACGGGTCCTTATGCCGAGCGCTCTTTCGAGAAGAGCGTCGGACTCTGCGACATCCCCCGTTTTGAGAAGGAGATCCGCCAGGTTCCGGAGTGTTGTGGCCACTGCCGTGGATTCAGGGCCTATCCCCTTTTCCTGAAGGGCCAGCGCCTGCCGGAACAGTTTTTCCGCTTCCTCGAATTTTCCCTTTTTTTCGCGCAGTATCGCGATGCAGCTCAAGCCTTCCGCCGTGTCCGGGTGATCGGGTCCCAGCGCGGACGTCCTGATTTCCAGGGCTCTCCGGCACACCTCCACAGCCTCATCGATTTTGCCCTGATCGCGCAGGACACTTCCAAGATCCAGCAGGCACGTTGCCGATGACAGGGGATCCCGCGGCTTGACGTTTTCCCACTTTTCCGCGGCGTCGCGATAGTAACGCTCGGCGGTTTCATGATCCTCGAGCCCATCGTACTGGGCAGCCACGTTTTGAAGCGATAGGACGGTCTGTGCGTTTTCCGGACCAAGCCGCGCGAGCTGGATCGCATGAGCCCGCTGCATCAGGGGCAGCGCTTCGGAATATCGGCTGGTTTTCCAGAGAAGGAATCCCTGGTGATGCAAAGCCGCAGCAACATGTTCGTGTTCCGGCCCGAAGGCTTTCTCGAACCGTTCCACTCTTGTTACGGCATCGTCGATCTCCGCCAAGATCCTCTCCGCCGGGGTCAATGGCCGCGGCTTGCCGGAAAGAACCGAGAGTTCGTACGCGCCCGTGCCGTCGTATTTCGCTCCTGTCACGATGGAGTAACGGATCCCCTTGTTCAACGTGCACGATATCCTGGAATGTGCATCGATGAGCCCGTCATCGTCTTCCGCCAGGATCGCTTCGCTGCCGCCGTCTCGCAGAACAAGATAGGCGTCGAAAAAATAGGATCGCAGTTCGATGGTGTAAGTCCCGGTCTCGCGCACTGTCAAGAGGTGCGTCCGGGTCCTAACCTGCGAAGGCGGCTCGATGGCGTCGATGCCGGGCGTCCGTATCAGGGGGTCGCTCCTGGCGATCGATCCGGAGATCGACTCTCCCGGTTGGATCGCGATCCCGTCGATGGACGATCCTTCCACCGCTGCAAGACAGAAAAACAACAAGGGTGCTGCAAGGAACGGCATCTGATTTTCCAATCGTGGATATGAAGAAGTCCTGCTGTTCTCAATTTGCTGAAGAATCCGCAGATACCCGCGTCGATCCACCTCTTCGACGGACCCTCAAGGGGCAACAAAGCCGGGGTTCGACGGATCAAGGAGCCGATGCTCGCGACCAGGTCGGGATGAATTGCGATAAACCATTAAAAACGCTTGATTTTACACCCATAAAATACTTTACGAAAATATAACGAAAACAAGCTGAAAGTGTAACCAACTCGTTTCATCACGGAGTTCTGCGCAATTGGCGTGGAGCGTGAATCCGTCCACTTCGGCGCACCTCTCCACGCTGAACTCGCAGAACGGGGCGCCCGGCACCCTGCCCACCTTTTGCACGAACACCCCCTTTCTCCTGTCCACGAAAGCCATTCCCGCTATCGAAGCGGCGTAGCAGCCGGCAAGGTCAGTGGAATCGAACGGCAACAGATCGTCATCCAGCTCTTCCTGGCCAGGAAGCAGCCCTCTTGCCGTAAGCCGACGCAGGACCCTGGCCCGGATTTTCGCCGTGAGCTTGCCCGCCTCGAGGGTCGTGGGTGCGGGGAGGGGATAAAAAACCGCACAGCCTCCGGCCGGGTCAGCGGTGTAGACTCCGTCGATTGCCAACAGGTGAAGGTGCGGATTCAAATTAACCGAGCCCCCGAAGCGTTGCAGGAATACCACCGCCCCGCCACGGCCTTTTCGAATCCCTCTTTGTCGGGCTTTGAGCCGGAGATGGGAAAGCAAGGTTACCGGATGCTCACTTTCGAAAGCATCGAACGAAGTGATCCAGGGCATCTCCGAGATCTTCGCCCGCGTGGTGGATGCCATGAGCAGCTGGACAGCCACTCATTCCACCGGCGTGGCGGTCACGGCGATCACGTTGACCCGGTTGCTGAATCCTCCGCGAGGGAGCAGTTCTACATGCGCACGGCCGGGCTCCTGCACGACTCCAAAGGCCGTTCGTCGTATTCGAAGCCGTCGCCCGAGTACTGCTTCATGATTAAGTCGAGGGCCTTCTTCCCCTCGAGGGCTGAATGGAAATAGAGGGTGCCGCCGTCATAGCCGAAGCAGAGAGGCACGACGTAGGGTCGATCCTCGTGCGACATGGCGAGGCGGCAGACCGACGAGGCCCGGATAACGGCGTCGATCGCCCTCCTGCCGGTTACCTGCTTTTCTTTTCGTCTCATTTGAGCTCCTGACAGCCGACAGCGACGCGAACCCGCGTCATCATCGCACCAGCCACTCACCTGGCAGATGGAATCAGTGCTTTCCGATTGACTCCTGGAGCGGCAAGCTAGAAAGCCATGCGCCGCCAGCCCCGGGCGGTCGGGGATCGCGGCGGAAGGCCGAGGATCTCCCGTCCCTTGTCCACGTAGAACCGGTACAGGTCGAGAGGGGTGTCGTTCGGGATCCGGTGATCGAGCCCGAACACGGTGCCGCCCTCCTGCATGAGAGGCTGCATCTTGTACTCGAGCTCCCGGACGATGGCGTCCCTGCCCTCCTGGATCACGAACTTGTCGATCCCGCCCTTCACGGCGAGCCGGCGGCCCTTCTCCTTCCTGATCTTCACCATGTCCATCCCCGCGGCCGGCTCCATGGGGTGAAGGACGTTCAGGCCGCTCTCGATGAAGAGATCGATCAGCGGCTCCACGTTGCCGTCCGTGTCCATGTTGAAGAGCCGCGCCCCGCGCGAGGAGAGCAGCTCCCAGACGGCGGTGTAGTAGGGTTTGATGAAGGTCTCGAACTGCCGCGGCCCGGGCATGGGGCCCGATTTCCCGGCCAGGTCCTCGTGCACCGAGAGCTGGTCCACCTTCAGGTGATCGGTGATCCTCTCCAGGACGGCAACGGCTGTCGTGGTGACCGTGTCGAGAATGTCGTGCATCAGCTCGGGCTGGTCGTAGTAGCAGAGGCAGGCCCGCTCCGCCCCCATCAGCTGCCGCGGCAGATCGAATCCGCCGGGAATGAGGGCCACGACGAGCGCCCCGTTGGCCTGCGCCGCCGCGGCCTTCTCGATGCCGTCGCGATCGACCCTGCTCTCGTCGAACTCGAACATCGGCTTGACGGCCAGCCAGCTCTCCATGTCGCGGACCGGATAATCGAGGGGAAGGGGAATCGAGGAGACGTTCTTGTAGAGCTTGAGCCGGCGTCCCAGGCTGTCCCGCTTGATCAGGTACTCCTCCGTCTCCTCCACCACGGTCTCTTTCCATCCGCCCCGGATCCCGAGGTCCCCTCCGCAGTCCACGACAGGCACGAAGTCCCAGTCGAACGCCTCGAGGGAGATCTCGTCGCGGGTCGCTCCCTGGGCGAGCCATTGCTCCTCGACGCCGGTGAGCAGCCCGAAGAGCTCGCAGAACATCTGCCGCTCGACGCGGCCGAAGGTCAACAGCTCGATATATTGCTCACTCGTGAAGATCATGGCCTGCCTAGGTAAAGAGGAGCGGATCGATCCAGACGTAATAGGCGACGATCGCGCCTGCCTGGAGAAGAACGACGAACCAGAACTTGATGCGAAAGCTGGTCTTCCGTGTCTTGTGGCGGAACATCCACCGTCCCCCCATCCCCCCCGCCGTGCCGCCGGCGAGGACCAGCAGCAAAAGAGCCCTTTCCGGTACGCGCGACCACCCGCGGATCGCGGCGGCCTTGTCGATGCCGTAGGTGAAAAAGGTGAAGAAGTTCACCGAAATCAGCCACGACAAAAGGGGATCGAAGACATCGAGGTAAAACCAGATCAGCGCCGCACCGACGAGCGAGAGCCCGAAGCTGACCAGGTATGACGGGCCGGTCCCCTTCTTCTTCCCTGCCCCGCCTTTCACAGGACGTCCCACCTGATGGTGACCGATTCTCCCGGCCTGTATCCCACGACGATCAGCTTGACCACCATCTCGTAGTTCCTGTCATTGCCGTCCGTGATCCGCGCAAGGTAGATGTGCCCGAGCTGCACCGGAAGGTGCGAGCTGTCGTCTGTCGGCTTCTCGAAGAGAGCCTTGGCTTCCTTGAGAGGCGTCACGCCGCCCGTCTTGTACTCCCTGAGGATCACGATCGTCCGGCCCTGGAACCGGATCGAGGCGAAACCCTGACCTCCGCCCACCGTCTCGGAGTAACCGTACTTCTCCTTCAGCTCTTCGGCCGTGCCGAGGTCGATGAGCACACCTTTCTCGTTGCCCTGGAAACCCACCTTGAGCTCGCCGTCATGGTAGGAGGAAAAGTCGATGTGGGCCCGGCCGCCATACTTCTTGTTGTCGCGGATGACTCCCCCGTATCCACCTGTCTCGAAATTCAGCGTCGTGGCAATGGGATCGTGCTTGTAGAGGGTGGCGAGCCGGCGCTCCGCTCGATCGCCCTCATCGGGAGCGATGCTCCCGCTCGACCAGGCGGCCAGCACGAACAGCAGTGCGAGGAGCGAAAAGAGCGGCACGCCTCGGGAAATCAGGAATCGGGGGTTCATGGGGTATTCTCCTTGCTGAAAATCGATCTCGTTCAGGTCGTGTCTTCCCTCCCGACAGGCCGCCCCGGAAGTGCCGAAGGACCTTCTCTGCGGGCAGCCAAGGCAATATAGAGCTTCCGGAACTGATGATAACCGTTCGGACCAGGGATTTTTCCACTGTTTTTTTGTTGAATAGAGGGGTCGGCGGCATACAGGCGAGCAGGAGACCGAAGCGTATTTTTTTCGAGCCGGGCAGGCGGTCTCGCAAGGAGGCATGGATGGCCGAAGAGGCGATCGACCGGATCATCGAGCGGGTGATGAACGGGGACGTGGAAGAATACGGCAAGATCATCCGCACCTGGCAGCACGAGATCTGGCGGATCGCCTCCTTCGCGCTTCGCGACATCGCGGCAACGGAAGACTTCGTTCAGCAGACATTCGTCAACGCCTACTTCAACCTCGGCTCCTTCGAGAAGGGAAGGGACTTCGGCGCCTGGCTCCGGACGATCGCACGCAACGTCGTGCGCGAGGAGCTGCGCCGCCGCAGCCGCCACGCCCGCCGCATCGAGCTCTACCGGAGGCGGCTGGACGACCGCTTCCGGAAAGGCGGAGCAGCGGACAGGCACGACTCTGCGCTGCGCGAGGCCCTGGCAAGGTGCCGCGAGACGCTCCCCCCCGCGTCGGCCAGGGCGCTCGACCTGCGCTACAGCCAGTCCAAGGGATTCGATGACATCGCCGCCCTCCTCGGCAGGACGGTGGCGGCCACGCGCCAGATGCTGCAACGGATTCGCCTGGCGCTCAGGCGGTGCATCGAGGAAAGGTTGACAGAATCATGAACAGGACAGAGGAACTGACCCTCAAGCTGCTCGACGGCGAGATCACCGACGAGGAGTTCAAGGAGCTCGATCTGCTCGTGGCCTCGGATCAGGAGGCCGCCGAGTGCCACGCCACCCTTCTCGAACAGGAAGCCCTGCTTCGCGGCGATAAGAAGGGGATCGAGATCACCGAGGCTACGCTCAGCCGCATCCGCGAGACTCTTGTGCATCGCATCGAGGGGAAGGTGCTGAGCGAGATCCGCAAGAAGCGCAGCCTCGAGAAGATCGGCATCCCCGCCAGGAACGCGGAGCCGATCGAGCCGGGGATGCAGTGGCTTCGCAGCCGCCGCTTCCTGTTGTCGGCCGCCGCACTGCTCGTGGCCGGCTTGACTCTCCTCTTCCTCCAGTTCAAGGACCTCGTGATCCCCCACGTCCCGCCTCAGGAGGCGCAACTCTTCGGGAGCTTCGATCTGTCGCCCGGCGGGAGATGCGCCTATCGCGTTCTCGTTCGCAACGGCCTGACCGCAGCCCCGATTGCCGGCGCCGACGTTCGTCTGGTGCTTCTCTCCGGCTCCGGCGAGAGCGCCATGACACTCCGGGCGTCCACCGACTCGAACGGCATCGCCCGGGCGGAAACCCGCCTCCCCGGCGATCTCGTCGAAGGCGGCTACACGTTGAAGGTCGACGCCACGTCGAACGACGGCCTGAGCACGATCTCCCGGCCGGTCGAGGTGAAACGCCGCTTTCGCATCCTGGTCACGACGGACAAGCCGTTCTACCAGCCGGGACAGACGATCCACATGAGAACCCTCGCGCTCGCCCGGGCCGACGGGAAGCCGGCAGCCGGCCGGGAGTTCTCGATCGAGGTGGTCGATCCCAAGGGGAACAAGGTATTCCGGAAGAAAGGATCCGCCTCGCAGTTCGGTCTGGCTCACGCCGACTTCGTTCTGGCCGACAAGGTGAACACCGGCACCTACACCGTTGCCGCCGCCATGGGAGGCACCCGATCGGAACGCAGCGTCACGGTGAAGCCGTACACGCTGCCGCGCTTTCGCATCGACCTCGAGACAGACGAGAGCTTCTACCTTTCCGACCAGACGATACGGGGTGATGTCGCGGCCCTCTACACCTTCGGCAGATCGGTTGCAGGCGGCCGGGTGACGGTGACGGCTTCGGAGTTCCTGGACAAGGACCGGACATTCGCCGAGATCAGCGGCACCCTCGACGAGGAGGGCCGCTTCTCCTTCGAGCTTCCCCTCGAGAGAAACTTCTTCGGATTCGACCTCAGGAAGGGGGACGCTTCCATCACCCTGGCGGCAGAGGTCACGGACAGCGCCGGCCACTGCGAGCGCAAATCGATCGAGAGGATCGTCACCGAGGAGCCGATCCGGATCGAGATGATCCCCGAGAGCGGGACTCTCGTTCAGGGCGTGGAGAACGACATCTTCATCTTCACGTCGTACCCTGACGGACGCCCTGCCAGGACCAGGCTCGTCGTCACCGCCTCCGACCAGCTCGAAGAGAAGATCGGAACCGAAACATCGGAGATGGGCATCGCCAGGATCAAGGTCACGCCATACTGGAACCGGGAGCAGCGGATCTCCGTGGAAGCCGAGGACAGCGCCGGCCAGATCGGTTTCGTCGATTACCGGTTGCCGCTGGGAAGGCTCTCGGAGGCGTTCCTCCTGAGAACGGACCGGGCCGTCTACGAGGCCGGCGACACCGCCCGGATCGTTGTCTTCTCCCGCGATCCCTGCGGCGTCGTCCATCTCGACGTGATCCGCAGCGGACAGGTCGTGCTGATGAAGACCCTCGACGTCAACTTCAAGGAAGCTCGTCTCGACCTCGACCTGCCGCCCGACCTCTGCGGCACGCTGAAGCTCAACGCGTACCGCATACAGCCCTCCGGCGCCATCGTGAGCGACAGCAGGATCATCCAGGTCACGGCGCCCAGGGCGTTGAAGATCACGGCCGAGACGAACAGGGAGACCTATCGACCTGCCGGGGAGGCGACGATCGACCTGCTTGTCACCGACGCCGATGGCAGGCCGAAGCAGGCCGCCCTCGGGCTTTCCGCTGTGGACGAGGCCGTCTTCGCCCTCTCGGAGATGCGCCCCGGCCTCGAGGGTCTCTACTTCGCACTCCAGGAGGAGATCCTGAAGCCGCGCCACGAGATCCACGCCTCCCTGCCGTCCATGGCCCGGAAGGCGCTTCGGGGCGAAAGGGATGAAGCGCGACCGGCCGAGGGAATCGATGAGGCCACCGCCATCCTCTTCGCCGCCGCCGAGCAACCGGTGGAGGTGAAGCCGGCGTTCAGCCCCACCTACTCCGAGAATCTCGAGGAGGCGGCGAAAAAGCGGGACAGGTTCCTCCGGGGCGTGGCCGCCTTCTTTGCCTACCTGCCGATGACGCTCTACTTCCTCTTCACCCTCCCGATCATTCTCTACGCCTTTTTCCGACCCCTCAGGCGCCGGCCGATACAGGGATTCTCGGAACGCGACGCCGCCTCCATCGGGGCAAAGGCCAACGGGCTCGCCTTCTGGTGGGGAGTCGGGGTCTTTTTCCCGACGACGCTCCTCCTCTGGTTCGTGCTGCTCGGGAAGGCCGGGCCCTTCGAGTGGTACGGCCACGTGGCCTTCTTCTTCACCATCGTGGGCGTGACAACGATGCAGGCCGTGTCGGTGAAGCGGATCCTGGGCGTCGACGCCACGCGCACGGCGACGATCTTCAGGAAATGTGTTGCTCTCCTTCCGGCAGCCTTCGCACTGGGCTACATCGCCGTGGTGATGCTCTTCGTTTCCGCGCTGAACGAGAAGAGCCCCCTCGAAGGCCAGACCTTTCTCCTGCTCCTGGGAGCGATGTGGCTCGCGTCGATCGTTGCCACCGGCGCCGTGTCCGTTGCCGGGAAAACGCTGCTGAAACCTGCTCCCGCGTCGGTATGGCTCTACGGCTGCATCGGACGTGTGGTCCTGGCCGGCGCGCCGGGTCTCAGCCTCCTGTTCATCCTCGTCGGATTACTTTTGACCGAAGGAAGAATGGAGAGCCTTGATGTCGCCGGATACATGGCGCAGGGCAAGGATTTCCCCAAGTTCGAATCGGAGATGCCTGCCGCCGGCATGAAGAAGGGAGACCGGCGGAAGGAGGTCCGCGTGAGGCGATACTTCCCCGAGACGCTCTTCTGGATTCCCGAGCTGATCACCGACGAGGAGGGAAGGGCCCGCCTCACCGTGCCCCTGGCCGACTCGATCACCGAGTGGCGCGTCGCCATGAGCGCCCTGTCGGCCGAGGGCGAGCTCGGAGCGGGTGAGCTGCCCCTTCGCGTCTTCCAGGACTTCTTCGTGGAAATCGACTGCCCCGCCGTCCTCACCCGGAACGACACGGTCGACATCCCGGTGACGATCTTCAACTATCTCGACAGGGACGAGGCGGTCACCGTCGAGCTCGACCCCGCGCCGGGATACAGGATCGACGACGAGAGCACGAAGCGCCTCACCGTCGGACCGAAGGAGGCGGCCGGCCTCTCCTTCCGCATCACGGCCCTCGAACCGGGTCGGCACACCTTCCTCGTGAGGGCGCTGGGCCGCGAGCTGTCCGACGCGATCGAGCGGAGCTTCGAGGTAGAACCGGACGGCAGGCCCGTGGTCGACGCGCGGAGCGGCATCCTCGAGGGCCGGCGCGACGGCAGGATCGAGCACGAGATCGTCGTGCCGGACCACGCCGTTGACGGAGGCCGCGACCTCCTGCTCAAGATCTACCCCGGCACGTTCAGCCAGGTGATGGAGGGTCTCGACTCGATCTTCCGCATGCCATACGGATGCTTCGAGCAGACCACGTCGGTGACCTACCCCAACATCCTGGCCCTCTCCTACATGAGAGCCACCGGCCGGATCGTGCCGGAGATCGAGATGAAGGCCCTCGAGTTCATCAACCTCGGCTATCAGCGCCTCCTCACCTTCGAGGTGCGGGGCGGCGGATTCGAGTGGTACGGCAAGGCTCCCGCCGATCCGGTGCTGACAGCCTACGGCTTGATGGAGTTCTCCGACATGTCCGACGTCATGGAGATCGATCCCGCCCTGATCGGGCGGACGCGGCGCTGGCTCGCCTCGCGCCAGAAAGACGACGGATCGTGGCAGGCGATGTCCCGCCGGGTCCGCCACGACGGATCGGGCGAGAGCGACATCGCGCTGCGCACCACGGCCTACGTGGCCTGGGCCATGGCCGAATCGGGTGAGGGGGACGACACTTTGATGCGCGCTCTCGACTTCGTCCGCGATCGGGCCTCGGGAACGGAGGATCCCTACACCCTCGCCCTCTCGGCCAACGCGCTCCTGTCAGGCGGGCGGGAGGCGGAAGCCCGGAAGGTCCTCGCGTGGCTCGACGGCATGAAAAGAGAGGAGAACGGGCGCGTCTTCTGGAACTCCACCAGCGAGGGCGCCACCTTCTCCCGGGGACTTTCCCTCGACATCGAGGCCACGGCGATCGCCGCCCACGCCTTCCTGAAGGCCGGCATCGGCACGGCCGAGGCCCACAAGGCGCTGACCTGGCTGGTCGAACAGAAGGACCCGGCCGGCACCTGGATGACGACCCAGACGACGGTGCACGCCATGCGCGCCCTCCTGCTCGGGACGAGTCCAGCCGCGTCGGCGGCTGATCCTATCCGCGTCGTCGCCTCGGTGAACGGCCGGGACGTCGAGGAGCTGACGATCCCTCCCGGGGATCTCGATCTCCTCCGCTTCATCCCTCTGGGTGATTATCTGGAGGACGGCCGCAACGTGGTTTCGCTCGCGATGAACGGCAAGGGCACCCTGGCCTATCAGATCAAGGCGACGCATTACGAGCCGTGGGAAGGTCCGGCAAAGGAAGCCGCCGAGGCGATGACCATCGATGTGACCTTTGACACCCGGAGCCTGAGAAAGGACGAAACGCTGACCATGACCGCGCGGGTGGCCTACAACCGGCCCGGCGCGGCGGCCATGACCATCGTGGATCTCGGCATTCCGCCCGGATTCGCCCTGATCCCCGAAACGCTCGAGCAGCTGAAGGCAAAGGGCCTCGTGGAGGACTACTCCGTCACCTCGAGGCAGGTGATCCTCTACTGCCGCGAGATCGAGAACGGCGTGCCGCTCACCTTCGCTCTCGGCCTCCGCGCCCTCTACCCGCTTCGCGTCAAGACGCCGCCCTCGGCCGTCTACCCCTACTACGAGCCCGAGCTGCGGAGCGAGGCTGCGCCGAGGGAGCTCGTGGTACGGTAGAGTCCGGACATGTCATCGATTGCTGATGCGGAGGCGCCGGTTGCGATGCAGCGCGCGATCCGCTCACTCCACGACAACGCGCCCCTCTCCGGCCTGCGTCACCTCACCGATCTGCGCGGCGCTCGTCACCCCGCGGCCGTGCAGCGCAGCGACGAGGGCGTCAGCCTCCCCGGCCGCCACGGCGATGAGGAGCCCGCCGGAGGTCTGGGCGTCGGCCAGGAGAAGCCGGGTCGTTCGGGCGACGCCCGGGGCAAAGGCCGCGTGCGGCTCGACGTGGGCGAGGTTGTTGAGCGTTCCGCCTGGCACCACGTCGGAGCCGGCAAAGGTCCGGGCGGCGGGCAGGACGGGAACGGCATCGGCCTCCAGCCTGACATCCACGCCGGAGCCGGCAGCCATCTCGCGCAGGTGCCCGAGGAGCCCGAAGCCGGTGATGTCGGTGCAGGCGTGGACAGTAAACCCGGCCATCGCCTCGGCGGCGGACCTGTTGAGCTCGGCCATCAGCTCGGCCGCCTCTCGGGCAATGGTCTCGTCGGCCAGGCCGCGCTTCAGGGCCGTGGCGATGATTCCCACTCCGAGAGGCTTGGTGAGAATCAGCCGATCGCCCGGCCGGGCCGTGTTGTTGCGCAGCAGCTTGTCGGGATGCACGATGCCCGTGACGGCCAGGCCGAACTTCGGCTCCCTGTCGTCGACGGTGTGGCCGCCGACGATGCTGATCCCCGCCTCCTCGGCCTTGGCCAGCGCCCCCTCGAGGATCCGCTGCAGCACGGAGATCGGCAGCCGGCCCGAGGGGAATCCGACGACGTTGAGAGCAAAGAGAGGGCGGGCGCCCATGGCATAGATGTCGCTGATCGAGTTGGCCGCCGAGATCGCGCCGAACCAGTAGGGATCATCGACGATGGGTGTGAAGAAGTCGACGGTCTGGACCACGGCCGTCTCGTCGCTCAGCCTGTAGACCGCCGCGTCGTCTGCCGAGTCGGTCCCCACCATGAGAGCGGGATCGCTGGGCGCCGGCAGGACGGACAGGATCTTCTCCAGCTCCTGAGGCCTCAGCTTGCAGGCGCACCCGAGGCCGTGTGTGTAGCGGGTCAGCTTGATCCCGCCCTCCTCGACCTCGCCATCGGCCGGGCCGACCGACGAATCGCCGGGCTGCAGGCGCCGCACGGCATCGGCAACGATATCCACCGCCCGGTCGACCTCCTCCTCGGTGCTGTAGCGGCCCACGGAGAAGCGGACCGTGCCCATGGCCCACTCCACGGGCACCTTCATCGCCTCGAGAACGGTGGAGATGTCGACTCCTTCCGCATGGCAGGCCGCTCCGGCCGACACGGCCACATTCTCCTCGATCTCGGCGACCAGCGTGCCGGCGTCGACGTCGCGAAAGGAGAGGCTGAGAGTGTTGGGCAGGCGCATCTCATCGTGGCCGTTGAGCCGGACAGCCGATTCTCCCAGCTCGCGCTCGAGGCCGCGATGAAGCCTGTCGCGCAGGGCGAGAGAGTGGATCCTGTTCTTCTCGAGATCGCGCCCGGCCATCCCGCAGGCAAAACCGAGCCCCACGATCTCCAGGACATTCTCCGTGCCGGGGCGGCGGCCGCTCTCGTGCGACGCGCCGTGGAGCAGCCGGGCGAGATCGAGGCTTCCCCTGAGGTAGAGGGCGCCCACGCCCTTCGGCGCGTAGAGCTTGTGCCCGGCAACGGAGATCATGTCCGCCTCGAGCTCGCTTGCCGTCACGGCGATCTTGCCCACCGACTGGGCCGCATCGGTGTGCATCAGCGCTCCGTGTTGCCTGGCGATCCTCGAAAACTCGGCGATCGGCTGGATCGTGCCCACCTCGTTGTTGGCATGCATCACCGTCACGAGGATCGTGTTCGACGAGATCGCCCGCTCCAGGTCGGCGGGATCGACGAGCCCGGCGGCGTCCACGGGGAGGATGGTGATGCGGAAACCCTGGGTTCCGAGCCAGCGGCAGACCTCGCTGACGGCAGGGTGCTCCACAGAGGATGTGATGATCTCGTTCCCCTTGTCGCGCAGGGCCATGGCTGCGCCCTTGATGGCGAGGTTGTTGCTCTCCGTGCCTCCGCTCGTGAAGACCACCTCGGAGGGATCGCAATCGAGCAGGGCCGCCACCTGGGCCCGCGCCGCTTCCACCGCCTTCCGGGCCGCGGCGCCGAAGGGATGGCTGCTCGACGGATTGCCGAAGAAATCGTAAAGGTACGGCTCCATCGCTTCCGCCACCTCGCGGGCGATCGGGGTCGTGGCGTTGTAATCGAGATAGATCGGTTTCATCTACTTTCCCTGCTCCTTTGCTTCAGCCTGAAATAAGTGAAGTAACCCGATCCGATCCGGACTGACTCGACGGCGTACATGTTCCGGAACTTGGCGCGATCGAGCAGGCCCGAAAGACCGGGGCTCCAGGGAGTCTCGATCTGCTCCTCCATCAGCGTGGGAACGGGGAGGAGGAGGGCCTGGGGGATCACGATGGTGGGCCGCTGCGAGAGGACGTAGTCGATGTCGTGCTTCTCGTGGCCTGCAATCCCCTTGCCCATCTCCGGCATCTCCCTGCGGGCGATCCACCTGTCGCTCATGCCGAGCATGTCGATCGTGCGAAGCCCGGAGTAGAAGGGAATGGCTCCAGCCGTTGTCACGGCGATCGAGTCGCCGGGCGAGCTGTTCTCCTTCAGCCACTTGCCGATGGCTGTCCAGTAGCTGTCCACGCGGATCCGGTCGTTTCGAACGAAATCGTGCTGCTCTCCGGCCAGGGAGGAGCTAAGGGGCAGAGCGAGCCAGATCGCGGCGAGGGCGGTGCGGCCTGGAGATAGCGCTCCGTCCCGCCCGGCGGCGAACCGGGAAAGGGCGGACACGGACAGGACGACCAGAAAAGGCAGGAGCGGCACGAGAAATCGATAGTAGGGAAGGCTGTCGCCGCCCACGGCGACCACGTAGGCGAGGTATCCTCCTCCCACGACGAGAAAGCGGATCTCCCACGAACGGAGAGGACGGAAGAAGAGGAACGCCAGGGGCAAGAGGACCGCCCAGCCGCAGCAGGTCAGGAGGTAGTCGAGAAGATACTCGCCGCCCCGGGCAACCTGATCGATGCCGCCGCCCGTCTTGGCATGGAAGGTGTTGGGCATCCAGTCCCCGTAGTAGGCCACACGCCACCACTCGTAAGGGATCAGGGGAACGAGGAAGAGGACCAGGCCGGGGATCACGGCGGCAACCTTCTCCTGCAGGGATGTCGATCCGCAGACCACCCTGGCGATCACGACCAGGAGAAAGAACAGCAAGCCCTCGGGCCGCGTGAGCGTGGCGAGGAGCAGGCAGAGGGCGCCCAGGGTGAATCCGCGCCGGCCTCCTTCCGCATCGGAGGCCAGGGACACGCCAAGAAAGACCAGGAAGGTGAAAAGCGCCGTCTCGAGCCCGGCTCCGGACCAGAGCGCCATCGGCCCGCTCGCGGCGAGGGCCAGCGGTCCGAGCAAGGCAAGGGAAGGATTCGCGGCGCGTTTTCTCAGGAACAGGAAAACGGCCACGAGGAGAGCCGCGCCGAATGCCCCGCCGAGCCACCTGGCCGCGGCAACGGGTTCCAGATCGAGGAGGAAGACAAGGGCCATGAGGCACATCCAGAGGAAGTTGGTGTATCCCTCGACCCTATCCCCGGGGTTGAAGACGATCCCGTCCCCCTGAGTCCAGTTCTGCGCGTAGCGGAAGGTGATGAAGGCGTCGTCCACCGTGTAGTCGAAGAGGAAGATGTGCAGGGCGAAGAAGCCGCAGCAGAGGGCCAGGACAGCGATTTCCGCGCGCAGCCTCAAGGCGGGCTCCCCTCTATAAAGGATAGATGCCTCTTTTCAAACCGGGATCACTCCATATAATACGCGAATATCGCTATAATACGCGAATATCGCTGCCGAGCGAATACGCCTTTTATTCCCGGCGTTTTCTCTCTTGAGATCGATTCCTGTCCCCGGCACCCTCGCGCTCGATTTTTCCACAGCCCGATTCCCGTCAAGAACGCCCTGGAAGGAGAGTTTCCCTCATGGCTGCCGTTGAGATAGAAAACGTCGTCAAGACGTTCGGAAAGCACAGGGCCGTGGACGACCTGTCGCTCGAGGTCCCGCGCGGCTGCGTATACGGTTTCATCGGTCCGAACGGATCGGGAAAGACCACCACGCTGCGCATGATCATGAACATCATCTACCCCGACTCCGGCACGATCCGCATCTTCGGAACGGAGCGGCGCGAGGCATGCGCCGATGACGTGGGCTACCTGCCCGAGGAGCGCGGGCTCTACAAGAAGATGAAGGTTCGCTCCCTTCTCAGGTTCTACGGCGGGCTGAAGAACGGAAAGGATGTCAACCGGGAGGTCGACCGGTGGCTCGAAAAGTTCGATCTCGCCGAGTGGGCCGACAGGAAGGTCGAGACGCTCAGCAAGGGGATGAGCCAGAAGGTGCAGTTCATCGGCACAGTTGTCTCCAAGCCCGAGATGATCATTCTCGACGAACCGTTCACCGGCCTCGATCCGGTCAACACCGACGTGATCAAGGAAGCAGTGCTGCAGCTGCAGGCCTCGGGCACGACGGTCATCTTCAGCACGCACGACATGGGCACTGCGGAGAGGATGTGCGACTTCATCTTCATGATCTTCAAGGGACGGAAGGTGCTCGACGGAACGCTGGCCTCGATCCAGGACCAGTACGGGAGCGACACGCTGCGCCTCCGCATCGACGGGGATCCCGGCCTCCTGAGGGAGATTCCCGGAACCAGGCTGGTACGCGACCACCACAAGCTGCAGGAGCTGCGGATCGTCGACAAGGCCGATCCGCAGGCGGTTCTGGCCGCGATCATGTCGAAGACGCGTGTCAAATACTACGAGCAGGCCCGTCCGACGCTGCACGACATATTCGTACGCATCGCCGGCCGCGAGGCGGAGGAGACGATCGATGAACAAGACGCTTAAGATCGCGGTCCGCGAGTACAACGTCACGGTTAGGACCAAGGGCTTCATCATCGGCCTGATCCTGGCGCCCGTTCTCTTCAGCGGCAGCCTGATCGCCATGATCCTCTTTGAAGACAAGGTGGATACAACGGACAAGACGATCGTTCTGCTGGACAGCTCGGGCGTGGTGGCGCCGATCGTCGAGGAGAAGGCCAGGGAAAGGAACGAGACGGCGCTTTGCGACGAGGAGACAGGCAAGCAGGTCCGGCCCGCTTACCTGATAGAGAGAGTGGCGCCTGATCCGGAAGAGCCGGAAAGGCAGAAGCTCGCCCTGTCGGACAGGGTGAGAAACAAGGAGATCACCGCCTTCGTGGTGATCGGTGCCGGTGTCCGCAAACCATGGGAGGATCCTGGATCAGCCTTCATCTCCTATCACTCGGAGAACTCCCTGTTCAGCGATGAGCGCGGCTGGCTGTCCTGGAACATCAACGACTATTTGCACGGACTCAGGATCCGGGATGCCGGCCTCCCGGAGCAGGAGGTAAGGAATGCCTTCCAGCCGATCGAGGTCAAGGGCCTGGGCCTGGTCTCCCTGGACAAGAAGACAGGCGAGGTCGAGGAACCGGAGGCCACCGACGAGGGCAAGGCCCTGGGCGTTCCCCTGGCCATGGTGATGCTGATGTTCATGATGATGATGTTCGGCGCGATGCCGCTCCTCAACTCGGTGCTCGAGGAGAAGATGCAGAAGATCGCCGAGGTCCTTCTCGGATCGATCTCTCCCTTCGACCTGATGATGGGAAAGCTTCTCGGCGGCGTTGGCGTGGCGCTCACCGGGTTGATCGTCTACGTGGCGGCGGGGATCATCGCCTCCAACTGCCTGGAGTGGGAGCAGTACGTCCCCTACGACGTCCTGCCCTGGTTCTTCATCTACATGGTGTCCGCCACATTCATGTTCGGGGCGCTCCTCTCGGCCGTCGGCGCGGCCTGCAGCGAGGCGAAGGAGGCCCAGTCGCTCATGCCATTCATCATGCTCCCCATGATGATACCGATGTTCGTGCTCATCCCGGTGCTCAAAGAGCCTCTGGGCGGCTTTGCCACGGGAATGTCGTTCGTTCCCTTCTTCACCCCCATGCTGATGCTCCTGCGGCAGTCGACCCAGTCCACCATCCCCGCCTGGCAGCCCTGGGTCGGGCTGGCCGGCGTCATTTTCACGACGATCTTCATCGTCTGGGTGTCGGGACGGATCTTCCGGGTGGGCATCCTGATGCAGGGGAAGCCGCCCAAGATCAAGGATCTCCTGCGCTGGGCCGTGCGCGGCTAAGCCCGAATCCGGTACTGATCGGCTGCCAATTTTTCCGGGCTGAAAAAAAAGCGACAAAAAAACAGCTGCAGTCCAGATCGCCAAGTGTTTCCGAGGGCTTGTGCTAGAAGAATCCGGTCAGCCCGGCCTGGTGTGGGGGGCCGAGAAAGCTATTTGAAGGATGGCTACTCTGTGTTTCAATGGGTGGTGGATCTTTTGGGAAAGAAGGTCGCTGAAAGATAAAGCCAGATAAGCAAAATTAATTTCTAATCAGGCCCTAATAAAAATCGATTTCTTTATATATAATATCTCTCTTTGGACTCTACGTACTTTTGCGTTCTCTCTGTAACATCTGCAACCGGTTGTTAGATAGGAGGAATCTCATGCGTGAGGGAAAAATCATGTTCCTTCCCCTTTTGATGGCAGGATTTATGATCCTGGCGGCTGGTACGGCCGTGGCCCAGTGGGGAGCCGATACGCGGGTCGAAACGGATACAGGATCCAACTACTCGTCGTATGTCGTCACTACTGCCAGCGGCACCAAGGTCAACGTGATCTGGAGAGACCACAGACCTCCTGGAACCTATGACAACGGATCGATTTACGCCAACTACTCTCATGACAACGGCGCCACGTGGGGCACAGCGGATCAGCGGATCGATCTCGGGAAGGTCGAGGGCAGCAGCCTGTCCACCCGGCCTGCCGTGGCCAGCTCGGGCGACTATGTCTACGCGACCTGGCAGGATCACAGGAACGACCCCGCCACCTCTCCTCCCTTCGAGAATCCCAACCTCTTCTTCAATCGTTCGATTGACGGCGGCCTCACCTGGGAAGCCTCGGACCAGCGCATCGACACCGGAGCCTCGGCGAACAGCACACTCGCCAGAAACATCTCGATACGCGCTTATGACAGCAACGTTTACGTCTGCTGGCAGGACGAGCGGAGCGGAACTCCCAACGTCTACTTCTCCATGTCTCCGTCTTACGGCGCCGCCGGATCCTGGACGACGCCGATCCTGGTCGATGCGGCAGGCGGTGCATACTACACCCAGAAATATCCCGTGATGGACTGTTCCGGGGAAAGGGTGTACGTGGCGTGGCAGGACAGCCGCAACGCCTACCAGGACATCTACTTCAACCACTCCGCCGACGGCGGCGTCACCTGGAACAGCTCCGACGTCCGGCGCGTCGACACGGACATCCCGGCGACGGGCGATTCGATCTATATCGAGATGGCCGCGGCCAAGGAAGGCGGCGGAGGAGGAGGCGGAGGAGGCTTCCCCTATGCCGGACCGATCCCTCCTTTCTTGATGCAGTACAACCGCGTTGGCCGTTTCGGTACGTCAGCGGGAAGCAGCAGCCTGTCGGGCGACAGGATGCCCGTCTATTGCATCTGGCGCGACTACAGGAGCGCCCAGGGCTCTTTCCAGCTCGACATCTATGCCAACTCTTCGACCGACGGCGGCCTGACCTGGGGCGCCCAGGACAAGCGGTTGAACAGCCATCATGCAGCTCCCGGCTCCATCTGGGTCGGTGAGCCTGCCATCGCCGCAGCAGGCGAGGCGGTCTACGGGATCTGGCTCGATGGGAAGGATGATCCCACGCCGGGTTCGTCGCCTTACATCGACGACGTCTACATGAACAAGTCGCTTTCCTACGGTTCCGGCGGAAGCTGGAGCGGCTGCATCCGGATGGACGAAGGTGTGTCCCCCGGTGCGGCTGATTCGTGGAACCCGAAGGTCGCCGCCTACGCCGGCCATGTCTGGGTTGTCTGGATGGACGAGCGCGACGATCCGGTCTACAGCGATGACAGCGTCTACTGCACCTATTCCAGCGACAAGGGCAACACCTGGACCTTCTCGGAGCGCGTCGACTCGGGCGGCTCCGATCCCGATGCCGGCTACTGCGAGATCTGCAACTTCGGCAGAACGCTCCACGTCAGCTGGTCCGACTACCGCCTCGGTGCTTCCGACGCATTCTACAACGGTCGCACCTTCTGATCCCGGCAACCGTTCCTGCACTCGAACGACCCCCCGGTCTTCCGGACCGGGGGGTCGTTTGTCGAAAAAGTGAAATCAATTCCCTTTGTCAATCTCTCTCCCTTCCCCTAAACTGACCTTGAAGCAGCCATGAACCCGAAAGAAGGCAGCGGATCCCGCCAATTGGTCCGACCATCCTGTGCAGGCAGTTCAGGCGACCGCTCTTCAAGGCAGACGAACCGGAGTGACTGGGCATGAAGTTCGTGGACGTCCCCTCGGATCTGGAAAAGCACTTTCTCACCGCAGAGCAGTACGTGAGCGCCTATTTCCAGAACAGGTCCGACAACCCCGAGAAGGCCGAGATCCTGATCGGGGGCAGGCGCTACATCCTTGTCAGGGCCGAAGGATTCCGTCTTCAATTCATCGAAGCGATGAAGGAGGTCTATTCGGACGAAGGTTCCTCCGAAACGATCGATCTGGCGCGCGGTTTTCTCTACGACCTGGCCTTTGCCATGGGCAAGGCGGATGCCCAGGATTTCCACCAGGCCACCGGAGTGCAGGAACCGATCGAGAAGCTCTCCACCGGCCCGATCCACTTCGCCTTCACCGGATGGGCCCGTGTCCACCTGTCTCCCGAGTCGAATCCCTCGCCTGATGAGAACTACATTCTCATCTTCGATCACCCCAATTCGTTCGAGAGCGGAGCATGGATCAAGCAATCCCTGACCAGCGACGTGCCGGTCTGCCTGATGAACTCGGGGTACTCGGCAGGATGGTGCTCCGTTTCCTTCGATCAACCCCTCGTGACCATGGAAGTGGCCTGCCGCGCCGCGGGGGACAACGAGTGCCGCTTCATCATGGCCCACCGCGACCATCTCGAAGAGCGCCTGGAAGATTACTACAGAACGCACAACGTGCGCCGGCCGCAGCAGAAGCCTCTGCCTCTGCGCCTCAAGGAGATCAGGAAGCGTCACAAGAAGGCGCGGCGCGATGCCCGGATGCACCTTCTGGCCAACGACGCCTCGGGAGAAAGCGTCACGATCTTCGACGAGGAAGGCCGCGTGACCTACGTCAACCATTCCACGATGCAGATGTTCGGGTACTCGGGCCAGGAGTTGATCGGAGCCGGGGTCGAATGGCTGGCCAAGGGTGAGAGCCTCGCCACGCTGCTGGCCAAGACCGCCTGGAGCGGCGAGAGGGAGCTGCGGCGCAAGGACGGATCCCTCTTTCCCGCCCACGTGACGACCAATCCGATTCCCGGGGAAAAGGGCGAGATCCTCGGCACCTACCTGATCATCCGCGACATCACACCGCTCAAGGAGGCGGAAAAGAAGCAGAACGAGGCCGAGAGGCGCCTGAACGAGGCGATCCACGAGCATTCGCTCGCCATGTCCCGCTCCTCCCGGCTGCTGACCCTGAGCGAGATGACGACCGCCATGGCCCATCAGCTGAACCAGCCGCTCGGCGGCATCCTGAACTACCTGCGCGGCTGCGAGATCGAGATCCAGAACGGGATCACCAATCCCACAAGGATCATCGAGGGGCTTGAACGGATTCCTCCCCTTGTCAACAGGGCCACGGAGACTCTCCACCGCCTGCGGAGCATCGCCAACCCTTCGGACTCGAAAGCCGTTTCGATCCATCTGGGGGACGTGCTGGACCATATCCTCGACATGCTGCGGCCGAGCATCAACAAGACGCAGATCGAGGTCGAGATCGATCTCCCTCCCGACGCCCCGCCGCTGCGGGGTCAGCCCCTGCGCATCGAGCAGGTTCTCACCAACCTGATCATCAACGCCTGCGATGCGATGGAGGTCTCCGAGAAGAAGCTGCTCGGCATCAAGGCAAAGCCCCTCGACACCGGTTTCATGGAAATCGAGATCAGCGACTCGGGGATGGGCATCGAGGAGGACGTGCTCAGCAAGATCTTCGAACCCTTCTACTCCACCAAGGAGGAGGAGAGGGGTCTCGGCCTGGGATTGGCCATCTCGGCGCGAATCGTGAAGGAGCACGGCGGCAAGATCACGGCTGTCTCCGAACCGGACAAGGGCACCGTGATGACCGTGCTGCTGCCTCTCGAGATCAAAGAGGATGATTGACGGCTCCTTGACCGTTTTCACGTTGCCGAATTGCCTCTGTTCGCAACGGTGTCACCTGGGGGACCGAGTGATACGTGCCAACTTTTTCTTTCCTCGTGAAACGTACCACGCGGGCAGTTTGGGGCGCCTGCAAAGAAATCCTATCTCGTTAAAAATTTTCATACTTTCGGTGACACACGTCACGCAATCTCTACTCACCGCCACGCTTCCTTTCGATGTCCTGGACGATTTTGGTGAACCGGGCAACAAGCTTTCTGGGAATATGCAGCGGATTGCTGAGATGGATTTTCTCTGCAGTCTGAATTGCATCCTCGGCGTGCATTTCGTTTCCTCTGACCAGGGCTGTCATGATCTCCAATCCCCACAAGATAACCACGCCTTCGTCGGTGCAAGCCTTTCGCAACTGCTTGTCATTGGTCACGCAGACGAAACCGAACTCCGCTGCCACAAGCAAGCAGAAATGATCGTGGAACGACAGCTGCCCTCGCTTCTTGGCGGCACGCTCCAATTGGTTCAGCTCGGGCTCGACGACTTTGAAACCGAGTCGCTCACAATCGGAGAAATCAAGATCATCAACCTCGTCGATGATTGTCGTCAGGACATGAACCTCACCTACATGCTCATTTACCAGGCCGAGGACCGAGAAGTCTGACTTCTGGTAGTCAATGAGCACGTTGGCATCCATGAGCAGGATTTCGGGATTCTTCGGCATCGACAACCTCAGCCGACCCAGGACGCGGTCAGGTCGCGCATTTCCTGAAGGGAAAGCCCCAAAACCTCAGCGCCGCGGCCGAGGCTGATCTTTTCCTGCTCTATGGCCTTGCGAACGAGACCAGACAGCCGATCCTGGATGAAGTCGATCGGGGACAGCTTGTCGGGCTCTCCGGCCGAGCTGTCTTCGGGAAAACTTGCCCGGAAAGCATCCTCGGCAAGTGCGTCAGGCTCGTCAGCGCGAAGCAAGGTCCGGCCGAATCGACGTTTGTAGTCCATCTGGAACCGGAGCCAAATATTGCCTGGCCCTCGGTAGCTTGCAGCAAGACGATGCAATACAGTCCGGTAACTCACACGAAAGATCCGCTTAACCTTCAAGACACGATCGACGAACGCCAGGCCATAGGTTTCGTTCCACTCTTTTTGGAACGAGGCTTCTGGCATGAGGAATGCTGCCGCGAAAGCATTGGCCTGCTCTTCGTGCTTCTTCTCCTCGGAAGTTTCGTTTACGTCGTAGTCTGAGAGGTGCAAGATCAGATGCCCGAGCTCGTGTGCTGCAGTAAAAATCCACCGCTCGACCGGGATACGATCCCAGGTGTTTACCACCACCGCTGGACCGCCATCAGAAGCGGCTATCGAAAGCCCGAAGAAATCATGAGAGGCAACCTTCTGTTCACCAACCTTGATGCCGCCGGATTCAAGCAAGCCACAGATGTCACGAACCGGTTCCTCTGCATCCAAGCCGAGTGTTTGTCGCGCTAGGCTAGCAGCGACCTCGCCTCTGTTCTTACGGGATTTCAACTGTCGCCTGATGTCCCCGAGCTTATAGGCCATTCTGTCATCAAGGATTTCTTCTATGTCCCCAAAGTCGCTCAGCCATCGACCAACATCCACGAGAATCTGTTCACGGCTGCGCATGCGTCTGTTCGAGCGGAACCGTACATGTCGAAGTACCCGAACCGGCTCCACGAGCTTTTGAATGGAAACCTCGAGCGCCATGGCAATCGCCTGCAAACTGCTGACGCGCGGTTCTGATTTACCACTTTCGATATTTTTATATGCTGCTTTGGAAAGTCCCGAAAGCTCAGCCAGAGCCTCCTGAGAGCACTTCTTAGCCTGGCGAAGCCTTCGGAGATTCAGAGAAATGGCGTTTCCATTCATATGACACCTCACTTTCAAACAAAATACCCCAATACACCATTCTCGTCAATTGGTTTTCTTAAATAGCCATCAAAACGCATTCCGCTTATTAGCATCGGCTCTTTACTGGTACAATATGTAGTAGTCAACCGGTGTCCCGTCGAAAAAAGACGTCGCTCTTTCAGATCAACGACTTACGACGATCATTGACGAATTCAATAGTCTTGATGCCATCCCCTGATGATCAATTTCATGGTGCGGATGGAGTTTACGGAAGGGACAACCCCAAAAAACAGCAAAACCGCCAGCTGCTAACCGGCGGTTTCGCGTGAATGTATGTGTGGCTCCCCGAATAAGACTTGAAACTGCAACGTTCTGGTTAACACATCTTTCTCGCCCTGATCTCAATTGTGTGAACCACAAAATTTGCTCTCGACCTGCTCACGACCCGCCCCTCTTCAACAGCACCTCCGTGTCGCCCTCCCGCTTCAGGAGAACGGTCGTCCTGGAAAGCACGATCTCCTTGCCGCCTTCCATCAGGAGCTCCGCCACGAATTCCACCGGCGCCGTCGCCCGGGGGATCCGGGTGAGAACAAAATTCCCCTCGCGATCGGGGAAGCAGGTCGTCGTGTAGTCCGGAGCGCCTTCGGCCGGGCGCACTCGAACGGTCAGGCGCACCTTGAAAGCCTTGCTGCCCGCCTCGGTGATCGCCGACTCCAGTCCGTCGATTCTTCCCCGCACGGTCGTCCGTTCGAAGGCAAAGACCTTCCACTCCACAGGCGATGCGGTCCCCTCTTGCGAGAGATCGATCCGGACCTCGGGCGACGCGTCGAGCAGGATGGGACGGCCCGGCGCCGCCACGGCGATCGTGCGCCTGATCCTGTAGGCGCCCGGCGAGAGCCCGGTGACCAGGAATGAACCGTCCGGGCCGGTTACGACCTCGCCGCGCGCATCGAGGTTGTTCGTGCCTTCCGCATCCGGCGTCGCATCACCATCCCAGACGACCAGCCGCACATCGGGTACGGGCTTCCCCTGCTGATCGATCACCTGCCCCTCGATCTTCAGGTCTCCGGCAAGGGGGGCGAAGGCAAAGAGCTGCTCCTGATCGGTCGACAGGGGATCGAGGACCACGGAAAGGGGATCGTGTCTGGCCCGGCCTTCCGGGGTTCCGTGGACGCGAACCAGGTAGGGTCCGGGAAAAACGGCGTTAAAGCGGACCGTGCCGTCCCCGCGAACGACGGCGCTGTAAGAGCGCCTCCTCCCGAGGAGTCGCTGACCGGTCTTCCGTGAATCCTCCCGGAGAAGGACAAGATGCCCCTGCGGGGTGACGGCTCCCGGAACAACCACCCTTCCGACCACGTTCATCGGCTCGGACAGCGGCAGGTCGATCCACACCTCCCGTTCGCCCGGCTTGATCCGCAGCATGGGCCATCGGTCCGGGCTTCGCTCGGGCGCATTGCTCTCCTTCCAGGGAAGGATGTAGCGTCTGTTCCCGGGACCCCGGTCGAAGAGGAACCTGTAGTCGCCGGGAGCCACGCCCTCGAACTCGAAGATCCCGTCCGGCCCAGTGGACAGCCTCCTGATGAACCTGCCCTGCATGTTGCAGAGCCCCACGCCGACTCCCTCGAGGGGCCCCCTGCCCATGAGATGAGCCTTCCCATGAATCGTGCAAAGGGGTCTGGTGAATCTGATGTCGTAGAGGAACGCCTCCTGCGGCGGAACCTGAACCTGTGCCGGCTCGAACCAGAGGTCGTGACCCAGCTTCCTGGAGCGGATGTGGGCCGAAACGATGAAGCGCCCCGGGCTGATCCGGACGGCGTACGTGCCGTCCGGCCGGGACTCGACCACAGCGGCGGCAAACTGACCTTCACCCTCGGAGTCGATCTCCTCGAAGGAAACCAGCACGCCGGGAAGGGGAGCGTCATCGGGACGGCTCACCCTTCCCTGCACGGTCACGAGCCTTGTCTTCTCGTCCTCCCCGCGACCGACCGGCGCGTTCAGCAGAACCCGCTCCGGATCGATTTCCATCGGCTCGACCGCGGCCCCGGCCTGCTGATTCTCCCCGCCTGAAGCCACGGAAGAATGCTGTTTTCCCGACGAGGAGGATGTGCCGCCCTCGCCCCCGTCCGGGGAATTCCCCGCGAATATCAGGTAGGCGGCAAGCGCCACCGCAGCGATGAAAAGCAAGCCGACGCCGATTCCGACTCTGTACCCGCTCATCTCTCTCTCTCACAGACAATCACTGATGTTCGACGACAGGCTCTCACGACCGGGGGAGGATCAGGACGAGCCCTGCCAGGATCAGCATCGCACCTGCGATCTGGATCCAGGAAAGGGTTTCGTTCAGGCAGTATCGCGAGACGATCACCATGATCACGTATCCGGTGCCGACCATGATCGGATAGGCCACCACGAGCGGTATCTTCTGCAGGGCCAGGGTGTAGGACAGCAGGTTGAGGCCGAAGCAGACGAGACCGCCGATGAAAAGCGGCGACAGGTAGACAGCCATGGCTCCCGCGACACCGTCGTCGCTGTCCGACGAGCGGACGGCAGCCATCTTGACCAGGATGTTGGCCGCGGCGTTCAGGATGAGCGCCACGCCCAGGCAGATGTATTCTTTCATTCCCGGATTATCAGACCGTTGAGAAATCGATGCGGCCCGAAAAGCCCTCTTTCCGGACTCGAAGCCGTCTATCAACGGCCTGTTAAACCTGATGAACGGTGACGCCTGCAACTCTTTTTTCCGCTCCAACGATTCGAGCCGTCAAAACCTGCCGGGGCGCCCCGGAGGTCGTTCGAACCGAAAAACGCTCATTTCGGAGAGAGCGCACGGCAGGGGAGGCCTGCTATACTGAGCAGGGTGTTGGAAGAGGTACGACGAGATGTTGCGCGTCGCTGCGATGAAAACGAACCAATCCTTGATGGGCAGCGCCCTCTGCCTGGCGGTGATCGTCGCGGCTGCCCTGGCGGCCTATCACCCCACCCTCGAGAATGGTTTCACCAACTACGATGATGATGATTTCATCATCAACAACAGGCTGATCCGCGAGATCTCCTGGGAAAATCTGAGGGAATGGTTCTCCTGCTGTCTCGAGGATGCCCAGGGTCCGCTCACCCTGCTCTCCCTGTCCGTGGACTTCCAGATCTCCCGGCACTTCCATGGAGAGGGCGGCGCGCCCTCCGCTTCGGTCTATCATGCCACCTCCCTCGTTCTCCACGTTCTCTGCTCCCTCATGGTCTACCTGCTCCTGCGCCGGTTCGGCGCCGGGCGCCTTGGCGGTCTGCTTGGCGCGCTTCTGTTCAGCCTTCATCCCTTGCGCGTCGAATCCGTGGCCTGGGCCTCGCAGCGAAAGGACGTGCTCTGCGCCTTCTTCTTCCTCCTTGCCATGTTTCTCTACCAGGGATATCTCCTGTCGAACTCGGTCCGGAGGCTCGCTTTCTGTCTCGCTGCGTTCTTGCTGGCTCTGGGATCGAAGCCGATGGCTGTCTCCTTCCCCCTGGTCATGCTGCTGCAGGACTTCCTGGACGGGCGACGGATCTCGAAGCGTCTCCTTCTCGAGAAGGCGCCCTTTTTCCTGCTTGCCGCCGCGGTGGCAGCCGCCACCCTGATGGAGCAGGAGAAATCCATGCCCCTTGCCGGCAGCCTGGATCTCCTGTCGAACCTGTTGATCGGAGTGCGAGGTCTCGCTTTCTACCTGCTGAAGACGGTCTGGCCCGCGGCGCTTTCCGCCTTCTATCCCTACCCGCCGAGCATCTCGCTCCTCGATCCGGGGATCCTGGCGTCCATCTTTGCCGTTGCCCTCGCGGCGGTTCTTGTCTTTCGCTTTCGAAAGAGATCGCCTGTTGCCGTTTTCTGCGCGCTCTTCTTCCTCTTCACCCTGCTGCCTGTTCTCAAGATCGTCCCCGTGGCCGATATCGCCGCCGCGGACCGGTACACCTACATCCCCTCCTTCGCCGTCTCCCTGGCGGCTGCCTGCCTCTTCGAGCGGCTGCTCGAGCGCAGCGGCCCTGGAAGCAGAGCTGCCGCGGGAGCCTTCGTCGTGCTCGGCACGGTGCTCGTGCTGCTCGGCCTGGCCACGCACTCGCGCGTCAAGGTCTGGAAGGATTCGATCTCGATCTGGGAAGACGTCCTTCAGAATCATCCTGATGAAGCGAAGGCCCACTTCAATCTCGGTCTGGCATACCGGGTGTCCGGCAACAGCGAGAAAGCGCTCGAACATTACCGGGCTGCCATCGACAGCGATCCGCGCCATGCCGGTGCGTACAACAACATCGCCTTCATCAAGAGGATCGAGGGAGACTTCGAATCAGCCGAGACGTTCTGCCGCCAGGCGATCGAGAGGAATCCGGAGATGTGGGAAGCCCACCTGAACCTCGCCTACATCCTCATCTGGAACGAGTCGGGCCGCTTCGGGGAAGCCTTGAGCGCCGCGACGAGATCGCTCGACCTGAATCCCGGTTCCGACTTCGCCTGGTTCGCCAGGGGGCTCGCCCTCTTCTATCTCGATCGATGGGACGAGTCGACCCGATGCCTCGACCGCGCCGTCTCTCTCGAGCCGGGCTGGGAGAAGGACGTGAACGCGGTCAAGTCGTTGATGAAAAAGTAGAGGACCGATCTTCGCCGGATCCCGTAAAAGAAATCCCGGCTCCGATCGGTCCTTTTCTGATCGACGCGCTGCAGCGCGTTCTTTCAGCAATGGTCCTGGCTAGTTCGCCAGCGTCAACGCCACGGCGGCGGATGCGTTCGTGGGATCGTACGGGCTGCTCACGTAGGTGAAGAACGCCATGTAGAAGGTCCTGCCGGCAAAGGATGGGATGTTCGGAATATCGAGCACCGCCGAGGCATGGCCGCTCCCGTCGAGACTTCCATCCCAGCCGGGAAGCTTGCCCACCGTTCTATTGAAGAGGCTGTCCCTGCCGAGGGGGAAGAACATGCTGTTCGGGAAGGTGAACCCGGTGTTCTCCCACGACACGGCGTTCATGAACTGCTGCCCGGCGCCGGCCGGCCAGTCGAAGTCGAGGTCCAGCGTCTCCCCGAGCGCCACGCGGCCCGTGACGGAGAGGGCCGGCTCGGTACCGAGCTGCGTCTCCAGGACAGTGGATTCGCCGGCCGTGACGGTGACCGGCACGGTGCGCGGCGAGTAGCCGGCAGCGGAGAAGGTCACGTTGTAGCTGCCTGCAGGCAGGAAATAATGGAATCGGCCGAAATCCCCGCCGCTCTGTCGGAGATCGCCCTCGGGGTAGGTCAAACCGGAGACGGCGATGTCCGCATCGATGGGGACGCCGGTCCCGGCCTCGGTGACGTGACCGTAGAGAGGAATCTCGTGGTCGATGAACCACTGCACGCCCGGCCAGATCAGCTGCGCCTCGGCGACGGCCGAGTTGAAGGAAGGCTGAAAGTCGGTGTGCGTCTCCACGAGAAAGGCAAACGATCCGAGCTCGTTCAGCTCCCACTGGTAATGCTCACCCTCGGCGGAGGGCTTCCGCTTCCAGCCGTTGTAGCCGAGCTGCTGGGAAAAGGTCGTTGCCTTCGAGGAGTACCAGCTCTCGATCGCCGACGGCATGGAGGATGTCTGGTAGTAGGTGTAAAGCACCTCGCGGCCGTAGCTGTGGAAATCGAGGACCTTGGTGAAGCGGCGATCGCGCGCCCAGTCGAGCATGGTCTGGGTCTCTTCCTCGGAAGCGGGGGAAGGCCCCTTGTAGGTGTCGCTGCTGTAGGAGGTGCTTCCCGAGTAGGGTCCGTACCAGCCGTAAGGATAGTTGCGGTTCAGGTCGATGCCGTAATAGCCGCCGGGGAGAGGCTTCCTGTTCTTCCGCCAGTAGTCGTAGGTGGTCCAGCAGTAGACGAGGCCGTCCGGATTCCACACCGGCGCGATCCAGATCTCGTTCTCGTCGATCCAGCGCGTGATGTCGGGATCGGAGCCGTAGCCGGTGAGGAGCTGGTCGATGATGTAGAGCGCCAGCTCGGGAGTCACGATTTCCCGGGCATGATGGCAGCTCACGATGAGGATGGTCGGTTCGTCCTCGTCGCTCTGCACGTTGTCCGATATCTTGAGCGCCTGCATGGGCCGCTCCTCGTAAGTCGAGCCCGGTCCGAAGGACTGTCCCAGGTTCACGTTCTTCGCAATGGAAGGATAGTTCGTTTGCCAGTCCGCCAGCATGGCCAGGATGGTGGGAAAATCCCTGTAACCCGATGGAATGGAGTCGCCGCCGATCCCGGAACGGCCGATGACCTGAACGTCGAGACCGAGGGCTGTCAAACGGTCGAGCTCCTCCTGCGTGGCAATCACTCCCACGGTGCCTTCAACGGGATCGCGTCCCGCCACATCGAATCCCGCGTGATCGAGGGCTCTCATCAATCCGACCGTGTCGGGATAAGATATCTTCGCATGGAATCCCTCCTCCTGCGCTGAAAAGGCAGCTGAGGCGAGAAGCCCTATGAGAAGCACCGGTACGACAAATGAGCTGATATTCTTCTTCATGGGAAGCACCTTCATTCTGAAGTCTGAAATGAGCTGGTATCGTGGCATCAGGCTTTGATCAACTTACTGATTATTATAGATAACTAGGCTGAAAAAACCAGGGGGAACAAAAAGAGGCGGCCCGGTCAGGGCCGCCTCTTGGATCAACATGATATAGGTGTCTTGGGTGCCTGGTCAGGGCTGTTATCTCGGTTATTTCTTGGAAACCAGCTTCTTGTCCAGATCGAGAGCTTCCTTCTCGGCCGCCTTCAGCTGCTCCTCCTTCTGCTTGAGGGCATCCAGCTCCGCTGTAGCCTTATTCCTCTGCCTCTTGTCGCTCTGCTTGGTGCGGCTCAGCTTGTTGAGGACGAGGCTCTTGCGGGCGTCGATCTTCTCCTGCTCCTTCCGGAGCTTGGCCACCTTGGACACCACCTTGTCCAGGTTCGTCTTGTAGACCTTGGCAACGGCTTTCTTGAGGCACGAGTAGAGAGCCGACGACTTGGGCATTCCGGTGGCCTTGGCGATCAACGCACCCTTGTGGAAAATGAAAAAGCCGGGGCCTTTCTGTTTGCCGAGCATCTTCAACAACTTCTCGTCCTCGTTGACCGTCTTTGCCTGCACCATGTAGCAGTCAAAGACCTTGACGCCGATGATGAGTTCGTCCTTGCTGAGCTGGGACTCTTCCCAGGTTTTCATCTTCTTGGCCAGCTTTGGATCTTTCAGGGTGACATAGATGAGAACCGGCGTCACGGCTTCCTCGAGCTCTTTCAGCTCCTTACCGCGATTCATGGTCTCGATCAGGGAAACAGCCTGCCTGGATGAAAAACCTTCCTTGAAGTCGGCAACCTTTGCCGCTGGCGAACACGCCGCACCCCGTCACCCGGCCTCGGCCGGATTGAAGTCGGCAAGAAGCAGAGATACAACACCTGCAAACAGAACGAGAAAGAAAAAGCGCCTATCTTTGACCATGGTAGAACACTCCATCAGACACCGAGTTATTCCTTGTACACCTGTAGGATACTGAATAATTATTATATCGAACAGTTTAGGAAAGGTTACGTCTTAAAAAGACTGCCGTTAGTGTTATTTGCGCTTTTCCAGCATCTCGCAGCACTCGAAGACCTCAAAGAGCTCCCTGACCTGCATGGCTGTTACTTTTTTCTCTATCTCCTTTTTGAGAAGCTTTTTCTGAAGATTGTAACGTTGATCGATCCGGCTGAGTTTCCGCACGGCGAGAACGGTTCCCGCGCCTTCGCGAATGGTGCCGCCCTTTTCCAGATAATCGAGATGAGCCGTCCAGTCGCCCCTGAAGGCCGTCAGGTTGATCAGCAGAGTGGTGGCCTCCCTGGTATTCAACGCCGGATCGCCCTCTTTTTCTTGCGGGTTGTTGTTGTTCCGGACTCCCATGATTCCGATCCTCCTTCGCATTCAGGACGGCTGATGCCGGATCGGGTTACAGGCCGGCCGGAATCGCTACCTGAGCAGGTTCAGGAACTCGGTCCTCGTGGCTGATTCCGTCCGGAAGCTGCCGAGAACGGATGACGTGGTCATCACGGAGTTCTGCTTTTCCACTCCGCGCATCATCATGCAGAGGTGGCGGCACTCCATCACGACGCCCACTCCCTCGGCATCCACGGCATCCATGACCTCGCGGGCAACCTGGGCGGTCAGGCGCTCCTGGATCTGGAGCCTCCGGGCGTGGCAGTCGACGATTCGCGCCAGCTTGCTCACCCCGAGGACCTTGGTCGTGGCGATGTAGCCGATGTGGCAGCGCCCGTAGAAGGGCAGCATGTGGTGCTCGCAGAGGCTGTAGATCTCGATATCCCGGGCAATGATCATGTTGTTGGCTTCCGCCTCGAAGACGGCGTTGTTGATGATCTTTCCCGGATCCTCGCGATATCCGCTCGTGAGAAAGGAGTAGGCGGCGGCGACCCGCTGCGGCGTCTTCTCCAAGCCTTCGCGATCGGGATCCTCGCCGATCTCGACCAGCAGTTCACGGATCAGGGCAGCCACCCTCTTCTCATTGATTTTACCCATAAACAGATCCTTTCAGGTGCCGCCCGCCGTCCACGTAGAGGGCCTGGCCGGTGACGAAACCGCTCCTTATCAGGAAGAGGACCGCCTCTGTCACGTCGTCCAGGCAGCCTGTGGTGTTCAGAAGGGTCGAGGGAGCCAGCCTACGGAGGTATTCCTCATCCTTGCCCGCAGGAGGCAGGATCAGGCCGGGCGCCACGGCATTGACGCGGATGCGCGGGGCGAACTCGATGGCCGTCAACCTGGTAAGCGAGTAGAGCATCCGCTTGCTGAGATGATAGGCCAGGTGATTCCGGTCGTAATCGGTGATGCGTGCATCGAGGAGATTGATGATGACGCCTTCCCTCCCCTGCCGGGCGAAGGAGCGCGACAGAAGGAGGGGAGCCAGGGCATTGACCTGCACGTTGAGGTCGAGATCGGCCGGCGTCAGGTCGGCCAGCTTTCCTTCGGGAAAGATCGACGCGTTGTTGACGAGAAAGTCGACGGGGCGGCCCGCCGTCTTGGCGGCTCTCTCCACGAGGCTCTCCGTCGCCTTCGAGTCCTGAAGGTCGGCCTCGACCGTCCAGGCCTCGGCACCGCGGCTGCGCACCCTATCGCCCGTCTCCTGGGCGCCGCTTCGCGACGTGTTGTAATGCACCACGAGATCGGCACCTGCGGTTGCCAGGGCCACGGCCACCGCGCGGCCGATCCTGCCGCCCGCACCGGTAACAAGGGCGGTCTTTCCGGCAAAAACAAGCGATTCCTGTTTCTTGCTGCGCATGATCGACACCTCGTGGACAGGCCGTTGAAACAGTCATTCCCGAATAGGGGTATTTACTTGACTCAACCACCCCCTATAGATTGTGG
>CAYZWU010000038.1:0-50952 GCA_964482235.1 uncultured Phycisphaerales bacterium
AACCTCGTTTGATCAGCTCCTGTTTATGGAAGTCTTTTTGTTACGCAGCACAGGTGTCGTTGTAGTAGATATAGTTGTCGCCCCCGATCTCCGGCGACGAGGCGCCCGTGCAGAAGATCCCGCCTCCGTAGTATGAGGAGTTCCCGCAGCCCTGAATCAGTTCGGAGGTCGTTCCGATGTAGTTGTTCAGGATGTGAGGGTCTGCCCAGTCGAGGACGGCAATACCACCCCCACGGTTCGCGATGTTCTCGATAATCGTGTTGCCATCGATGATTGAGGAGCTGTTCCACAAGGCTATGCCCCCGCCGGCCGAATTCCCCGCGCCGTTGTCGTTCGCGCTGATAACGTTGTTCTCGATCAACGGACTCGAGCTCTCGCAGTAGATTCCCCCGCCCGTATAGGCCGAGTTGGCTGTGATGACGTTGTTGATGATGGTCGGAGACGAGATCAGGGTGCAGCTGATTCCTCCACCGTACATGGCGTTGCCGTTCCGGATCGTGAAGCCATTGATTCTGGTGCTGCTCGTTTCTCCATTGGCAAAGGCAACCACTGTTCCTGACCCGCTACCGTCGATGACGCAGTTGGCGGATCCGTTCTCGCTTTTCAGTTTCACACGCTTTCCGTTGAAGTTGATGTTTTCGGTGTAGATCCCGTCACGGACAAAGATCCGGTCGCCATTGGCGACTCCGTCGATCGCGTCCTGGATGGTCAGGTAATCGTCAGGAACGTACCAGTCACGCGAAACTTGCGCATTGAGGGACATGAACTCTCCCAAACCAAGGATCAAAGCCGTAAGAACCAGAAACACCCTACATATCAATTTGCAACTATACATAATATATCTCCCTGATCTACGAAAAATGCTACGTGGAATTTGCCCGCGGTGCTTTATCCAAGTCGATGAACCCAAAGCCTGAACAGATGGTACCAAGCAGGGGGGGGGTAATCAAGTTAAATATGGCAAAGGGCCATCATCTGGAATTAGGCGGGTAGCCGGGGACGGTTACCCGCCCCCGGCTCTCACACAATCGGACCTCTCAGCTTTCTTTCCGGCGGCGCCCTTCTTGCGGTACCGGATCGTCTCGAAGATCGATCAGCGACGCCGCCGGTGAGACCCAGATCGAACGATGCCACAGGGGGACCGAAGGGATAGAGGACGACCACGAGGCCGGCGTCCACGTTCACCGAGTCATCGCCGGGGATGCCTATGGCGATGTCGTCGAACATGTCGGCCGGGGCGTTGAAGTCGCCGCAGGCCACTGCTATTCCGAACAGATTGGCGGTGGTCACCGTGCCGGGGATGAAGGGAGCCCCCTGGTCGATGGCTCGATTGGCAAAGGGTTGCAGGCCGGCGCCGGGAACAGACCGGATGATCTGGACGAGGCCCGCATCGTTCGCCATACCTGCAGGGCCCGGGACGTCCTCGTAAGGAACTCCGATGATGAGGTCGTCCGCTCCGTCGTTGAACAGGTCGCCCACGGCGAGGCTGTACCCGAATCCATCGGACTGCTCGTGGCCATCGAGAATCCCGCCGATGCCTTGTACGAAGAACTGGTCAGCCGGGCTCAGGCCCGCTCCCACGATGGAGTAGAGCACCTGCACCGCCCCCTGATCCGTCGCAGCCGCCCCGATATCCTCCTGCGGGATTCCGATGGCGAGATCGTCGGCACCGTTGCCGTCGAAGTCGCCCATGCAGGCGCTGGCACCGAACTCGTCGTCCAGCTCGGCAATGTTCGGAATGCCGGGACTGTTCTGACTGAGCAGGGCATCGGGCGGATTGAGCCCCCCGAAAGATCCCAGGATCGTCGAGATCTCTCCTGCATTGGCCAGGCCGGCAAGAGTCTCGCCCGGCTTGCCGATGGCAATGTCGTCAAAGCCATCGCCGTTGATGTCGCCGGCCAGGGCCCATGATCCCAAAAATAAGGACAGGAAGTGAAAAAAGCAGCAATACCCTTGCGGGGTGTTTCGTTGGTTCGTACATGGTTTCTCCTTTCATGCTCCAGGCTCCTGATTCCCCCGAATTTTGCGCACTCATCCGGCGTAGGGGATCTGCCTAGCGAACCGCACAGGAAAATTGTGTGAAATTTCCGGTATACTGCGGCGTCTGTTAACGCAATCCTCTTGGAGACGGAAGCCATGGACAACCTGCTGATCGTCATCGGTCTCCTCGTCTCGATCGCCGGACTCGTGGGCTGCATCCTGCCGATCATCCCCGGCCCGCCGCTCAGCTACGTCGCGCTGATCCTCCTCTCCATCGCCAGGGACTGGAAGCCCTTCTCCACCCTGTTCCTCGTTGTCATGGCCGTGCTGACCGTCGTCGTGACGATCCTCGATTTCGTCATCCCCTCCCTGGGCGCCAAGAAGTACGGCGCGTCGCGGAAAGGGATCTGGGGATCGGTGATCGGCATGCTGGTGGGGACCATCTTCTTCCCGCCCTTCGGGATGTTTCTCGGGGCGTTCCTGGGTGCCGTCCTCGGCGAGATGGTCGAGGGAAAGAACGAAGGCGACGCTTTCCGGGCCGGCTTCGGGGTCTTCATGGGAACGGCAGCCGCCACGGTGCTGAAGCTGGCCGTCTCCGGGATCATGCTCTTCTATTTCATCATGGAGCTCTTCTGATGCCGCCTGCCTCCCTGGCTCCGCGACGGCGCGATTCTTGACATCCCTGGAGCGCCAGCGGCGCGATTCTTGACATCCCCCAAATATTACGCATAATGCGTAACGCAAGTTGCGTAATCAGGAAAAGAAAAGATGATCAATCCCTTTCAGTACGGCGGTGTCGTGGGCCGCGAGGCCTTCTGCAACCGCAAGCAGGAGCTGGCCGACATCCACAAGGCGATGGAGAACGGCGAGAAGATCTTCGTCTACTCCGAGCGCCGCATGGGCAAGACCTCCCTCGTCCGCCTCGCCATGGAGAAGCTGCCCAAGCGGCAGTTTCTCGCGGCCTACATCGATCTCTGGCCCACGGACGGCGAGGCCTCCTTCGTGACGGAGACGGCCAGGGCCATGGCCACGGGCATGCAGGGCGGGATCGAGAGGATCCTGCAGATGGCCAGATCGCTCTTCAGCCGCCTCGCTCCCTCGGCCACGGTGGACGACGAGGGGAAGGTGCGGGTCACCTTCAGCTTCGACCGATCGGAGCCGCCCGAGACGCGGCTCGACGAGGTGCTGGCCGCACCGGCCAGGCTCGCCGAGCAGCGCGGCTGCCGCGTGGTGATGGTCTTCGACGAGTTCCAGCGCCTGCTGGAATATGGAACCGATCTCGTGGAGCGGAAGCTGCGGAGCGTCATCCAGCATCAGAAGAACGTCTCGTACATCTTCCTGGGAAGCCGGAAGCACCTGATCCAGAAGATGTTTCTCGACCAGTCCCGACCGCTCTATCGATCGGGCGGCCACTACGCCCTGGGTCCGATCGAGGAGAAGGACTGGATGCCCTTCATCCGCAAGCGCTTCGTCTCGTCGGGACGGAAGATCGCGGACGGGCGGATCCGCAGCGTCTGCCGCCTCACGGCAGGACACCCCTTCTACACCCAGCACCTCTGCCACTCTCTCTGGGAGCTCTGCCGAGAGGGTGAAGAAGCGACGGACGAACTGATCGACGAGGCGGTGCGCCTGCTCCTGGACCGCGAGACCTACGCCTACACCTCCCTCTGGGAGCTGCTGGCCCTCAACCAGCGGAGGTTCCTCATGGGGCTCGCCGCCGAGCCGGCAAAAGTCCGCGTCTTCTCCTCGGATTTCATCAGCCGGTACGGATTGAAGTCGCCTTCCAACACACAGCGTGTCGTTGACGCTCTCATGGAAAGGGATATCATCGATCGCGACAACGGATCGTTCGTCATCGTGGATCGCTTCTTCAAGATCTGGATCTCGCGGTCGCATCCCGCCTGATTCGTCCCGACGTGCGACAGGGCAAGGCAGAGGGACGGCGAATCAGGCTCGAGCAGGACCGGTCAATCCCTGAAAGCTCGGAGGAACCGTGTTCCGGAAGCGCCGTTTCGAAAGGTTCTTCGCCTGGCTCGTCCACCGGCGGTTCAGCACGCACCTGGCACTCCTGGCCGTGATCCTCACCCTGCCGGCTCTCTGGACCGGATGGCAGCTCGACGATCTCTTCCACCGCGTGGTGCTCCTGAAGCCCGAGGCGTACGGGGCCGAACCCTGCGATGTCTTCTCCACTGCCGGCGGCACGCCGGAGGAGACGGCGCACCACATCGACCTCGGTTCGCTTCCCTGGTGGACGCCCCCCGGCTTCGACATCACGTTCCTTCGCCATCTCAGCGTCCTCACAATGATGCTCGACTACGAGCTCTGGCCCGAATCGCCGGCGCTGATGCACCTGCACAGCCTGCTCTGGTACGCCGCCCTGGCCGTCGCGGCCTGCTGCCTCTACAGGAGGCTGATCGGTTTCACCTGGGCAGCCGGACTGGCCGCCCTGATGTATGCCATCGACGACGCCCATGCCGCGCCGGCAGCCTGGCTGGCCAACAGGAACGCCGTGCTCGCCGCCTTCTTCGGGATCCTCTGCCTCGCAGCCCACGACAGGTGGCTGCGCGACGGATGGAAGCCGGGCGCCTGGCTGAGCCCCGCCTGCATGGCGCTGGCTCTTCTCTCCGGCGAAACGGCTCTGGCTGCTGCGGGGTACCTCTTCGCCTACGCCATCTTCCTGCATCGCGACGTCTGGCAGAGGCGGCTCCTGGCCCTGGTCCCGACGGGACTGGTGATCGCGTCCTGGGGAGCGATCTACGTCGGCTTCGAATACGGTGCTCATGGATCGGGCTTCTACGTCGATCCGCTGGCCGCGCCTGCCCTCTTTCTCGAGATCCTTCTTGAACGGGCGCCGCTACTTCTCATGGGGCAGTGGACGCTCATCCCGGCCGACATCTCGGTGCTGGCCCCGGCGCTGCCGGCGGGACTTTTCGCAATACTGGGTGGAGCAACCATCGCGGCTCTCCTTTTCCTTTTCCATCCGATCATCCGCAGCGACAGGACTGCTCGTTTCTTCGGTCTCGGCATGCTGCTGTCGCTCCTGCCCATCGCGGCCGCGCCGGCTGGGAATCGGCTGCTCCTCTTCGTCGGCCTGGGTGCGATGGGTCTTCTGGCACGGTTCCTGTCGGGATGGATCGATGGAGCGGAGTGGCGTCCGACATCGCGGATCTGGAGATGGCCGGCCTGCCTCCTGATCGTGCTTCTTATCTTCGTTCACCTCGTTGCCGCTCCCCTAGCCATGCCCTTCGGAGCCTACGCGTTCAAGCTCGTGGGCGACCCGATCGTCGAGGCTGTCGAGAGCCTTCCCGACGAGCCGGAGATAGCGGCGCAGGATTTCATCTTCGTCAATCCGCCGGACGTGATCTTCTGCACCGGCCTGCTGTCAGCCACGAGGATCATCGAGGGAGAACCGCTCCCGAGGCGCACACGCGTTCTTTGCCAGGGCCCCGTTCCCCTGAAGATCAGCCGGATGGATGAGAACACGCTCAAGGTGGTGATGCGCGGCGGACTCTTCACGGGCATGCTGGGCCGCCTCTTCCGGGGGAAGGATTTCCCCATGCGGAAGGGCGAGACGATCCGCCTGACGGGGATGACCGTCCGCGTGCTGCACCTCGACGAGAACGGTAACGGGCCGGACGAGTTGCTCTACACCTTCGACCGTCCGCTGGAGGATCCGTCGCTGCGCTGGTTCGAGTGGAAGGAGAACGCCTATGTCCCCTTCGCACCGCCTCGACCGGGCGAGACGGTAGAGCTTCCCGTATCCCTCGATCCTCTCAACCTGTTCGGAGAGTGAGGATACCGAGCCCGCGCAATCTCCGCCATATTCGGACAGTGCCGTACTCGGGCTCAGTACCTCCGCACCCGAATATGGCGGAGATTGCGCGGGCTCGGTATCCTCACGGTATCCTCAGCGCTGCGGCAGGGTGATCAGGCGGCGCTCCTTGTTCAGGATGATCTTTCCGGCTTCGTAGATCCCCTTGGGAACCGTGGTGTTGGAGTAGATCCACGACTTCCGGCCGATCACGGTGCCGGGCGACGTGACGGAGTTGCAGCCCGTCTGGACGTCGTCCCCGAGGAGCGCGCCGAACTTCCGGAGCCCCGTGTCGACGGACTCGCCGTCCACGTTGAGAAGGATGTTGCCCGCATCGAGCCGGAAGTTGGCCAGCTTGGTGCCGGCGCCCAGGTTCACCCCCTTTCCCAGGATGCTGTCCCCCACGTAGGCGAAGTGCCCGGCCTTGGCGCCGTCGAGGAAGAGGGAGTTCTTCACCTCCGTCACGTGGCCGACCACGCACTTCTCCCCCACGTAGACCGAACCGCGGATGTAGGCGCCCTGCCGCACCTGGCTCCCCTTGCCGATCCAGCAGGGACCCTGGATGTAGGCTCCCGGTTCGACCTTGGCGCCCTCGTCGATGAAGACGGCACCCTCGATCACGGCCGTGGGATGGACGGCGCCGTGGATCGCGGGCTCGACCCTGTCGGCGAGAAACTTCTTGATGCGGCCGAGCGGATCCCACGGCATCGTCACTTCGGTAAAAAGCTCTTCGATGAGGGAACCGCGAAAATCAAAAAGATCGGCTGGTGCGAGCATGGCGCCTGGTCCTCCCATGAACCGGTTTGATTCTTCTTTCCCGGGACTCGGTCCAACAGACCGCCTAGAAAGCCATTCGGGCCGGAAGCACTTTTTCGACGGTCTTTCAAGGCTATCGTCCATGATCCTGCAACGCAAAGGTCTTTCTTCCGGTGAAAGATCACTGCCCAACCTGCGGCGGATCGAGTCTGACCCGGCAGGGGGCGTCCCGGTCGCAGATCAGCCTGCCGTCCTGCACCACGAGCTCGGCCGCCTGGATCGAGCTGCGCCGTGCCGCGAACCGCATCACGCCGTCGCGCAGGGGATAGTCCTGTCCTTCGGGATGGGTGAAGTAGAAGATGAAGGCCCGCTCCCCGGAAATCACCACGTCGGCGTGCTTGCCGATCGAGCCGTCGTCGTTGCGCCGGCCCGGCTCGGCGAGGATCTTGCCCTGGTATTCCCACTCCTGAAGGTCCGCGCTGCGATAAACGTCGAGGCCCGAGTTCGGATCCTTCAGCATCCAGTAGGAGCCGCTGAACCGGAACACCTTGGGTGCCTCGCCGTAGCGCTCCGACACGCCGGGATCGGCAACGGCGCTCCACTCCTCGAGATCCCGGCTCTCCACGGCAAGCGTGCGGCTGCCGCGCCCCTCGTCCTTGTACCACATCCGCCACGCCCCGCCGGGAAAGCGGAAAAGCGCGGGATCGATGCAGCGGTCCGAGGCGAGGCCGATCCGCCTGCGGAACTCCCACTTGCCAAGGTCCCTCGACGCGTAATGCAGAATGTAGCGGTCGCCTCCCCAGTCGGCGTGCATGCCGGGCACGTAGCTGACGAAAAGGTGATAGACACCACCCTGCTCCACCACGTCGGGCGCCCAGAGCGAGTACTCTTCATCGTCGAGCGGCTCGAGTGGAACGGTTCCGAGGTAGCGCCACGTCGTGCCGAGGTCGCGCGACTCCGCGATGCCGATCCGCGTGCCGTGGCACCACGCGACGCCGGGAAGGTCGAGCTTGGCGCGGCGCTGCGTGTAGAGCATCCACCAGGCGGCGCGGCCGCGGTTCCAGACGATCACCGGATCCGCCGCACCATCGAAGACAGGATCCCTGAAGAGCGGTGCCGGCGCTTCCCCTGCATCATGGGCGGCAGCGCTTCCGCAGGTATCCGCCGGATCGTCGAGATCGACGTCGAGCGTCTCGAAGGCCGCCGCTGCATTGAGGAAGTGCGCCGCGATCCAGAAGACGGTCCATCCCTCGCTGTAGTCGCCGCGCAGTCGGAAGACGTCGGACATGTCGCCGTGCTGGGCGTAGTTGGTCTGCTGGATCTGCTCGCCCTGGCTGCCGTAGGGATCGATCAGCTGCCCGCAGCTCCGGTACATCACCGCGGCCAGCTGCTTGAGGTCGCTCCGCCCGAGCAGGCAGCCCATCCTGTAGAGCGCCGGCGTCGCCACCACGGCGTAGACATCGAGATGCTCGTTCTGCGGCGACACGGCCGTCCAGCCGCGGGTGCGAAAGGCGAAGTCGCGCAGCCGCCCGGCCGGCATCTCGATGTCCCACACCACTACATAGGTGAGAAGGACGTTCATCGCGTGCTCGGCCCAGGCAAGGTATTTCGTCTCGCCCGTATCGTCGTACGCGGCGAGAAAGGCCTGGAAGGCTGCCCACGCCCCTTCCTTGTCCTCGCAGCTCGCGTCAAGCGTGCCGCCCCAGTACGGCTCTTTCATGTCGAGGTGCCGCTCGGCGTAATGCTCCGCAGCCTTCAGGGCGGCCTGCCGGAAGCGGTCGCTGCCGAAGAGACGCGCCCCGCGCAGGAGCGGCGACACGAGAAACGCCTCGTTGGTGGAGAGGGGCAGCCAGTCGCTGCGAAGGATCCGGGCGGCGTGGCATTCGCATGCCTTCTCGAGGAAGAGCTCCCATTTCGACCTGTCGATCGAATCGATCGAGCGGGCCGTCTCGATCGCCAGGGCGAAGTTCTCCATGCCCTGGCCCTGGGAGACGGGATCCTGCCCGTTCCACCTGTCGGCGTCGGCATCGTATCGCACGAGAAATCCGTTCTCGTTGAAGGGCGCACCGGACAGGAGATCGAGGCAGCGAGCGGCCTGATCGCGCAACCCCGGATCGCCGAAGCGGTCGGCCAGGACGAGGGTGGCGTAGGGCACCGAGGCAGCCTGGCCGCACCAGCCCATCACGTAGTGCGTTCCCTTCACATGGTCGGGATACATTTCGAAACCGGGCCTGCCGCTCCGATCGCGGAATCTCGACCGGGCGAAGCAATGCTTCTCGTCGATGATCACCTCGTATGACGGCAGACCATCGAGATCGAAGGGACGAAACAGATCGATCGCCGCGGCAACGGGTCCGTCGAAACCCGTGCCCGCCCTCTCGAGCGCGAAGGCCTGGAGGTAGAAGGTCTTCTCGATCACCATGCCGGGCCGCAGCGTCACCCACGGTGCCGGATAGTCCATCAGCTTGCCCTGCTGCGCCTTCACGACGTTCTTGCGGCCGTTCGTGGCGCACGGCCCGGAGAGGGCGAGGAGTTCCATCCCCCTCTTCGTGGTCTCGAGCCCGAGCGACCACCACTGGTCCGGGTAGCGGCCGCCCCGCGGCTGCGACGGCAGCGTGTGCAGGGCGGCTGCGAAGAACGCCCCCTCCCTCTCCCACTCGATGGCGGCGAAGGGCATGGGATAGCGGTGTTCCTCGTAAAGGGACGGCTCCCCCGGCACCCCGGCGTGCAGGGGAACGCGGCTCGGATTCCGCGCTCCCGACGGATTCCCGTAATAGGAGATCCCGGGGAGGAGCGGGCTGGCCGCCCCGGCATCGGGAACGACCCAGCGGATGGCCAGGGCGCACTTCTCCAGCGGTGCCTTGCCTCTCCAGGTGAAGCGGCGAATGACGTGGATCCGGTCTCCTTCGGTACGATAGGCGTCGCGCACTTCGAGCGGTCCGGCATCCGTCTCCACCGTGCCGTGCAGGATGGCCCAGCTTCCCCTGACCTCCCGGCGCGACGGCTTCGCGTGGATCCAGCCCGCCGGCCAGCCGTCCTCGAACCGCGTCGCCAGGCTCCAGAGCCCCTCCTCGGGAGAGTGCACGAGCACCTTCCCTTCAGCCGCGATCTCGACAGCGTGAGAGCGGTCGACGGCAACGCGCAGATCGAGAGGCGGACCTTCAGACAGCGCCCTGCCTTCTCCCGGTTCGGCAAACATCAGGAGCCCCAGAACCAGGGCGCCAAGAACAGGCGGTCGGATTTCCGGATTGTCAGGCACCTCTCCATCCTTTCAGAAGAAAAGTCTCGTTCTTGTTGTTCAGCTACTTTCCCGACAGGGCTCGAATCGAGCCGGCATAGAATTCGGCCTCCCTGCCGAATCCATGCTCGCGGCAGAACGCTTCAAGGCGCCTGTAGCGCTCCCCGGGATCAGCTCCCGTGCACCACCAGACCTTGGCCGCGCACTCGGGGCAGAGGGCGATCGGCCTGCGATCGGACTCCGCCCTGTGGTTGCTCCCGCACATGTTGCACTCGTAGAGAATGCAGTGCCGCATGGAGATCATGTGCCCCATCTCGTGAACCGCCGTCTTCATGGTGCGGAGGAGGCAGAGCCTGAACTCCGCCTCGCCGGCATCGGGATCGCCGTTCCGGAAGATCGACCAGACTCCCACGCGCCGCCGGAGCGACGCCTGGCCGAAGACGAAGTTCCATCCCTCGCCGGGCCAGAGATCCGAGGCCGTGAAGGCTATGCAGGCCAGGGCGTCGTCGGGCAGCCGCGGCTCGAGGACCGAGTCGAGGACATGGGTGGAGAGGATCTGTTTCACGCCCCACTCGGGATGCACGCGCCGCGCCTTCTCGGGGATCACCGAAAGGGGAAGATCGTCCGACACCCTGACCGGCACACTGAAGTAGAGCTTCATGAACTCCGCGGTGAGCGTGATGATCCGGCGCTCCGTCCGGGTGAATTCGCCCAGCGGTACGATGCAGATCGTCCGCCTCTTCCCTTCGGGCCTGACGGGCCGGCAATCCACGTACTCCGCGAAGGTCTGCCCCTCCTCGTGGTGCTCGGCGAGCCAGTCGCCCGGCCTCGGCGGACCGAGCTCGCGGTGGAGAGGGCGAAGCTTCGACATGGCTGCGGCTATCCCGGACCGATCGAGCGGTCCGGTTTTCGGCCCTTCGCCGGGGGAGTCGGCGTCCGACGTGCACCCCCATGCCGGGAAGAGAAGCAGAAGAGTGAACAGGAATAGAATGCAGCTCCAGCTCATGACGGCATCATACCAGCCTTCATGCTCCGTGATCCATACCGTCTACCGGGAATGGAGAACGGCCCGCTTGTTGATTTGATCCGGCCTGATCCAGTTGCGGAGAGCCGCCTGGACGTCCGACTTCCTGACCGGCTTGGTGATGTAGTCGTCCATGCCCGCATCAAGGCACTTTTCCCTGTCGCCCGTCATGGCGTCGGCGGTCATGGCGACGATCGGGATGCGGTAGTCTCCACACTCCTGCCGGCGAATCTCGATAGTCGCCGTGAGCCCGTCCATCTCCGGCATGTGCAGGTCCATGAACACCAGGTCGTAGGGGCACCGGGCAAGGATGTCGAGCGCCTCCAGGCCGTTGGCCGCAACGTCGACGCGGCAGCCCATCTTTTCCAGCATCCGCACCGCGACCTTCTGGTTCACGACGTTGTCCTCCACCACGAGGATCCGCCCGGACAGGCACTCTGCCGCTTCGGTCTTGCCATCGTGAATGGACCCGGCATTGAGTCGAGCCGCATTCTGCTCGGCCGACCAGTCGAGCAGCATGGGCAGGGTGACGGTGAAGGTCGAACCGACGCCGACCCGGCTCGTCGCCCGTATGTCCCCCCCCATAAGCTCGACGAGGTGGCGGGAGATGGTCAGGCCAAGACCCGCTCCGCCGAACTTCCGTGTGGCCGACATGTCCGCCTGCGAGAACTGCTCGAAGATGCTCTTCAGCTTGTCTTCAGGGATACCGATCCCCGAATCATCCACAGTGACGATCACGTGGATCTCGTCCTTCGCCGCGACCTCGGCACGGATATCGAGGATCACGTGCCCCTTCAGGGTAAACTTGATCGCATTGCTCATCAGATTCACCAGGACCTGGCGAATTCGACCGGGATCGTTGACGAAATGGCGCGGCGTGTCGGGAGCGTACCGCATCCTGACATCGATATCGCGCTTGCTCGCCTCGATGGAGAGAAGATCGAGTACCTCCTCGGCCACGATGAACAGGTCGAAGGGGACCGGCTCGAGATCGAGCCTGCCGGCCTCGACCTTGGAGAAGTCGAGAATGTCGTTGATGATGCTCATCAGCGACTCTGCCGAGATACGGGCCGTCTCGGCGAGCTCGCGCTGCTCGTCGGTGGGCTCCGCTTCCAGGAGCAGGTTGATCATGCCGATCACACCGTTCATCGGCGTTCGGATCTCGTGGCTCATGTTGGCCAGGAACTCGCTCTTGATGCGTGTGGCAGCCTCGGCCGCCTCCTTCGCCACCCTCAGCTCCTCGCGGGACTTCTGGTACGCTGCGAGAGTTTTTTCCAGCTCGGCGCGGGATTGTTCCAGGTCGTAGTTCTTGTCTTCCAGCACGCGCATCAGGTCGGAGAGATCGATCGACTTCTGGACCAGGGTGACGTTCTGGAACCTGAGCTCCGTGCGCGCGTCCTCGAGCTGCTTGTTCTGCTTTTCCAGCTCATGCTTGACCCTGGAGAGCACGTTGACCTTGCTCGAGAGGGAATCGTTCATCATCTCGAGGGCGTGGAGTTTTTTCATCAGGAGGTCCTCGACGCGCATTCTTTCGAGGATCTCCCCATGGAGTTCGAGGATCTTGTTCTTCAAGTCCCTGTTTCGCTGGTCGTCCATCAAGTCGTTCTTCCCACCCTGTAGAACGTCTCGGTGCGATCACTCTTGTCGAGGAATTATCGGCTCCCCAGTACCCAGATCACCACGGTCTCGTTGTGGAACTTCGTCTTGGCCAGCTGCGGCTCCATCTTGGAGATGGGGCCGATCTCACCATAGGTGTAGAAACCGATCAGGGGGACATCGCGCCCCAGGACCTCCTTGACCGCGTCCACCTCCTCCTGTGTCCGCCGTCCCAGCACGAGCTTGCGACCCACGCAGCTGAACATGAAGATCGCCCTGGGCGAGGCGCCCATCAGGCTCTCCTTCGCCTGCTCGGCAGCCAGCCTGGCTCCGTTGATGATGTCCCCTCTGGTGGCCGTGGTCAGGGTGATGGCGCCCCCTTCCGGGATCGACGCGGCCAGCGTGATGCTGCCGGACTCCTCATCCACGGCCAGCCCGCAGCGCAGCTGGAAATACTCCCTGCCTCCGATCGACACCTTCTCGTCGATCAGCCCGAAAGGGTACTCCAGGCAGATGCCGGGAAGCTTGGTCGATCGGTCTTCACCCAGGAACTTCCTGTAAAGATCGAGAGCGTTTTCGCCGTCGAACTCGCTCACCACGTTTCCCCGGGACTTCGTGCAGCGGAAGTGAATCCCGATCGATTCGAAGCCGCTCCTCACGCCAACGCCGGTCCGGAATCCCTCCCGGCCGCAGATGAGCAACCCCGGCATGGCATCGGTGCAGACCTTCCCGTTGAAGTACTGCAGCGTCTGTCCGAAGTTCTCGCCATCGCCAAGGTATCCTCCCACGATCTCGAACTCCGAACCGAGAACCGCGTGGAGCCCGTCGATCACCTTGATTCCGTCGCCTCCCAGCCCGTTCGGAAAAACGAGGAGAGAAAGGGCTTCCTCCAGAGAGCCCTGTCTGAGTACGTCCTCGGCCAGCGCCCTGCCGCAAGCCTCCTCGTCCCGGCTCATTTCAAGTCCGATTCCCGTGTGGAAACGAAGCTTGCTGGAGCTCAAGGCCATGACGACGACGGAGCTCGTCGTGAATCCCGTCGTGTGGACCTCGCCGGCTGTCGTGCCACCCACCATGGGAAGATCTCCCGCAACGGAAGTGATTCCGTCAAGGAGCTCCTGGTGCTCGTAGCCGGGATCGGCCAGAACGATCAGTACATCGGGAATCGAGCCGTGCTGCTCCATCGCCTGCCTGGCTGCGGTCTCCCCGGCGATGTACGAATTGTTCCTGTCGTGCGAGTGGCCCACCCCGGCAATCACATCGGATAGAACTGCTTCTGCTGCCATCCCTTCCTCTTATTAATAAATATCAATACACAGGTCAGGCAATCGTAGAATAAGTATCGGCAAAACTATTTTCAGACGTTTAAGTGTATTCTCCGGCCTGGATATCATTCTCCCTGACCTGCAGCGACTTTGGACGGATCTTGCGGTAATGCTACTGCCAACCGTAGCGCTGAAGGGCCCCGCTCAGGAGCATCTGCTGCGGAAGTAGCGGTTCATGGCATGAATGCGGCCGACCTGGTAGGCGACCATGAATCCCAAGATCGCCATGGAAACGAGAAAGATGACGGAGCTGTCGAAGGACACACTCAGCCCGGGACGGAAGTAGATCGAATCGAACAGCAGACCGGCATAGGAGAGCATGGTGAGTCCTGTCATGAACCAGACCAGCCGCGTCCGGTTCAGGAGCCCCGAGCCGGCGATCAGGAGGGGATAGCCGATGATCAGAGGACTCGAGACTCCATCGGCCTGCAGCAGGATCACCGTGAGGAACAGCATGTCGGCCAGGGCCCAGCCGTAGTGGGCGGCACCCGCCCTGCCGTCACGCTTCATCCATCGCTGGAAGAGAGAGCACACCGGCGCCCAGACCAGAAGGAGCACCGACGTGGTGAGGAAGAAGCGTGTATCGACGATCGAGAACACCGCATAATTCATCAGGTTGATCAGGAAGAAAACCGCGATGCCGAGCCAGTGCACCGCCAGGGCCGGAGCCCTCCGGATCCAGCGGCGCAGCCGGTCCCACCTCGTCGGCGGCTCGATCTTCAGCTCCTCTCCGCGCAGGAACCGATCGAGATCGTCGGCAAGATCGAGGGCGCTGGAATATCTCTTCTCAGGCCGCTTGTCGAGACAGCGCATGCAGATCCAGTCGACCTCTCTCGGGATTCGAGACGAAACCGAGGCCAGCGGCAGCGGCTCTCTCTCGATGATCTTCACCAGAGTCTCCATCAGGTCATCGCCCACGAGGGGAGGAAATCCTGCGAGGAGCTCGTAGAGAATCGTGCCGAGGCAGTAGATGTCGGTTCGAGGCGTGAGGCTCGACACGTTGCCTGACGCCTGTTCCGGAGACATGTACCGGGGCGTGCCGGTCACGACGTTCCGGACCTTCTCGCTCGCTCCGGCGCCGTACATCATGGCGAGACCGAAATCGGTCACGTAGGGCTGCCCGTCCTTGCCGATCATGATGTTGCTCGGTTTCAGGTCGCGATGGATGATCCCGTTCTCGTGAAGATGGTGCACGGCGCGGGAAATCGTCGCGAGGAGCGACACGACCTGGTCGAGGCTCATCTCCTCCCGCTCGATCCGGTCGACAAGGCTCCCGCCCTCGATGTAATCCATGGCGATGTACGGCGTACCATGCATCTCCCCCACCTCGTGGATCGCAACGATGTTGGGATGGCGGATCCGGGCCGCAACGCGCGCCTCTTCATGGAATCGCTCGACAGCTTCGCGCGAGACGGACTGACCGGTCCGTATCATCTTCAACGCCACAACCCGGTCGAGGCTCTTCTGGCGCGCCTGGAAGACCACACCGGCGCTTCCCCGTCCGATCTCATCGAGCAGCAGGTAATCTCCAAACTCTCCAGTGTGCTCTTCCGCGGAACTCATGACGCTGACGCCTCGAAACAAGCCTTTGATTTGCAGGGAATTGCGGTTCTCCTGACCTTACGGTCTCCGTCGATGGGCAACTTTTTCTTCCTGTCGGACCGGAGGCGGCATAGGATGGAGTACCTGGATGGCAGGAAGCGCCTCCCGGAGTCCATTGACTCGACCAGTTTTGTTAGTGGACACCTACATTGCCAGAATCCCGGTAAACGGTCAACCCTGATGCCAAATTCGTTTTTTTCCACGGAGTGATCAGATGAACCTCTTCAAGGAGATCACGGCCCACGAGGTCTACCCGGCTCTGGGCTGCACCGAGCCGATCGCGTGCGCCTTTGCCGCGACCACGGCCGCAGCCGAGCTCGAGGGACCTCTCGAGAAGCTGATCCTCGAGGTCGACCGCGGCACATACAAGAACGGCGCCGCCGTGAAGGTTCCCCACTCGGGAGGAAAGAAGGGCAACCTGATCGCCGCCCTTCTCGGCGCCCTCGTGGCCAGGCCCGACGCCAGGCTGGAGGTGCTCGGCCACGTGACCGACTCGATCCGGCGCGACGCGGACCGCCTCATCGCCTCGGGCGCCTGCACGATCACCTGCATCGAGGACGCTCCGGGGTTCCGCGTGGCGGTGCAACTCTCGTCCGGCCCTCGCTCGGCCCGCTGCGTCCTTGCAGAGGGGCACACCCACGTCGAGCTGATCGAGAGGGACGGCCAGGTGATCCACCAGTCAGCCGGCCGGGGCGGCCGAGGCGGCGACCTCGCGTACCGCAACGACTTGAAGAAGCTCGACTTCGCCGGACTCTTCAGCATGGCCGACCGGCTCGATGACGACGACATGGCCTACCTGAAAAAAGGCGTTGCCATGAACCGGTCGATGGCCGGGTTCGGCCGCAAGATCAACGGCACCGCCATCCAGCTTCTCAAGATGAAGGATGAGGGTTTCCTGGCCGACGACATCTTCTTCAGGACAAAGGTCAGCGTGGCATCGGCCGTTGATGCGAGGATGGCGGGCATCAGCCAGCCGGTGATGACGTCCGGCGGTTCCGGCAATCAGGGGATCGTGGCGTTCCTGACCCTGGACAGCGTGGGACGATCGCTCGACATCCCCGAGGAGACGATCCTCCGAAGCATCGGAGCGGCCCATGTCATCAACTCGTACATCAAGTGCTTCGTGGGAGAACTGGCCGTGATCTGCGGGTGCGCCATGGCAGCGGGCATCGCGGCGGCGGCGGGCATCGTCTACCAGAAGAAGGGTGCCGCCCTGCCGGAGATCTCCCTGGCCGTGAACAACGTGATCAGCGACCTGGGCGGCCTGATCTGCGACGGCGCCAAGCCGGGGTGCGCCATGAAAACCGTCACCTCCGTCGACTCGGCCATGCGCTCGGCGTTCATGGCGCTTGGCGGATACGGCCCGGAATCGGACGAGGGCGTGGTGGGAATGACGGTGGAGGATTCGATCCGCAACCTGGGGCGGATCACCCTGGAAGGGATGTTCGAGGTCGATCCCACCCTGCTCGACATCATCCGCACGAAATCGGGAGGCAGCGGCAAGGCGTGAGGGGCGGCTTCAGCTTCTCTCCCTCGTTATCTCGACACCCACGGACCGGGCGAAGCGGAGCGCCCCCGGCTTCTCGATCGCGACCCGGACACGGCAGACCTTGGCATCCTCGAAGCAGACATCCGCCACGGCTCCGGCCAGGGCCTCGACGAGCTTGTACTGCGAGCTCTCCACCAGGCGATAGATCCGCTTCTTGATCGAGCGGTAGTTCACCGTGTCCTCGAGATCGTCGGTCCGGCCCGCCTTCTCGAGATCCGTCCAGAGGACCACGTTGATCAGGACGTCCTGCTTCTTCTCGCGTTCGTCGTCATTGATCCCGATGATCGCACGGACCAGGAGGTCCTTGATGAATATGCTGTCCATGCCGATGGTCTCCACGAACTGGGCCAATCAGTTTGAATAGCCTCGGTTTCAGGGCTCGCCATCCACTCTTTTCCACCCCCTTCCGGGCGGTAGGCTCCCTGCCCGGATTACCTTGACACTACCCGATCCCCTGCTATCAAAAAAGACCAAGTGTATTTTCATATAACCAGTTGTGCCAAAAGGAAGATATCCGAAAAGGGACAACCCCAACGACTTGAAATAACTGACTCTAAAGGAATAGATACGATGCCTCTCAGGGAAATCGATACATTCAGCGTCTCGTTTCTCCAGGTCCTCGACGAGACAGGAAACCTCGATGCGGCGCTGGAGCCCGATCTGGGTGAAAACGATCTCGTCGGCCTCTACCGATCGATGGTCATGGCGCGCGAAGCGGACCAGCGCATGCTCAAGCTGCAGCGGCAGGGCCGGATGGGTACGTTCGGCCCCTGCACGGGGCAGGAAGCCTCGGCCTGCGCCCCCACCTTCGCCATGACGGAGAAGGATTGGTTCGTGGGCGCCTTCCGCGAGCTCGGGGGCCGTCTGATGCGGGGCGACACGCTCTGCAACCACCTGCTCTTCTACAACGGCTTCGAGGAGGGGGCCGCCCTCCCCAGGGAGAACCGCACCCTGCCGATCTCGATCATCGTGGGCTCCCAGACGCTCCACGCGGTCGGGCTCGGCTACGCGATGAAGTACCGGGGCGAGAAGGACTCTGCCGTGGTGGTGTTCCTCGGCGACGGCGCCACGTCGGAAGGCGACTTCCACGAGGCCATGAACTTCGCCGCCGTGTGGCAGGCTCCGGTGGTCTTCATCTGCCAGAACAACCAGTGGGCCATCTCGATCCCCAGGAGCAATCAGACGCGGTCGGCAACGCTGGCGCAGAAGGCGATCGCCTACGGCATGCCCGGCATCCAGGTCGATGGAAACGATGCCCTGGCCATGTACAAGGCCACGAGGGAAGCCCTCGAACGGGCTTACGCGGGGGAAGGCCCCACCTTCATCGAGGCCGTCACCTACCGCATGATGATGCACACCACGGCCGACGACCCGACTCGCTACCGCACCGACGATGAGGTGGAAAAGTGGAAGGAGCGCGATCCTCTCAAGAGGTTCCGGGTCTACCTCGAGAAGAAGGGGATCTGGGACGACAAGCGCCAGGAGGTTCTCGAAGCCGAGGTGAAGGCCGAGATCGATGCCACGGTCAAGGATTTCGAGTCGCGAACGGAGTTCAAGCCGGACGCCCCCTTCGATCACGTCTTCGGCGACTCCCACGCTGAGATCGAGAGACAGCGGGCCGAGTTTCTCGACAATCTCGGAAAGGAGAAGGCCGATGCCTAAGATGAACATGGTGCAAGCGATCCAGTTCGCTCTCGATCAGGAAATGTCCCGCGACGACTCGGTCATCGTCATGGGTGAAGACGTGGGGCTCGATGGAGGCGTGTTCCGGGCCACCGACGGCCTCTTCGAGAAGTACGGCACCGAGAGAGTGATTGACACGCCCCTCGCCGAGTCCGGCATTCTCGGCTCGGCGATCGGTATGGCCCTTGCCGGCCTGAAGCCTGTCGCGGAGATGCAGTTTTCCGGCTTCTCCTATCTCATGATGCACCAGCTCGAGGGGCACGCGTCCAGGTTCCGTTCGCGGTCGCAGGGCCAGTGGACCGCTCCGCTCGTGGTCCGCATGCCCTACGGCGGCGGCGTCAGGGCGCTCGAGCACCACTCCGAGAGCCGCGAGGCCACCTACGGCCACCTGCCCGGCGTGAAGGTCGTGCTCCCCTCCACACCGCGGAACGCGCGCGGCCTGCTGGCCGCCGCCATCCGCGACGAGGACCCCGTGGTCTTCATGGAGCCGAAGAGGTCGTACCGCGCCTTCCGCGAGGAGGTGCCCGAGGAGGAAGAGATCTTCCCGATCGGCAAGGCCTGGAAGGTGAAGGAAGGCAAGGATCTCACGCTCGTGGCCTGGGGCGCCATGATGCGGCCCACGCTCAAGGCGGCCGACGAGGTGAGCGGGAAGCGGGGGATCACGATCGATGTGATCGACCTTTGCACGATCTCGCCTCTCGACAGCGACACGATCGTGGAATCGGTGACAAGGACGGGCCGGTGCGTTATCGTGCAGGAGGCGCCCAAGTCGCTCGGCGTTGCCTCGGAGATCATCGCCCGGATCAACGAGAAGGCGCTTCTCTACCTGGAAGCGCCCGTCCGCCGGGTGGCCAACTACGACGTGGTCACGCCCTACTTCGGGCGTGAGCTGATGTACCTCCCGACGCCGGAACGAATCGCGAGAGCCATCGAGGAAACCCTCGATTTTTAGGAGATATACCGTGTACAAGTTCAATCTGCCCGATCTCGGCGAAGGAATTCACGAAGGTGAGATCCTCAAATGGTATGTCGAGCCGGGCCACGAAATCAAGGAGGACGAGCCGCTCGTCGACATCGAGACCGACAAGGCGGCCGTGACGATCCCCTCGCCCAGGGGAGGCACGCTGGTCTCCAGGAACGGCAACGTGGGAGACCTGGTTCTCGTGGGAAACGTGCTGGCCGAGATCGAGACGGACGGGGAAGCCGCCATCGAAGGGACGACCGCTGCCGAAGAGCCTGAAGCCGCGGCGCCCGCACCGGAAGCGCAGCCTCCAGTGGAAGCGAAGCCGGCTGCACCGGCGGCTGCCGGCCCCGTGCCCGCCGCCCCGGCCACGCGCCGGCTGGCCCGGGAGCTCGGCATCGACATCCGCCGGGTTCCGGCCACCGGACCGGGCGGCCGCGTCACACCGGACGACGTGCGGCGTTTCGTCGAGGGGGTCGTGCCCGCAGCAGAGGCGGAAGCCGTCCCGGCGACAGAGCGGCCCGGGACGGAAGAAGCCGCCGTGGCCGAGTTCGCTGCTCACGCCGCTTCGGCGATTCCCTTCCTCGACATCGAGCCCCTTCCCGACTTCGAGCAGTGGGGACCGGTGGAAAAGGAGTCCCTGCGCTCGATCCGCAGGAAGGTGGCGCACAAGATGGTCACCTCCATGACCCTGGTGCCCCACGTGGCGCACATGGACGAGGCCGACGTGACCCTCCTCGAGGAGTTCCGCATTCGCGAGAAGGAGCGGCGCGCCGGCAAGCCCGGCGGGCAGCTCACCCTGCTCTCCTTCGTCCTCAAGGCGGTCACCTCGGGACTCAAGGCGGCTCCGTCCTTCAACGCGAGCCTCGATCCGTTCAGGGAGGAGATCGTCTTCAAGAAGTACTACAACATCGGCATCGCCGTGGACACGGGCAAGGGGCTCGTGGTCCCCGTGATCCGCGACACGGACCGCAAGAGCATCATCCAGATCTCGGCAGGGATCGAGGAAGTGGCCGGCCGCGCCCGGGAAGGACAGCTCGACGTCTCCGAGCTGCGCGGCGGCACCTTCACCATCACCAACGTGGGCCCCCTGGGCGGCACGGCCCTGATTCCCACGATCAACTATCCCGAGGTGGCGATCCTCGGAATGGGACGGGTGCAGGAGAAGCCGGTCGTCCGCGACGGGCAGATCGTCATCAGGAAGATCCTTCCCCTGACGCTCGCCTTCGACCACCGGATCGCCGACGGCGCCGACGCGGCCCGCTTCGTGAGCGAGCTGGCCAGGCAGCTCTCGGATCCCAACCTGCTGCTGCTCGAGACATAGGTCAGGAGGCTAAAAGATGGTAATGGGAAGCCTGAAACAGGAGACGGACCTGGTCGTGATCGGCGGCGGGCCGGGCGGGTACGTGGCCGCCATCCGCGCGGCCGACCTCGGCCTCGACGTGGCCTTGATCGAGGAGCGGAAGGACCTGGGCGGCACCTGCCTGCTCGAGGGCTGCATCCCTTCCAAGACGCTGATCCACGCTGTGGAGCTGGCCGAGAGCGCCCGGCATGCCGGCGACATCGGTCTCACCTTCGAGGGGATCCGGCTGGACCGGGAGAAGCTGCGCAGCTGGACCGGCTCCGTGGTCGACACTCTCTCCAACGGTGTGAGGGGGCTGCTCGATCGGCGGGGCGTCGAGGTGATCAAGGGACGGGCGCGCTTCACGAGCAATCACGACATCGCGATCGAGGGTTCGGACACCGCGGCGATCGAGTTCAAGAACGCGATCATCGCCACGGGGTCCAGCATCAACGAGATCCCGGAATCCTACGACCTGCCGGTCTGGTCGTCGGCTGACGCGCTGAAGCTTCACGAGATCCCGGAGCGGCTTCTCGTGGTGGGCGGCGGCTACATCGGCCTGGAGATGGGTCTCGTCTATGCCGGCCTGGGATCGAAGGTGACCATGGTCGAGTTCTTCCCCAGGCTCCTGATGGGCGCCGACGCCGACCTGGTCAACGTGGTGGTGAAGCACTGCAGGGACCGGTTCGAGGAGATCCTCGTGGACTCGAAGGTGACGGGCCTTGCGAAGAACGATGCCGGCTACACCGTTTCGATCGACATGGACGGCGAGACGATCGAGCGCAAGGCGGACCAGGTGCTCGTGGCCGTGGGCCGCAAGCCCAACACGAAGGACCTGGGTCTCGAGAACACGAAGATCGAGCCGAACGAGCAGGGCGTGATCGAGGTGAACGAGGAGGGAAGAACGGCCGAACCGCACATCTTCGCCATCGGCGACGTGACGCCCGGGCCGATGCTGGCGCACAAGGCCAGCCGGGAGGCCAAGGTGGCGGCCGAGGTGATCTGCGGGCAGCCTTCGGCCTTCGACAACCGGGCCGTGCCGGCCGTGATCTTCACCGATCCGGAGATCGCCTGGGTCGGCCTCACCGAGAGGGAGGCGAAGGAGCAGAACCTGAAACCGAACCTGGGACGCTTTCCTCTTACTGCCCTGGGACGAGCGCGCACCCTGGGGCGCACAGAGGGTTTCGTCAAGATTCTCTCCGATCCGGAGTCCGGAATCGTGCTCGGCGTGGGTATCGTGGGTCCCCAGGCGTCGGAGCTTATCTCCGAGGGATCGCTGGCCATCGAGATGGGCGCCACCCTCGAGGACCTGATGGTGACGATCCACCCCCACCCCACCCTGTCCGAGGCGTTGATGGAGGCGGCCGAGGCGGCTGCGGGCAGCGCGATCCACATCGACAGACGCAAGAAGAAGAAGTGAGCCCTTTCGACTTTCACGGGATAGCCGAAAGAATGGATGCCGAACAGCTTCCGATCAGCGCCTACGACCTCGATGACGACCTCATCGCCGAGACGCGGCGCGACGGGAGGCCGCGGCTTCGGATCTACCGGCCGCAGGAGACGATGGTGGTGCTCGGGCGCGGCAGCAAGCCCGAGTTGGAAATCGACGCCGACCGCTGCGCGGCCGAGGGGATCGCGCTCTTCAAGCGACGGGGAGGCGGGTGTTCCGTGGTTCTCGATCCCGGCAACATCGTGATCTCCCTCGTCCTCCCCGTTCAGGGAATCGGAAAAAGCAAGCAGTACCTGCAGAGCCTCACCGGCTGGGTCATCGAAGGTCTCGAAAAGATCGGCATCCACGGGGCCCAATGCGACGGCATCTCGGATCTTGTCCTCGACGGCAGGAAGCTGGGCGGGTCGTGCCTCTACCGGTCGAAGGAAATCCTCTTCTACTCGGCCACGCTCCTGGTGTCTCCCGATCTCGGGAAGATCGATTGCTGTCTGAAGCACCCGCCCCGCGAGCCGGACTACAGGGCCGGCAGGGCGCACGGCGAGTTCCTCGGTGCGCTGTCGCCGCGATACTGGAGCAGGAGCGCCGAGGAGCTGACCGAGGCGCTCCGCGGCGTTCTCCTTCCGGGTGCGGCCGTAAAGGCGCTGAAAGAGTAGATACCGAGCCCAGATACCGAGCCCGCGCAATCTCCGCCATATTCGCAGGTCTGGCGCCTGCCATTTCGGGGCATCAGTACTGCGAATATGGCGGAGATTGCGCGGGCTCATATCGCCCATTTTTCCGCAACCTTCGATCAGCCTTGATGTATACTATAGTGACGTAACAACGCCGCGGCCTGCAACATCACGGATGCAAAGGGACATTTCCTGAAAAGGAGAATTGCCATGATCAGGGCGTTGATCTTCTGCCTGTGCTGTCTCTCAACCGCTGTCATGACTGCTTCAGGCGCCGAAAGTCCGAGCCAGAAATCACCAACCTCCCAGGTTTGCATGGAGCAAAAGCTCGGCAGCCTCCCCCTCTACTTCATCGAGAACCAGGGGCAGGTCGACAGCGATGAGGCGGCATTCTACATCAAGGGAGACGACAAGACGCTCTACTTCACATCCAGTGGTCTCACCATCGCCATGGTGCAGAAGAAGGGCGGCGAGAATCAACGCTGGACCATGACCCTCGAATTCGAGGGCGCGAGCCCCGTCGAGCCCCGCGGTGAGAACCGGCAGAGAGCCGTGTTCAGCTACTTCAAGGGCGATCAGGCGGAGTGGAATACCGGTCTTCCCACTTACAGCCGCATCGTGTACGACAATCTCTGGCCCGGCATCGACCTGGTCTTTTCCGGCACCACGAGCGAGCTCAAGTACGAGTTCGTCGTGGCACCGGGCGCCGATCCGGATGCGGTCCGGCTGGTCTATCGGGGGGCAACCGACGTCTTCGTGCAAGAGACCGGCGAGCTCGTGGCATCCTGCCCGGCCGGTGTCCTCGAGGACGGTGTTCCCGTCGCTTATCAGGAAATCGACGGCAGGAAGAGGGATGTGTCCATGCGTTATTCCCTCGATGCGCATGACCGGCAAGGTGCGGTTACTGTAGGCTTCGATCTGGGTGACTACGACGCCAAGGAAGAGCTCATCCTCGATCCGGCATTCATCGTCTACTGCGGGTACATCGGCGGCAGCGAAAGCGAGTACGGTGAGTCGATCGCCGTGGACGGGCAGGGCAACGCCTACGTGGTCGGGAGGACGGGGTCCACCGAGGCAAGCTTTCCGGTGACCGTGGGACCCGACCTGAGCTACAACGGTTATACCTATGACGTTTTCGTGGCCAAGGTCAATTCCCAGGGAACAGGACTCGATTACTGCGGCTACATCGGCGGTGGCAGCTACGAGTACAGCTGTGACATCGCCGTGGACGACCAGGGCAGTGCCTACGTGACGGGATTCACGGAAAGCGGTCCGAGTTCCTTTCCGGTTCTTGCCGGTCCCGACCTCACATACAACGGAGGCGGCGACGCTTTTGTGGCCAAGGTGAACGCCCAGGGAACGGGGCTCGAATACTGCGGCTATATCGGCGGCAACGACTATGACGTCGGTCGTGGCATCGCCGTGGACGGGCAGGGGCAGGCATACGTGACAGGGAACACCGAATCCGATGAGCTCACCTTCCCGGTGAAGGTCGGTCCCGACCTCTTCTTCAACGGCGGATCGTGGCAAGGTGACGCCTTTGTCGCCCGGTTGAACGCCCAGGGAACGGGGCTCGAATACTGCGGCTATATTGGCGGCGACGATAGCGACGTCGGCTACGACATCGCCCTGGACGGGCAGGGGCAGGCATACGTGACAGGGAGCACCGAGTCCGACGAGCTCACCTTCCCGAAGAAGGTGGGCCCCGACCTCACATACAACGGAGATGGAGACGCTTTCGTGGCCAGGGTGGATGCCCAGGGCACGGGACTCGAATACTGCGGCTACATCGGCGGCGACGAGACCGACGGCGGCTACGGCATCGCCGTGGACATGCAGGGGCAGGCATACGTGACGGGGAATACTTCGTCCGACGAGCTCACCTTCCCGGTGAAGGTGGGCCCCGACCTCACATACAACGGAGCATTATTTTTTGGTGGGGACGCCTACGTGGCCAAGGTGAACGCCCAAGGGTCGGGGCTCGAATACTGCGGCTACATCGGCGGCTCCTCGCATGACACAAGCCAAAGCATCGCTGTGGACACGCAGGGCAGTGCCTTCGTGGCGGGATACACGGAATCAGGCGCAACGACCTTCCCCGTGACAGGGGGGCCGGACCTCTTCTTCAGGGGCGATAGCGACGCTTTCGTGGCCCGCGTGAAAAACCAGGGAACCGGTCTTGATTATTGCGGATATATCGGCGGAAGATACTATGACAAAGGTCACGGCATCGCCCTGGATACCCAGGGCAACGCCTACGTGGTGGGCAGGACGAACTCTTCCGAATCGCAGGGCTTTCCCATCATCGCGGGACCCGAACTAACCTACGACGGCTCTTACGACACCTTTGTCGCCAAGATCGAGTACACTCCCGGCCTCTTTCTTCAGATCGATCCCGATCCGCTAGATGCGGGCAGGAACGGAACGTTCGCCGTGACAAACGGCCAACCCAATGCGGACACCTGGATCGCCTTCAGCCTCACCGGGCCGGGCTCTACCTGGATCCCGCCGCTGAACGTGACCATCGACCTGGCCCCTCCGATCCTGCACCTGGGTCCCATGCAGACGGACAGCGAGGGAAAGGTCTTCTGGCTCGTAACCGTTCCGATCTTCGCCTCGGGAAGTAGCATCTGGCTGCAGGGCGTGCAGTACGGGCAGACGTCGAACGTCGTCGCCACGTCGGTGCAGTGATCCTGTCTCCGCACAGGCTGGAATCGATCAAGCATAACCCTTATGCAGCAGCCACAGCTTCAGGAAGGGATTCGAGAATTTGTATTCCCTTGGAGTGCGAAAGATCAGCCGGCGCTGACAGAGACGAGTCAATGCACGCTTCACGGAACTGGGATGGGTGATTCCCGTTGCGAGCAGGAATCCTTTGCCAAGAACCGAACGACCTCCCTCTCTGGCCAATACTGCGAGGACCCTGAGTTGTTGTGCAGACAAATCAGTGACAATCGATTCGTAGGCTCGTGATTCGTTGCAAAAGATCTCCTCCAACGCAGGGCCCACCTGGTCCCTGGTCACCTCACGATCCAGCGTGACGTCCCACAGAGCGGCGCAAAGCTGTTGAATATCGCCCGGGACGCTGTCACAGATTCGAAGGACCTCCGACAGAAGGTCCTTGGCTACTCTTTTGCCGCCGGCCTGGAAACGCGAGGCCAGAAAACCCTGGAAGTCGTCGAAATCCTTCGCGGCAACCTCGACGAAATCGGCGGACTTATGGAGAGGACTCCGTTCATCTGCGAACAACTGCCACATATCATTCCGGACACTGCCGGCGAACACGAAAGGCGTGCTTCCCATGAACTGGATCCGCCCCCGCAGGACGGCGAGAAGAGCGTTGGCTTCCGGTATCTTTGCCACCTCCTGGAATTCATCGAAAACGACGACCGGTTTTCTTTTCGCCGCCAGATCTTTCACGACGCCGAGCAATCCCACGAGACTCTCGGGGTTGTAGACATCCGGTGCAACGGTTGGGGTGAGTGTCGGCAGGCCGGTCACTGGATCGGCCGACATTGACACGGTCAATCGCGGAAGTGCTTTCAAGAGACGTTCGAGGACAGAAGCATGCCGGTCCATACTGCCCAGGGACTGAACGCCGCGCGTCAGGAAATCCTGACCGCTCTTGATTCCCAGAAAATCAACATACCAGACCTTGTAAGTGCGGCGGCGGGCTGCAACGTTCCAGATCAGCGATGTCTTCCCAACGCGGCGGTTCCCAAGAACGACAGTATTCTGACCACGCTGGATGCGACTTTTCAGTCGACGTTCGAGTGCTGTCCGAGGACAGTACGCCTCATTCTCGACGACCTGGCCGAAACGAAACGGATTTTGCATCCGGGAGTTCTTTTTCATGAGAAGCACGATACATTATTACACAGATTAGTGCAAGACCAATTAGTGCATCAACAGATAAGCCGGATCAACAGCGAATCATCGACGATAATCTGATTCAACTGCCGATCAGGGGATCCCACCCTCGGTCAAACGGCCCGGATCGAGCAGGATCTCGAGCTGATCGCGCGGCAGATCGGTCAGCTCCTCGGCCACGTCGAGGAGGGGGCGGTTCTCCGAAAGGGCCTTCTTGACGATCTCGGCCCCCTTCTCGTATCCGATCAGCGGGGTCAGGCCGGTGATCAGGATGGCATTGCGGGAGAGGGTGCCGTCGATCCGTTCCCTGTTCACCGTGAAGCCGCGGATCGCCTTGTCGGCCAGGTGCCGAGCCGCATTCCCCAGGAGCTCGATGCTCTCGAGGAGGTTGCGGGCGATCAGGGGGAGCATCACGTTGAGCTGGAAGTTGCCCGATCCGCCCGCCATGGCCACGGCCGCGTCGAGCCCGACCACCTGGGTGCAGGCCATGGCCACGGCCTCGGGGATCACGGGGTTGACCTTTCCCGGCATGATGCTGCTTCCGGGCTGGAGGGCGGGCAGGGAGATCTCCCCGAGCCCGGCCAGGGGGCCCGAGTTCATCCAGCGGAGGTCGTTGGCGATCTTGAGAAGGCACAGGGCCAGGACGCGCAGCTGGCCGCTCAGCTCCACCGCCGCGTCCTGGCTGCCCATCACCGCGAAGTAGTTGCCTGCCGGGCCGAACGGGATCCCGGTTTCATCCTCGAGTTCCCGCACGACCCAGACGGCAAAATCGGGGTGCGCGTTGATCCCGGTCCCGACGGCCGTTCCGCCAAGAGCCAGCTGCCCGAGCCCCTTGCGGGCGCCGACGATCCTCTCCCGGCACGATCTGATCTGGGCGCTCCAACCGCCCAGCTCCTGTCCGAAGCGGACCGGCATGGCATCCATCAGGTGGGTTCGTCCCGTCTTCACCTGGTTGTCCAGCTCCTGCATCCGCAGCTCGAGCGTGTCGATCAGGTGCGCGAGGCTCGGGAGGAGAAGCGATTTGATCTCCGTGCAGGCGCTCACATGGATGGCCGTGGGAAAGACGTCGTTGCTGCTCTGGCCCAGGTTGACATGGTCGTTGGGAAGGACTGGTTTACCGAGGCGCATCGAGGCCAGGCGGGCGATGACCTCGTTGGCGTTCATGTTGCTGCTCGTGCCGGAACCGGTCTGAAAGATGTCCACGGGGAAGTGTCTGTCGTGGCGCCCCTCTTCCACTTCGGCCGCCGCTTGGGCCACCGCATCGGCGATTTCATCATCGAGAAGGCCGAGCCTGGCGTTGACGCGGGCGGCGGCGCCCTTGATCTGGGCCAGGGCGCGGATCATCGGCCGCGGCAGGCACGAGCCGCTGATCTGGAAGTTCTCCCTGGCCCGCTGCGTCTGGGCGCCGTAGAGAGCATCCTCCGGCACGTTGACCTCGCCCAGGCTGTCCCGTTCGATGCGATGGGATTGGCTTTTCATCGGTCCGCCTTTCTGCAATCTGACACTGATTCATAGCGCCAAAGCTCCTTGATACCAAAGCTCTCCGGCTGACATGATACTTGATAGCTCTTTTGCGTGGAACGTCGAGATCAGGCCCTTATTTGATTTTTATTGCAATTAATAGACAATAGTGGCAATATTTTGCCATGAAATGGCTTGATTTCCTGAATACGATCTCAGACGAACCGGTCTTCAAATCATCCTTGATTTTGGCTGGACCGATCTCGAGAGAAGATGCCAGACGACAGCTTTCCCGCTGGGTCCGTGCCGGGAAAGTGATCAGGCTTCGCAGTGGCGTCTACACTCTTGCAGCTCCTTTTCGCAAAGCTGAACCCCATCCGTTTCTCGTGGCCAACACCTTGAAGGAGGCTTCATACGTGAGCATGCAATCTGGATTGGCTCACCATGGGTTGATTCCCGAGTTCGTACCTCTGGTAACCAGCGTCACAACCGGCCGTCCAGAAAGAGTGGACAACAAGCTTGGATCATTCGTGTTCAAGCACGTCAAGACGTCATTTTTCTATGGATTCCGGCGTGTAGCAGTGGATACCAACCAGAATGTCTTTCTTGCATCACCCGAAAAGAGTCTGCTCGATCTGATCTACCTGACGCCTCGGGCTGATTCTGTCGACTACCTTCGCGAACTCAGGCTGCAGCATCTCGAAGTCCTTGACTGGAACAAGATGACCAGCTTGGCCAGGGCTGCGTCCAGCCCAAAGCTCATGCGTGCCGTGAAACGTGTCAGGATGCTCTTTGCCGATGCGAGGCACGAAGAACGATGAAGGATTACCTCAAGCAGATTGCCTCCGGGCAGGAGAACAACCTTGTCAAGCGCTGCAAGGTCCGCGAATACCTCCAGGCGAGAATCCTGCAGACTCTTCAAGGAGTAGGATCATTCTTGAGCTGGGCTTTTCTGGGTGGCACCGCTTTGCGGTTCCTCTACTCCATGCCGCGCTTCTCCGAGGACCTTGACTTCTCGCTGGCTGATCCGTCGCACGATGGAGGCTTCGCCGCTGCGGTCGACAAGATCAAGCGGATCTTCGAGGCTGAAGGCTACGGACCGCAACTGAAGGCGAGAGAAACGAAAGCCGTCTGTTCGGCCTTTATGAAGTTTCCCGGCCTCTACCATGAAATAGGGCTCTCTCCTCATCGAATGGAGACCTTGTCGATCAAACTCGAACTGGACACGAATCCCCCGAAGGGAGCCGGGACGGCCACCACGATCGTGCGGCGCCATGTCACGCTGAACCTCCTGCATCACGACAAGCCCTCCTTGCTGGCTGGCAAGCTTCACGCTCTTTTGCAGCGGTCGTATACGAAGGGCCGAGATCTCTATGATCTCGTCTGGTACCTGGCCGATAGATCCTGGCCCGAACCAAACCTGACCTTGCTCAACAATGCACTTGAACAGACCGGCTGGACCGGTCCGATGATGACTCCTGAAAACTGGCGTGAAGAACTTGGCAAGCGTCTGACAGAGATCGACTGGGGCCGGATCGAAGCCGATCTGCTTCCTTTTCTCGAACGTCAGGATGAGCTCGCTCTCATCACCAGGGAAAACTGTCTCGGTCTGGTCCTCGGAATGTGAATATCCTGTCCTGGATGGATACTTGCCGGACATGAGCGGCTTGCTTGAATCAGAAGCCGGAGAAACGAGAACAGGCAGAGCTCATTCGGCGAGGATGAAGAAGAGGTACTGGTTGTTGATAACCCGGACCTTTCCCTCCTGCAGGTTGCCGTCGTCGACCTCCTCGTCGAGAAGCCTCCAGGCCTCCGTGGGGCCGCCGCGATTGTAGATCGAGATCGCCGCCGTGGCGCCCCAGCCGCCCTGCCAGTCGTAGGCGCCTCCCACGGGTGGGACCTTCAAGAAAGCGTTCGGCCGCAGGTAGGGTTCCATCTCCGGAGGCATGACATTGGCATGCGTGTCAGCCGGCCATTCGTCGTTGGCCAGAAAGGCCAGTTCAGCTGCCGTCTGGAAACCGTGGATCGCCGTGATCGTGGCGGCGATATCCGTGTCGCTGCGGTACGAGCCGAATTGAGGTATCACCACTGCGGCCAGGATCCCGAGGATCACGACCACGATCAACAGCTCGACAAGCGTGAAGCCATGCCTGGACACGGATCTTCATCCTTTCCATCACTCCGTTCTCTTCTCCATATAATTCATCGGAAATTATTTATAGATACTTGATCGACTGTATCCCGTGACAGGCAAAAAAATTGGAGCTCGGGAGCGAGGCCGTCGAAAGGTTGTGCGGGGCGCTGCAGAGGCTATTCATCCTGATGAAAGGCGCTCCCGTCAAGATCGCAAGGGAGGTGAAGCCCTGTTGAACAATGTGAACAACCCGCGCCGATTGTCATTCCGATCGAGAAGCGTTCCTTTCGGACTCGAACTGCTTTATCAACGGGATGTTACGCAGATCATTCTTGTTGTGTTGCTCGCCCTGCCGGCGCCGGCGATCCTTGCCGGCTGTCGATCGGAAAAGGGCAAGGAAGGAAAAAGCGGCATGGAAGAAAACAGCTTTGAAAACAATGACACCGGCTCCAGCGAATGCGGGCTTCCCCTGAACGATTCGGAACTGAAGGAGCTGCTCACGCCTGAGCAGTACCGGATCATCCGGCAGAACGGGACGGAGCAGCCCTTTGCCAACGAGTACTGGGACCGGAAGGAGCCCGGCCTCTACGTCGACCGCGTCTCGAAGGAGCCGCTGTTCCTGTCGAGAGACAAGTACGACTCCGGCACGGGCTGGCCCAGCTTCACCAGGCCGATCGACGACTCCTGCCTCAAGGAGATCTCCGACCGGAGCCACCGGATGGTGAGGACGGAGGTGCGGTCCGCTCGCAGCGACTCCCATCTCGGCCACGTCTTCGACGATGGTCCCGGGCCCGGCGGCAGGCGATACTGCATCAATTCCGCCTCGCTGCACTTCGTTCCGGTCCACGAGCTCGAGGCCGAGGGATACGGTGAGTATCTCCACTTCTTCAAGGAACGATCGGACAGCGAGGCGCGCGAGAAGAGCTCGCTCAGGAAGGCCGCCTTCGGGGCGGGTTGCTTCTGGGGAGTGGAGGCCTCGTTCCGCGAGAAGGACGGCGTGATCGACACGGCGGTGGGCTATGCGGGCGGCAGCGTCGAGAACCCCACCTATCCACAGGTCTGCACCGGACGAACGGGGCACGCCGAAGTCGTCGAGGTCATCTTCGATCCGGCGCGCGTCACCTTCGAGAGGCTTCTCGACCTCTTCTGGCAGATCCACAATCCGACAACCCTCAACAGGCAGGGCCCCGACATCGGTACCCAGTACCGCTCCGTGATCTTCTTTCACGACGAGAAGCAGGAAGCCGCCGCCAGGGCTTCACTCGAGAAGATCCGGGCCTCGGGACGGTTCAAGAAGGAGATCGTCACTGAGATCGTGCCGGCCTCCGTTTTCTATCGGGCCGAGGAGTATCACCAAAGGTACGTGGAGAAGCACGGTACCTCCTCCTGCAGACTTCGATGACCTGCGATAGGACAACAGCTCACTTCTGAAGAATAGGATCGACGGAACGCGGCACCTGATCAGGGGATTCGTGAGTGCGGCAAGGGGAGTGACGCCTTCTCGGACATCCTCGCGTGTCGGCCCGGAGGGCCGGCACGCTGCGGAACTCGCCTGCGTCACTCCCCTTGCCGCACTCACGGAGAATTCAGTTCGTCCCGTGAGCATATAGTGCTTTATGAAGAGCTTGTTTTTGATTGTCCTTTCGCTACGTTATGGACGTTTATGTCGGTACCGTGCAGATATTAAAAAATAGAAGAAGAGAAAGGTGCGGTATGGAAATCTACGAACGGAATATCAACGCCTCCGTGTCGCGGGATGGGGCGGATCATATTCGTACCAAGGCCTCGCTGCTCGATTTGAACCATAACATGCGGGTGGAGATCCGTGTCTGCGTGGCGGATCGGGAGATCGTCGAAGCCAATGCCCAGATGACCAAGACGCCGTTCAAGGTCTGTACGCAGACCATGAAGTTCGTCAAGAACCTGGAAGGGTTGAAGATCGAGCGCGGGATCACGCGGAAGCTGTCGCAGCTTCTCGGCCGATCGGCCGGCTGCACGCACCTCTACGAACTGGCCGTCGAGGCTGTACGGCTCTCTTCGAACGTGATGCTGGGTTTCGAGGTCGGGGACGAGGAGTGGCGCGAGCGGAAGCTCTCCGATGCCGCGTTCATCAAGATGGCCAAGAGCTTCCTGGCGGACTCGTGCCTTCCCTTCAAGACGGAAAAACCGGTCGGCGAGTGACACGGCGGCCGGCCTCGGATGGCGTGCTATGGCGCGGGTTCCCACGGACCGAGCCGACGTTATTATGCAACGTCAGGGTCCGTTTTCCTGGATCACGACTTGACTGGGATCGTGGTTTCCTTCCTCTCCTCCAGGCGGCTTTCCAGGTCGCGTCCATTCACCTCGCGACCCTCGTCGGGATCGGTGCAGTAGCCGCTCTCCTCCTCGGCGCCCCCGCTCCTGTCGTTCTTCTTGTCGCGCTTCTTCCGGCCGAAGGAGATCGGCACGTTGAAGAAGAGGTCGAAGATCCAGTGCTCGATGAGCGCGCCCTTCTCGCCGAAGACCGGGATGATCTTCACCATCGAGGTGGCCCAGCGGGCCGCCATGACGCGCGAGAGGACCGGGAACTTGTGCACCATCTGGATCGGGAAAGAGAGGTAGCCGATGTACTTCCAGAAGGCGATCAGGGCTGCGATCCAGTAATCGCGCCAGTTGCGATCCTTGATCATCAGGACGACGACGATCAATCCCCGCGCGATCGAGCCGGGCGAGAGCGGAATGACCTGCATCACGACCAGGATCGCGGTACCCTTGGCAAGCGCTTCGCTCCAGGTCCAGCCGTAGGCCACGGTGAACCAGACCGCGATGCCTACAGCCACGAGCTGGGTCAACGGCAATGTGCAGAAATGCAGCGCCGTGCATAGGAGGTACTTCTGGATGACCGGATCCTTCACGTTGTCGCGCAGATCCTGCTCCTCCGCCTCGGTGATCATCCCCTCCTCACGGGCGTCGCGCACCCGCTCCAGGAGCCACTCCTCGCGGTACTCGCCATTCCACAAGAATTTCCAGCCTTCCTTCAGGCTGCCCCAAACAGCGTTCCACGCCCAGCCCCACTCGACCAGGAAGCGGTGCCATTTGGCCGGCAGGAAGCCGAGGGTGAACCGCTGGATCAGGAAGAGCGGCGGGAACCGGAGAAGGAACTCGGCCCGGGCCTCGGAGACGCGCCCTTTCCGGTGCCACCCGATCAGGGATTCGGCGATCCGGGCGCGGAGTGCTGCATTGAAATACGACCAGCTGGTCAGCTTCCTGCCCAGATGGGCCCTGAAGCGGCTGTGCCCCCAGAGCTTTCTCAGGAACGTGCCAAGGATGGGAATCACACCGATCATGTAGAACATCGCGAACCTGAAGCTCGACCTGCTGAGCTTCTCCGCGTGCTCCTCGTCCACCAGCTCGTTGCAGGTGTAACCGTCGATCAACCCGCTTGGAACCTTCACCCCGAGCTCTTTGTCGAAGAGAAGGCGGAAACCGTGATGCGTCACGTCCGGCAGGGAAGCCCTGTAGGCCGGCTCGACCTGCTTCAGCTCCTCCAGGGCGGGGAGCAGGTCCTCGAACTCTACCCGGTGCTCCTGGACGAAAGCCTCCAGTTTTTCCATGTTGCCGCGGTCGAACTGAACCAGGTTGCCGCGCTTGAAACCGTCGAAGATCAGCTTGAAGTCGCCGGGGCTCATGGGCAGATAGGGAAGCAGAGCCAGCCCGGCGCGGAAGTCGATGGCGCAGAGGCCGTCCATGGGACCTTCGGCCGATCCCTCGCGCTTGAGCATGTTCGGCTGGCTCTTGGCGGTCCACCACTCGTACTGGCGGGCCAGCTCGGGCGCGCCCATCTCGTGGAAGAGCTGCACGAAACGGTACATGAAGAGCCGTTTTCCCACATACTCGGCCGAGGCGGTCTCGTCGAGGAAGCCGCCCGGATCGGCGGGATCGAACTTCTTCCGCTTGAAGACGTTGTCGTCGATCTCGTAGAGCCAGGTGCGGCCCGGGACCCACTCGTTGATCTCGGCGTAGGAGTTCATCGGCTCGTGATAGAAGGTGGCGTAGGAGTCCACCACCGCGTCCTCGCGGCCCAGGCGGATCTTGGCCCCCCGGCGGATCAGCTTCTGCCAGAGAACGCCCACGCGCGATGCGCTGGCATTGACCTGGGCGGAGAAGGGACCCTGGTAGGCCATCCAGTAGGTAAAATTGCGGAAGAGCTTGGAGAAGCGCGACGGCGGAACGAGGATCTTCATGGCATAGGTCCCGCCCTCGACGAGGCCGGCCACCGGCTCGCTCTCGTGGGTGATCTCGAGCAGCTCGACCTGGTAGACCTGGCCGGCAAATCCGCCGCCGGCGAACTTCTTGATCTCGAACCGGCCGCGACCGCGATGGGCCGGGGCGACTCCTGTAAGGTCCGATTCTATAACGTCTCCCGGCTCATACCTCAGCCTGCGGAATTCGCGCAGCAGGTTGGCCGAAGTGACTTCGTTCTCGAGTTTCTTGATAAAATCGACAGAATATTCGGCTTTCATGGCTTTCTGTTGATCCTCGTCAGTAGATGTCCGTTCTTCGAGCAAACATCGCTATCCGGAACTTGTTATCCATCAAAAAATCAAAAAAAAGAGAAATGGGAGGCGCCGGGACTTCACCTCCGTCCCATTGCAGAAGAATCCCATTTATGCCATTCTCTTTTCGGCAATATGAGCTGAGACAATAAACTTATATTAAGGAACGGTGCCTTCATGACGGCCAAAGACGCCAAGGATCCCCAGGATCCAGACAAGAAAAAGGAAAACCAGGAGGATAATTTCCTCAACTTCCTGACGGAAAAGCTCGGATCAGGCTTCATCACCGCCATGCCCAGGCCGCAGCGCCCCGATCCCGGGGCTGACGAGGAAGCGCGCCGGGAGGAAGAGGAGAGGATCCGGAAGGCCCTCGACTTCAACCTGTCGCCAAAGGAGGTCAAGGAGCACCTCGACCGGTTCGTCATCGGCCAGGAGGAAGCCAAGAAGATCCTCTCCGTGGCGGTTTGCGACCACTACAACCATGTCCGACTCGATCACCAGAATCCCACTCCTGAGCGGGAGTACGTCAAGCAGAACATCATCCTTCTCGGGCCCACCGGGGTGGGCAAGACCTACCTGGTCCGGAACCTGGCGACCCTGATCGGCGTCCCTTTCGTCAAAGCCGACATAACAAAATTTTCAGAAACAGGTTATGTCGGCGGAGATGTTGACGACCTGGTCCGCGAGCTGGTGCGCGCCGCCGACGGCAACATGGAGCTGGCCGAGTACGGGATCGTCTTCCTCGACGAGATAGACAAGATCGCCGCCTCGGCCGAGGCGATCAGCCGCGACGTGAGCGGCCGGGGCGTGCAGACCGGCCTCCTCAAGCTGCTCGAGGAGACCGAGGTGCCGCGGCGCAGCCCCATGGACATGACCGGCCAGTTCCAGGAGATGATGGAGGTCCAGCACGGCAGGAAGAAGAAGCGGACCATCAACACGCGCCACATCCTCTTCGTGGTGAGCGGCGCCTTCACCAAGCTCGAGGACATCGTCCGGAAGAGGATGAACGAGGGCCGCGTCGGCTTCCACTCTCTTGACGGGACGCTCGATGCCCTCGATTCGCAGGGGAACATCCTCCTCGGGGCGAAGACGCGCGACTTCATCTCCTACGGCTTCGAGCCGGAATTCATCGGTCGGCTGCCGGTGCGCGTTGCCCTGAACGACCTGACGGAGGACGATCTTTTCAACATCCTGAAGCACTCCGAGGGATCGATCCTGCACCAGTACCGCGAGAACTTCGAGGGATACGGGATCAAGGTCGCCTTCGCAGACGAAGCGCTGCGGGCCGTGGCGGTCCGGGCCAAGGAGGAGAAGACCGGCGCCAGAGGCCTGGTCACCGTTCTCGAGGAGAAGCTGCGGGAGTTCAAGTTCCACCTTCCCGGCGGAGCGGTCAAGTCGCTGGCCGTCACCGAGGAGCTGGTCGTCGATCCGAAAGACATCCTGGAAAAGCTGCTCGAAGATCCCGACTACGCGCGCGACGGCTTTGCCGAGGCCCAGGTCCGCGAGTTCGAGTCCGAGTTCGAGAGGGAGTACGGCCACCGGATCACATTCGACGGCGATGCGGTGAAGAAGGCGGTCCAGGCGGCGCGGGCCGCGGAAGAGCCGATCGGCGACTACCTGACCCTGAGGCTGGCGGACTACTCCTACGGCCTCAACCTGATCCGCAAGAAGACGGGCGAGAACGATTTCCGCATCACGGCCGACATGCTGGATCGACCGGTGGAGGCGCTGGAGGAGTGGATCCGGGAGGTGCTGGGGACGTCGCCCGATTCGGAGTGACAGGACGCGGACCGGAGCCCTGCCTGATCAAGAGGAATCCTGATCGAGACGGCTGTCCGGTCCTCCGCCCCCACTCAATCCACGGTCACGACAAAGGGTTTGCTGTAGACCTGCAGAACGTCGCGATCGCACATCACCGAGACCCTGTACTCGCCCGGCTCGAGCTTGGCCACTCTCCATGAGTAGCTGCACGTCGAGCCTCAGCCGAACTCGAAGAAGTCCTGCGCCACCGCTTCTCCCCGGCTGTTGGTGATCATGAAGGGGATGCCCTTGAACGGGTCCTCCTTGTTGCGGCCTCTCCCGTAGGAGCGGAAGCTCGCGCCGTCCGGCGTTTTCATGTCGAGGGAGAGGCGGATCGTGCCCTTCCTCTTGCTCGCGCTCACCGTGGCCAGCAGCGCCGTCTCCAGTTCGAGGACGGTCTTCTCTCCAGCCTCCACCTGGGCCTTCATCTTGCCGGAACTCGTGTAGCTGCAGGAGGCGCCCGTGTCCGGGCAGTGCCGGGTGTACTTGGAGATGAACCACGAACCTGCGGGAAGCTTCTTGCTCTCGCCCGGGGCGATGTTGAAGATGCCCCATTCGAGGTTCCAGAGCGTCATCTCGATCTGCGGGTCCTGGATCGACAAGGTTCCGAAAGTCGTGTCGACCGGTTCGATATCGACCTTCCTGCCGCTATCGCGAACATCGATGGAGAAGGCCTTGTTTTGCAGGATCACGTTCCGTCTCAGGGGGACCCTCAGCTGGGAATTCGAATCGGTGTGGATGAACGTTATCGAGTCCCCGGGAAACGAGGTGCCCAGTATGTTTCCCTTGTCGTAATCGTCGAACACCCCGTTGGTGTTCCCGTCGCGAAGGATGATCTCGTATTCCGCGCCGTCGAGAGTGACGCGGCCACGGCGGCATCCCCAGGCGTCGATGCTGAAGAGGTAGTAGCTCGCATTGTTCCTGAAGGAATAGGCACTGTTCGACAGCACGATGCTGGCATAGACCTCTTGCTTCTCGCCGCAAAGGACAGGGGTGAAGCGGATCTTCTCGGCGATCAGGTGGTTCGGAAGGAGGGCCTTTCTGCCGTTCATCAGGTGGTCGCCGGGCCCCAGGTGCTTCAGGGGGTATCTCTCCCCCTCGTCGATGGTGTCGTTCCTGTTCGCGTCCACGTAGAGGACGCTGGGCTTCTTCGAGTCGGCGTTCTCGAAGTCGAGGCACAGCGGCAGCATGCTCGAGGTCCCCGTGGCCAGGGGGCTCTCGATGCCGAAGGTGATGGCCCGCTTCGAGAGGAACTCCTCTCCGTTCAGCCAGCCGCTGGCGCCCTGGAGCGAGGCGATGTGGCCGATGAACGTATGATCGATCGGACCCGGATCCTCGCAATATTCAAGCTCGATCTCCTTCGAGTCCAGGGAGAGGGTGCCGAAAAGAACAAGAACACTCGCGAGAAACAAACGCCAGAGCATCGTGTCACCTCCTCAATTCAGTTCAAGCCGGGGAATCGAGATTCTTGCCAGACTCACTTGACCGTCACGGTTGCCGGCTCGGCAATGATCTCGAAGGGCACCTTATCGGTATCGACCTTGATGAAATACTTGCCCGGCTCCACACTGGCCACTCGCCATGAGTAGCTGCACGTCGAGCCTCAGCCGAACTCGAAGAGGCCCTTGTGCGCCTCCTTGCCCGCCTCGTTCGTGATCTTGAACGGGATGCCCTCGAGGAACTGGCCGAGCTCTCCGCTCTCGACCTTATCCTTCTGCACACCGCCGTAGTAGGAGCTGAACCGGGCTCCCTGAGCCGTCGCGAGCTGCAGGTTCAGCTGGATCTTGCCGCGCGAATACCGCGGCTGCACGGTGGCCTTGAACGCGGTATCGAGCTCGATGGCCGCCTTCTTTCCGGGCTTGAGGGTCAGCTTCACGCTCTCCGGCCCCGAGTAGTCGCAGAAGGCGAAGGTCTCCTTGTCGACGATGCGGAACCTCCTGATCGTCCAGCTCCCCTTGGGGAGATAGCGCTCGTTGCCCGCAGCAACGACGTGATCCCCCCACTCGGGATGGTTGAGGGTCACTTCGATGTCCTGCCTCTTGGCGACCACGGAGCCGAACTCGACGTCAACGGGAGCGAGCACGACCTTCAGGCCGTTTTCCTTCACCGTGACGCTGTACGCCGTCTTCCCGCGAAAGAGCTTCTGCCGAAGGGGCATCGGCTGGACGTGACCCGGCGAACCGGCCGGCATCAGCTGAAAGGTGTCCCCTGCAGGATATTGCTCGCTCCCGGAGACGAAGTCGCAGAAGGAGCCGTTGACGTTGTGGTCAATCAGGATCAACTCGTGGCTCTCTCCTTCGAGCGTCAGCTCACCCTTGCAGCAACCCCAGGCCGAGAGAGCGAAAAGATAGTAGACCTCCTCTTCCTCCGGGATGATGTTGCAGAGCATGTAGAGGTTCGTGAAGATCGGCTTCTCGCCCTGGTTCACGGAAAGCGGGATCTTCGTGGCGCAGCAGAGGCCGCTCGCCTCCTGACCTTCCAGGGGTCCGAAGGAGAACTTCTCGTTCTCCTCGAGGATGCTGTTCCTGTTGCAGTCGATGAAAAGTGTATCGGGCAGGCGTGCCTTGGCACCCAGCGTGGCAACGGATAGAAGAACGCCCTCTTCATCCATGTCGCCGGCTTCGAGGTAGCCCAGGAGGGTGACGGCGTTGTCGGGCAGGAGGTCCGCCCCTTTCTGCCACCCGTCTGCCGCATCCTCGACCTCCTCCGCCATGGCGAAGGCGAACGGCATGCCCTCGGATTTCTCGTACTTCAGCACCACCTCCTCGGCTGTCAGGAGGGGTACGGACAACAGGGCCAGAAACGGGATGAGGAAAGAAATTGGTACCTTCATGGAAAGCTCCATCTTCGAGATTGGACCGGGTGGTTCGAAGGCAGCGCGGCCGGGACTGCCGGCAGCTCCTGCTCCCGGACCTTCGGGTGCCATGCGCAGGCGACGCATCACGATCATCGCACGATACGGCGACCGGTCATTATAGCGGCAACACCCGCCGGAAACGGCATGATTTTCCTGTTTCCCCGGTAGTGTTAACGGGCGGAGGCGGTCGGCTCGCAGTCGATCCCGGCGAGGCGAGCCGGATCCGCTCGAGCACCATCACGTTCACTTCTTCTTCGGTTGCGGCTTGGCGTTCCAGACGCGTGTGGCCAGCACCAGGCCTATCAGCGCCAGGGGAACCATGGCCACGGGCCAGGCGAACCAGTTTCCGGGATCCGTGGCCGGACCGACGATCTGTCCCGATTCGTCCAGCTGCTCCTTCGGGAGGATGTTGCCGTAGAGGATCGCCATGAAGGCGGTGCCCAGGTAGACGAACCCGTCGATGAAACCCACGGCGATGCCGGCGTTCTTGCGGCCGCCGAAATCCATGCTCGCCGTGCCCGAGAGCATCCCGTGCACGCCGATCACGGCCATCGACATGATAATCACGAGCCACCCCACGATGGGCGACTGGTAGGTGAAGATCAGCAGGACCGAGCCGACGAGCATCATCCCGTAGAGGATGGTCGCCACCGGTCCGCGCCGCGACTGGAAGACGCGGTCGGAGATCACACCAGCCACGACGCCTCCCGTGATTCCGGCGCAGCAGAGAAGCATGCCCCAGTTCTCGCAAACAAAACCGTCAAGCAGGCCGAGCTCGCCGTCCGTCTGCTTGGCGAAGGTGCGGAACCACTGCATGATCGCCTGGCGCAGGAAGCCGCTGCAGAACTCGATGCAGGCGATCGTCAGGATGATCGGATTCTTCAGCATCATGGCAAAGACCTTGAGCGGACTGAGCCGCGGGCCGTCATCGCCCGACGAGGCGTCGGCCGTGTCGAAGTCCCGCAACCCCACTTCGCTGGGCTGGTTCCGCACCCAGATGAAGTCCATGATCCAGAAGAAGAGCAGGATTATTGCCGGGATGAAAAAGACCCAGATCAGCCCGATCCCCTCCAGAATCATATTACCCCAATCAAAGGCGAAGTAGATGCCGAGAGAGATGAGCACACCGAAAATGGCGCCGAAGACGCCTCGCTCCCGTACGTGGAACCAGCCGGCGTTCACCTTGACGATCGCCACGGCGCCGAAGCTCTGAAAGTACATGTTGAGAGAGTACAGGATCGAGAAGATAACCACGAAGTTCCCGGCCAGGAAATCGAAGCCGAAGCCTTGGTTCAGGAGCGAGTAGGAGGTAAGACCCATGAGTACATTCATCAGCATCGATCCGGCCGCGCCCCAGAGGATCGAGAACCGGCCCCCGAATCGGTCGGTGAGCGGTCCGTTGATCAGAAAGGAAACGCCGTAGACGGCGGTGCCGATACCGAAGATCCAGCCGAAGGCGTCGTTTCCCATCATGGCGCCACCGTCGGTGCCCGGGGCGGGGAGATTCTCGAAAGCCGACTTGCTGACTGTCAGGTTGTAGCGGCCCATGTAGAGGAAGGAGTAGGTCAGGCCGAGAGGCAGCCAGTTGAGCAGGCGCCGGCGGCGCAGCTCGCCTCCGTGCTCGATCTCGATCTTCGGCAGCCGGCCGATGACAAGGGCCACGACGTCGAGGAGGATCAGGATCGGGAGGAGCTTGTCGACCCAGGCTGGGATCGGGATGTCGGAGACGGCGAGGGTCAGGAGCCCGAGCAGGACCAGGAACAGGATGATGAGCACATTTTTCGGCATGGACTTGTTCCTCCGGAAGGTTCTGCGCAGACCTTGGCTTCGCCGCGCGCCGCCTCGACGCAGCGGGAATCAGGACGGATTTCTGAGCTTCCAGAGGCGGCCGAGGACCTCCTCAAGATGAGCGCCCAGCTCGTCGGGTTTGTCGGTGATCTCCGGCTCGTTGTCGAACACGGCGTACGGCACGTCGAGTCCCTGCACCTTGAGGAACGAAGGATCCTGCGAGGTGAAATCGTCCCAGTCCGATTCCTTGTAGAGCATCTCGATCTTCTTGTCTTCCAGGGCATGCTCCAGGATGCTGTCCGGCTTGTCGGGATTGTACCGCCGGCGATTCTTGCGCAGCGACTCCTCCCAGGAGCAGAGGATGTAGAGCGTGGCCGCCTTCTCGAGGATCGATGTGGAAAGATAGTTGTAGGCTGTCTCGAATCCGCCGTGCTCCGAGCCGCGCGAGAACTCGAAGATGACGGTCGTCCTGTCGTGCAGGGCCGGTTTGTCGCGGATCAGCTTGGTATAGGCGAGGTTGAGCTTCTCGATCAGGAAGTTCCAGAAGAACTTGTCCTTGAACACGTAACCCTCGAGCCGCTCTCCCTTGTAGATGAAATGCCTGTTCGAGATAAGCCTCTCCTTGCCGTGATGTTCGTAGATGTCGTCGTCCTCGAACCGCTCCCAGAGGATGGGGAAGTCGTCGATCTCAACGAATTCGCCGATGTGAAAACGCTCGATCCGTTCCTCGAGCGAGCAATTCTTCAGGTAGTCGATCACCTCCGACTTGCCGGCGGCAGGACGCCCGTTGAGGATGATGATGTCAAAAATTCCCTTGGCCATGAGTCTCCTCCCAGGAGGCAAGGAAATGCCCCGGTCAGGCGCGAAAAGCGTCGGACTTCCAACCGGCCGCTTCTACTTGCCGTAAACGTGTACGATATACTGGTTCCAGATCCCGAGAACGCTGAGGACTTCGAGATCGGCATAATAAACCGTGTCGATCCCCTGCTCACGGGCGATCTCGCCGATGGCGTTGCTGTCCCACCTCACGTCGACATAGTAATGCAGGTGCCGGATATCGCCTTCCTCAGACTCTTGAACGACCGGCGCCTCCTCGAAGTTGACGTCCAGGGGCGTGATCGTGTGGTAGTAGATGAAGGCGGGCGGCCAGCCCGATTTCTCGAACGATTTCGCGGGCGTGAAGGATACACAGCCGCACAAGGAAATGCCGAGCAGGAGAAGAACCAGACAGGTATTCACTCTTTTCATGGAGACGGCTCCCTGTAGCTCAGCCACGGCTAGTCACCATACACGATCGTCTTCTCTTTGAAGTAAAGCCCGAAGAGAATGCTGATGATCTGCCTGTCCATGTGCGTCAGGACCTTCACGTCACCGTCCCTCGCCGCCGCATCCGTTCCCGCATCGCCCCAGGCCACGAGCCAGAGCCACGCCTGGTAGGAGGATTCGCCCTTCTTCTCCCCGATCTGGGTCTTGTCAAGATCGGTGTCATAAGGTGTCTTGATGTTGGTGAAGACACAACCCGTCAGAGAAGTCGCCAGAACGAGCAGCAGAGCAATCAATAGTACTGTTCTCATTTAACCCTTCCCTAATAAAGAAGTTACACCACTTCTACACGAACGGATCCGCAATCGGATCCGGGTTCCAACCTCTCGGGTCTTTTCAGGAATACGAACTCTATCTTCGACGAATCGTGGCGCCCTGTCAAGGATTGGCTATTTCTGGCTTCAGCTGGAATGGCTCGAACCGAGTGCAAGAGTAAGTGGTTTAATTGTTAAGCAATTACACGTGGCTTTTTTTATTCTGCTCTTGACACGAAAGTCATTCAATGCTAACGTCTTTTTTGCCTATTAGGAAGGAATGAAGAAATATCCCTTAACTTGAATAGAACAGTTGCCGATTCCCTCTAGTAAGAAAATGGATCGACTGTCGCACAGGGGAAGAGCCTTTGAACGCAACTGCTGTCGACAATGAAAAGACGGACACCGCACCGGCTGAGTCCACTTCCCTCAAGAAGGCCCAGGAACAGATCCCGATCTATCTCCTGGCGCTGAGCAAGGCGCGGATGACCAGTCTGAGCCGCGAGGATCTCATCACCCTCTCGCGGGAAATCCTGAAGGAGACGGAAGCGAAGTACGACTCCTTCACTAATAAGATCTCCCTGGATGACTGGGTCTATCTCAGCTGCCTGCGCTCGCACACCCGCTTCCTGGACAGGAAGATCCGCAACGAATGCCTCCACTTCATGATCAAGAAGCCGGAGCTCTGCTCCTCATCGAGCACGAAGAGCAAGTTCCTTCTCGACCGGCTTCACAGCATCGAGGAGAGCATGAGGCTGTTCTGCTCCTCCGAGGAACTCCCTGACGAGGACCGGCTGCTTTTTCAGAAAAGATACCAGCTTGGACTGGCTTCTGAAAAGCTGGCCGAGGAGACCAACACGTCGCCTCAGGACATGGACAAGCGGCTCGACACCATCTCGCAGAAGCTCTCCCTCTACTGGCCTGACATGGTCTCTCCCTGGGATCGTGGAAGCGACGGGAAGAACGACGGATCGCAGAACGGCGACAATGGCCAGCAGGCCTCGGAGACGGCTCCTCTCGTGAGGATCGGCGAGGTTCTCGAGAACGAGGGAAAGCTCAGGAACGAGGTCAGCAAGGCGCTCCACAAGAATCACATGGAGCGCTCGAAGATCAACGCGGCTCTTCAGGAGATGTTCGGTGAGCCTGCAGAGGGAACAACCAAGTCGTCGGGGCGCGGGCAGCGCTCACTGGTTGCAGCCGCGCTCATGGCCGTGGCGATCTTCATCTCGACGATCTTCCAGGCATCTTCGGACAACAACGCCGCTGCCGGCTCGAATTCAAATTTAGAAGTCCGTCAGGCTTCAACCGAATACTCAACGGACATGCAGGAAAAAAACGACACCACTGTCGACCATACCGACGTCGCCGGCACCGTTCCGCCGCCCATCACGAGGGAGAAGGAAGCCAACCCGAAGAACCCTCTCCGCTGATACCACTCATATTTTTGACGAATGCCTGTCCGGATCAGGGATGAAAATCCGCTCACACCTGCAGCGGACTTGAAAGGCATCCCGATGAAATGGAGGTGTTCATGGCACGAAAAATCAGCATCAAGACGCTTTGCCCGATGATCTGTATTCTTCTCGCTCTCGTTCTGCTCCCGAGTTGTTCCAAGGACTGCGAGCGGTGCAACGGTGTCGGATACTCCTCCGACGGCAGCGTCGCGTGCACCAACTGCAACGGAAATGGACTTGCCGCGACCGGAGCCTCGAGTTCACGGAAGTGCTCGAGGTGCAGCGGCACGGGGATGATCTACGACTCCAGAAAAAGGCGGAGTGTCACGTGCACGAGTTGCGGCGGCAGCAGAAAAGTGAATAGCCAGGAGGTCGAACAATGCCCCCGGTGCGAGGGAAGAAGATATCAGTGCCCGTCCTGCGGAGGCTCCGGAAAATCCTGATCCCCTCGAGTGCATCGACTCGACGGCACAAGAAGCTGCCCCGCAAGCGCTTCCAACGGTCCCCGAAGATCCGGTTACCACGCCTGCACTTGCTAATATAATAAATATCTACTAATATATTGAATATGGGGATCGGCTCTCCTGGAGGGCCGATCGCCTCGACGTTCTTTCTGACAGCAACTCCTCCCCCTTACAGAGAAGGAGGGCATGCCATGAACAAGCTGAAAGTGATCACCGTTATTCTCGCGGTTCTTTTCGGCCTGTCCTTTCAGCCGGCCCTGGCGCAGAGCACCGACGACACGAAAAAGGGCTCCACCGCAAAGAGCGGCAAGACGGGAAGCCGGACTTCCACGAAGACTTCCAAGCCGGCCACGCCGAAAAAGACGGTGAAGCCGACCAGGAAGGCGGCTCCGCCCAGGACAACGAAGACCAGCCGGCCGACCACGACGAAGCCGAAGACCACGCGCACCGTCACTCCCCCGAAAACTTCGACGCCTCCCAAGTCGACCCGGACCGTCAGGCCGACCAGCACGCGAAAGACGACACCGGCCCCGAAGCCGCAAAGCACGACCCGTACCACCAAACCGACGAAGCCCTCGACTTCGATCCTCCCGAGACAGACAACACCCGGATCGGACAAGGTTCCCGACTCGATGCGCGTCGCCAGACCGCAGTTCAAGTACGAGCCGAAGGTCCGGAAGAAACCGACATCCGGAGGAACCGGCGTCAACGGCGGTCTGTCCGGCAAGATCACACCCGCCCCCGCCCCGGGCAAGAAAGGCGACAGCGGCAACGGAGGGAACGGGGGCAACGGAGGGAATGGAGGCAACGGCAATAACAACAACAACGGCGACGATGACGACGACGATCGAATCATCATCTACTGCCACTGCTGCGGATGCCCCTGGTGGGACTGCCCCTGGTGCCGCCACTGGTCGCCTGTCTACTGGCACTACTGCGGGTACGACTACTACTACTGGCAGCAGTACTGGGACCACTCGTGGAACAGGAGGTTCGCCCACTTCCACAGCTACTACGACTACGACAGCTCCTTCCCCAGCATCTATACCTCGCAGGCCATGATGATCGATCCCGAGTCAGAGTCGATCCGCTACCTCGACGAGGGCGCGGCCCTCTTCCGCGAGGGGCGCTACCTCGAAGCGTGCGAGAAGTTCCGTCTGGCCACGCTGGTCGACCTCGATTTCGCCGTGCCCAAGTTCGCCTTTGCCCACGGGCTCTTCGCCCTGGGCCTCTACAACACGGCGGCCTACGAGATCCTCCGGGGACTGGCAATCATGCCGGAGTGGATCGAGGTCGGCGGCGACCTGAAGCTGATGTACGGCGATCCTACCGATTTCGAGGAGCAGAAGAACGGGCTCTTCGCCCATCTGAAGCTCCACCCGGACAGGGAGAGCTCCCTTCTCGTCCTCGGATTCGTCACCTACTTCTCGGGCGACCTCTACCTGGCGGAGAAGGTGTTCAACAAGCTGGCAGCCAGCGCCGATGCCGAGAAAGCGGCCGCGGCGGCCCTCTTTCTCGATGCTATCGCCCGGATCAAGACCACCCTCGCCCAGTCGGGCTCCAAGGACCTTCCGCCCGATGACGGCTTGACAATAGACCAGATCCTGGAACAGTAGGTGTAGATTATCTGTTCATGACTAGCGGCCTGGTTTGCAGGATTTCTGCGTTTTGATGTCAACTTCCATCTGCACCCGATCTACCCCGGTCCGCTGGGCCATACCTCTCTCTGCCGCACTCTTGATCCCGGCTGACACACTCCGGCGCGCCTGCGCTCGACGTCTTTTTACAGCATTGGGGTTGATCTTCCTCCTCGCCTCTCAGGGGGCGGCGCAGCCGATCGATCAGGACGAGATAACCCTGCTGCGCAAGCAGTTCAAGGCCGAACAGGCTCTGTCAAAGCTGGAGAAGGCGCAGGAGGGAGAGGTCGATCCCCTGCTCCTCACGACCGTCGCTCTCGAGGCGGCGCTGCTGGAGAAGCTCGGCCCGCCGGTGAAGTGGCGGTTCCTGAAGCGGAAAGCCATCGTGGCGCGGCTTGCGGCCCTCGGGTTGAGCGCCGGGGAGGAGCTGGTCCTGGCCGAGCTCTGCTACACTGTCTCTCTTCCCGACGAGGCGGAGCGTGCCCTCGGCCGTACGCGGGACAAGGACTCCGAGCTGAAGAACCGGACCGACGAGATCGTGGCCGCGCACCGCGGCGAACCCGTGCCGAAGGGCGGCTACTTCCGCTACCGCGGGCTCCTCGTTTCCATGGAGGAGCGCGAGCGGCACCGGGCGCTCGATCTCGCCCTGGAGCGGCTCCATGCCCTGGAGATCAGCGGCCTGTCGTGGCCGTTCTTCCCTTCATCCCTGGAAAGCAACCATGCCAAGTTCGTCTCCTGCCACGGCGAGGAGGGGCCCGATTTCCTCCGGCGCGCCGCGAGCCTGATCAGAAAGGAGCTGCGCGGGACGTACAGGGATGTTCGCGGCTGGATCCCCTCGTACCAGAGCGAGGCGTTCCGTCAGAGAATCGAGGGCTACCTGGCCGCCCTCGCCCCGCTGCGCAAGGACGCGCTGGCCTTGATCGCGCGCTACGACAAGCCGGAGCAGCCGCAGGTCGACGAGTACCGGAAGAAGCTCGAGGCGATCTACGGCGAGTACGAGCGGTTCGTCGATTCCAATTTGAAGAAGGTCCGCCATTTCCCGCCCGTGAAGGGCTACGCGATCTGGGAGCGGGTCAAGGCGGGCGAGGAGGCGCTGGCAGAGGTCGACCGGTACCTGAAGACCTGCGGCCTGCCCGGCCTGGATCCTTCAAGGATCGAACCGAGCCAGACTGCCCACGTGACGGAGACCCATCTCCTTCCCGGCCGCGAGCAGTCGAACATCGAGGACGTCCTCTGGCTCCTCCTGAACCACGTGGCCGGCCGCACGCGCGACGTGATGCTGCGCACCGACGAGCTGCTGATCCAGGAGAACAGGCTCACCCCGTGGGAGAGATGGCTCACCCGCCAGCTGAAGATCGAGGCGATGGAGCGCTACAACAGCCAGATGGCAACGAGCCTCGACAGGGTGGAGCGCGAATACATCGCCATCCTGAACGACTACCGGAAGATGCTGGGGCTCCACCCCTTCGAGGTGGAGGAGCGGTGCGTGGTCTCGGCACGCAAGCACAGCCAGGAGATGGTCGATCTCGGCTACTTCGGCCACATCTCTCCCGTTCCCCGCAACCGCACGCCCACGGACCGGGTGAAGCTCGAGGGATTCGCCGGCGGGGTCGGCGAGAACTGCCTGGCATCGAGCGGCTTCGTTCGCGCCAGGGGCGCCTTCGAGGGATGGTACCATTCGCCCGGGCACCATCGCCTGCTGGTCTCCGGCTCGCCGCAGGCCGGCGTGGGAGCGGCCGGCGGGCACCGCATGTGGACCATGGTGGCCGGCGGCCATGACCTCACCTGGCTGTCGCTCCACAACGACATCCCGCCCGAGCGGAGAGACGCGCTCGAGGCGATGGTGTCCCTGTTCTGCAGCGAGGTGAAGAAGGAAAAGCCCTCGAGGGAGCCGCTGATGCAACTCGAGGCCAACATCCCGTCCGTTCTGCCCTTCGTGGCTTCCGCCGCATTCGCAGCCGTTCATTCCAGGTCGGGCGCTCACCAGGCCACGGCGCCGGACCTCCTGCGGTTCCTGATCGAGGCCCGCGTCTCCGAGGTCTGGCATCCTCTCCAGGTGGCGGCCGTGGCAGCGGCCATCGACCTGATGGACATCGGCCAGTCGACGGAGGCTCGCCAGACAGCCTTCGATATCGTCAGGCCCCTCGTTCCCGGCGGCTTCGACTACGATCCCGAAGCGGCCCGCCCCAGGCGCCTTGCCGCGGTGACAGAGATCCGCAAGACGTGGGAGGACGAGGCGCAGTGGCGCTACAGACGGCGGAACGTGGCCGATATCAAGGAACCGGAGAGGCCGCTCGACCGGATGGGCGACGGGCCGGCGCTCATCTCGCCGCTCAAGGTCATGAGCCGGAAGGAGCGCCGCGCCCTGGCCAAGCTCCACGGCGGAGGATCCCACACCGAGCGCGCCGTCGAGCTGGGCCTCGCGTGGCTCGCGTCGGTCCAGGACGAGGACGGTGCCTGGCGGGCCCGCTCCTTCGCGAACCGCCTGAAGCGCACGGGAAAGGAGGGGCTCAAGCCCGGAAGGGGCAACGGCGAGTGGGAGATCGCCATGACCGGCCTCGCGCTGCTGGCCTTCGTCAATGGCGGCAACACGACGCTCGAGGGCGAGTACATGGAAACGGTGAAGAAGGGGGCCGGCTTCCTTCTCTCGCAGATAGTGGACTACGGCAAGTTCGAGACCACGTCGAGCCACTACATGTACAGCCACGCCATGGCGACGCAGGCGCTCTGCGAGCTCTACGCCTACACGGCCGATCCCTACACCGGCCTCGGCGCGCAGCTCTGCACGGACTACATCATCTACGCGCAGAACGGCCCCACGGGAGGGTGGCGCTACCGCGCCAAGGAAGCGGGCGACATGTCGGTCACCGGCTGGGTGATCCTGGCCCTCAACTCGGCGCGCAAGGCGGAGCTCGACGTGGCCGGCCTGCGCGACGCGCTTCGCTTCATCAACAGCGTGACCTATCCCTACTACTTCGAGATCGGCTACACGAGCAACTCGAACGGCGGGCACAACCGCCTCTGCGCCGTGGGCAGCATGTCCCGCCTCTTCATCACCGGGAAGAAGCAGGAGGCGCGCCTCACCTTCAACGCCTACAGACTCCTGAAGGACCTGCCGAAGCCGGGACGGGAGGACTTCTACTACTGGTACTACGGCACGCTCTTCATGTTCCAGATGGAGGGCAAGTACTGGGACAGGTGGAACGAGGCGCTGATCCCGGCGCTGCTGGCGAACCAGGTCCGGGATCCGGCTTCTCCCCTGCACGGATCGTTCACCCCGCGGGGGGCGTACAGCAACTACGGCGGGCGTCTCTACCAGACGACCCTCGGGCTCCTGATGCTGATGACCTACTACCGGTACGACCGCGAGATCAAGCCGAAGCTCGGCTCGTGGACCGGCAGCGTGGACGAGGCGATCGATCCCTACCTGAAGGCCCTGCGCGAGTCGAGCGATCCGGTGGTGATCGAGGTGACGGAACGGAAGATGGTGGACAAGTTCGGCACCTCCCTTGTCCCGGCCCTGATCCGGGAGCTCAAGAAGAAGGGACAGAAGAAGAAGCACAGAAACAGGTTCGTCTCCCTGCTGAAGCGGTGCGCCGATCCCCGCTTCGAGACCCTGATCATCGATCTGCTCAAGACGGAAGGCGATGCCGGGGTGCGGCACGAGCTGGTTAAAACCCTCGACGGCCTCTGCTCGTCGAAGAGCGTCCCTTCCCTGGTCGCCTTCCTGAACAACGGCGACCGCACGATTCGCGGCTATGCGGCCAGCGCCCTGGGACGGATCGGCGACAAGGCCGCTGTCAAGCCGCTGACAGACCGGCTGAAGAAGGAGAAGGACGGCTGGTGCCAGGGGCAGATCGCCACGGCCCTTCAGCGCCTGGCGCACCACGAGTCTCTCAGGACCATCCTCGACGACGCCCTCGGCGACAGCGACCAGGGGCGCCTGCTCATCCGCGACAAGCTTGAGATCATGGAGCGCACCGGCCTGGCCAAGCTCCTTCTTCTCATGAAGAAGGCCGAGGCCGGCCTCTACGAACGCGTGACTGCCACGCTTAAGGAGCACGGCGAGTGGGCCGGCGTTCCCATGGCCCTGGTTGCGCTCGAAAGCGGCGACCTCCACACCCGCACCGAGGCGGTGAAGGTCCTTCGCGCCATGACCCGGCGCAGCTTCGGCTTCGATCCTGCGGCGAAGAAGGAGTACCGCCTCGATCCGCTCGAGAAGTGGCAGGAGTGGTGGAAGAAGCAGGTCGCGGAGTTCGGGGGGTGATCGGAAGAATAAAAGATTCTTGCATGTAGGCAGTCTGGGAAAAATACAAAATGAAACGGGTAATAAAGATGGGTCGTCAGCAGAATCTGTGGGTGAAATCACATAGTCGGGGCCGGAAGTAGG
>CAYZWU010000039.1:0-50403 GCA_964482235.1 uncultured Phycisphaerales bacterium
CGGGCTTGTTGAAGGTGATCAGGAAGCTCGTTTCCGGAGTGATGCAGAGATCGTGGGGATTGCTCACACCGGGCCAGAGATCATGCTTGATACCCGTCGGATCTCCGATGTCAGGGATGAAATCCGTTGCCGTGATGTCGGTGACAGCCAGGGTCAGCATCGTGTCGTCGTCGTCCACGGCCACACCCGACCGGCGAATCACATGCTTCGACTGGATGGAAACAAAGGCGTTCTGGGTATCTCTCAGCGATGCGATCCTCAGGTAGATCTCCTTGCGCGTCCAGTCCTCCGGCGCGCCGCCCGTTGCGGTGAAGGCCGTGCTTACCAGGGGCATCCCCGTGGATCCCGCGGCGGTCTGGGCAATGAAGGTGATGATATTCGCGCCGTCCTGGGCACCGTCGGGCCAGTTGGCCGACGAAGTGTAGGTGTTGTTGCCCAGCGCATCGACGCCGTTGACCAGAACGGTGCAGGGCACGTGGGTCCCCGTCTCGTCGGTGATGGTGATGTTCCCCACCAGATAGTCGTCCGCAGGAAGGGCCGAGGCGCTGTAGACCGAGCCGGGCGCCACGTTGAAGGGTAGCATCACCTGGATGAACTGCGTGTCGTCCGTTCCCCCGACGCCGGCCGACGAAGGCATGGTATCCGGCATGTCGGTGAGAGCCGGATTGTTGGCATCGTCGGTCCAGATCTGGGGATGGTTTGCCGGATCGTAGATCGTCCTGTCCGTCGCACCGTGAAGGACGCAGGCCGCCACCTGCTCGTTGAAGATGTTGTTCGCAGCGTTTCCGAAACTCTCGAAATCGTTGATCTGTGTTTCCGGAGTTCCATCGCCGTCAACATCGCAAAGGCCCGCTGTGGTGTCCCCCTTGGGGTAGAACTTCAGCGTGGCGCCGTTGTACATGTTGCCCATCACGTAGATCGGGGGAACCTCGGTGTAAAGGTCGATGTTCCGGTTGTTGAAGCCGCTGACAACGTTGTCGTTGTCGTTGCCGCTCGTACCTCCTCCGCAGCTCAGCGTCGTGAGGACCAGCAGCGCCGGAAGCAATCCGGAAATCGAGCTCTTTAATACCTTGCCACTCATCAAAACCTCCGCATAAACCCTAGGAAGCGGGTGTTCGGAAAACAAGTTCCATCGTCCTCTTCGGGAGGATATGCCAGCGCAAAGATCATGCCAGCTTAAATCTCTGAATACGGCAGAGTTTTCACTCCATAGTCTCTGCTATTAAAGGAAATAGAGATGCTCAAATGCAAGTCACTTTCTTTTCTCAGTGCGAAAATACACACTTTCTGTTCAATCCCGCACAGGAGACCAGCTGAATAAGAAGCTGCGGCGCTCTTTTTTCACTATTCTACAGGCTAAGACGCAAGGTTCGCTTTAATTTTCCAGCACGGCTATCTATACTACTAATATTCTGCAAGTGTCACAGGATCATGCGGTCGACCGACCTGGAATCAAGATGGCGGGAAACAAAGGCAACAAGCTCATATTCAAGGATTTGTCGCGCAAGCACCCGCTCGACCTCGACCTGCGGCCGCGGTCCCTCGATGATTTCATCGGTCAGATAAGGGTCAGGACCAACCTGAATGTCCTTCTCAAGGCGGCAAAGGAGAGAGAGGAGCCCCTCGATCATATTCTTCTCCTCGGCATGCCCGGTCTCGGCAAAACGACACTGAGCCATATCGTTGCCAACGAATTCGACGTGGAAATGCGCGCCACATCCGGCCCGGCGCTCGAGCGCGCCGGCGACCTGGTGGGGATTCTCAGCAACCTGAATCGCGGCGACATCCTGTTCATCGACGAAATTCATCGGCTCTCCAGGAGCGTGGAGGAGTACCTCTACGCCGCCATGGAGGACTTCGGCGTGGATCTGGTGATCGACAAGGGCTCGGCGGCCCGATCGGTCCGGATCACCCTGAAACGCTTCACCCTCATCGGAGCCACGACTCGGGAAGGGCTTCTCACGGCGCCCTTCCGATCCCGTTTCGGTGTCATCGAGAAGCTCGACGTCTATCCAGTGGAAGATCTCAGCCGCATTCTGACGCGGTCGGCCGGCATCCTCGACATGGAGGTGACGGACGAGGCAAAGGAGCTGATCGCCTCCTGCTCCCGCGGCGTGCCGCGAATAACCAACCGCCTCCTGCGCCGGATCAGGGATCTCGCCCAGGTCAGCGGCCTCGACACCGTCGAACTAGACACGGTGACGAAGGGGCTCACCATGATGGGGATCGACGAGGCGGGACTGGTGGGCACGGACAGGCAGATCCTGGCCGCGGTCCATCGAGCCGGCGGGGAGCCCGTTGGGCTGAAAACGATCGCCGTCAGCGTTGGCGAGGATGAGGGCACGATCGCCGAGGTCTACGAACCTTTTCTCATCCGGAAGGGCTTTCTGCTCAAAACAGCGAGGGGGCGGAAGATCACGCCCTCGGGGCTGAAGCATCTTGCCGACAGCGCGGGCTTTTCCGACGGCGGCCTGAACGACCAGACAGAACTCTTTCTTTGACCTGGAAAGCAAAAAGGCATGAAGGCGTCCGAGACAGATGCCGGCCGGCAGCCCGACAGCGGAAGCAAATCCGTGAAAGAACGGCTTGCCATCGCTTCGCTCTTCTTCTTCATCCCTTTCCTCCTGCACGGGACGATATCGTGGTTCGCAGCGGAGCCGCCTCCCCCCCTCGACTCCGGCTTTCCCGTCAAGATCCGCCTCTCTTCGGGCTCGCCGGGCGAATGGCCGAGCTTTACCGTCGACAGCCCATACAGGGTCTATCGCGGAAATGCTTTCCACGGCTACAACGATCCGGGCTTCATCGCCTACGGCTACCGCCTCGGAAGCGGCAAGGCGCGCGTTCTCCGGGACGGGAGGATCACGATCAACAAGTCGCCCCTCGGCAGGGGAACGATCACCATCGTTCCGCGGGACAGGGGCGCCATCAAGATCAACGGAACTCGGTACTCCGGCGCGCTCCTCATCGAGGTTCAGGGTCAGAACGACGTGGTTCTCTACAACCTCGTCGACGTGGAGGAATACCTGGCCGGCGTGCTCTTCAAGGAGATGCCGGGATCCTTCCACCGCGAGGCCTTGAAGGCCCAGACCGTGGCGGCCCGGACCTACGCCCTGTTCATGATGGAAAAAGGCAGCGGAGTCCTGATGGCCGATACGCGCTCCCAGGTCTACGGCGGCGAGACGGCGGCCAGCAACCGGAGCCGGCAGATCGTTGCTGAAACGGCAGGGGAGGTTCTCACCTACGAGGGCGAGATCATCCAGGCCTTCTTCTCTTCCACCTGCGGCGGCATGACGATCCGTGCCGACGACGTGTACCCGAACCCATCGGCTCTTCCCGTCAATCACAACACACCCTGCGGCTATTGCGGCGAATCGCCTTTCAGGAGCTGGGCGATCACCGTTCCGGCAAGCGAGATCATCGACAAGTTCGGACTGGGAGGGAGATGCCGCAATCCCGAGGTGGGTATCACGAAAACCGATGCGGCCCGCAGGGCGCTGGAGATCAGCCTGCAGGACGACCGGGGGCACGTGCTGCGCAAGGTGCCGGCCGACCGTTTCCGGAGCCTGATCAACAAGGGGCGGCCCCTCTCCCGGAAAATGCTCTCCACGCGAATCGACGAGATCGTCCCGGGTCGAGAGATCCGGATCAGGGGCAGCGGTTTCGGCCACGGCATCGGCCTCTGCCAGTACGGTTCCAACGGAATGGCGAAGCGAGGCTACGACTACCGCCAGATCCTCGCCTTCTACTACAGGGCTGCGGAGATCCGCACCCTTGCCGCACCTCGACGCGACATGACAACGGTGCAATGAATCCATGGCGCTTTCCTTTTCCATCGAGAAGTCAGCTTCCGGATGCCGGGCTCGAACGGGCAACATCGTTGTCCGGGGCCGATCCTTCGCCACGCCGGCCTTCATGCCCGTCGGCACGGCGGCAACGGTCAAGGGGGTGACGCCCCGCCTCTGCAAGGAGGCCGGTGTCGAGATCCTTCTATGCAACACCTACCACCTTCACCTGAGGCCGGGATCGGACGTGGTTGCCGCGGCCGGGGGGCTTCACTCCTTCATGGGATGGCAGGGCGCCATCCTGACGGACAGCGGGGGCTTCCAGATCTACTCGCTGGGAGGCCTTGTCCGGATCGGCGACAACGGGATGCTGATCAAATCCCACATCGACGGCACTGTCCATCGCTTCGAACCCGAGACGGTGATGGCGATCCAGCACGACCTGGGAGCCGACATCGTGATGGCCTTCGACCAGTGCGCCCCCTTCCCCTCGACGAGGGAGAAGCTGCTCGATGCCCTGAGAAGAACCACGGCCTGGGCGGCGCGGTGCAAAACCGCCTGGAATCGTCTCGGCTCGGACGCGGCTCTTTTCGGAATCGTCCAGGGCGGGATGGAGCCGGACCTGAGAACGAGAAGCTGCGAGGAGATCCGCTCCATCGGCTTTCCCGGCTACGCGGTGGGCGGGCTCAGCGTGGGCGAGGGCAAGGAGCTGATGCACGATGTGCTGCAGCACACCGCTCCCCTCCTGCCTGATGACAAACCGCGCTACCTGATGGGTGTGGGGCCTCCCGACGATATCGTTCGCGCCGTTGCCGCCGGAGTGGACATGTTCGACTGCGTGATGCCGACGCGGAACGCGCGCAACGCAACGCTCTTCACCTCCCAAGGACTCCTTCGCCTCCGGAACGCGGCCCACAGGAACGACCACGGACCGCCCGATCCGGACTGCGGCTGCTACACCTGCAGCCGGTTCTCGAGGGCCTACCTGCGCCACCTCTTCATTGCAGGAGAGATGCTCGGTCCCGTGCTGGCCACGGTCCACAACATCACCTTCTACCAGGACCTGATGGCCCGGATTCGCAGCGCCATTCGAGAAAATCGGTTCATCGAACTGGAGAAGGAAACGGTCGAGCTGTTTCGCGGATCAAGGTGAGATCTCGAGCCTCTCCACCACCACGCTCGGTACCTTGCCGCGCGTGATCTTTCCCACGATGCCGCGAATGGCAACTCTCTTGCCGTGGAAATCGGCCAGCACGTAGCGGCCGTCAGGACAGGCGATCGTGTACTGGGGCTGGTCCGGCCTGAGGCCGCCCGTGAGGATTATCTCCTCACCCGAGGCATCGACGCGCCCGAGGACGGAGATGCGCATCCCCTCGACAGGCAGCTCGCCCGTCGGCAGGCGTGCTTCCTCCTCGGCTTTCCGCGTTTTCTTCTTCTCCTCCTCGAGCCGTTTCTTCGCCTCCCTGGCTTCCCTCTCGCGCTCGAGCACCTCCTGCTGCAGCTTTCTTTCCGACTGCAACAGCGCGACCTCTCTCGTGCGCGCCAGGGCCAGCACCCGCGTGCCGTCGTCGGTCGTTGCGGCGGCGATCTCCTGGTACGCCCGCTTCACCTCGTCGAGATCGCGTCCCTTGAATTTCGAGGGAGCATCCTTCTCGAGACCGGCAAGCCGCGTGCGAAGGATCTCCTCCTGCCTGGCTGTTTCGCGGCCGGCCTGGATCTCGGCGATGCGACCCTCCCAGGCGGCACGCGCCTTCTGCCGCTCCTCGTCGATCCGCTTCCGGAACAGGGGGGTATCCGGTACCGATTCCACCTCCTCGATCAGGACGTAGGCATAGGCCTCTTCCGGTGCCGAGATCTGGAACCACTCGCCTTCCCGGTCCCAGACCGGAAGCTGCCGGCCGCGGTTGACCTTGAAGATCGGGAAATCCCCCTTCATCGAGGGGATCGACCGGAGATTCACGTTGTCTCCGATCACGATGCCCATCCGGTTTTCATCCACCTGAAGGTACTTCGAGTGGATGTAGCAGCGAAAACCCGAGGGGACGAGGACACGGTAGTAGTACCCCTTCGTACCGATCACCTCGAGGAGCTCGCCGGGGGGAGAGTGGTGCAGCACTTTGTAGTTCACGCCGGCTCCGCTTATGAGCGCCTGCTCCGTCTTGACGCGCACGATCGACGGAAGGCCGTCGTCTCCCCTGGCTGAACCGGGTGCCAGAAGGCACAGGAAAGTAAAAACAATCACCAATCCCTTGGCGGCACCTTTCATCGTTCTCGTCCCTCAATCATGATCCCTCTTGATCGATATCCCTCTGGACCCGCGCCCTCGCCTCGCGCAGCGGGATGCCCTTGTCGCGGGCGATGCGGGCCAGGTCGTCGTACTCCACCGTGTATCTTTCCGGAGTCCCGGGAAAAGCGAAACGCTTCACCCGCACCGTGCCGAGCGATGTGGACACGTTTTCCATGCTCCTCGAAGCGACATGACGGCCGCATCGCGTGACGCGCACGCCGAGCGTACCGCTCTCGGCCACGACGATCCCGCGCACCCTGTCGAGCTGCGGCCTGGCAGCGAGGACAGAGATCTTGATTCCCGGCCGGGACTTCTTCATCTGGATCGCCGTGTGGAAGACGTCGAGCGCCCCGGCCTCGAAGCAGCGCTCCATCAGATAGCCGGCATCCTGGCCGATCACGTCGTCGAGGTTCGTTTCGAGGAGAAAGACCTCCTCTGCCTCGCCCGGTCCCGCCATCCTGCCGATCAGGACGCGCAGCGTGTTTGGAATCTCGCCCTTCGGTCGCTCCCTCGAGCCGAAGCCGTAGCCCGAGGACTCGATGACCAGCGAGGGCTCCGCCCCCACCTCGCGCGCCAGGGTCGTCACGATGGCCGCTCCCGTGGGAGTCGTGAGCTCGCCTTCGAGGGACGTGATTCGCGCCGGGAAGCCCCGGGTCAAGCGCACGACGGCCGGTACGGGAACGGGCAGGACTCCGTGGGCACATGTCACCGTCCCGGTCCCGAAACGGAACTCCGAGGCGAAAACAACATCGATGCCGAGGAGCTTGAGGCCGCAAACCGTCCCGACGATATCGACCACCGCGTCGAGGGCCCCCACCTCGTGGAAGTGGATCTTGTCCACCGTCACGCCGTGTACCGCCGCTTCCGCCTCGGCAAGGCGGCGAAAGACGGCAATCGCATCCTCCTGAATCGTTCGATCCAGGGAGGACGAGGTGATGATCGTCTCGATGTCAGCCAGATTCCTGTGGACGGAACAGTCGCCCACCTTGACGTGTGCACGGACACCGGACAGCCCGTGGTGCGTTGTCTTCTCGAAGAAGATGTCGTAGCCGTCGAGGCCCAGACGGTCCAGCTCTCTTTTCAGATCCTCGGGGGAGAGGCCCGCATCAACGAGGGCGCCAAGCAGCATGTCGCCGGAGATGCCGGAAAAACAATCGATAAAGAGCACCTTCATCTGAGAACCTCGTCTGCCCGGGGAGGACGGTTTCCTTAAAAAACCGACTCACATTCATTTAGGGGAATAGAAAAACATGAACTCCCGCTATAATTCCGGCTATAATGTTGCGAAGGTCCGATCCGGCACGGTTGCGGTTGGAAACCTCGGTGAAGATAGCGCAAAAAAAAGACGATACCGTTTTTAATCTGCTGTGTCACTTAAGATCGCCGGAAATTAATGGGAGGGGATCTGCATGCTACTGCGTCCTTTTTTAATCCTGCTGGCACTCTCTTTCCTTCTTCTCAGCTGGAATGAAATCCAGGCCCACGGCGGTCGGTTCAAGCCGCCCACTCCCGGCGTCACGCCCGGAGATCCGGGAGAGTCCTCCGGCACAGGCAGCTCCAAGATGAAAGGCTTTTCCTTTCCCGGCGGCGGCCCTCAGTTCGCGTTCAGCGAGAACCGATGGGAATTCTGGTGGGACTTCCACCACGAGCCCCTCCTCGACCTGAGAAAGGCCCTCTTTTCCAGGACTGCTGCAGCCGGTGTGATCGACTTTCCCTTCGAGACGATCTCGGTGGACGAGAAGAGGATCAACCTGGTCCGCCCCCTCACCGGCATGATCAGGGAGCGCCACTCGGGCGTCCGCTCTGCCGCCGTGGTGGCGCTGGCCAGGACCCGCGACGAGAACATCATCCCCTACCTGGAGCATGCCTACGAGAAGGACGACAACCTGAACGTGCGGACCATGGCGATCCTCTCCCTCGGCATCAGCAAGAATCCGCGCGCCGTGAAGCTTCTGCATTCGGTGATGAAGAACGAGCGCGAGTCCGATGAGATCCGTTTCTTCGCCACCATCTCCCTCGGATTCATCGGCGGCGAGAACACGACGACGGTTTTCAAGAACTATCTCGATCCCCCCACATTCAACCGCCTCGATCGCAACATTCAAAGGGCCGTGGCCTTTGCCTCGGGACTCACGAACGATCCGACCCTGGCCCCGCTGGTCCAGAGGCTGCTGATCAACAAGGTCTCGGGAGACGACGTCACCGACTCGTTCCTGGTCCTCAGCCTGGGCCGTCTGGGCGACAGGAGCGCCAACGCGCTCCTGATCAACTTCCTGGAGAAGGGCCATTTCCAGATCCGCCGATCGTCGGCCATTGCCCTCGGCGTGGCTGCCACGCCGGCGGACAAGGACGTGATCACGGCGCTGGGACGGGCGGTGATGTCCGACGCCGACCTGATGGTCAAGAACTTCTGCTACATCGCGCTGGGACGGATCGGCGGCACCGAGGCGGAGAAGATCCTCCTCAAGCAGTTCAACTCCGTGACACAGACCAAGCTCCCCTTCGTGGCCATCGCCCTCGGCCTTCTCGGCAGTTCGGAGAACGGCGCCCTCCTTCTCCAGCGCTTCAAGTCCCTGAAGGACCTGAGCACCCGCGCCGCCCTGGCCGTGTCGCTCGGGCTTCTCCGGTACACACCGGCGCTCGGCGATCTCAGAAAGGCGATGGACAGGGAGAGCGAGCCGGTCTTCAGGAGCTACTGCGCCCAGGCGCTGGGCATGCTGCGGGATGTGGAATCGATCGACAGGTTGAGAGATGCCTGCACCGACAGCAACGACGTGGAGCTGATCCGTTCCGCGGCCATCGCCCTCGGGCTGATCGGCGATCACGGCGCGGTGAAGGTGCTGCACGACCTGATCCGGAAAGGGAAGAAGTCGGATGTCGTCAACTCGGCGGCGGCCTACGCCATGGGCATGATCGGCGACAAGAAGGCGATCCAGCACCTCGTCTCCATCGTGGAGAATGAAAATCTCACCGCTGAGCTGCGTTCATACGGTGTGATCTCCCTCGGGCTTCTGGGCGACAACAGCCCCTTCCCGATCATCTCGGCGGTCACGAGGAACAGCAATTACACGATCATGGAGACGTATCTCTACGAGATCTTCAACGTGAATTGACTCTGTCGACTCTGTCGACGTTCTGTCGACGTCCTGTCGACACTCTGTCGACGCGCCACGGCGCGGTTTCCCGCGAACCGTGTCGAGGTTCTATTGACGCACGGAGGCCGATCAAGCGTCGACGTTGCGCGTCACGATCACCTCGTCCCCCGTTCCGGCCCCGAACCTCCTGGAGGCGTTTCCCTCCCTGACAGCGATCTCCAGCAGGCCGAAGGAGTTGATCAACGCGAGCGGCGTCTCCTTCTCGATGGCATCGTACGACGGTCGGGGTTTCCCGATCTCCTCCCCCTTCAGGAAGACGTGCGCTCCGCTGCCGAGCTTCTCCACCTGCTCTTCCGTGATGTTCGTCACGATGTTGCCGTAGACATCGATGTAGAGGACGCCGCCTTCGATCGCATCGCGCCCCAGCGTCGGTTCGGGCCAATCGAGCCGCACGGGATCGTCGACGGGCGGGCCCAGCTCGACCGGATCGAGGCCGGAGCAAAGCCGTCCCGCCACGGGTGCGAAGATGTCCCTGCCGTGAAAGGTCTTCGAGACGGCATCGCGAAAGAGCTCCCTGTTCACCACGCAGAGCACCCGGTCGGCCCCGTCGAGAGGCCCCGAGAGAACTCCATTGTCCGGAGCAAGGAACCGGTGCTTGTCCTTTTCCACGTAGATGACGCGGCGACCGCCCCCCACTCCCGGATCCACCACGACGACGTGAAGAGTGTTCTCGGGAAAGAACGAGTAGGAGCCCCGGATCACGAAATCGGCTTCCAGGACGGAATGGGGTGTGATGCCGTGGGAGAGGTCCACGATCGTCAGGTCCCGGCTGGTCGCCAGGAGAACGCCTTTCATGATCCCGACGTAGGGATCGCCGAAACCGAAATCCGTTGTCAATGTGATGATCGATTTCATGAGTCCACCCCTGGATCGGCACTTTCCAGCAGCTCGGCAGCCTGGAACGACGAGCGGACGAAAGGCCCCGACGCCACGCCGCGGAAACCGAGCTCCTCCGCCTCGCGGGCCAGGGCCTCGAACTGCTCGGGCGTGACGTATTCCTTCACCTCGAGACAGCCGGCGGAAGGCTTGAGGTACTGTCCGATGGTGACCAGATCCACGCCCGCTTCCCTCAGGTCGGACAGGAGCTCCCTGACCTCCCGGATCGTCTCGCCGAGTCCGAGCATGATGCCCGACTTGACAAGCCCCCCTCCCCACCGGGCCGCCCGGGCGAGGAGATCGATCGAACGGCGGTAGTCGGCTTCCGGCCGAACGGCGGAGTAGAGCGATGGAACGGTCTCCACGTTGTGGTTCAGGACGGCGGGCCCGGATTCGAGGACGGTCAGAAGCGCTTCCCGATCTCCCAGGAAGTCGGGAACGAGCACCTCCACCTGAACGCCGGGAACATCGTCCTTCAGCCTCCGCACCGCAGCAGCGAAGTGGGAAGCGCCGCCGTCGGGGAGATCGTCGCGCGTCACGGAGGTGACCACAACGTAGCGAAGCCCCATCTTGAGGGCGGCCCGGGCCACCCTCGCCGGCTCATCGGGCTCCACCGGTGCCGGTGCGGCGCCGGGTATGGAGCAGAACCTGCAGTGCCGTGTGCAGACGCTGCCGAGGATGAGGAACGTGGCTGTACCCTTCTGGAAGCAGTCGTTCCGGTTCGGGCACTTGGCGCCCTGGCAGACGGTGTTGAGGCGCTCTTTGCGGAGCAGCTTCTCCACGCGGACCACGCCGCTGCCCTCGGGCAGGCGTTTCTTCAGCCAGTCGGGCTTTCGCCCCGGCCTCTGCTTTTTCTCGGCCTCGCTCATGCCTGTCAGCTTATCATGAACAGCGGCCCGGCTGATCCCTTTTGTGAGGAATTGTCGGGTATCAGGCTGTACGATCCGCGTCCCTGTAGACGTGGATCGCCCCGTCGGGCACGCGCACCTGATAGAGGCCGGGTTCGGTTTCCTTCACGCGGCTCGATTCGAGGGGGACCTTCCCCGGCGCCCCGGGGATGTCGAGCACGTAGAGGGGCATGGCGTGGCCGGAAATCCTGCTGCGGAGCCCGTTCGCCAGAGCGATGCCCCGGCGCAGGTTCACCCTGAAATGCCCCGTACCGCGCGCCCTGTCGAGCTGGTGGAGATAGTACGGCTTGATCCTTGCCTCGACGAGCCCGACCATGAGCTCTTCGAGGACAGCCGCCTCATCGTTGACGCCGCGGAGCAGGACCGCCTGGTTCATCACGGGAATGCCGGCGCCGAGCAGCCTGCCCACCCCTTCCAGGGCAGCGGAGGTCAGCTCGACGGGATGATTGAGCTGGGTCACCACCCAGACCGGCAGTCCCACGCGAGCCAGTCCTCGGCAGAGAGCCTCGGTGAGGCGGAAAGGATTGACCGCCGGCATCCGGGTATGGATTCGGAGAAACCGAAGATGGGAGATCCTTGACAGGCGCTCCAGCAGATCGAACAGCCTGTCGTCGCTCAGGACAAGGGGATCACCGCCGGTGACGATGACCTCCCGGATCTCCTCGTGCCGCGCGATGTAGTCCAGTCCTGCCAGGAGCGACGTCCGCGAGATGACCTGATTCGACTCGCTCTCCGCCCTCTCGCGGCGGAAGCAGAACCGGCAGTTCACGGCACACGACAAGGTGGGGATGAAAAGCGCCCGGTCGCAGTAGCGATGGATCACCGTCGGAACGGGCCGGTTTTCGGGCGCGCCGTCTTCCAGCGGATCCTGCTGCTCGTCCGCCGCCCATTCGAGCTCCTGCGCGCAGGGAACGGACTGACGAAAGACGGGATCGCTGCTGGTGAGGCTCTTCATGAGGCTCGCGTAGTAGGGAGTGATCTTCATCCGGTAGTGATCAAGCAGGAATTCCAGCCCGCCGGGCAAAAAGGCGGTGTCCGTATCGGGTGAGGTCTCCCGGGACAAAACATGCGAGCCGAGACCGGACGGATGGCGGATGGCGTTCCGCATCTGCCACTCCCAGCTGTTCGGGGAGTCCCCGATCAACCTCTCGACCCTGTTTTCTGCATCGCCCATGGGCTGCGACATCTCATCCTTCCCGGATTCGCTCGGGAACTGCGCTCGTGACGGTTCTGCAGCGCCGCCAGGGAAAGAGACCGACTCGGGACAGGGAGGCTACTCCTCGATATACCCCAGAGCCTTGAGGCGGTCCCGAACCATCTGGACCTCGTCCTGGGAGAGACCGTCCGGCGCTTCCCGTGAGGACAGATTGCCGCAGGCCACGATGTCGCGGATGACGTGAATGATGAACTCGCTGACGCTCCGGAATCCCGTGCCGCTGATTCTCTCGGCGACCTGGTCGTAGAGCTCCCGCGGGATCTTGAGCGTAACACGGTCTTTTGACCGTACAGGCCGTCCCATGCCATTTCCCATCCAAAACAATCAGTACGGAAGAAACAAACGACTTGCCGGGACCGCAGCCCGCGGCTTTCTCAGCTCTTGCCGTTCGGGGACAGGATCCTCATATCTTCCAGGTAGGCGATGATCTTCAGCGCCGATTCCTGGGGAGACAGCTCACCCGTATTCACGACGATCTCGGGAGCTTCGGGAGACTCGTAGGGATCATCGATCCCGGTGAAGCCCTTGATCTCTCCCTTTCTCGCCTTTTTGTAAAGCCCCTTCGGATCCCTCTCTTCGCAGAGATCGATCGGAGCGTTCACGTATACCTCGATGAATTCGAGCCCCGCGTCCTCGTGAATCTGCCTGGCCAGCCGGCGATCTCTCCGGTACGGGGAGATGAAGCTCGTCATGGTCACGACTCCGGCGTCGCCGAAAAGCTTGGCCACCTCGCCGATGCGGCGGATGTTCTCCTCGCGGTCGTCGGCGCTGAAGCCCAGATCCTTGTTGAGGCCGTAGCGGACATTGTCTCCGTCGAGAACGTAAGCCATGCGCCCTTTCTCGATCAAGGCATGCTCGAGAGTGAAGGCCACCGTGCTCTTGCCCGAGGCGCTCAGGCCGGTGAACCAGATCGTGCAGCCTCTCTGGCAGAGAAGGGCCTCGCGTTTCTTTCGATCAACGTGACCTTCGTGCCAGGTAATATTTGTTGCTTTGACCTTTGTCATCTACTGTCTCCATCCCAATTTCTCAGTCCTTGCCCTTTTGACACCCTGAATCAAGTTGAGTTATCGACAATCCGATTCAAAGCGTTGAAGGGAAGATTGATTTTCTTCCCAATTGATCCTTACAGGCTACAAATAGAGTGTATTTAGACTCAAAATAGAGTCAAGCGTTTTTTTTCCGTACCTGGACTTTTTTTTCCATCCGGCTGCTGCAAAGCCGACTTTCAACAGCTTTTAACTTTGCAAAAGCTTTGAAATTTGTCTTGATTTTTTCCCTTTTCATTGAAAACATACACCTTTTCGCCATTCCGTGATATTTGACAGTGCGGCTCAGGATCCCGGAATGAAGAAGAAGAACGCAATCCCTTGAATAACAAGCGATTCTGACAAAAGCATTCTGAAAACAATCAGGGTGGCCGACAAGAGGATCAAGGCCTTCCGCCTTCCTCGGCGCCACTCTATTGCCAATAAATCTTTGGATCAGCGCCTCCGGGCCGAGGCGTGTTCTCATGACCTGTGTTGCGATTTTTGACTAAGGAGCTTACCTATGGCATTTTCCGTTGAAGATTTCATGAATCAGGTGGTCGCCAAGAACCCTGCGCAGGAAGAGTTCCACCAGGCGGTCCAGGAGGTGATCGAGTCTCTCGCTCTCGTCTTCGAGAAGAACCCCATCTATCTCGACGCCAGGATCCCCGAAAGGATGGTCGAGCCCGAAAGGGTGATCATGTTCCGCGTGCCCTGGCTCGATGACAATGGCACCTGCCAGGTCAACCGGGGCTTCCGGATCGAGATGAGCAGTTCGATCGGCCCCTACAAGGGCGGACTCAGGTTCCACCCCAGCGTCAACCTCGGCATCCTGAAGTTCCTCGCCTTCGAGCAGATCTTCAAGAACGCCCTCACCACCCTTCCCATGGGCGGCGGCAAGGGCGGCTCGGACTTCGACCCCAAGGGCAAGTCCGACAATGAAGTCATGCGCTTCTGCCAGAGCTTCATGACCGAGCTCTGCAGGCACATCGGTCCCAACACCGACGTTCCCGCCGGCGACATCGGAGTGGGCGGCCGCGAGATCGGCTTCATGTTCGGCCAGTACAGGCGGATCAAGAACGAGTTCACCGGCGTCCTCACCGGCAAGGGCCTGAACTGGGGCGGCAGCCTCATTCGCCCCGAGGCCACAGGCTACGGCCAGGTCTACTTCGCCGACGAGATGCTCAAGGCCAACAACAAGAGCCTCGACGGCCTCGCCTGCATCGTCTCCGGTTCCGGAAACGTGGCCCAGTACTGCACCGAGAAGACCCTCGACCTTGGCGGCAAGGTGATCAGCATGTCCGACTCGGGCGGCTTCATCCACGATCCCGAAGGCATCGACCGCGAGAAGCTCGCCTGGATCATGGAGCTCAAGAACGTCAAGCGCGGCCGCATCAAGGAGTACACCGACACCTTCAAGAGCGCCACTTTCACTCCCATCGACTCGAGCCTCGAGCACAACCCGCTCTGGTCTCTCAAGGCCGACGTGGCTTTCCCGAGCGCAACGCAGAACGAGATCAACGGCAAGGATGCCCAGAACCTCGTGAAGAACGGCGTCTTCTGCGTCTCCGAGGGTGCCAACATGCCCAGCACGCCTGAAGCCGTTTCGGTCTTCCTCGAGAACAAGGTCCTCTACGGTCCCGGCAAGGCTGCCAACGCCGGCGGCGTGGCCACCTCGGGCCTCGAGATGTGCCAGAACTCGATGAGGCTCGCCTGGAGCCGCGAGGAAGTGGACAGCAAGCTTCATGGCATCATGAAGAACATCCACGCCAACTGCTTCGAGACGGCCAAGGAATACGGAACTCCCGGCAACTATGTGAACGGCGCCAACATCGCCGGTTTCCTCAAGCTTGCCGATGCCATGCTCGATCAGGGCGTGGTCTGATCGTGGATTGAGACACGAAACGACAAAGCGGGAAGGCTCAGGCCTTCCCGCTTTTTTTTTTCGGTGCCGCCGACCGACAGGCACGGCATTCAGGTGAACAAACGAATTTGCCCGTTCACCGAATTCTCGTCGATTCGACCGAAAAATCAGAGTGAACGGGCAGTTCGGATCATCCGGCTATGATGCCGAAATCATGATATGGGGAAGCAGTTCCCGGCTGGCGATCAGAGGGTGACGAACCTCTCGGACGACGAGATGGTCACTCTCTTGATCTGCGCTCCGGGAACGAACTGGTAGACCTTTTCCTTGATCTTCTTGTGGGGATCCTTCACGTACTCGGTCAGGATCTTCAAGGTGTTGTCCTCGAAGGAAATGATCTTGGCCGGATAGGTCTCGACATCGACCTTGTAGCCGGTCAGGGTTCTCACATAACTCTGCGTGTTGATGACGGTGACGAGTTGGCCCTTGATCAGGTCAACGGCTTCTTTCAATGTTTTGGGATCCATCGGGACGACCCTCTTGCTAAAAAAAGAAATATGACTTCAATGATCCTCTTTTTTGTTCTTTCCGGCACTTTCCGGTTCAGGGGATCGTGAGAACAATTTTAAGCTATCTCAATAGATGACGGCAGGTAACGAAAAAAACAGGCATTTGTTTCCTATTTCTAAATCAACCTGCCAAAGAGCGCAAAATAATGCTGCTTCACGGCGAAGGATTCAAGCCTTTTTTGGAATCACTTTCCTGATCGGCCTGCTGCCGCTTCCCTCCCGGGCTCAGCGCCCCAGGGTCCTGGTACGGAGCATGTCCCCTGCCACCTTCTTCAGATCCTCCTGTTTCCCCATGGCGATCAGGACGGTACCTTCCCGCATCACGGCCCCCGGCAGAGGATTGAACTCCGGCTCCTCCGACGGATGCTGCAGGACGATGACGCTGACGCCATACTTCTCCCGGATCCGCGACTCCAGCAGCGTCTTTCCCATGAGCGGCGAATCCGCCGAGACGATCAGCTCCTCGATGGCCATCGCTTGACTGCTCTGCAATGTGGCGATCTCGAAGAAGTTCAGCACGTTCGGCCGCAACGCCGCCTGAACCAGGCTGCGCCCGCCGATCTCGTACGGCGAGATGACCTTGTTCGCCCCGGCCCGGATCATCTTGTCCTGGCCCGTCAGGTCCTGGGCGCGGCAGATGATGTGCAGATCCTTGTTCAGGTCCCTCGCCGTGAGCACAGTGTAGACGTTGGATGCATCGGTGGGCAGCGCGGAGATGAGGCATCTGGCTCGCGCAATACCGGCAGCCACCAGGACATCTTCCGCCGTCGCGTCGCCGGCAACGTGAAGGAAGCCGGCGCTCCCGATCTCGTCGAGCATGGTGGGGTCGTTCTCCACCACGACAAAAGGAATCCCCTCCTCGGCCACTTCCCGGCAGACCAGGCTGCCGATCCGGCCGTAGCCGCAGACGACGATGTGGTCCTTCAAGGCTTCGATCATTCTCGCCAACCTCCGCCGTCCGAACAGGTTCCTCAGGTGGCCCTCGAGCAGGATCTGCGAAAAGATCCCGAAAGCGTACAGCCCGGACGCCCAGCCGAAGGCGATCAAGCCGATGGTGAACAACCGGCCCGTGTCCGAGAGATTGTTGACCTCTCCGTAGCCCACCGTTGTGATCGTGATCACCGTCATGTAGAGGCAGTCGGAGAGGGACCATCCCTCGATGAGCGTGTATCCGCCTACCCCCATCACCGCGACAACGATCCCGAGGACAAGGACAGACCGGATCCGGGAGACCATCCTCTTCGAGAATTCGGCCTGGTTGAGCGAGGTGTTTAGCATGTCGCCGAATCGCCCCGTCTCTGTTCCAACTCCTCGTCGTTCCTCCCCGCCATGGCGGGGGACTGTGGTCGATTAAAAATGACGCGCCCCAGGAAAGCCATACTTTTCTGCGCTCCCAGCGGTTCTGCCCGGCGGGCTTTCCCTCGATGAGCTCGAATTCCGTCTTGACAAGAACCCCCATCTCTCATGATATTGGCGGTTTCTCGGTATCGAAAGAAAAGGCGGACTCTCGAGTGACCCGGTTTCGCGATCCCGGCCACATGGTTCCCGCCACGTTGAACTATTGAAGGAGCTATCAGAATGACGGAAAAGATGAAGGCAGTGGTCAAGGTTAAGCCCGAGATGGGAGCCGTTTACAAGGAAGTGGACATCCCCAGGATCGAGGACGACCAGGTGCTGGTCCGGGTCCGCGCCACCTCGATCTGCGGCACCGATGTCCACATCTACAAGTGGGATCCCTGGTCGGAGGGACGCATCGGCTCCGCCGCCCTTCCCCAGACCCTGGGCCACGAGGTGGCCGGCGAGGTGGTCGAGGTGGGTCGCACGGTGAAGAAGGTCAAGGTGGGAGACCAGATCTCCGCCGAGACGCACATCCCCCACCCCGGCGATCTTCAGGCCCTGCTCTGCCAGATGCACATCGGCGAGAGGATGAAAATCCTCGGCGTGGACTTCAACGGCTGCTTTGCCGAGTATTTCGCCGTCCCCGAGGTGGTCTGCTGGGTCAACGATCCCTCGATCCCGCCAGAGTACGCCTCGATCCAGGAGCCACTCGGCAATGCCACATACGCCGTCCTGGGTGAGGATGCCGATGTGGCCGGCAAATCGATGGTCATCTTCGGCGACGGCCCGATCAGCCTCTTCGCCGTGGGCGTGGCCCGCTGCGCCGGCGTGACCGACATCTTTCTCGTGGGCAAGTACGACTTCAACATGGAGATCGGAAAGAAGATGGGCGCCGACCATCTCCTCTGGACGAACAAGCAGACGCCCGAAGAGAGGCTCGAGTACGTCAAGGACCACACAGGCGGCTACGGCGCCGACATCGTCCTCGAGATGGTGGGAAGCGCCGATTCGCTCAACGACACCTTCAAGATGGTGCGCAAGGGCGGCCGGGTCACGGCCTTCGGCATCGCCCCGGAATCACCCTGCCCCATCGACTACAACAACGGGATCGTCTTCAAGGGCTGCCAGATCCACGGCATCAACGGCCGCAAGATGTTCGACACCTGGTACAGGAACAAGAACCTGCTGGCGTCGGGCCGTCTAGATCCCTCGCCGGTGATCACGCACAAGTTCCTTCTCGAGGATTTCGCCGAAGGCTTCGAGAGAATGATCGAACGGCCCCGGAAGTCCGCCAAGGTCGTTCTTTTCCCGGACAGGGAGGAGTACGACGCGGCCTGCAAGCGCGGCTGAGATCCGCACCATGCATCGAGCAAAGCCCCGCACTCCGGTGTGCGGGGCTTTTTTCATGGTCCCTCGTCGACGACGAGCACCGCCTCGCCGTTGATACGGCTCTCTTTCAGCCGGAGCAGAGCCTCGTTGGCCTCCTCGAAGGCGAACCGCTCGGTCTCGATCCGCACCGGGATCTCCGCCGCCGCGCGAAGCAGCTCGTCCCCGTCCCGCCGCGTCGATGCGGTGACGCTTCGCAGGATCTTCTCGTCGTAGAGATGCCGCGTGTAATCGAGCTCCGGGATGGAGGACATGTAGATCCCGCCCAGGGCCACCGTCCCGCCTTTCTCGAGATGCTCGAGAGCCATGGGGACGATGGGACCGGCAGGCGCGAAGATGATCGATCCGTGGCAGAGGGCCGGGGGCTGCTCCTCGGCCCGCCCGGCCCAGACGGCGCCGAGCTCCCTGGCGAAGCGGCGATGCTCCTCGCTTCGCGTGAAGATCAGGACCTCCATCTTCCGGTGCACGGCGATCTGGATCGCGATGTGGGCCGCAGCGCCGAAACCGTAGAGCCCGAGCCGCTCGCCCTCCTTGACGCCGCTCAGCCGGAGGCACCTGTAGCCGATGATGCCGGCGCAGAGAAGGGGCGCCGCCTCGATGCTGGAAAAGGCATCGGGGATCGGATAGACGAACGCCTCGGGCGCCACCGTGTACCCGGCAAAGCCGCCCGGCACGGTGAATCCGGTGAAGGCCGCCTTTTCACAAAGGTTCTCGAGACCGTCCCGGCAGAAGCGGCAGGCCCCGCATGTCTGATGGAGCCAGGCCAGGCCCACCCGATCTCCAAGGGAGAAGCGGCTGCAGCCCTCGCCGAGACGATCGATCGTACCCACCGCCTGGTGGCCCGGGATCACGGGCAGGGAGGGCGGATCGAGCTCCCCCTCCACGATGTGGAGGTCCGTATGGCAGACGCCGCAGGTCTCGACCTTGACGCGCACCTGGCCCGCCCCGGGAACAGGATCGGGGATCTCGTGCTGCTCGAGGGGCCTCTCTCTCACGGGACGCGGTTCATGCAGCAGATGTGCTTTCATGACGAGGGCTCCGTCTGTCAAGACAGGATGGAACGGGTTCAGCGGATTGTATCACACAGGATTCTCCGACAACGGGCAATCGTCCATTGTACATTCCGTCCCGTTTGTTACTGTGTCGAACCGTCCGGACCGATGAAACTGGAACAAGGATACGCATCATGGATGAAAAAGACCTCACACGCCGGCTCGCCAGGCGGGCTCTCGGACTCTCCCCCTCTCCCATCCGGGAGCTCTTTCCTTTCATGTCGATCGACGGGATGATCTCAATGGGAGGCGGCTATCCTTCACCCGACACCTTCGCCCTCGACAGCGTCTCCATCTCGATCGACGGGGGCGAGACGATACGCCTCGACGGTGCGGCCCTCGACGCGGCCACCCAGTACGGCCCGAGCGATGCCCACTCGGCCCTGAGCCCCCTCCTGAAGGAATGGCACCTCGCCAAGGACGGCGTTTCCCTGGAAAACGACGAGTTCGTGACCCTCAACGGGTCGCAGGAAGGCCTGTTCATCGCGGCGTTCCTCCTGCTCGAACGGGACGACTCCGTCGTGGTCTCCGAGCCCACCTACCCCGGTGCGCTCTCGGCCTTCCGGGCTTTCTGCAACAACTTCGTCTCCGTCCCGCTCGACGGCGAGGGGATGGACACCGCTGCCCTTGCGGCAACCCTGGACAAGATCGCGTCCAGCGGCGGGAAGATGCCGAAGCTGATCTACACCATCCCCAGCGGCCACAATCCCGGCGGCGTCACCCTCTCCGCGAAGCGGCGCGAGGAGCTCGTTGCCATCGCCCGGCGCCACGATCTTCTGGTCCTGGAGGACGACCCCTACCAGCTGGTGCGGCTGGACGACGGCGCGCAGCCCCCCACACTGCAGAGCCTCGACGAGGACCGCCGCGTGATCCGCCTCGACAGCTTCTCCAAGATCTTCGCCCCCGGACTCCGGATCGGATATGCCTCCGGGGCTTCGGCCGTGATGCGGCGGTTCGTCCTGTTCAAGCAGGCCTCCAACCTCCACACCAGCTCCTTCGTCCAGGTGGTGCTGGCCCGTTTCCTCGACACGATGAGACCGGCCGGATTCTTCCGGCTGATCGAGAAGAACTGCGACTTCTACCGGCGGAACAGGGATGCCCTGATCGAAGCGGCACGGGAGCTCCTGCCCGAGGGGATCGCATACCACAAGCCGCAGAACGGCATGTTCGTCTGGTTCCGAATGCCCGTCGCCTGCGATGCCGCGGAGATGGTACGGAACGATGTGAACGACCTGAAGGTGCTTCTCGTCCCGGGTCCGGGATTCTCGACCCGGGGCGGGCTGAAGAACTGCATGCGCGCCAGCTATGCCACGATCTCTCCGGATGCGATCAGGGAGGGAGTGTCGCGGTTTGCCGAGATGATCAGGCGGGAGTACGGACGCCGGAAGATCTGATCACTCTTGCGAGGTGGAACCGGTCGAACAGGAATCCGCCGGGGACGGCTTCAACAGTCCCTTGAGCCTTTTCCGCTTCTTCACTTCCCGGGGAGCGCACGATTTCGTGCAGACATAGCAATGGATGCAGTCCTTGCTGTTGACCTCGTAGAAGGAGTTCAGGCCAGTTGGGCACTCATTGACGCAGATGTTGCACTCAGGGCAACTGATCGCCTCCTCCAGGTTGATCTTGAAGAGGCTGAAACGGTTGAAGAACCCGAGGGCGATGCCGATGGGGCACATGAGCCGGCAGAAGGGCCGCTTCATGAAAACGAAGAGGACGAGGAAGCCAAGGAGAATCCAGACGCGCCACGAGCCGAGGGCATGCATCAGCGCGTCGCCGAAAGCGGCCTGGCTGTTCAGGAAGTGAAGCGGAATCGCCCCCTCGAGGGTGGCGGCCGGACAGAAGCGGCAGAAGAAGAGATTGGAGTCCACGCCGATCAGGATGGGGACGATCACCACCGTGCCACCGAGAAAGAACACGGGCAGGATGAAAAGGTAGCCGCGCAGCTTCCGCGGCACCTCGATCTTCCAGGACGGGATCATGTAGAGAAGGTCCTGCAGAAAGCCGAAGGGGCAGACCCAGCCGCAGAGGATGCGGCCCGCGATCATGGCGCTGAATATCGTGATCCCGATCACGGCCAGGGGGATGATGCCGAGAGCCAGGAAGTTGCCGACGACTCCCACGGGGCAGGCGAAGGCCGCTGCCGGGCAGCTCCAGCAGTTCATCACCGGGATGCAGACTCCCATGTACCTGAAGAAGAATGGATTCAGGGCGAAGATGCTGATGATCTGGACGATCCTGCGCCAGCGTTCAATAATGTTAGGCTTCATTCCCACGATTGAACCGACTCCTCATGAGAAGGAATTGTGATCGGGCGATTGGCTATTGGGAGGTTCTGGACGGCTCTATGAGATGGCCGCCTCCATGGCAGCCGTTAAAGCTTCACTCAGGAGAAGCAGAACTCATCCTTGTTTGTGACAAAAAACTTCTTCGTCCAGCCCGGCTCTTCTGAGCCCGAATCGTCCCTCACCTCGATGGCCTCCTTGCTGGCGGCATCGATCAGGAGAAACTCGTTCACGTTGCGATGGCTCCAGGAATACCGGACGATGTCCTCCCCTTCAGGCAGCTCGTCATCCTGGTACTCGACCACGTTGTGATCCGGGTTGAACTCCCTGTCCCACACCTCGATCTGGTGAAAGCGTGGCCAGAAGAGACCGAAGATCATCACGGCGAGGGCAGCACCGGTGAAGAGGAGCTGAAAGAGACTTGTACGTTTTGCCTTCAAGAACATGGACCTCGACGATGTTGTTCGAAAGACCTTGGCCAAAGTGCTACAGGCTACCAGTTTTAATTTCCTGCCACGGAATCAGTCAACAGAAAAGAGCGGCCCCCGCCATACTTCCCCTTGTTGACTTTTGGCAACTCCCCAAGGATATTAAGGCAGATAGAGCAGAAACTCGTGATCCTGCAGGATAACATGCGTTGCGACTTGCCTTCCTGCATAACTTTATGACCGGACCATATTCATGACCAGCAAAGAACTTCGAAACCTTCCATCCGTCGGCCAGCTGGCCGAGCATAAAAAGGCCCTGATCCTTCTGGAAAATTATTCCAGGAAAAGCGTGATAGCCACCCTGCGCTCGATCCTCGATGAGATTCGCGGCGATCTCGTTGCCGCGACAGCTGGCGGATCGCCCGTCTCCATCCCCGCGGCCGAGGAAATCCTGGCCAGAGCGCGGAACGAGCTGGAAAGAGCGGCGCAGCCCGGCATCCGAAAAGCGATCAATGCCACGGGCGTCATCCTGCATACCGGGCTGGGCCGGGCCGTTCTCTGCCCGTCTGCCCGGAAGATCATCGGGGAGATGGACGGCTACTCCCTGGTGCAGATGGACGTGAGCACGGGCAAGCGGTCGGTGCGCGAGGCCCACATCGAAGCGCTGCTCAGAGAGCTCACCGGCGCCGAGGCCGCCACGGTGGCCAACAACAACGCCGGGGCCACCCTTCTCGTGCTGAACACCCTGGCCAAGGGAAAGGAGGTCATCGTCTCCCGCGGGCAGCTGGTGGAGATCGGCGGCGCGTTCCGGATTCCCGACGTGATGAAGCAGAGCGGCGCCACCCTGGTGGAGGTGGGAACCACCAACCGGACTCACCTGAGGGACTACGAGCGGGCCATCAACGAGAACACCGCGGCCCTTCTCCACGTCCACACGAGCAACTACAGGATCATGGGATTCACCAAGACGGTGGGCGTCGACGAGCTCGTGACCCTGGGAAGGAAGTATTCCCTTCCCGTGGTGGACGACCTGGGATCAGGGGCGCTGGTCGATCTGTCACGCTTCGGCTTCTCCTCGGAGCCTCTCGTTCGCGACTCGGTGAAGGCGGGAGTCGACATGGTGACCTTCAGCGCGGACAAGCTCGTGGGCGGGCCCCAGGGCGGGATCATTCTCGGTCGGCAAGACGCCATCCAGAAGGTTCGCAAGAACAGCCTGATGCGGGCTCTTCGCGTGGGAAAGCTCACCCTCTCCGCCCTGGAGATGACCCTCAGGGAGTTCCTGGACGAGGAGCGCCTGCTCAAGAACCACCCGGTGCTGCGGCTCTTCAGCATCCCTCAGTCCACGTTGAGGCGCCGGGCGCGGCGTCTGGCTGCGGCGCTGGAGAAGGCGGTGCCCGGCATCGATGCGGTCGTGGAAAAAGGCGCCGGGATGATCGGCTCCGGATCGCTGCCCATCGAGGACATCCCCACCTGGATCGTCTCGGTGCAGCACCCGGCATTGGAGTCGGGGCGCCTCGGCGGAGCGCTCCAGCTCGAAAATCCGCCGATCTTCTCTCGCGTGAGCGACAACCGGATAACCTTCGACCTGAGGACGATCCTGAACAGCAAGGAGGAGCAGACAATCGTACGCTCCATCAGCAATATCGTGGAGAATGCCCAGTGAAAAACGCAAAACCCCTTCCTCCCCCCATCAATCTCATGGCCGGCACGGCCGGCCATATCGATCATGGAAAAACGCGCATGGTGAAGCTGTTCACCGGCTGCGAAACCGATACGCTGTCCGAGGAAAAGGAACGGGGCATGTCGATCAATCTCGGATTCGCGCCGTGCCCCCTGGGACGCGGCAAGCGAATCGGGCTGGTCGACGTCCCGGGTCACGAGGATTTCATCCGCAATATGGTGGCGGGAGTCACGGGGATCGACATCGTGCTGCTCACCGTGGCGGCAGACGACGGGATCATGCCCCAGACGGTGGAGCACTTCAACATCACCCATCTCCTGGGGGTCAAGAAAGGGATCGCACTGATCACGAAGAGCGACCTCGTTCCCCCGGAGCGGATAGAGGAGGTGCGAGCCGATCTCGTCAATTTCTTCAAGGGAACGTTCATGGAAGACTGCCAGATCATCCCCTTCTCGGCCGAGACGGCCGACGGAATCGGCCTGCTTCGCAAGGAGCTCGACAAGGTGGTCGACGAGACAAAGCGCCGCAAGACCGAGGGAGTCTTCCGCCTTCCCGTCGAGAGAGCGTTCTCCGCCGAGGGATTCGGCACGATCATGACGGGCATCGCCTCCTCGGGCAAGCTCTCCATTCGGGACGAGGTGGAGATCCTCCCCGTCGGGCAGAAGGGTGTTGTGCGGAAGCTTCAGGTCTTCGGGCTCGACCAGGAGGAGGGATATGCCGGCCAGTGCCTGGCCGTGAACGTGGGCGGCGTGGACCGCAAGGTCGTCGAGAGGGGCTTCGTTCTCGCCACGGCCGGCTACTTCAAGGGAGAATCCTTCATCCATGCCCGTCTGAACGTGCTCCGCGACGCGAGCGCCCCGATCAAGAACCGGACTCCGATCCGCTTCCACACCGGCACGTCGGAGGCTTTCGGCAAGGTGCTGCTGCTCGAAAAAGACCGTCTCGAGCCGGGACAGAACGGTCTCGTCCAGTTCGAGCTCGAATCGCCGGTCATCACTGAACCGGGCGACCACTACATCGTCCGGCTTCAGAATCCCGTTGTCACGGTTGGCGGAGGCCGGGTGATCGGCTACTCCCCGCGCCGGATGAAAAGACTGAAGTCATGGATCAACGAGGCGCTGCAGGGCGAGGAGACTGCGGTGGACGAGAAGAAGAGCCGCGCCTCCTTCGAGATCCACCGGTCGGGAAAGGATGGACTCGAGAAGAAGGAGCTGTCAATCAAGGCCACCCTGACACCGAAACAGACCGATGAGGTGATCGAGGAGCTGACGGGTGAGGGAAAGATCCACACCCTTCCGGGAGACCGGATCATCGTCTCCTCGGACAGCCTGGAGAGCTATAAGGACGAACTGCTCGCCAAGCTCGACGAGCTTCACAAGGCCGATCCCACCCGCATCGGCTTCACCGCCGTGAACCTGCGCAAGCAGACCGGCGTCCGGACGGAGCTCACCAACGCCGCGCTGGCCATCCTGCTCGAGGAGAAGAAGATCGCCCTCGAGAACGAACGGTACCGCCTGGCCTCCTTCGAGGTGAAGCTGGACGATTCTCTTTCCGGCATGGCTTCCGAGCTGGAGTCCCTCTACCTCGAGCGCGACTTCAAGACTCCCCGCCCCGAAGAGCTCCCAACCCTTGTCAAGGGATCGCCCGCGGACATCGAGAAGATGCTGCGCAAGCTGGTGGAAAGCGGTATTCTGATCCGTACGACCCCGCAGATCCTCTTTCACAGGGACAACGTGGAGCTTGCCCGCAGGAAGACGGTCGCTTACATCGAGGAGAACGGAGAGCTCGAATCGTTCGAGTTCAAGAACATCATCGGGAGCTCGCGCAAGTACGCCATCCCGCTGCTCGACCACTTCGACGCCACCGGAGTGACGCGCCGCGGGCACCAGAACAAGCGCTACCTGAAGAAGTAGCTCCAACGTGGAAAATACGTCGGCTCGGCCCGTGGGAACCCGCGCCTGAGTCGACGTTTGTTTATGCCTTTGGGCAGAGACCGGATTACTCGTGCCGCAGCGCCTCGATAGGATCGAGCTGGGCGGCGCGGTTCGCCGGATAGATCCCGAAGATGATCCCCACGGCCACGGAGATGAAGAGAGCCAGGAAGAGCGACCATGGCGTGATCTGTGTGGTCATGTCGAAGAAGGCGGTCACCAGCCAGGGCAGCGTCACGCCCAGCCCCACGCCGATCAAGCCGCCGAAACCCGACAGGATGATCGACTCGGAGAGGAACTGGACCACGATATCGTGCTGCCTGGCTCCCAGAGCCCTGCGTATGCCGATCTCGCGCGTCCGTTCCGTCACCGTTGCCAGCATGATGTTCATGATGCCTATCCCCCCCACGAGGAGAGAGATCGCCGCGATGGAGCCGAGAACGATGTTGAAGGTGCGCTCGGTCTCTTCCGCCTGGCGCAGGAGCTCGAGAGGGACCTCGAGCTTGTAGTCCTCCTTCTTGTGATGGCGCTGGAGCAGGTCTTCCACGACGTTGGCCGCCGCCACGACGTTCTCCAGCGAGTTCACCTTGAGAGTCATGCTGTGGAGCTGGATCCGCTCGAGGTCGAAACTGCCCGAGCTGATCTTGACGATCATTTCGCCGAATCGCGTCTTCGCCGTCGAGAGGGGGATGTACATATCCTTGTCGAAGTTTCGCCGTCCCTCGCCGCCCTTGTCGGCCCGGGGCTCCATGATCCCCACGACCTTGTAAGGCTGCTGGCCGAGCCTCACGATCATGCCGAGCGGCTCGTCGACGGGAAAGAGCGCCCTCACGAGCTCTGCTCCGAGGACGCAGACGTTGTGCTTTCCCTTGACGTCCATCCAGGTGATGAAGCGCCCCTGCTTCAACCTGAGCTTGGCCACGTCCATGTACCAGGGCATGGTGCCCACGACAAGCCCGTCGATCCGGCGCTCCCTGCTCCGGATGTTCTGGCGGATCTCCCTCGTGGGAACGACGATCTCCACCGTGGGAAGGGTTTGGCTGATCCTCTCGGCATCGTCATAGGTCAGACCGTACTCCACGACCCGGGAGCGCGATGCCGACGCGGACTGGTCTTCCGGAGGCTTCACCGATTCGACGAGGATGTTGTGGCTGCCAAGCTGGCGAATCCGTTCCAGCGCTTCCTGGCTGGCGCCCTCGCCGATGGCCAGCATGGCGATGACGGAGCAGACGCCGAACACGATCCCGAGCACGGTGAGGATGGAGCGGAGCCCGTGCAGGCAGAGCGACTTGACACCGAGCTTCAACGTCCTCTTGATGGCAAAGGTCCTCATGACACGGCCACCTTTCCGGTGATCTCGTCATGCTCCACTCTTCCGTCCTTCATGCGGATCAGGCGGCGGGCGCGGCGGGCCACATCCGTATCGTGGGTGACCACGATCAACGTCTTCCCCTCGGCATTGAGTTCGTCCATCAGGCCCAGGACGTCCCTTCCCGTGGCGGAATCGAGATTCCCCGTGGGCTCGTCGGCCAGGATCAGGATCGGATCGTTGGCCAGGGCCCGCGCGATCGCCACGCGCTGCTGTTGCCCGCCAGACAGCTCCATCGGGCGGTGCTGCAGCCTCTCCTGGAGGCCCATTCTCGCGGCGAGCACCTCGGCCCGACGGCAGCTTTCCCATTCGGTGATGCCTTGATAGTAGAGCGGTACCTCGATGTTCTCCAGAACGGTGAGCTGGGGGATGAGGTTGTACGACTGGAATACGAAGCCAAGCATTTCGTTCCGCGTTGCGGACATGCTGTCGTCATCCATCTCGGACACGTCCACGCCGCCGAGATAGTAGCTGCCCGCCGTCGGGCGGTCGAGGCATCCGAGGAGGTTGAGCAGGGTGGACTTTCCCGATCCCGACGGCCCCATGATGGCCACGTACTCGCCCTCGCTGATCGTGAGCGTCACGTCGACCAGGGCTTTCACCTGCACCTTGCCCAGATCGTAGACCTTGAGGACATCTTCGAATCGAACGATCTCGTTCAACGCACCCCCCCGGCGCCCTCATCGCCGCCGCCCGATCCGGATGCGGTGTCGTTCAGGCCGGAAGCGGGCTCCGCCTGTGAGCCGGCGTCGGCGCGCAGGTTGCCGGACTTCATGCCGAGCTTCTTCTCCGAATTGCCGGGATCCGTGCCGGAACCGGCATCGGCGCCGGGACCGCTCTGCCCCGGGCTTCCCTGCTGCGCACCGCCGGGCCACTTGGGTGCACCGTCGCCGTCAGGCGTTTCCGTCTCGCCGGGCTTTTTCCCCGGCCGTGCGTCCTCGCTCTCCGCGCCGCTGGCCTTGCGGTCGATCAGCGCCCAGGTGCCCGGCGGCGAGAGCAGAACCATGTCGCCCTCGCCGAGCCCTTCCTTGATCTCGATGAACGTGTCGTTGTAATCGCCGGTGACAACGACCACGGGAACGGTTTCGCCCCCCTTCATGGTGAAGCAGAACCTCTGGCCGCTCCTGGCCACCACGGTCTGGATCGGCACGAGAAGCACATCCTTCTTCTCCTGCAGGACGATGCGCACCTGCGCCGACATCCCCGGCTTCAGGAAGGACAGGTCCTCCTCGATGGACACATCGGTCGAGTAGACCTTGAGGTCGGGGTTGAGCCATCGCGACTGGTTGTCCGGAAGCACACCCACCTTGAGGACCTTGCCGTGGAGATCGAGGTCGGGCTGGGCATCCACGGTGACGATCGCCCGCTGTCCTACCCTCACTCCCTTCACCGACGATTCGTGCACCTTCACCTCGACGGCCATTGTGGAGATATCGGGGATGGTGATGATCGTCTGCCGCTCCCTCACCGTGCCGCCCTCTTCGATCCGGCGCGAATCCCGGCCCCAGTCGCCGCTCTGATTGGCCCAGACGACCAGGCCCGGTGCCGTGGCACGGATCGTGCAGTTCTCGATCTGCCGCCTGTAGTCTTCGAGGCGGCTTTTCTGAAGCTCGTACTTGGCCGTGTTGGCCTCGAGGGAGGATCGCTTCTGCGTCTCCTGGGCGCGGGCCCGGGCCTGGATGCGCTCGAGCTCCTTGTACGACTCCTTGTAGTCCGAAAGAAGCTTCTCCGCCTCCTTGTAGAACTCGTACTTGAGAAAGAGGTCGAGATCCGTCTTGGTCTGGCTCCACTCCACATCGCGGCGCATCATGAGCAGCTGTGCGGCCTTGAGGTCGTTCTGGGAGACGAACTTCTCCTTGGCCAGCTCCTCGGTCCAGTGCAGGTCGTCCTTGGCCAGCTCGAGCTGCTCCTCGGCCAGCATGATCGCGTTGTCGAGCTCGCGCCAGCGCTGCAGGGAGGCCCCCTTGATCAATCCCGGACTGGACCGCTCCTTGCCGAGAATCTGCGGGGAGAAGAGGTCGATATCTCCGCTCGATATCCTCGACGCCAGATCTTCGCCCAGGTAGCGCTGCAGGTCCATGAGCGCAAACTTCACGGCCAGCTCGCCGGCCTTGATATCGCTGTCGTTCTGCTTGAGCTGGATCTCCAGCGCCTCCTTGGACATGACGTAGTCCGAGTAGGCCGACTGGTACGAGATCTCCTGGGTCTTCAACCGCTCGCTGAGCTCCGAGGCGTCAAGCTTCACCAGGATCCGTCCGTTCTCGATGTCCTGTTCGGTGATCTGCGTCCCCTCCTCGACCAGCTCGAGGATCGTGGCATGACCTTCCACCTGGCACTTGATCTCGTGGGACTCGAGCGCCTTGAGGTTGCCCCCCTCCAGCACGGAGATGATCAGGTCGCCGCGCGTCGCCGGCACGAGTGGCGAATCGGCATCGAGGACATCGTCCCCGCCGTTGAAGAAGAGGAGCCACGTGAGCCCCCCGAGAGCCGTGATGGCCACGAATCCGAGGAAGATCCCCCTGGACAACCGCTTCGGCTTCCGCCCTTTCAGGGAAACATCCTCTTCCAGAACCAGCTCATTCATATTTCTAATCCTGCTTCCACCTATTCCTCGAGATCGAGGCTCGTCGGCTCCACCCATCTTCCGAGATCGTCGATCTCCAGGATTCCCATGTCGCGCCAGAGTTCGAGGCGCGAAATCTTGTAGTCGATAACAGCCCTTGTCCGGTTGTTCCACGCCCTGAGCAGCGCCGACTGCGAATCGAGCATGTCGCGCGTGGTGGCGTCGCCCTTCTGAAGCAAAAGATCCGTGGACTTCTTCCGCCTCTCGGCCAGGGCCACGGACTGCTTCTGGATCTCGAAGCTGTCGCGCGACTGGGCCAGCGATCGAAAGGCGTCGCGGATCTGAAGCATGATGTTGTCCCTCTCGTCGCCGAAGGAGCGCCTGGATCTGTCGAAGGAGATCAACGCCTCCCGGTAGAGGTTTCTCTCCTCCTTTCGATCGAGAGGAAGCTCGAGGTCGAGACCGAGCTCGTACCGTCCCGTTCGCGGCCTGAAGTTGGCCACGTTGTTGGGACCCTGGGAGTCGAATGAGGCTCCTCCCACGAGGTTGAGCTCGGGAAGCAGCCCGTCTTCAGCCAGAACGATCTTCCGTCCCGCATCTTCCACCTGGTCGATGGTGTTGAGAAAGTCCATTCGCCGCACAAAGGCGATCCTGATCGCCTTTTCCGGAGTGAGATCGATCTTCTCCAGATCGACGTCGGCAAGCTTGGCCAGCTCGTCCGGATCGAGATCCACGTTGGCGTCGGGCTGCAGGCCGAGAGTGACCTTGAAGCTGTCGAGAGAGCTCTTGTAAGTCTGCTTGGCGAGAATCACTTCCTGTTCCGCCTCGAGCAGATTCTGTCTCGCCTGGTCGACCTCGAATTCAGGCAGGTGTCCCGCCTTTGCGAAGGCCTCGGTTCTCCTCCTCGCGAATTCGAGGGCCTCGCGGTTCCTTTCCGCGTTGTCGAGAGAGTCGAGCTGCTGGAGCACCCTGTAGTATTCGCTGGCGATCGATACGGTGAATTGCCGGCGATACCGCTTGAAATCCCTCAGCTCGTAGACCATGTTGCGCTCGGCCTGGGTCAGGCTCTCCGTCGCCACGGCCCGTCCCGCTCCCTGAAGAAGAGGAACGGTGAAGCTGGCTGTCACGGCGGAGATGAGCGACTGGTCCGGGTCGCCGGTGACGTACCGGAAGAAGTTGGCGCCCAGGTTCAGCCCCACCTGGCCGCCGAAGGCGAGCATCTTGCTCACCCCGAGCCCGGCGCTGCCCTCCATGTTGAGCTCCCGGTTGTCGACGACATAGGCTCCCTCCATGTCGCCGCTGAAGATGAAATCCCACCGGTGCCGCTCGAGGGAAAGGGAGAGGGCCGAAAGATAGACGTTCTCCTTCTGTGTCTGATACGACCTGCTGTTGTTCATGGCCAGCTTGAGCGCATCTTCGAGCAATAGAAGGACGAGCGGACCATCCCAGGATTTCAGGACGGCTTCGCCTTCCTGCCCTTCAGGGATATCTTCCTTCACGAACTGCTGGAGAGTGTCCGGCTTCCAGTCGATGGAGAAGCCCTCGGAATCCCCGAAAGCGGCCATCTGCTTGGAATCGAGAATGCTGGAGACCTCCCGATCCGCATCTTCCCTGTATTCCTCGGGTGAGGAGCAGGAAGCCAGGAGCAAAAAACAGAAATAGAGGGCTGATAGGAACCTGGATCGACTCATCTGGTTCAGCGGGGTGCCGAGTTGCCTGTGAAAGGAGTTAAGTAAACACTAATTTTAGTATTACGCAATCAGAGAGGAAGAGAGGAGAAAAAAAAAAGAATAGTGCGCCAAAATGACAAATCCTGCCACATTGACATGGCCCGATGCATTCCCCCTTCTCCCTCCAGATCCAAAAAACCGCCTATCCTGTTATCTACCAGAGTATTTCAGCTGCTGCTCCCCGGAACGCGACCTTTTCGCTTTGGCACTGCCTTTGCATGATCACCGAGAAACCGACTCATGACGGAGGAGCTGAAAAATGGATATGAAGAGGCTGACAACGAAATCGCAGGAAGCCGTGCAGCATGCTCAGATGCTGGCATTCGAGGCAAGTCATCAGGTGATCACGGTGGATCACCTTCTCTTCGCCCTGATCGAGCAGGAAGAAGGCACGGTCCGGCGCATCATCGAAAAATCCGGCGTGCCGATCGACGCGATCAAGGATCGTCTGGAAAGGGCATTGGACCGCCTGCCCCGCGTCACCGGCGATACGACCGGAGGAGCCGGCCTCGACCCGACGCTGCAAAAAACGATGATCCAGGCCGAGAAGGAAGCGCGCTCCATGGGCGACGACTACGTCAGCGTGGAGCATCTGCTTCTCGCCGTCCTGAAGGCCGCCCCCCGATCCGATGCGGCCCGATCGCTCGAGGAGGCCGGCCTTGGCCGCGACAGGGTTCTCGACTGCCTCGGCACGATCAGGGGGCAGCAGCGCGTGTCGACTCCCGATCCGGAAGCGACCTTCGAGGTTCTCGACAAGTATGGCTGCGAGCTGGTGGAACTCGCCCGATCGGGTAAGCTGGACCCGGTGATCGGCAGGAACGACGAGATTCTCAGCATCATCCGGATCCTCTCCCGCAAGACGAAGAACAACCCCGTCCTGATCGGCGAACCGGGAGTGGGAAAGACCGCCATCGTCGAGGGGCTCGCCCAGCGGATCGTGAAGGGGGATGTGCCCGAGGGGCTCAAGGACCACCAGATCTTCGCCCTCGACATGAGCTCGCTGGTGGCCGGCGCCAAGTTTCGCGGCGAGTTCGAGGAGCGCCTGAAGGCGGTGCTCAAGGAGATCGAAGGCTCGGACGGCCGGATCCTGCTCTTCATCGATGAGCTGCACACCATCGTGGGAGCCGGCAAGGCGGAAGGCGCCATCGATGCCGGCAACATCCTCAAGCCGTTGCTGGCGCGCGGCCAGCTTCACTGCATCGGTGCAACGACCCTGGACGAGTATGCCAAGCACCTGGAGAAGGACGCGGCCCTGGAACGGCGCTTCCAGCCCGTGATCGTCGATCAGCCCGACGTGGAGGACACGATCTCGATCCTCAGGGGGCTGAAGGAGAGGTTCGAGCTGCATCACGGCGTGCGGATCCACGACGCCGCCCTCGTAGCGGCCGCAGCTCTCTCGAACCGCTACATCAGCGACCGGTACCTGCCTGACAAGGCCATCGACCTGATCGACGAGGCGGCGGCCCTGATCCGCACCGAGATGGACAGCATGCCGTCCAGCCTCGACGCGGCCGGCCGCACGGTCATGCGCCTCGAAATCGAGGCCGAAGCGTTGAAGAAGGAAAAGGATCCGGCATCCAGGCAGCGTCTCGACCAGGTCCATCGGGAGCTGGCCGACATCAAGGCGGAATCCGACGTGCTGCGCGACAGGTGGGAGACCGAGAAGGCCTCCATGAGCGCCATCCGCCTCCTGAAGTCGGAGCTCGAGAAGGCTCGCCACGGTCTGGAGAAGGCCGAGCGCGAGCATGACCTCGAGGAAGCGGCCCGGCTCAAGCACGGCCACATCCCCGATCTGGAAAATCAGCTCGCCGCGCGAGAGGAGGAGATGGCCTCCCGCAAGAACGGCAAGTCCCTCCTTCGCGAGGAAGTGGCCGTGGAGGAGGTCTCCGAGGTCGTTTCGCGCTGGACCGGCATCCCCGTCTCCCGCCTGGTCGAGGGGGAGCGCAACAAGCTCCTGAACCTGGAAGGCACGCTCCACAGGAGGATCGTCGGACAGGACGAGGCGGTGGAAGCCGTCGTCGACGCAGTTCTCAGGGCCCGGGCCGGAATCAAGGACCCGCGCCGCCCGATCGGCTCGTTCTTCTTCCTCGGCCCCACGGGAGTCGGCAAGACCGAGCTCTCACGCGCCCTGGCCGAGGCGCTCTTCGACAGCGAGGATTCCGTCATCCGCTTCGACATGAGCGAGTACATGGAGAAGCACTCCGTCTCCCGCCTCATCGGAGCCCCCCCGGGATACATCGGCCACGAGGATGGCGGACAGCTCACCGAACCGGTGCGCCGCAGGCCCTACTGCGTGATCCTCTTCGACGAGATCGAGAAGGCGCACCCCGACGTGTTCAACATCCTTCTCCAGCTGCTGGACGACGGACGCCTGACGGACAACAAGGGACGCACGGTGGACTTCAAGAACGCCGTGGTCATCATGACCTCGAATGTGGGAAGCCAGCTCCTGCTCGACGGCATGCAGGCCGACGGAACGATCCCCGACCAGGTGAGGCGGCAGGTGCTCGACGCCTTGAAGGCGCTCGTCCGCCCCGAATTCATGAACCGCGTAGACGAGACCGTTCTCTTCAGCGCCCTGACGCGCGATGAGGTGGAAAGGATCGTGGAGCTCCAGTTCGAGCGGATCCGCAGCCGCCTGAAGGAAAGGGAGATCGACATGACACTCGATCCCGAGGCCAGGCGGTTCATCGCCGATGCGGCCTATGATCCCGTCTACGGAGCGAGGCCCGTCCACCGCTACCTCCAGAAGCACGTGGAAACCGCTCTCGGCAGACGGATCATCCAGGGCGACATCAAGGAGGGTTCGCGGATCACGCTGACCCGGAAGAGCGAGGAGCTCAGCTTCGATCAGGCGATGCAGCCGGCATGATGTCTCGCCGATCCGCGAGAGGATCGGCCGACGGCCGACGGCACCGAAGCGGTAGATCAAAAAAAAACCGCCGCGGTCAGAAAGGCACCGCGGCGGATTCTTTATCCGTCAAATCTGCTGAAAGGTAGGATCAACCCTTCGTGAGCTCCTCCACCTCGTCGCAGGTCTTGCGGACCGCACCGACCGAGTGGGCGAAGGCAGCCTTCTCTTCATCAGTGAGATCGACCTCGATAACCTTCTCGATACCGTTCTTGCCGAGAACGCAGGGCACTCCCACGAACAGTCCTTCCACACCGTACTCGCCCGTCAGGAGAGCGCAGGTGGGCAGGATCTGCCGGCGGTCGAAGATGATCGACTCGGCCATGGCAAGGGCAGCCCACGCGGGAGAAACAAAAGCGGAGCCGGAACCAAGAAGTCCAACCACCTCACCTCCCGCCTTGCGGGTGCGGGTCTCGATCGCTTCCAGAGCTTCTTTGCCAACAAACTTCTCCACGGGCATGCCGGCAACGCGGCAGCAGCTCCTGACAGGGACCATGGTGTCGCCGTGGCCGCCGAGAACACAGGCCTCGACGTTCTCCACGGAAACATTCGCTTCCCTGGCAACGAACCAGCGGTAGCGGTTGGAATCGAGCACGCCGGCCATGCCGAACAGCTTGTTCTTGGGGGGCTTCATCTTCTTGTTCAGGGTGTAGACGATGGCGTCCAGTGGATTGGCGATGGAGATAACGATGGCGTCGGGGCAATGTTCCATGATGCCGTTCGCCACCTGCTCGGTGATGTTCAGGTTGGTCTTCAGCAGCTCCTCGCGGGCGGGAAACGTTCCATCGGGACGCACCTTCCTCGGGACACCAGCCGTGTTGATCACCAGCTCTGCACCGGCGAGCACATCGTAGGTCCGGCCGCCTTCCACCACGGTGTCCACACCGATCGTCGGGGTACCCTCGGAGATATCGAGGCACTTTCCCTTGGCAAAGTCAGGTTCCAGAATGTCCATCAAGGCCACGCTTTTGGACAGCTGCCTGCGAGCGGCCTCCTGTGCAAGGACTCCGCCGATGTTACCGCCGCCGATAATGCCTATCTTGTTCAGCATCGTTTCTACCTCACTTTTTGAATGAATACTTATACGATCTCGACGCGCCCCTTTCGGCTCGAAGGAGGCTCGTTTCCAATACTTTCCGCTGTCAAAAAGAAATTCCAGAGGGAAGTAGGCATGGTACTCCCCGTAATGGGTGAATTCAACCAGAAATAGACCGGTTTTTCCTAGGGTGGCGCGACCGGGAACGTCGGCTTGACAGGCCCGCCTTGTTAATATATCAAGTTTGAAACAAGAGTGGCCGCACCATGAAGCCTTTTCTCGCAAGGAGTCCGACAGATGATGAAGCGCCTGACATCGATTCTTCTCCCCGCCGCTGCATGGCTCTGCTGCCTTGGTGCGGCATCCTCTTCTCCTGCAATGCCTTGGACTCCTTCGGAGGACGGCTGTCCCCACCATGAGCTGAAGGTCGCCATCGACCCTGAATCCAATCGGATCCAGGTGCTGGACACGATCACCATTCCCCCTGGCGAGGATCGGGCGGCGAGCGGCGGTATCTCCTTTCTACTCCACCGGAATCTCGCGGTGACGTGCCTCACCGAGGGGATCCGGCTCGAACCGGATCCGCCGGCCGATGACGCCGGTGGGCAGGCGCCCCTCGCGAGGAGCTACACGATCTACCCTCTCGGGAATGGTGCCGCACCCCGGCAGGTGGTCCTCTCGTACGAAGGAGTCATCAATCACCCGGTCGAGAAGACCGGGGAGGAGTATGCCCGTTCCTTCAGCCAGAGCCCCGGACTCATCAGCCCGGAAGGCGCCGTGCTGTCGGGCGGCACCTGCTGGTATCCCCGGCTCGAAACGGATCTGGTCACTTTTTCTCTCCATGTAATCCTTCCGGCCGGCTGGACCGCCGTGAGCCAGGGCAAGCGGAGCTCGTTCCAGTCGGCAACGGACAAGGCTTCCGTGACGTGGGAGAGCCCAGAGCCGCAGGACGAGATCTACCTCATCGCCGCGGCTTTCACCGAATACGAGCGCGACCTGAAGAACGGGGTGACGGCCCACGCCTTCCTGCGCGCCCCCGATCCCTCACTGGCCGCGAAGTACCTCGACGTCACGGGCCTCTACATCGGCATGTACAACCGGCTGATCGGCCCCTACCCCTTCACCAAGTTCGCTCTTGTCGAGAACTTCTGGGAAACGGGCTACGGCATGCCGTCCTTCACCCTGCTGGGACCGCGCGTGATCCGGTTTCCCTTCATCCTGCACTCCTCCTATCCTCACGAGATCCTCCACAACTGGTGGGGCAACGGAGTCTACGTGGACTGGGAGAAGGGGAACTGGTGCGAAGGGCTCACCGCCTATCTGGCCGACCACCTGATCAAGGAGCAGCGCGGGCAGGGGATGGAGTACCGGCGGGCGACGCTGCAAAAATACCTCGACTACGTGAAGCATTCGAAGGATTTCCCTCTCACCGAGTTCCGCTCGCGCCACGATGCCGTCACCGAAGCGGTGGGATACGGCAAATGCCTGATGTTCTTTCACATGCTCAGGCAGCGGCTCGGCGATGAGCTCTTCGTCAAGGGCCTGCGAGACTTCTACCAGGGCAACCTTTTCAGGCACGCCGCATTTTCCGATCTCGAAGCCTCCTTCTCCGCTGCGAGCGGGATGGACCTCGGGCCGATCTTCGACCAGTGGGTGACACGGCCCGGAGCGCCGAATCTCGAGGTGGACTCCTGGAGCCTCTCCGCCGAGAAGGGCGCCGAAGGGATCCGGTTCTCCGTCAGGATCCGGCAGATCCAGCCCGAGGAGCCCTATGACCTGGATGTCCCTCTGGCCATTCACCTGATGGGAGAGGAGAAGGCGAGACTCCACAAGATCGCCGTCAAGGGCCGATCGACGCGCTACGACGCGGTCCTGCCCTCCATGCCGGTCCGCTTCGAGCTCGACCCCCGCTTCGACGTCTTCCGCCGGCTCGATCGCTCCGAGATCCCCCCCTCCATCGGCCAGGTTTTCGGCGCAGCGAAAATCCTGATCGTTCTGCCCGAGAGGGCGCCCGAGGCGATGAGCCGGGCGTTCGCGGAGCTGGCCGATCGCTGGAAGTCCGACAATCCCGCCATCGAGACCGTTCTCGACAGCCGTCTCGAGAGGCTGCCGGACGACGCTTCCGTCTGGATCCTGGGAGAGCGGAACCGGTTCACCCCGAGAGGCTCCGCCGAGCTGGCCGGGTATGGATCGGCGATCGGCAAGGAGCAGGTCACCCTGGCAGGGGAAGCGCTTCCTGCAAAGGATCGCTGCTTTGTTCTCACCGTCCGCAATCCCGGGAACTGCGACGAGGTTCTTTGCTGGGTCGGGGCCGACCTGCCGGAGAGCATCCCCGGTCTCGGCCGCAAGCTCCCTCACTACGGGAAGTACTCCTATCTGGCCTTCAGGGGCGACGAGCCGACAAACACGAACAAGGGGCAGTGGCCTGCCGTCGGCTCCCCCCTCGTGATCGATCTCGGGGATGAAATGTCGAAGCCCCTCGCCGTGCCGACCGCTCCGCCTCTCATCGAGCCTCCGCCGGTGTTCACCCCCGATGCCCTGATGAAGCACGTGACCTTTCTGGCGGACGATGGTCTGGAAGGCCGCGGGCTCGGCTCGGCAGGGATCAGGAAAGCGAGGGAGTACATCGCGGCACGGTTTGCCGCCGCAGGCCTGGAGCCGGCCGGCGATGACGGTGCTTTCTTCCAGACCTTCGAGGCCGCTGCAGGGCATGACAGGAAGATGGTCCAGGTAGCCAACGTGCTGGCCAGGCTACCGGGAACGGATCCCGATCTGTCCGACCGCCCCGTGGTGGTCGGCGCTCACTTCGACCACCTCGGCCTCGGCTGGCCCGATGTCCACAAGGGCGACGAGGGGAAGATCCACAACGGCGCCGATGACAATGCTTCCGGCGTGGCCGTCCTGCTCGAGCTGGCGCGGGAGCTCGGTGCGAGGGCAAGGCCGGCGCGGCCCGTTCTGTTCGCCGCCTTCACCGGCGAGGAATCGGGTCTGCTCGGATCGCAGCACTTCATCCGATCGCTGGGAGAGAATCCGGCCGATGCGATCTTTGCCATGATCAACATCGATTCCGTCGGGCGCCTGGAGGGACGGAAATTCCAGATCCTCGGGACAGGCTCGGCGCGGGAATGGGCGTTCATCATCATGGGCGTCGGGTACACGACGGGAATCCTGGCCGACTCCGTTCCCAACGATCCGGGCGGCAGCGACCAGGTGAGCTTCCTTCATGCCGGGATTCCGGCGATCCACGTCTTTGCCGGACTCCATCCAGACTATCACCGTCCCACGGACGATCCTTCCAGGCTCGACAGCGAGGGGATTGTCCAGGCAGCCCAGCTGGTGCAGGAGGTGGTGACCTACCTGGGCGGCCGCAAGGATCCTCTGACCGTCACGCTGAAAGACGCCGGCGCTCCCCTGGTCAGGCCGAAATCCGAATCGTCGGGGCGAAAGGTCTCTCTCGGCACCATGCCGGATTTCGCCTTCACCGGCCCGGGCGTTCGCGTAGCCAACGTCGTGCCGGGCTCGGCCGCCGAGGAGGCGGGGCTGGCCAAGGGCGATTGCATCAGGCAGATCAACGGCCGCGACGTGAAGGATCTGCGCGGCTATGCCCAGCTGCTGAAGGAATTCAAGGCGGGCGACAGGATCGTGATCACCTTCGAACGCGACGGCAAGACCGAGGAAGCGGAGGCGGTGCTGAAGGAGCGATGACCCCCCCCTCGGCCGCGGAGACCGTCGGCTCAGCCGTAAACGACATAGAGGGCGATCCCAAGCCAGATCAAGACGGCGGCAATGATCCCCGGGTCCTTCAGGATCACGGCAGCGGGATCCTCGCCGGCCTTCCGCTCGTAGACGAGGTAGGTGTAGCGGCCCAGTCCGAAGAGCACCACGGGGATGGTATAGATGAGGTCGGCGCTTCCGAAGTACTTCTGCGTCTCAGTGGCGACACTGTAAAGGGCGTATGTCATGATCGACGACGACGCGGTGATCGCCACCAGGACATCGAGCATCTGGAAGGAGTAGTGCGCCAGCACTTCCCGCGCCTCGGGCGATCCCTCGGCCAGGGCGAGCTCGGACCTCCTCTTGCAGCAGGCCAGAAAAGTGGCGGTGAAGAACGTGCAGAGGATGAGCCAGTGAGATATCCTCACGTCGATGGCCGCGCCTCCCGCCTGAACGCGCAGGAGAAATCCCACTGCGATAACGATCACGTCAGCCACCACGGTCTTCTTCAAGATGAAAGTATAGGAGATGTTCAGCAGAAGATAGCAGGTCAGGATCAAGGCAAAGGCCGACGAGTTGTCGAGACAGACCACGCCGGTCACCGAGGCGGCAACGAGAACCGCGGCCGCGAAAAGAGCTGTCTTCTTCGAAATCCTGCCCGATGCGATGGGACGGTTCTGCTTCTTGGGATGGAGCCTGTCCTTGTCCGCGTCGATCACGTCGTTGAAGAGATAGACCGCCGATGAGAGAAGGCAGAAGGAGAAAAACGCGAGGACTGCCTGCAGGGCGAGAGGCAGATCGTCGAGCTTCTTGGCGAAGATGAGGGCTGCGAAGAGGAGGAAGTTCTTCGACCACTGGTGAACGCGAATCGCCCTGATCCATTCCTTCATGAACGCTCCGAAGCTGCTTGTAGTATCAACCTGGAAAATCTGCAGACATATTCAATTATTGAGATCGTCGGTACAAGCGGTTATCTTGACCATAACGCAAAACAAACACTCCTGAGAGATGTGCGCAACAACAGGCGGATATTCAATGAAAAAGCGAGAAAACGGGCTCACATTCGGATTTCCGTGGCTGATCTTGCTCTTCCTTCTGTCAGGCGCCTGCGTCACGACAGGAAGCTCTGTTTCCGACAAGGACTTCGAGAGAGCCCAGGACCTCTACGACCACGGCCGCTACGGGGAGGCTCTTGCAGCATTCGACTCCATCGTCAACAGCAATGCCTTCCAGCCTGCCGATCCTCTGCTGGCGCGCTCCTACCGCCTCCGCGGCGAGTGTCACAAGAAGCTGAAACACTACACGCTGGCCAAGCTTGATTTCGACACCGCCTGCAAGCATGCCCAGGCCCTGGGAGATCGATTTCCGGGAGGAGACAGGCTCAGTGTCGAGTGCGCCATGGCCAAGGGCGACGTGCTCGTTCATGAAGGATTCACGCACACGGCCGACCAGATCTACTCCGATCTGAGCGCTGGGAATCCCCCGACGTCGATCAAGGACGAGCTGCTTTATCGCCGCTACATCTGCGCCCGGCTGCTCAAGAAACCCGATTCGTATGCGATCCTGGCCAGGATGTCCGACAGCAAGGGCTTCGACAGCGAGGCTCTCGACAGGGAGTTCCTCGGTCTCGGCTTCCTCAAGGAGCCGCCTCGTGTCGTGAAGCCCGCCGATCCTCTGGCTACCGGCAATACGGGGCAGTACACCCTTCTTTCGCGTTCGAGGTGGAACGCCAAGCCGATCCGCACGAATATCAGCCGCATGACGACGATCCGGAAGATCACGGTCCACCATTCCGGAGTGCATTGGTCCAACAGCGATTTCAACTCCACCGCGCGGGAGATCGCCTCGTTCCAGAAGTTCCACCAGAACACGAAGCACTGGGCCGATATCGGATACCACTTCCTGATCGACTACAGCGGGAGGATATGGGAAGGCCGCCCTCTTTCCTATCAAGGGGCTCACGCGGGGAACGAACAGCTGAATCGTGGAAACGTCGGGATATCGCTGATGGGCAACTTCGACGAGCAGAGGCTCAACAGGAACCAGGCCGATGCGCTGGCCTCGCTGATTGCCGATCTTTCCAGCAGGTACAACCTTGCTCCGGGCAGCATCGTCACACACAAGGAGCTGAGGAGCACCGACTGCCCCGGCAGGCATCTCCAGAGATTCGTCGATCAGCTGAGAACGGGGAGTCTGTGAGAGATCACGCCAGCTCGAGCACCTTGAGGATCTTGTCCTTGACCAGCTTCAGGTCAAAAGGCTTGCGGATGAACTCCTGAACGCCGTTTGACAGCATTTCATCCACTTCCTCATCGGTGAGGTACCCTGACATCACGATGATTTTCATGTCCTTGAAGTCCGGATTGGCCCTGAGGGATTTCGAAATATCCCTGCCCGTGGTATCGCCGAGCAGATGGTCGAGGATCAGGACATGCGGCCTGAAACTGATCGTCTTGACACCGGCTTCGTAGCCCGACGACGCCGTTTCCACGTCGAAGATCCCCACATCATTGAGGAACCTCTCCAGGACGTAAAGGATCCCTTCCTCGTCGTCGGCGATCAAGATCCTGCGACGGTTGCTCGTATCGATCTTGTTGAGCGGAAATCCGTTTTCCTTGAGGAATTCGATCAGATTCTCGCGAGGAATGCGGCGTTCACGGGAATTCGGGATCTTGAATCCCTTCAGAACGCCCGATTCGAACCACTTTATCACGGTCCGGATCGTGACATTGCATATTCTGGCAACTTCTCCAGTGGTATAAACTTCTTTCATTTTTTAACTTAACCCAAACCCCCTGAAGTAGATTATATATTTTGTCTATCTTGGATTATTCTCCACCGATGCTCTTCCTGGTAAAACTTTATCATCCCCTTCCTATTTTGACAACTTTGAAAATCAGGTAGAGCACATATTTTCTTAACTGCCTTAGCCTACGTATTCTACCCTATAAAAAAAAGCCCCAATAGTGTTTTTTTATCATTTGAAATGTCCCGTCCCGGGCTTTTTAAATTGAAAGGTCATCAAAATGGACCTCGTTCCAACCACGAATGGACTGAGCCTCATATGCCTGACGACATAGTGAGAGACTGGAGCCTTTTCTTTCAGCGACAGGTCGAGAACAACCGTCGTTTCGGTCCTGTCTGGAGAATCCCGCTGTGCAAGCGTCACACGGACCTGATTCAGGAGAGACTGAAGCCTGGCGACTCTATCCTGGAAATCGGTGCTTCGGACCGCAATATTCTCCAGAAAATCGAACTGAATGGATCGAACCTCGATTACCGCTCCCTCGATCCGGACAGGAGCCTGCCTCACGATTACCACTCTATCGAGCAGGTCGACCGGTCGTTCCGCATGATCTGGATGTTCGAGGTGGTGGAGCACGTCGACCTGGGCGATGCGTCCGACATGCTCCGGAGGCTGCACAACCTTCTGGATCCCGGAGGGATTCTGATCCTGTCCACCCCCAATGGACATCACCCCCACCGGTTCAGGGAGCCGCATCACCGCACGGCCTTCAAGTTCGACAGCCTGGCCGCCCTGGTGGAGTCCTCGGGCTTCGAAGTCGACAGGCTCTACAGAATCTACAATGCGCCTTTTCTCCAGAGACTGACGCATTCGATCCTGCTGAACTGGCTGCACCGGTTTCTCGACATCGACTTTGCCAGGACTCTCGGTCTCGTGGCCCACAGGCCGTCGTGACACGAATCCACTCGATCGATCGAGAAACCCCACAAAATGGCCAAGAAAGCCCTTGACCGGCCATTTCCCCCCCACTATATTCACCCTTCCGGACTTTCGAGGCCCAGCTTCCTGGTCTGGAAATCTTGGAAGACGAAGTTAGTGGGCGATTAGCTCAGTTGGCTAGAGCACCAGCTCGACAAGCTGGGGGTCACTGGTTCAAGTCCAGTATCGCCCACCACTTTATTTTACAGGCACATTTCAGGCAGAACCTACCTGGATCAGTAAATCCATCCATTTTCGAATCTGGAGAACCACGTCATGGCGAGAAGTAAGAAAGAAGCCTTCCGTCTCATGTACGAACTCGACGAAGAACAGGAGATGTTCCGAGACACGATCGCGGACTACGTGAAGGACAAGGTCATTCCCCGCCGTGAGGAGCTGGACAGGGAACACAAGTTCCCGAAGTGGTTCTACAATGACATGGTCGAGATGGGGATCACCTCGCTGATCATCCCCGAGGAGTACGATGGGCTCGGATTCGGGCTGTTCGACGTGGCGATCGTCGTCGAGGAGATCGCCGTGGGTTGTGCCGGGTCGGCCACCTCGCTGGGTGCCACCTTCCTGGGCACGGATCCCATCCTCTACTTCGGAACGGAAGAGCAGAAGAAGAAATACCTCCCCCGCGTGGTGGCTGGCGAAGTGGCCGCCTTCTCCCTCACGGAACCGAACGCCGGAAGCGACGCGGGAGGCATCAAGACGATCGCCGAGCGGCAGGAGGACGGCTCCTACGTGCTACGCGGACAGAAGACCTACGTAACCAACGGCGGCGTGGCGTCGATCTATACCACCTTCGCCCTCACGGACAAGACTCGCGGAGCGCGAGGCGTCTCGGGCTTCATCTTCGAGGTCGATCCCGACAACCCGCCGGCCGAGGTCCAGTTTCCCAAGAAGTTCGACAAGATGGGAATCAATGCCTCCGAGACATGCGAGATCATCTTCGACGGTTTCGTGATCAAGAAGGAGGACCTGATCGGCGGAAAGGAAGGCCGGGGCTTCCTGCACAGCATGGGGACCTTCGATGCCACGCGCCCGATGATCGGCATCATCGGCGTGGGCATTGCCCGGGCTGCCTTCGAGGAGGCGCTCCAGTACGCCCACGAGCGCACCCAGTTCAAGCAGAAGATCATCTCCTTCAGGGGATTGCAGGAGATGTTCGTCGACATGGCTGTCACCGTCGATGCCGCCAGGGCGCTCTGCCTCGATGTGGCCAGGAGCGTCGACCTCAAGATGAAGGGCAATTCGCGTGAAGACGTGACCCTCAAGTCCGGTGTGGCCAAGGTGATCGGATCCGAGGCGGGAAGAATCACCCTCGACGCGCTCCAGACCACCGGCGGCTACGGCTACATGAACGAGACCCCCTTCCCCCGATTCGTCAGGGATTTCAAAATCTTCGAGATCTTCGAAGGAACCAACCAGATCCAGAGGGAGCAGATCTCTCTCCAGATGGTGAAGGAAGCCACCAAGGGCACCGGCAACGAGAAGAGCCTCAACGAAGCCGAGGAAGCACTGAGCCGCTCTCCCCATTGCGGCGCCGACACGGTGATCAAGGCACGGAAGAGCCTCAACGCATGCCTCCACCACATACTCGACGCCCCGGGCGAGCCGATGACCAAGGATCAGTATCTCCGCTTTCTCCTGGCCGACATCCTGATCGATGTCGAGACGGCCCACGCCTTCTCGAAAACAGTGTCCCGTCTAGAGGAGCAGGATCCCTTCGAGATCGAGACCTTGAAGGCCAGGATCTTCGCGAAAGAGGCCGCCTTGCGGACAGTCGCCCGGATCCGCCGTATTGTCCTGGCGACGGGCGGCACCGATGCCCTGGCAGAGATGGAGAAGGCTGCCGGACTGACCGGGACGGAAGCGAGCGCCACAGGCCTCTACAAGGATCGCCTGGCCCTGGCCGAATATCTGGCTGACGAAGCCAACCTGTAGATACCGGGATACCGAGCCCGCGCAATCTCCGCCATATTCGTACGGCGCCACATACGTTTCGGCACCTCCGCAATCGAATATGGCGGAGATTGCTCGGGCTCGGTATCTACGGTATGCGCGGGCTCGGTATCTACTCGGGGACAGCCACAGCTTGAACCAGTTCGATCCCGATCCTGAGCAGCATGGCCAGATCTTCTCCCGGATAGGCCGGCACGTCGCTGCGCAGTTCGACGAGCGCTCTCCGGAGTAGCGATGCGGCTCTCTGTCTCAGCTGTTCATCTCCGGTGACAAGGTAAAGCCGCGCCATGCCGGTCGCCAGGAGGGCGAGCCGTCCCCCCTTGACACGTCCGCTCCTGCCCAAGACGTCGCCGTCGATCGTCCCGAAGAACAGCCTTTCGGAAAATCTCCCCGTCTCGTGATCGCATCCCTTTTCCACGATGATCCGCATCGCTCCGAGGGCGGCATCACGCGACCTCGTATCCCCCGTGACGGCGAAATGGCGCAGCAAGGCCTCGACGGTGATTCCTGACGTGACCCAGGTGTTCGATTCGAAGCAGCTCTTCTCGTCATGCAGCGATTCCCTGAAACCGAAGAGCCCGCCTTTCACCTGGCGGGACCGAAGCATGCAGGCCGCCTGTTCCATGGCTCCGGAATACCGATCGTGGCCGGCCTCGACCAGGGCGGACAGACCATAGAGAGACCACGACAGATTTCGCTCCAGGACTGTCTTCTTCAGCCCCGGCAGGCTGCGGGCAAGAAAATCTCCGACCTGGAGGGCTGCCTCGAGATGTTCCGGCTCGCCGGTCAAGGTGTACAGCAGCAACGGGCCGTCCAGCCAGGCATGGCCCGGTTCCTTCAGCCCCGATCGGTGAGCGCGGCCGTGCATCCAGGGTGTGCCCGGCCGTGCCGCCGGATCGTCCTTTCCCGCCCTGTCGTAGCTGAGCCAGTGAGCCACGATCGACTCCGCCATCGAAAGATCGCGGGGATTTCCGGTCCAGAGAAACCTCCTGAGCAGGCCATGGGCAGGATCGAACTCCTGATTGGCCCAGATGCCGTAGCTTTTCCTGTAATCGCCGTAGTTCATGAAACCGTCCCACGTGCGCCACTCGCTGCGGAGGCGCTCGATCAGCAGGCCGGTGACCTCCCAGTAGAGCGTGACAAGGCGGCTCTCGCAGTCGGCCTCTTCCACGGGGACGAACAGGACAGACCTTCTGCGCCGATCGCTCGGCATCCCGAAGAAGGCCCTCTCCGTTGAAGAAGCGGCGGATCGGGCAAAGGCGTACCCCTTTCGAAAGGTGATGAAGAACTCTCTCTGAAAAGTGAAGAACGGCTCCCAGTCGAACCTGTCGTTCAGCAGCGAGAGGCAAAGCGGTCCCCCCTGACAGACCGAAAGAGACCAGGGATGAAGACGCCCGAACCGGGGAAGGTCGAGCACGATGCCGGGCCGGCATCCCCTCGCCTCGACGCGCAGGTGGCCTTTCTTGCTCTGCTCGACCGTCTCCTCGCCATCGACCACCACGACGGATGAAGGCGTCGCTCTCAGGCAAAGCCTCCCTCCCGGCATCAATGCATGCACCTCCGAGAGCCCCCCCAGATGACACACGACGGTCGATCCGGACCGTTCCCAGGGCGGCATCAGGCTGAGAAAAGCCCCGCCGCATGAGCCGGCCATCGCTCCTCCCTGAATGGAGAGCCGGCAGCAAAGCCTCCCGGAGCCGGCGAGAAAGCGCATCGACAGACGGAAGGAAGGACAATCGGCCGGATCCTGCCCGGCCAGGATCCCGGTGAAGACCGCCTCCGCCACGGCGGATCCCGCGGTGACCCTGAGACGGACATCGGCCGGTCTCAGGATCGTCCCGTTGATAGGTACCTTCAGGTCAAGCCCCTCGTCCAGTCCGGCCACGTCGCGACGGTCCATCGTGCCGGAGGAGATGAATCGCGGCGAATCCCCGTCGAGAGTGAGCAAGAGACACCCGGTATCCACGGTGACGCTTCTTCCCCTTCGGGACACCTCGATGCCGGACATCGCTTTCAGGCCCCGTCTTCCCTTTGGAAAAAGACGGAACCTGCCGCGAGCCCTGTGGGCCGCCACGGAAGCGCGAATGGCGACGGTACGGACAGAGCTATCCTCCCAGTGCAGGGTCGGGATGAAGTCTGCCGGGACAGATCGGCCTCCCGAATCGCAGAGAACGGCTCGCGAGGCAGAATCGAGCTCCCCCTTCTCGAAGGAAACGAAAGCGCAGAGGAGCAGCGCCTCCTTGCCCGGCAAAGCCACCTTGGTGAACTCGATCTCGATTCCCTGCGCGGCATGGCAGAAGCCCAGCAGCGTCCAGAGAATCATGGCCATGGTCACCCCTCTCGAATCAGGTCTCGCCGAATGGCAGAATCGTTCTCCTGACGCCTGACGCGGACGGCGGTTACACAAAAGCCTGCTACGAAAGATTGAAAAAAGGAGGCCGAGCGCCTAGCTTATGATCAGGAACCGGAGAAGAAGCAGGCGAGGAACGGATCGTGACGGAAGGGCAAGAGAAGGGCGGACAGAGGATCGGCATCCTGGGAGGAAGCTTCGATCCCGTTCACAACGGGCACATCCACCTGGCTCGCACGGCGCTGCAGCAGCTCGCCCTGGACACGATCCTGTTCATGCCCGCGGCGGTTCCTCCCCACAAGATCGACTGGCCGCTGGCTTCGGCCGAGGATCGTCTCGCCATGCTGGAGCTCGCCGTGTCCCGCGAGAAGGGCATGCGGATCGATGCCACGGAGATCCGGCGCGGCGGGATTTCGTTCACCTGGGAAACCCTCTCGCTCCTCGAGAAAAGCCGGCCGGACACCAGGCTCTTCTTCCTGATCGGCTCCGACTCCCTGGCGGAGCTTGCGACGTGGCGGCGAATCGACCGGATCGCCGCGATGGCAACCTTTGCCGTGCTGGCTCGAGACGCGACGGGCCTCCCCCCCACGCCCCGTGATCTGGAGAAGGCGTTGAAGGGGATTCCCCTGCAGGCCGTTCCCCTTCAGGCCGAACCGATCCCCGTTTCATCGACCGATATCCGAAGCCGTCTGTCCCGTCGCGATTCCATCGCCGGCCTGGTCCCGGACGCCGTGGCCGACTACATCGGGCGGAAAGGGATCTATCGGGATTGAGCGGCCTTCAGCCTCTCAGAGCCCCACGAACGGTTCGTCCTGCGGGAGGTGCCGCTCCGGCCTGATGGAATAGGCTGCCAGCAGGTTGCCCTTGATCTTCTCGATCTTCACCAGGGCGATCTGGTAATCGAGCCTGGCGCGGTTTTCGGAGTCGCGGCCGGTCAGGTAGTTCCGCTTCGCCTCGCGGACCTGGTAGGGGATCGAGCGGCCCACTTCGAGGAGCTTGATCTCTCCCCTGTAGCGCTCCTCGGACAGCCGCTTCGATTCCCCGGCAGCCTGCATCTTCTCCCGCTGCAGCGAGATGTCCCGGACCGCCTCGCGGAGCTCGTAGACGATCTCGATCTCCTTCTCCCTGAGCGCGGTCTCCGCCTTCCGCATCTCGAGGAGCGACCTCTTCAGCACGCTCTTCGCCGAGCGGTTCCCGATCGGGATCTCGAGGTTCATCGCCATCGAGAAGGAGCGGTACTTCCTGCGCTCCAGATCGTCCAGGCTGTTCCCCAGGTTCGTGCCGAGCGAATTCAGCCTGTAGGTGCCCGTGAGGTCCAGCTTGGGCAGCGATTCGTTGCGCGCCACGAGAATGTCGACCTCGCGCGCCTTCTTTTCCATCATCAAGGCCTGGTAGTCCGGCCGATTCTGAAGGGTCTCGCCGATCAGGGCGTCGATATCCAGGCTCTTCTCCTCCCCCATCCTGGGCACGGTCAGGGGAGTGATGCCGGCGCTCCACTCTGGCGAATCGGAGCTCGGACAGATCAGCCGTTTCAGGCTGTCCTCCGCCGCCTTGACGCCGTTGCGCGCCGTTATCAGCATCTCCTTGGCCTCGGCAACGCTGGCCTCGGCTTCCAGGACCTCCAGCTTGCCGAAGAGCCCCTCGTCCCTTTTCCGCCTGTTGATCGACAGGAGGTTCTCCGCCAGCTCGAGAGACTCCTCGTTCGTGGCCAGGTTCTCGATCGCATAGACGAGATTCCAGTAGGCTTCCACCACACCGAAGATCGTTTCGTTCAGCGTGGTCTCCAGGTTGAGGTCTTCCTGGCGGGAGGCGATGGTCGCCTTCATCGTGCTGGACAGGTTGTAGGTCGTCCAGCCGGACCTGAGGAGAGGCTGCTTCACCTCGAAGCCGTAGGTCGAGTAGACCTGGGGATTCACCGTCATGAAACCCGAAGGCTGGTAGTAGCTCCTGAAGAAAGAGAGATCGAACTGGTATGTCGCCCCGGAAAAGAGCAGCCCCCTGAAGCCCGACATGAACGACAGGGAATCCTGGTCCGTTTCCTGAACGCCGAAACCGCCGACGAGATCGGAACCTGTCGGACGGATCGTCTCACCGGCCTCGACGTCGGTGAAGAAGGCCGGATCGAAGGCCCCCCTCGCCTCGTCGAATCCCGTTGCCGCGGAAGCGGCCGCATCCCGGCCCTTCTCGATCGTCACGTTGTTCGTGTAGGCTCGCCGGACGCACTCTTCCAGGGTCAGGGAGACTCTCCTTGCGGTCGGAGCGCCGTCGGCGGCGGCGGGCTCTTCGGTCATTCCCAGACCTGGGAGGCAGCACAGAACGAGGATGGCTCCAGTAACAGAATGCATCAACCGTTCCTCCTACTTGTTCTCGATTCTCTCGAGAATCGTCTTACGGATCCGTTGCAGCGCCTTGCGAAATGATTCCGAGTTCACTTCCCGGGCCGCGGCGGCCAGGGTATCGGCATCTTCTTTTGTGAAGATCACCCTCTTGCTCTCGATGAGGCCGTCCAGCTCGTGAAGGCTGTTCCATCTGATCCACGGCGACCGATCGTTCATGTTCTTCAGCAGAAGTCTCTTGAACTCCCGCTGCCGCTCGACGCGGTCCGCGATCTTCTCCACGGCAATGTAATCGCCGATCAGGCGAACCTTGTCGTGGTAGTAGTTGTCCAGCATGGAAAGGCGGTGCTGGCAGACGCACCGCCCCCCTCCCCTGAAGCGGCCGAGAAAAAGAAGGAGATGGATTCCTTCCACGAACTCGCCCTTGTGGCAGAGCACCAGGACAGGAACCTTCTTCCTGGCCTCCGGGGTAAGCTCGTCGTACAGCACCGTCTTCAGCCGCATGCGGGCCACCGTGACGCCCAGGCCGGCAGTCCAGACCTTCTCCACCTCCACCTCGGCGACGATGTGGGCTTCAGCCAGGTAGCTTTTCCCGAAGGAGGAGATGAACCGGTTCCTGTCCTTCTCGTCGGCCGGCAGCGAAGGCCACGCCGGAAGGGCCAGGAACAGCGCGGCAAAGAAAGTGGCAACCGGATTCATGCAGCATTCCTCAAAAGACCTGCAGATCGACTCTGATTGTACTGCGGCGCCTCGCAGGGATCAAACCGAAGGATGGAACAGGAAAATATCCGGCCGGCGCAAAGAACCCGCTGTCGGCCCGATTGGCTTTCGGGGCGGACTCCTGGCAGCCCGTTGAAAAGTCATTCCCGAATAGGGGTATTTACTTGACTCAACCTGCCACGACATATAGTGTAGCCGGTCA
>CAYZWU010000040.1:0-49177 GCA_964482235.1 uncultured Phycisphaerales bacterium
GGTTCTACACCCCAAAAGCCCCCTTGGCGGAGGGGGTTTGGGCGCATGGGGCGCCCCCCCCCCTCGGAGCCCTTGAGCCTGAGGCAGAGGACTCTTCACAAAGCACCCCTTCCCCCAAAAAAAGGACGACCCCGAGCAACACCCGGAGCCGTCTCTTCAAATCACACAAGAAACCGGCAGCAAGCCTACATCTCGACAGACTCCCGCAAGATCAACCCAGCCGAACCGCTGCTGGTAGCCTCCAGCACAACATTCAACATGTATCCGCAAGGAGCGGCCGGAGCCTTCGCAGGCATCCGGAAATCGATATTGGCCCAGTCCCAGGGCATGAGGGTGATTCGCCCGTTCTTCGGGCTCACACACTCCATCGCCACGGAACCGCTGCTGAAGTTCAACTTCTCGGTCAACACGAACCGCCAGTTCTTGCTGTCCTTCTTCACGCTGAAGGCGGGCATCAGGACGAAGCGGTACTCCTTCGGCTCCACCTGGGTCTTGGGAACGGTGAAGCTGATCGAACCGGTGCGCTGGCTCAGCGCCCCGTTGCGCACGGGGTTTCCCGTCTCCACGTCTTCCACGCGAAGGACGCAGTCCGTAAAAAGGGCATAGGTCTCTCGGTCGAACTCCACGTTCCACCTCACCGTCCCGGTCGTGTTGTCGAGCTTGACGGTCCTGGTGAAGACATCGTTGTCCTCCACCACGTGGACGTCCTTCTTGACCAAGCCGTCGATCCGTCCGGCAACCGTTCCGCTGAACGGCAGGGCCTGGGTGCAGCGGAAGGGAACAAGCATCCTCCCGCGGACGAGGCCATCCGTGGCGCCGAAGGGCTCGGGGGTCCCGAACGCGGCACCCGAGAGCGTGACGCCGAGATCGTAGCTCGCCGCGCACCGGCTGCGGATCGACGAGTTCACCACGATCTCCCACGTCCCCGGAATCACGGCGCTGCCGCGGGTCGTGCGCACCGCTTCGGTGTCGCCCTGCTCGGTGACCGAGCCGGAGCCGCCCCGCTCCACGCCGTCGGGATCCACCAGGGAGGCGCTCAGCCACGATGCTCTCCCGCCTTCCAGCATGCGAAGGCTCAGGGTGATCGCCGAGGTTCCCACGGGCACCTCGACGTAGACGCGATCCACCTTGCCGGGATCGAGCTCCCCGGTGACACGGAACCGGCCGCGGTTCTCGGGCGCCACGCGGTGCGGCACGAGCACGGACACGGGGATGTCGAACTCGTGGACCGGCTTGCCGTCCACGCGGTCCTCGCTCTTGCGGAAGGCCATCACCTTGCCGGTGTGGAGCCCCGGCCCCTTCCCGGTCAGGTCCGCCATGATCCCCACGGTGGCGGGGTTGCTCGACTTGATGTAGGCGATCGGGTTGGTGACGCTGATCCAGTCGGCATCGGGCTTCAGTTCGAAGGCCCTGTAGAACCTGGCCTTCTCCTCGTCGGTGGCCTTGGAGTGGAAGCGGGGTGAGATCATGAATGTCGTCACGTCCGTGGGCCGCGGCAGGACCGGGCTGATCCGCCAGTAGGCCGTTCCGAACCCGGGCGCGGGGCCCCGGTTCCGGATGTTGTACTCGCGCAGCATCTTCCCCTCGCCGCTCTTGCAGAGGAACAGCGCATACTCGTATGCGGCGGGCACGTCGAGAATGCCGCCGCCCTCGTCGAGGACCGTCCACCCGGCGAGATGGCGGGCCGAGTTCTTGACGGCGCGGAGCACGAGCGAGTTGTCCACCTCAAAGGGCGGATCGTGGCGCACGAGGCCGTCCACCACCAGGGCGATGGCGCCTGCCGCGGCCGGCGCCGCCATGGACGTGCCGTTCATGTGGTCGCGGTCCATGAAGAGGGGAACCGTCGAAGCGGCCGAGCCGGGCGCCATGATGTCGGGCTTGTAGGTGTCGCCGCCGCGCGACGAGAAGAGGAACGGCACCTCGTAGTCGATGTTGCAGCGGTACTGCGCCGCCGCGGCCTCGGGTCCCAGGATGGCGCCCACGGCGATGGCGCGTAGCGCCGCGGCCGGAGTGCCGATCGAGGAGAGCCCCGGGCCCTCGTTCCCTGCCGAGGTCACGTAGACCACGCCGGGATTCTTCCAGAGGAGGTCATCGACGTACTTGTCGATGGCGCTCTTCGTCTCGATCTCCGAACCGATGCCGAAGCTCATGTTGAAGACCACGGGGACCTTCTTCTCCTTCGCGTACCTGGCGCCGAAGTCGAGGGCCTTCTTGACGCTCTCCGTCACGGTGCAGCCGCCGGAAAAGCGGTTGTTGCCGATCTTCAGGCTCATCACGCGGGCGCCGGGCGCCATGCCGTTGTAGCCTTCCTGGCCGTGGATCCTGTATCCCGTGGCGATGCCGGCCACGTGGGTGCCGTGTCCGCCGTCGTCGAAGTGGACGGAGAGCCGCTTCTCCTCGGGATAGAAGTTGAGCGCCATGGTGAGCTGCCGGCGTCCGCCCTTCTTGCCCTTCAGCACGAAGGTGTCGAAGCGGCGCCAGTAGTCGGTGCAGCGCGCGCCGTCGTCGAGCTTGCCGTCGCCGTTCACGTCGACGATCGCCTCGTACCGGAGGCCGTCGTCATCCTTCACCGTGTAGATCAGGATGCCGAAGATGTCCTTGGTGTCGCCGTCGGCGTTGAAGTCCCTCACGCCGGCGTCGGCAAACTTCTTCTCCTCGATGAAGGTGATGAAGAAACGGTCCGGCATCGTGGCGGCCGGCTTCTCCTCGGCGGCCTCGCCTCCTTCCTCATTCGTTTCCCCCTCCTTCGCCTCGCCCTCCTTCTTGGCGGGACCGAGGATCGCCTCGCGGTAGCCGGAAAGGGAGCGCCCCTTCGAATCGGAAAGCTTCTCACCCTTGGCGCCGTCGGAGACGAGGATGGCCTCCTCCCAGATCAGGTCGCCTTCAGTGGAGAAATCGCGGCACTCCACCACCTTGACCTTGCCGTCGGGCAGCGTTTTGAGGCCTTCGACCCCCATGTCCACGCCCGTGTCGAGCACGGCGACGATCACTCCCTTGCCGTCCAGGTCCGGATGTTCGGCCAGGAACCTGTCGACACCGATCTCCTTGACGGTCATGAGATCCCATCGCTCCTGCTCTTCCTGGGCGAAGAGGGTGAGCATGGGAATCAAGCAGAGCACTGATAGCAGAAACAAACCACGAGCCATGGGTTCCTCCGAATCGATTGGATTGAATCCTGGGGTGCCTGGATCAGGAATAACGATAATTGAATGTAGGACCCGCACGGTTGTTCGATTCCCGGAAGGGATCGGCGAATTGTCCGGGCCAGAGCAAGGGTCCCATTCTGCCTGGACCGGAATGGATGGTAAAGATATTTTGCCGAAGCAGGGACTGGAATCACTCTCCAGCAGTGCTATCGGCGCCGCTCTTCCGGGCGGCCTGCTCCTCCGCATCGCGGACCAGGCACCGTGTCAGATTGGCGCACCCCTGACAGAAATCGTTGTCCATGCTGTAGCTGATCGGCGCGCAGAGCGATTGGCCGTCTCCCCGGTCTTCCTTGAGCTTGGCGAACCACTTCGCATCGGACGACGATACCTTCTCCCCCCTGGCCAGCGCCTGGGCAACGGCCAGGGCGCGCTCGCTGCTGTTCTTCATGCGGGATGACGGACCGGAGCGTTTCTTGGGCCGGACGACGCGCCCCGAAACCGGTTCGGAAGTCTTCTTGTTGAAGACCAGGACCGTCACCAGAGATAAAACAAACAGCGCGCAGGAGACAAGTGGTACGAGAGCGAGGAAGTAAGTCACGCTGTACGCGGCACTCCAGAGATGATCGAACACACGGCTGAACACCAGGAGATAGACGACGATCATGCCGAAAAACGCCTGGCGGTGATAGGAACCATGTGGATCGTTGCGGATGTAATCCACGATGGAGCTCCCGTCGAGGGGAGGGACGGGCAGGAGGTTGAAGGCGGCGAGCATGAGGTTGAGCGGTATGAAGTAGTAGTAGATAAGGTCATCCAGATCCACCAGCCACAGGGGAACCGATCCTTCGGCCATGAAGCCGGCCACCCAGTGGATCAGGCAGACCGCCACGGCCCCGCTGAAGGCAAGGAGGAGATTGGAGAACGGCCCGGCCAGCGAGACGATGAACGAATCCCTCACGGGATTCCGTAGAAATGACGTGTCGACCGGGACGGGTTTCATCCACCCGATGGCGTAGGGGCAGTAGTAGACGATGATCAGAGGTACGACCACCGTTCCGACGAAATCGATGTGGACCAGAGGGTTCAAGGAGACGCGTCCCATGTCCCTGGCCGTGGGATCACCGAGGCGGAACGCCGACCAGGCGTGGGCAAACTCGTGAACGGTGCCGCTCAGCACAAAAATGAAAAAGGGCAGGAGCATCTCGGTCATCTATTTTTTCCACACAGGATTTCCGCTGAATCAGAAGAATACGGGAAGGGGGGCTGGCTGATCAAGGCTCCGGCCGGACGATCCACCGGAATACCCAGCTGTCCTCCTTCCCGGATTCGAAACAGATCACGCTGCCCGTGGGGATCCTGAAGGGCGGGTCGGACCCGGTATCGGCGACAAGCCCGGCGCAGAGCTTCTGCAGGAAAGGGAGATGCCCCACGACCATGCAGTCGTCATTCCAGTCGACGATCTCATCGAGCAGGGGGTCGACCTGATCGGAAGGTCCGAGACCGCTCTTTTCCTTGACCGGAACAGTATCGGCCAGCTCGCTGGCCAGGATTCCCGCGGTCTGGGCCGCTCTCAACTTGAAGCTGTGAAGGATCTGATCCACGCGGACGCCCTCCTCGACGAGGCGGGCCGCGATCTGTCTCACATCATGGCATCCTTTCGGCGAAAGCGGCGGATCTCCTTCCATGTCGAGGTGGACCGCTTCACCATGCCTGACGAGATAGAGCTTCATTAGCCGTTTTTTACTTTCCCGCGGGCGGTCCGTCAATTCCATATCTCAACTGTCTCCACGGCTGTAGATCTGGAAGAGGAGCAGCAGTTTGCCCGGATTGGCGCCGAAGCGGCTCTTCCAGAAGATGTCCCCCCCGGAGGAGAGGTAGACCTGATCCTCTTCGACATAATCCTTCGACAGGAGGCCGGAGTAGAGCCGATTGAAGATCTCGTTCAGCTTCTCCGTGCTCTTGCCGCCCGTGATGAAGGAGGAGGGACACCGGGTGACCACGACCTTCCTGGGCGGATTCGCCTCGATCTCCTCGAAGAACTCCTCGCAAAGGAGATCGGACCGCTCCGTGTCCGAAGCGATCGGGAGGAGAGGGTAGAAGATCGTGAACCGCGTGGCGCTGCGTCGGTTCGCGTAGAAGAGGATCTCCGGCTCGGAACCCACGATCAGGAGAGTGTCGTCTGGATCGGTGGTCCTCTTCAGGTACTCGCCCACCTCCACGGCGGCCAGGAAAGGCGTGAGCCCGTAGATCTTGTAGAGCTCGAAGGAGCGCTCCTCCTTCGGCAGGGCCATCGTGCTCAGGCGGTCCGATATCATCGGGGCCATGATCACGATTCCCGCCGTCAGCGGAATGAACCGCGCCAGGCCGGGGCGGGAGGCGATCTTTCGCGAAGCCTCGTCGACGAGCACTCCCGTGGCGAGCGCCATGGCGGGGAGGAGCTGCAGGAAATAATGACCGAAGGTGTACGGCCCGAGGGCAACGCCGAACACCGATCCCGCGAACCAGAGCGAGGGGAACCAGAAGGCGGCCCTTCCGCGGCTCTCCTTCCTCATGATTACCTGAAGCAATACCAGTGCCGTGCCGAAATAGAGCAGGCCGTCGGTGACGAGAAAGCGCCTCGACACGACGTCGACCATCTGCTCCCACTTCCAGGCGCCATAGGGTGAGACCACGTACCCCACGTTGTGGGAGAAGGCCGTGTCCCAGAACACGCCGAGCGTCCCGGTCAGGGTGAACCAGAGTATGAAGGGCACGACGGCCGCCGCGATGCCCGCCGTCCCGAAAAGCGCCGGCTTCGCGTGGGATGCCGCGGGGCGGCGCCTTTTCCAGAGGATCCAGGCGGCGAAGACGGCAGGGCCGGCGAAGCTGAACAGGGCCACCTGCTTCGTCATGAAGGCCAGCCCGCAGAAGAGGCCGGTGAAGAACCAGTCGAGCGCCCTCTCGCTTTCCACCGCTCGGAGCACGAAGAGTGCGCCGGCCACGGCAGGCGCCAGCATGAAGATCTCCGTGTTCGCCGCGGAACCGAAGTAGCCCGATCCGGCGGCGGCCACGGTGAAGAAGACGGCGGCCGACCACCCGGCCGTCCTTCCCGAGAGGCGCCGGCCCAGGAAGTAGAGGCAAAGGGAGGCGGCGGCTGCGGCGACAACCATGGCGAGGTGGATCGCCACGACGCTCTCACCGAAGAGAGCGATGCCGCAGAGGTACCAGAGGAAAACGACGGGCGGCTTCTGGCAGAAGGTGTCCTGGTACGGCACTCCGCCCCTGGCGATCTCCTGGGCGGCGTAGGCATATTCGCCCTCGTCGCGCTCCAGCGGCATCCCGAGATCGGGGAGACGGATCAGCAGCGTGACGGCGAGAAGAACGGCGAACAGGACAAGAACGCCGCTCAGGGCGCTCGCGGGGCTCTTGCGAGCGGACGATTCACGACCTTTTGTTTCCATGGCAGGGGCGACTATAGCACAGCGCGCGGGGCTGTTGAACATCCCCGCGCGCTGTCGCGAAGAAAGTTGTCTATTTTTTGCGACCGTAGCCGATAGCCTTGAGCTTCTCGACCTTCTCGCGGCTCAACTCGCCGCCGGGCAGGGTTATCGAGTCGATGATCTCTTCGAACACCTCAATGTCACGCTCCTCCTCCTTGATCTCCATCTTGATGATGAAGAGGGTGTCCTGGTCGATCACGGCCAGGAGGAGGCCGGTCTCGTTGTCCGAATCGCCGCTGATGACCACACCAGGCCGGCCGCAGATCTTCCGCGGCGTCTCGGAGTTGATCTCCACGCCGCTCGCCTGGATCTGCTTCCTGAACTCGTCGATGCTGAAGGAGAACGAGGCGGGAAGGGCCTGCACCTCCACCTGGGGCCTGCCCTTGCATTCCAGGTCGACGAGATCGAAATCGACACCGGAAAAGTCCCTCACGTAGTCGTCGAATTCGTAGCCGTCGGGCTTGACGAGGCTGATCCCGTAGAGGGTGTTGGTGTACCGGTTGCCCTCGATCACGTAATCCTTGAACTCCTCGCCCACCTTGACGGTCTTCTTCCCCCGGGTGAACTCGAGGATATTGATCTCGATGTTGCCCAGCCCCTGCACCGCCTTGACGAATGCCTCGCCGATCCCGCCGTCCTTGAGGGACGATGTGCAGAAGGTGATGTGCGTGGGATCCACGCGGCCGATCCCCATCACACCGTCGATGGGATACCAGTCGCCGTCGATCCAGACCTCGGTCCACATGTGCCCGCCGAAGATGCCGCCGAGATACATGTATCCCATGGCGACCCGGGCCGGAATCCCCACGGCGCGGCAGGCGGCGGCCAGGAGCACGCCGTGCTCGGAGCAGTCGCCGGTCCTGTTCTCGAAGACCTCGGACGCCGAGGCAAAGCCGGTGCCGAAGTTCTTGGCCGTGATGTGCTTGAAGACGAAATGCTCGAGCTTCTGGGCCGCCTTCCAGGCGTCGGTCTCGTTCCCCACCACCTCGTGTGCCTTGGCGGCCAGGGCCGCGTCGTCGCACTGCAGGAACGCGTTCGGTGCGAGATACTCCTCGAGCTCGGCGGGCGGATCGGTCATGGGCCGCTTCTGGGAGCTCTCTGGCACCCGGGCATGGATCATCACCTTGGCCGTCTCGCCGTCGGTGGCCAGGACCTTCTGGCGGATGTCGTCGAGCTCGTCCGGCAGGCCGATTTCGCTGTCCTTGGCAGTGAAGCTGTAGAGGATCGAATCGAGCCTGTAGGGATTGGGGAGATTCACGTTGGAGCGTGCCATGGTCGCGAGGATCATGTCGGCCTTGAGCTCACCTCCCTCGGCCAGGGCGGCACGTTCCTTCGAGGTCTGGAAGGTCTCGATGGTGATGCCCATCATGCTGGTGAACGTCTTCAGCGTGTGCGCCGTGTCATTCCAGTACTCGTGCGTCTTCACTCCCGGCATGATGTCAATGGTGGAGACAGCGTGAAGCAACGTGTCCTTCTTGCCGTCGAGCAGCTCCGTCTCCTCCTCCCCCTTGACCGTCACCGTGCTGACGACCACCTTCGTGTAGTCGAAGAGAAATACCTTGTAGGAGTATTTCGTCCCGGGCGCCATCCCCTTCTCGTTCCGGAGATACCAGATGCCCATGGGCCCCAGGACCTCCTTGTCCCAGTCGATCGTGCTGGTCCGCGCGTTCCCCATTGTCGTCACGGTGAGGAGGGCCTTCTCTCCGTCGACCTTGACGCCGTAGTGGGTCTCGGTGCCCGACATCAGCGACGTCTGCTCCATCTCCAGCACATGGCCGGTATCGTCTTCCAGGGACCAGCCCTCCACGGCGATCTCGATCTTCTGGCCGAAGCGCTTCAGCTCCATCTTGGAAGCCGTTTCCGTCCGGTACTGGACGACGCCGTTCTCGGTCAGCTTGAAGATTTTCTCGTAGACCCACCCCACTTCATCACCCGCCATCCTCATGACCGACCAGGTGTCGCTGACGACCTCCTCCTCGGCGATGGCTGCTGGTAGAGCGGCAGTCAGGGTAATGAAAAGGGCCAGCACGGGAACAAGGGCCCGCCGCCGGATCGTCTTGCCAAGCTTCATCTCTTTCTCCTACTTTCCAGAAATCTCAATTACTGCTTCCGCCTGCGCCTCTTCGTGCCACAGCCATGATCTCGATGGAAACATCTTTCGGCAGTCTGGCGACCTGCAGGGCTGCCCGCGCTGGGAAGTTGCTCGTGAAATAATCTTCATAGATCGAGTTGACCACGCTGTAATGATCGAGGTTCTTCAAGAAAACCTGAACTTGCACAATGTCTGCAAAATCCATACCAGCCGCTTCGAGAACAGCTCCGATGTTGTCGAGGACCTGGCGGGTCTCCTTCTCGATGCCGCCGCGTACCAGGCGCCCCGATTCCGGATCGATGGCGATCTGCCCGCTCAGATAGAGGGTGTCGCCCACAAGGACCGCCTGGCTGTAAGGTCCGATCGCTTCAGGAGCCCCCTGGGTGGCCACGATCGTCTTGACCGGGATCTCGGCGTCGCAGGCAGGCTGGTTCGCGGCACAGCCGATCAGACTCAGGCCCAGGCAGACCAGAAGCGAAGCCGTGATTGAATCCTTTGATTTCACTCGTGTCATCATCAAATTTCTCCAAAAATCAATGTGCTGTTTTTTCACAGGAAGGAAGCCCGGGCTCAGCTCACCGCTTCTTCCCGAACGCAGCCGTCACCGTTCGATCCGCCTGTCCGCCTGGCAGCTCCGTCCTGTCGCCCGAGGGCCAGACGATCTCGATCCTGTCGTACTCCGCCGTCTTGCCGAGCCCGAAATGAACCGATCTGAGCTGCCTGAAATGTCCGGCATGCTGCGCTCCTTGAATCCGCACCCATTTCCGGTCCCCGGCAAACAGTGTGATCCGGGCGCCCATGGCGTAGGGATCTCCTTTCGGACCCTCGACAAAGACCTTCAGCCAGTGCCCGTCAGCCACGTCGTTCCGGTACAGCCGGTCGAACCCGGGATTTCGCCGGACGAGAAGATCGAGATCGCCATCCAGGTCGATGTCGAGCCACGTTCCCCAGCTGACGGAGCTCTGGAGCTCGCGCTCGTCCGCAAGCCCGAGCTCGCGGGCCACCTCGGTGAAAACAACCCGGCTGCCCTCCATCCCGTCGTTGCGAAGGAGCTGGTCACGGGCTGATGAATAGCCTATGAACACGTCCGTGTCGCCGTCCAGATCGAAATCGATCAGGGCGACGGAAGCCACCTGCTTGGCCTTTGCCGGATTCGCTCCCTCTTCCCAGGCATCAAAGAAGGTACCTCCCTTTCGCCCGAGGTAGAGAATCGGTGGAATGGTCCCGTAGACCACGTCGACGATCCCGTCACCGTTCACGTCACCGGCCGCCGCCTTGGAACAGAAGTCGCCGCTCTTCCGCATCGTCAGGCCGACGTCTGCGCTGACATCGTCGAAACGGGGAATGCCCTCCTCGTCATTGCCCCTGTTGCGGAGAACGCGCGGCGGCCCCACGTTCATGCTTTCTTCCTTGCCCCAGTGGCCCGCCTCGACGATGTCGAGCCGCCCGTCCCTGTCCAGGTCGACCCAGACCACGCCCAGGGTGCGGTGGTGGCTGCTGCGGGAGGTCGGCAGCGCAACTCCCGATTTCATTCCGGCTTCCCTGAACGACACGTTGCCGGAGGAATCCGTTTCCAGGAGAAAGAGATAGTTGCTGCAATCGGCTCCGCCCTTGGTGTCGCACATCACCAGGATGTCGGCCGATCGATCGCCGTTGACGTCGGCCATCGAGAGGAATCGCGGCGCCCGCCCGGGATCGAGGCTTGCCACATCGATGCGGCGATAATTGTCCTTACCTGCCAGCGCTCCCTCGAGACGCATGAGCGGCGGCTTCTGGATCAGGAGAAGGATGTCCATCCCGCCGTCGCCGTCGAGATCGGACCAGCGGCACTGCTTCACCGTTTCACCCGCATCGAGAGGACGGTCGAAGGGGAACTCGGAGGAGAGATACTCGCCGTCCCGATAGGTTGCCAGCCGCCAGCCGAACCGGAAGTGCGACAGCACGGTGAAGCAGCGCTCGGGAAACTCCCTGCCCTGATAGAGGATCGTGGGCCTCTGGCCCGGCGCCTTCTCGGAGATCACGGCGGAGTTCACGAAGAACGGCTCGACCTGAAGGAGAGGGGCGATGTCCGGCATGGCCAGGTCGGTCTGGCGCGCCAGCAGGTCGAGGGCATGGGAGCGCACGGCGAGCGACGCGGCATCGATCCGCATGTCGGCGCCGCGATCCATGCCGCCGCCCATGAGAGCGAACCGTCTCGCCTGCACCCTGTATCGCTGGCCGTCTGTGGAGGCCAGGTCCCAGGCGTCGTCCATGCAGTTCACGTATTCGGGGCGCGAGATCAGAAAGGCGTTGTCGCTGCCGTGCATGATCTCCTGGAGCCTGTAGTTCTTGTAGAACATGTGGCCCACGCGAATGCCCACGACAAGAAGAATGCAGACCGTCAAGGCGATGGGAAGCCAGACGTTTCTCCTCACCCATCCGATGCAGAGGCTGGCCGCGCCTGGAGGGCGGGTCCGGGTCCTCTCGTTCCGCGCGAAGCGGTCGAGCTCCTCGGCCAGCTCCCTGGCGTCCTTGAAGCGCCGGTCGGGATTCCGCTCCATCGCCCTGTGCGTCACGGCGGCGAGCTCGGGCGGGATCGTCGGATCGAAGCGCCGTATCGGTGGCGGCCTGCCCTTGAGGATCTTGCCGAAGATGTCGCTGGCCGTCTGGCCCTCGAAGGGAACCCTGAGCGAGAGGACCTCGTAGAGGGTCACACCGAGGGAATAGATGTCGCTCCGCGGACCGATGTCGTTGCTGGACCGCTTCACCTGCTCGGGCGAGCTGTAGAACGGCGTGCCCAGGAACTCCTCGGTGGCCGTGATCGACGAAGCCTGGATGTCGCGGGCCAGGCCGAAATCGGCAAGCCTCGGCGATCCCGATTCATCGATCAGGATGTTGGACGGCTTGATGTCCCTGTGGACAACGTTGTGCCTGTGGACGTCGGCCAGCCCGCGGGCCACACGGGCGATCACCGAAGCGATGGCGGCGGGCTGGCGCTCGATCAGATCGTTGTTTCCCTGCCGCCACGACTCGATCACGCGATCGAGGCTCTTTCCCGACACGAAATCCATCACGAAGTAGAGCGACCCGGCCAGCTCTCCCACTTCGTGCACATGGACCACGTTGGGGTGATCGAGCTTCTTCAGCGTCTCGGCCTCCCTCAGAAAGCGGCTTCGCGTCCGGTTCTCGGCCGTGTAGAGGCCGGGGAGGAACTTCATGGCCAGCGGTTCCAGGTCGTCCCGCCGTTCCACCAGGTAGACCACTCCCATCGATCCGCGGCCGATCTCGCGCAGCAGGGTGTACGGGCCGATGCTCTGGCCGATGGTGGGCGACAGGATGTCGGGTCTCAATCCGGTGATCACCGTGGAGATGGTGGAGAGCTGCTTCAGGAGCTCTTTCCGGATGTCCGGGTAGCGCTCGGCGAACTCCTCCGGCGAGGGAGCCTCCCCCTTCTCGCGAAGATCCAGGAATTCCATGACAGCGTCATCGACTCGATCGCTCACTGCCGTCCCGTTCCGTTTTTCTGGCGGTTTCGAACAGGTTCGATCGTGATGCACGTCCCGGGTGTTCTTCCCGAACGATGCTCACGACAAGATCTTGCCGAGCGTGGAAAGGGCTTTGAGATAGCGGCGGCGTGCCGTGACGGGCGCCATTCCGGTGGCGTCACCCAGCTCCTTCCAGGTGAGCCTTCCATACTCGCGATAGAGGAGCACGCGTCTCAGCTCCTCGTCCAGCTTCGCGAGACCTTCCATGACCCGTTCCTGCTCGTCTCTCGATGTCGCCAGGCTGCCCGGATCGCCGATGCGCGAAGCAGGTTCGAAGGCGTTTTCCCCGTCGAGGCGTACTTCCTGCTCCCGGTTGCGACACTGCCGGGACGCGTGGCGGATCAGATCGACGAGAGTCCTCTCCGTGGCCGTGCAGAGCCAGGAGAAGAACGCCCCCTCTGTCCGGTATTCGAAGGTGTCGACCTTGCGCAGGACTCGCAGCATGGCCTCCTGGATCACGTCGCCCGTGTCATACCTGGGCCGTATCGCAGCAGGAAGCGACCGGTGCACAACAGCGCAGACACGGTCGTAGTACCGTCTCATCAGCCGGTTCAATGCCTCGCTGTCGCCTTCACGATAAAGGTCGAGAAGAGATTGCGTCGATCTGGGATCCGGACTATCGCCCCCGTGCGGCATCGAAGCCTCCTGCAGCCCTTACGGTTCATTACCTACCGATAGATTAGCATTATCAGTGACACGATCAGGGAAGTCAAGGAGGGCGGTCCGCGGCCCGGGATTCTCCATTTGCGCCGTGAGCGCGAGTGCCTGCCGGCAGACGCCCTCTTGCCGCAGAGCCCGGCTGCCTCATAATGTCGTGCAGGCAATCAACTGTTCCCGAGAGGAAAAGGACCATGAGCACGAAGCGCGAGATAACCGTGATCGGCAGCATCAACATCGACCTGGTGATGGAGACGGACCGTCTCCCCTGCGAGGGGGAAACCGTAACGGGCGGAATGTTCCGCATCGAGCAGGGCGGAAAGGGAGCGAATCAGGCCGTTGCCGCTGCCAGGATGGGCGCGCACGTCAAGTTCATCGGCTGCGTTGGCGACGACGAGCACGGACGCATGGCCCGGAAGAACCTCGAGAATAACGGGATCGATGTCTCGGCGGTGACCACGGTTCCGGAGCATACCGGGGTCGCGCTGATCTTCGTGGACAGGTCGGGCAGGAACCTGATCGGAGTGGCGCCGGGCGCCAACTCGCAGGTCGGAGACGCCGGCCGGCATGACATCGCCCTCACCCAGCTCGAGACTCCGTTTTCCCTCCCCGAGGCCGACATGGTGATCGTCAATCCGTCACCGGCAAGAAAATTCCCGTTGAGCGGCATCGATCTGCTGATCCCCAACGAGATCGAGGTCGAACAGCTGACCGGCCTGGGGGATCCGGCGGCGGCGGCCAGGGAGCTGGAACGTGACGGAGCCGGTCGCGTCATCATTACTCTTGGCGAGCAAGGAGTATACGATAACGGCTTCAAGCCGGCCTTCGAGGTGGAATCCAGGGATACCGTGGGAGCGGGCGACACGTTCGTGGGAGCTCTCGCTGCAGCGATGGCCTGCGGGGAAGCCGATCCCGTCCGATTCGCCCAGGCGGCCGCTGCTCTCAAATGCAAAAGGCCCGGTGCCCAGAACATCCCGTCCCTCCAGGAGGTAAAGGAATTCCTGGCCTCCCGGCCAGGTTTCTAATTCAAATCAATGAACTATGCTTTACTTTGCCACATGGACTTTACTTTACCTCTCCCGGGTGATAACATATAGAAACCTGTGGATCACAAGTCACGGAATCCCTGTACCTATCTCTTTATTAGGAGGCCAGCAATGAAGAAACTGTACATTGGACTGGGCTGTCTAGCCCTGCTCCTCATCGCGTTCTCTAACCAGGAAGGAGCGGCACAGAATATCGTTCCCAACGGCGGATTCGAGAGCGGCGATCTCGATCCGTGGGTCAAGACCGGGAACCATACCTATGGCCGGATGATGAAGTATGACACGAACGGCAACGGCTCGGTGAGCTGGTGCTATCGGAAGATGCCCGGCACCTCTGCCGGCAACGGCGGCTTAATCCAGGATGTCGAGCTGATCGGCGGTGTCACGTACGACTTCAGCATGTGCATCGCATACGTTGAAAGCGGGTGAGGTGGTCAGAATGACGGGGGTCGTTACGACGTCGAGATCAACGGGGTGTTGATCCTAACTGACAGCTGCGGATATATCGGCAGCGGCGCAAAGCGCAAAACCCTCACAGCCACCTACACACCGACCACTTCCGGACTCTACAGCATCGAAGTTTACAATTATCGCAATTCCGCTCCCACCACCTGCATCTACAACTACACGGACGACATCAGGATGGAGCCCCAGAACTCCGACATCTCGATGTTTCCCGAAGTCGTGAGCGCGGCGACGGGCGGACAGATCTTCGTCACGCTGGAGCCTGGTGCTTCCTACGCCGGTGAGAACTACTTCATGCTCATCAGCCGTGGCAGCACTCCCGGTTTCATGAGAGACGGAGTCCAGGTCAACCTCAACATCGATGACCTGTTCCTCCTCTCCAGGAACCTTGCCAATGGCGGCATCTTCCAGAACACCATCGGCACCATCGACGCACAGGGATTCGGTTCGCCCAGGATAAATATCCCTGCCAACCTCGACCCGCAATATGTGGGTCTCAGCATTTTCGTGGCAGGGGTGCACACGACAGCGCCGGGGACCGGCCAGGTGACCTACGCGTACATGCCGGCGATGTTTGACATCATCCCATAGCGTCTGATCTGCCCTGGCTACTCAGCCAGGAACGGTGAAGTTACTATTCAGCGGTCGTCTCTTTCGGGACGGCCGCTTTTTTTTCTCTGTTTCCGGTTGAGCCGGATTCGTTTCGTCAAGAATCCCTCTCAATACCAGCCGTTCGCCAGACCCGTTTCATAGAGGGCGGCCACGTTCTCCGGCGGGGTGTTCGGCTGGATGTTGTGGCACGGCGCCAGGATGTAGCCTCCGTCGCGGCCGAGGATCTCGATGTTTGCCAGAACCTCCTCCCTGACGGCCTCCCTTTTGCCGAACGGCAGGGTTTCCTGGTTGTCCACACCGCCGTGAAAGACGACACGGCCTCCGAAATCATCCTTGAGCCCCTTGCGGTCCATGCCGGGACAGCGCCACTGGATCGGATTGAGGATGTCGATGCCCGCGTCGATCATGTCGGGAACGATCTCCCTCACCGCCCCGTCGCTGTGAAAGAAGGCGGCCGCTCCGGCGGAGTGCGCCAGGTCGATCATCTTCTTCATCCGCGGAACGAAGATCGCGCGGATATCGTCCGGCGCCATGAGCAGCCGCTCCTGGGAGCCGAAGTCCTCGGCCACGTAGCAGAGGTCCACCTTGCCGGGAATCTGCTCGAAGGTCCGCACCGTGTCCTCACGGCAGAAGGCGAACAGCCTGTCTAGGCAGTGGACGACCATCTCCCTTTCGAGCGCCAGGTCGATGAAGGCCTGATCGAGACCCCGGAGCTGGCAGTACCTGAGAAACGGCTCGGAGCCGCCGCCCTTGACGGGATACTCCTCTCTCCCCACGATCTGGCGCGGGATGGAGGAGTAGTCGAACCAGTCGGGCGTCGGCCAGGTGTACTGCTCCTCGATCTCCTCCCATGACGTGAAGCGCGCAAGCGGATTCCCCACGCACTCGCAATAGCTTCCCGTCCCGTAGTCCTTCATCTCGAAGCGGCAGCCGAACTCGTCGAACCCCGGTTCGAGAGGAGGGCCGCAGTAGTGCGGTGCGACGGCCACCACCTTGTCGATGCGCAGCCGCTCGTACATCTCCCAGGCCGTGGCGCAGCGAAGGTGCCGCATCATCATCTCCACGGTCTCTTCCGTTCCCCAGAAGTCCATGGGAACACGATCGGGCTTGTCGCCGCGCAGCACGGCTTTCCATCGCTCTTTCGGCGTCATCGTCTCCACGGGCATCTCGTTGCTCCTTCGAAGGAGGGAAGCGGTCGCGGCACAGGGAAGCACGATCCTTCGAGGGTGAAAAAAATGTGCCCGGCAGGCAACCATATTCTTCCGCTGTCGCCTGTCGAAAGAATCCCGCTTGTCCGGAAAGGCTTCACCTTGTGCTTGCCGCTGATGTATCTTGTGTGCATGAGCGCAAAAGTCGGAATCCGCCTGATTCCCCTGGACGTCGCATGCGAGCTCGAGTCGCAGAGGCCGCTGAAGGAGGCCCTCTTCGAATTCGGCGTGGAGTTCCCCTGCGGCGGAAACGGTCTCTGCCGCGGTTGCCGCGTCCGCGTGGTGAAGGGAAGTCTGCCGGTCCTTGCCAGGGAGAGAGAGCTCCTCTCGAGCGAGGAGATCGAGGCCGGCTGGAGGCTGGCCTGTCTCCACAAGGCGAATAACGACCTCACCCTCGAGCTTCTGCAGTGGGGTGCGTCGATCCTCTCCGACGAGCGCGACTTCCGGTTCACTCCCTCCGAGGGCTGCGCCATTGCCGTCGATCTCGGAACAACGACGATCGTGGCCCAGCTCGTCGATCTCGAAACCGGGCGGGTCCTCGGCGTGTCCACCGCGCTGAATCCCCAGGCCCTGTTCGGAAGCGACATCATGAGCCGGATCGACTGCGCCGTCACGCGAGGCGAACAGGAGAAGCTCGAATCGGCCGCCCGCGAAGAGGTGGGCAGAATGGCGGAAACCCTCTGCCGCCTGCCGCGAGACGGCAAGGGGAGGATCCGCAAGATCGTCCTGGTGGGCAACACGGTGATGCACCACCTCTTCTGCTGTATCCCTCTCGCCCCCCTGTCTGCGTATCCGTTCGAGACACCCGACAACGGCCTCAAGAGCTTTGCCTCCTCGGACCTCGGCTGGACGATCGAGGACGATCCCGTCGTCGAGTTCCTTCCCTGCCTTCAAAGCTTCGTGGGCAGCGATCTCCTCGCCGGTATCGAGGCCGTCGGAATTCACGGAAGGGACGGGATCTCCCTTCTCGTCGACCTGGGCACCAACGGCGAGATCGCAGCGGGCAGCAGCAGTCGCATCGTCTGCGCCTCCACCGCCGCGGGACCGGCATTCGAGGGCGGCAACATCTCCATGGGAATGCGCGCCTCGCCGGGAGCCGTTTCCGCCGTGCTTGTGAAGGAGCAAAGGCCGAGCTGCCACGTCATCGGCGGAGCCGCGCCGCGCGGAATCTGCGGCAGCGGCCTGGTCGACGCCGTGGCCGCCGGGCTCGAGCTCGGTTTGATCAAGCCGTCCGGCCGCCTCGCGGGCGCCGATGGTGCGATCGAGCTGATCCCGCCGGTGTTGATCAACCAGCGCGACATCCGCGAGGTTCAGCTTGCCAAGGGGGCCGTGGCCGCGGGGATCCGGATCGTGCTCGATCATCTCGGGGCGCGGTTCGACGACGTTGAACGGATCTTCCTGGCCGGCGCCTTCGGCAACTACATCAACACGTCCGGCGCCTCGCGCATCGGGATGATCCGGTTCCCGCGGGAGAGGATCTCGTCGGCGGGCAACACCGCTCTCCTGGGCGCCAAGATCGCGCTTTTCCAGACGATCAGCGACCCGGCCAGGAGCGGTGTCTTCAGCAAGAACATCGAGCATGTATCCCTCAGCCGCCACGAGAGATTCCAGGAGATCTTTGCGGAAGAGATGCTCTTTCCCTCGGAAACGGACCGTCGCGGCTGATTGAAGCTGATCGGACCTCCCTCCCGCTCACCCCGGGCGATGGCCATCAACTGCTTGGAAATCCACTCTTTCCATGCTATTATTCGAAAACGTCAGAGCCGCAAACAGGACAAGCGTCTGGACTCATGGAAGCCGCGGAGAGAATTACGAAAATTTCGAGCGGTCTCCCAGTACCCCGTTCGGGGAGGTGTTAAATGCGTTTTCTTTTCATCATTGCAGCAATCCTCTTGTCACCCGCGCTCTGCTTCTCGGCCACGATCTACGTCCCCGGGGATCACAGCACGATCCAGGACGCGATCAACGCAGCCCAGACCGGCGATGAGATCATTGTCGATGCCGGAACCTACATCGAGAATATCGATTACATGGGAAAGGCGATCACGCTGACGGGCGAGCATGGCGCCCACTTCACCATCATCGACGGCAACCTGTCGGGGAGTGCGGCATCCTTCCTCAACGGCGAGGGGAGAGATTCCGTGCTCGACGGATTCTGCCTCACGAACGGATCGGCCCCCTTCGGCGGGGGGATCAACTGCGTGGGCTCGTCGCCGACGATCATCAACTGCCTGGTCAGGTTCAACGAATCCGATGTCTCTGGTGGCGGGATCTCCTGCGTCGACTCCGATCCGGAGATCACCTACTGCTCCATCATGGGCAATACGACTTCAAAGTATGGCGGCGCCATCTACTGCGATAACTCCTCCCCCTGGATCCTCTGCGGCGGCATCAAGAACAACGAGACCCTCGACCCGAAGGAGGGGTGCGGCGGCGGCATCGCCTGCATCGAAGGCTCGGCACCCGTCATCACGAATCTCACGTTCTACGACAACAGGGCGAGCCGGAGCGGCGGCGCCCTCTTCTGCATGTCCGGCGCCTCCCCCACGGTGACGAACTCGATCCTGGCCGAGGATCTGGCTCCCAAGGGCTCCGAGATCTGCGTCGGCAACACGGCCAATCCTTCCTCCCTGACGATCAGCTTCTCCTGCATCAAGGGAGGCAGGCCGATGGTGGTCAGATCCCCGGGATGCACCATCACCCAGGGAAAGGGGATGATCGACGATGATCCCCTCTTCGTGGAGCCGGAGCACCACGACCTTCACCTCCAGGCCGACTCGCCGTGCCGGAATGCCGGCGACAACAATGCGCCCGGCATCACCGAGGAGGACATCGAGGAAGATCCGCGAATCGCCAACGACCGCGTGGACATGGGCGGAGACGAGTTTCATCTCCACCTCTACCACCTGCGGAAGATCATCCCGGGCGACCTGATCCACATCAGGATCGTGGGCGAGCCTCTCACGCCGCGGGTCACCCTGCTCATGGACCGGGACATGATCGACCCCCCCAAACCGACGGTCTTCGGCGACCTGTATCTCGTTCTGCCGGCGGACTGGCGCAGCGGGATCGGCTCCATTCCTGCCAACGGTGTGCTGATCTACCCCATGAATGTGCCGACCTACTGGGTCTCGGGGGAGGAATACTACTTCCAGGCGCTGGCAGGCAAGCTCTTCTCCTCGAGAACAAAGCTGACCAATCTCCACATCCTGAGAGTGGAGTAACGCACCGAAGGAATCACGATGGACGACAGCCTCCTGGGCGCCTCGTTCGCACTCTCAGCCGCAGTGGTCTGGTCGTTCGCCATGATCCTCTTCAAGCAGAGCGGCGACAAGGTGCCGCCGCTGGCTCTCAACCTCTTCAAGAACACCGTTGCCCTGATCCTGCTTTCAGCCACGCTCTACGCCAGGGGGCTCGGCTTCGAGACCATGGAAAACAACACGGCGAAGGATTTCTGCATCCTCGCTCTCAGCGGATTCCTCGGCATCGCCGTGGCGGACACGCTCTTCTTCTACAGCCTGAACCTCGTCGGCGTGGGCATCGTCTCCATCGTGGACTGCCTCTACAGTCCCCTCATCATTCTCTTTTCCTTTCTCCTCCTGTCCGAGAAGCTCACGGCCCTTCAATATTTCGGGGCCGGCCTCGTGCTGCTGGCCGTGGCCATCACCTCGCGCCACGCGCCGCCCCAGGGCAGGACAAGGAAACAGATCATTGCCGGAGTTCTACTCGGTGTCCTTACCATGGGAGTGATGACCTTCTCGATCGTCTTTGCCAAGCCCGTGCTGGCGAACTTCAGCACCGAGTGGGCCACGACGATCCGCATGGCTGTGGGGACGGCGGCCCTCTCCATCGTGGTCCTGTTCCTCCCCCAGCGCCGGGCGCTCTGGTCCGTTTTCCGCCCGTCGAAGACCTGGAAGGTCAGCCTCCCCGGCTCCGTGCTGGGCGCCTACCTGTCCAGCCTTCTCTGGATCGCGGGATTCAAGTATGCCGGCGCTTCCGTGGCAGGAGTCCTCAACCAGACCAGCACGATCTTCGCCCTTCTGCTGGCGACCCTGATCCTGAAGGAGAGCTTCACGCGGCGCAAGTTCGTTGCCATGGTCATCGCGCTCGGCGGGATCGTTCTCGTCACCTTCTGCTGAGCGGCAGAGGTGACCTCATTCCCGGGATCGAGTGAAGGCCCCGATCAGTCGAACCAGGCCGTGAAATCGATGCGGAGATAGGGAAGCCGCCAGGCGGACTTCACCGGATCGACGCCGGCGTTCGAGATGTACGCTATCCTTCCCCTCGGATCGAGGACGACGGAATGCAAGGTGGCGTTGCACCGTACCGGGCCGTTGGCCAGGAGCCGGAGAGCCTCCTTCGCATCGATCCTTCCGGGAAGCGAACCGATCTGCCTGCCGAGCCAGTCGTACCGCTGCCACGAATCGCTTCGCTCCAGGTAGTCCGCAACGAGCGGCCTGGCCGCCTCCCACGCCGGCAGGTCGATCCCCCGGGATCCGGCCAGCATCGAGGCCACCTTCTCGAGCTGCCCGTCTCCGCAGGGATGGTTCGTCCGTCTCACCCCGTCGGGGAAGGGAGAGTGCCCCGTCTCCCTGCTCTCCATCGGATCCATGGGCGAAAAGACGTCGCAGGCCGACGCATCGACCTCGAAGGCCCGGGCATCGGGGATCTTGCCGTCGCCCACAACGAAGTTCCAGCCCAGGGTGCGCGGCGTCTCCTTCATGATGGCCGTGGCCTGCTCGAGACTGACAGCCTCCTCGAGGACCTTTCGCATGAAGAGGAAGAGCGGCAGCCCGTCGAAGGTCTCATCAGGTGAAGTCGAGGTCATCTCCCCGATCGTGATGCCTGCGGCGTTCATGCCCGTCACGCTGCCGATGCAGCCGGCCCACCCCATCATCATGAACGGCGTCCCGCCTCGCGGGCGCCAGACCAGGATCACGGCATCGTCCTGGGCTCCTCCGTCGATGTTCCAGTCCAGGTTGCGCCCGTGCAGGAGCCGGCCGTCGGTGGTCCAGCGGCCGAAGAGAGCGAAGTTGGTGCATCCGGGCGGCGAGTCCGGAGCGTGATGCTGCAACTCTGCCAGGCAGACGCCGGCGCGGATATCCTCGAAGGAGACGTCGTCCACTCCGGCGGCCCGGAGGCCTGCCACGAGGCCGTGCAGCTCCTCGACGTACCGGTCGGGAAAGTGCTTCGCCATCCTGGCTGACTGGGCGTAGACGTACTCCCTGCTGTAGCCCCGGCCGTACAGCGTCCGGACGACGTACCGTTCATGGATCATGCCGCGGATCCGCGACGCCAGCAGCCTGCCGTGCTGAAAACCCATCTCGGCCGGTGTCCCTTCCATCACGCAGATCAGCAGCCTGCCCGCCTGCAGGAGCCTGCCCGCCCCTTCGCGATCGAGCAGCGTGATCTCGGGATTCTTCTCGATACTGGGGTAGATCCAGGGGGAAGCCATCTTGGCCGGCCGGGGCGAACCGATCGCGGGCAGCGGGAGCAGGAAAAGCAGGGCCGCTGCGAGAATCGCCGTGGATCTACCGATCGTTTTCATGAGGCTTCCCTCCAGGGTTGACGAGATCGATCATGCGCTGCGGGAATGGAGCGAGAATACCGTTGAAGCCGCCACCTGTCAAAGAGGGAGCCGGGTCATGGTTCACTGATCTGTTACCAAAAAGACACATTTCCCGGGGCAATCAGGCCTTTTGCTGCACAGGGCATTTTGCGCAGGCAGCTCACTCTCCAGATCGGCACGTCTAATCTTTTTGACTTCAACAGGTTGCAAACCATTGCCTGGAGTCCCCGAAGCGGCGCGGGTAGGGCAGGATATTTGCTATAATTGCTACTCGCATCGTGGACTGATGCTACACAGACTTAGGACTGTTGCCGCAATCCTTGTACTCCATGGGAGAATCTCGAGATGAAAACCAAAGGGCAGTGGTTGGGCCTTCTGCTGACGGTGATCGCGGGTCATCTGGCTTTCACCATGTTTTCCTTTTCGATCAGTGACGATTGCTTTGCAGACGGCTCACACTCCTACAAGCCGGCTCCCAAGCCTGTCTGGATTCGGCCCGGATTGCCTGGAGGCACCCCGTCCACGCCCGGAGCCGCCACGCCGGGCGGGCCTTCCACCCCATCGCTTCCCGGCACGCCGACTACGCCCGGTCCCGGACCCGGCGTGACGGGCGGACCGAGAACCGGCGGGCCCGCAGGTGCCGGAGCTTTCACCAGGCGGGCCCGTCGGCCGCAGCAGGTCACCTGGCGCAACACCTGGCGCCAGTGGTGGTCGCGCAACCGGTACCGCTACCTCGAACTTCCGGTCTTCGTCGGCAAGGGCGACTCGAGATACGTGTATACGGAATCGTCCGGCTCCGCCTCGAAGCTCGACGCGGCGATGAGCGCTCTCCGCCAGAAAAGCATCAGCACGATCCGGCTCTTCCTGAACGACAAATCGGCCATGATCCGACGGGCTTCGCTGATCAGTCTCGGCATGCTGAACCACGAGAAGTCGCTGCCCGCGATCTGCAACGGACTCAAGGACAAGAACCTGACCGTCCGGTCGGCGGCTGTTCTGGCACTCGGGCTCAGCGACTCGGGAAAGGCCGATTACACGCTGATCAACCTGGCCCGCGATACGGAGCGGGCGCGAAAGATGTCGGATCACTCCACCATCCCCACGGCGATGACCTGCTTTGCCGAGATCTCGCTGGCGCTGGAAAGCGCAAGGGGAGCCTCGCCGATCCTGCAGAACATCGCATCGAACGACTCCTGCCGGGATGAGATCAGGGCCATGGCGCTCGAGGGGCTGGGGCTCCTGGCGACCATTGACTCGACGCGGTTCCTGAGGGAGTTCTGCGCCGATCCGAAGGCGGACTACAGGCTGAAGAGCGCCGCCGCCATCGCACTGGGAAAGACAGACGATCCCCTCGTGGTGCCCGCGCTCCTCGAGCTTCTCTCTGCCAAGAAGGTGGCGGTCAGTCAATCGGCGGCCATCGCTCTGGGCAACGTGGCTCAGAAGGGTGACGAGAAGGTGATCCGGCGGCTGTTCCTCACCTTCAGCCGATCCAGCGATCCCGCGCTGAAAGGATTCACGCTCACCTCGATGGGTCAGATCGGCGGGCCTGCCGCCATCAAGAACCTGAAGCTCGCCATGAAGCGTGGCACGTCGCCCGACCTGCCCTGGATCTGCCTGGGCCTCGGTCTCGCTCTCCATGCCGCACCGAACGAGACCGTTCCCAAGGAGCTCTTTACTATCTTGAAGAAGAACCGCAACCGCTCCACCCAGGGAGCGGCCGCCGTTGCACTCGGGCTTGCCGGCCGGAAGGAGGCGATCCCCCTTCTCCTGGCGACGATGGAGAACAACGATACGGCCTACCTGCGCGGGTACTGCGCCCTGGCTCTCGGCATGATCGGCGACATCTCGTCGATTCCCGCTCTGCGCGAGGCACTCAAGGAGGAGAATCAGCCGGAGGTCAACAACCAGGCCGCCCTGGCGCTCTGCCTGCTCTACGACTGCGCCTCGGCCGACGACATGGTGGAGCTTCTGCTCACCACCAACTGCGAGGCGACGAAAGCGATGGCTTCGCGCTGCCTCACCTTTCTGGGCGACGGCAAGGTGGCGGAGAGGCTTCTCGAGTTCCTCAACACCACGCGATCGGACGAGATGACCTACATGTACTGCATGGAGCTCCTGTCCAAGCTCGTCATGGGAAGAAAGATCCCCTACCTGGCTCGTCTGGCCATCGGTTCGAATTACGGCTCCGAGTTCTCCGTGGTGGCGGACCTCCTGGAGTTCGGCATCTGAACAGGACGGCCCATTTCCCATTTGAATAATATATTAAACCTGATACCATTTATTGACTGAACACCTGTCCAGGATTGGGTATGCCCCGCCCAATCCTGCACCGTCCAATGTGTTAGGCCTAAATTGCCCCATTGTCGCGTTTTAAAAAGGAGTATGGTATGAGGATCTTGACGTGCATCCTGACAGCAGCCGTGCTAGCCCTGGTGGGCGCCCCTGCATTCTCGCAGTCGATCTTTGTCTGGGACAAGGATCACAACCTGAAGTTCACCGACCCCGAAGGCGCCGGACAGGTCGATGCAACCTACGGCGTCAGTAAAGCGTTGACGGACAACGGTTTCACTCACACGACCGGAACTTCCCTTCCCTTCGACCTCTCGTCGTACGACATCATCTTCGTCGTCATGGGGACCTACTGCTGAGGCATGACCGACTATGCGCTGACTGCAGGGCAGCAGCAACAACTAGTCGACTTCCTCAACGACGGCAAGGGTCTTTTCATTGACGGCAATGACTTCGGTTACTTTCACAACGCAAACACCATCTACAAGATGTTCGGCTGCAGCTACCTGGGTGACAGCAACGTGTTCAGCTCGCTCACCGGCGATGACAACAGGCTTCTCGGCGGGGCAGCGATCAACTACACCACGGGCGGCTATCCCGATGACTACCTGGACTGGATCGCGGCGGACGGCGGCGATCTGCTCCTGAAATCGCCCAATAACTACTATCGCGCCGTGAGCTATGCCGGCTCGAACGGGACATACCGCGCGATCCACTGCGCCTTCTGGTTCGGCGCCCTGAAGAACACCGGTGCGAGCCACACCAAGGCGGAGATCATGGCGGCATTCGTGCGGTACCTGAACGGCGACACCATGGTGGTGGCGCTGGAGAACGAGGTCGCCGTCTCGACGGGCGGCTCGGTGGATCTGATGCTCGAAGCCGGCACGGCTGCGGCCGGCCGGGAGTACGCCGTCCTCGGATCCCTGTCCGGCACGGATCCTGGAATCAACCACAGTCCGGTTCACATCCCGCTCAACAGAGACGGCCTGTTCAACCTGATCCGCTGGAACTGGAACAACCAGAACTGGGTCAACTTCCAGTCGACCCTCGATGCGTCGGGCCGCGGCCTGGCCACCTTCGACACGGTCGCTCCGCCCCCGGCCATGCTGCTGGGCCAGACGATCAACTTCGCCTGGGTCACCATGAACCCAGTGAACTTCGCGTCGAACGCCGGAGCGGTCACCTTCGTTCCCTGATCGGGATCAAAAGCTGAAGGCTTCGTTATAGTTCAACCCATTCAACAGAAGAGCGGGTGAGACGAGAGTGAGCTCACCCGCTCTTCTTTCATTCCCGCGACACATCGAACAATCCTGCTGCAACGATTCCTGATTTCCCATTTTTTTTGACAAGACATTCGTTGTCATGCTATCTGGGATTCCGCTGGAATGGCTTCGGGAGTTCCAGACTCTATAACATCGCCAGGGTGATTCCGCGTTCCGGGGAGGGTTTCGCATGGAACGCCAGCAGAGCAGCAGTTCCTTTTTTCCCATATCGAGCATGATCCTGATCCTGGCCGCCGCCGGAGGAGCGATCCTCTACACGCCGGCGCTCGAGAACCTCAACCCAAACGTGCCGTCGGCAGGCCAGCAGAGCCTCGGGGGAATGGAGAACGTGGAGGCCCGCCTCTGGCAGGATCCCTTCTTCGTCCTGAGCAAGCATGAGGACGGTGACGGCGAGGAGGAGGGCTGCAAGGTCCACTCGATGGAATACATGGCCTGGGAGATCTACCGGCGCCTGAAGGAAATCGAAGAGATCGGCATTGCACCGGAGGAAAGCGGTGACTCCGATGACGATTCAGCTGGGAATGCACCTGAAAATGAGCCTGCATCCGGGGAGGACACCTCATCCCAGGAAGTCGAACCACCTGAGCAAAATGCTCTAACTCGATTCATAAAAGCCCCACTCAGCGGCCGCGGCAATCCTGAAGAAGGCGATGATGCTCAGGACACTGCCACGACTGACACGAACGATCAATCCCAGGAGAGCGATTCTCCCCGAGAAGCGAAAATTCCACCGCAGCTCACATTGCTGCCCGTTCTGGTACCGGGCGGCAGTTACAGTGAAGATGCGGAGACGCGGCGACGCTTGCGCATTGCCGTGCTGTCCGGCCTTGGTATTCAGGGCTTCGTCCCGGAGTCGAGCGATAGAATCGGCTTCATCGAAACGGAGATGATCGACCGTATCGTGGAGGAGCAGATCCCGCGTCACGAGAAGAGCACAAAAAACTTCTTCACCCCCTTGATCGCCATCTGGAAAAGCATCAGCAGGTGTGAAGCCGAATCCAAGTCAAGAGTCGCCTTTCATCAGAACATCCCCCTGACGATCCCCTTCGAGTGGTTCGAACGAACCACGATAGCGTCCACTGCCAGGTATCAGGCTGACCACGCCGTCCTTGTACTCTGGCTCGACGAGAGCAGATTTGCTGACGGAATCATGCTCCGCCTGGACGCCTTTTTCAGGATCCTGCTCGACAAGGCGGCGATCAAGCTGGATGAAGAGATCTTCTGGGACAGCATCCACCTCAGGCTGATCGGACCGGTGACATCGACGACGCTTCTGAAGATGATGGAGCAAAAAGAAGCACCGGGGATCGAGATCTTTCCGGAGCAGCACACGGTTGAACGGATCCAGGAGCGAGATCCGCTCTCGAATCTTGCAATTCTCTCTCCCAGGGCAACGGCCAGCAGAAACCTCCTCATGAGGTGGCATGAAATCACGCAGGGCGAGTTCAAGGAGGAGGATTATCACAAGGATAAAGAAGATCTCACAGTTGCATCGCTCATCAGGAAGAAGTGGAATTCCACTTTCGTCTCCACAATCTGCCGGGACAACGTTCTTGCCGGGGCGCTCGTCGAGGAGCTGAAGCGGCGCGGCTTGGATCTCGACAAGGATCACATCATCCTCATCGGCGAGTGGGACACCTTCTACGGGCGCGCTCTTCCCTATACCCTCATGGACGAGATATCGGCGGCGGCCGGGTGGAGCAAGAAAAAACACATTCACCGTTTCGCCTACCTCGCGGGGCTGGGAGGATCTGCACCGAGCCAGGCCGGTGCCGGCAAGGAAGGTCGCTCTTCCAAGGAGAGCAAGACGTCCGAGCCTGCCGGAGCGGAACAGCCGTACGGTCCAAACCAGCTCGATTACACCAGGAGGCTGGCAAAGAGACTGCAGAGGCTGAAAGGACGGTTGGACCTGGATAAAGATGGAGAGATCAGGGCCGTCGGTGTTCTCGGCAGCGATGTGTATGACAAGCAGCTCGTGCTGCAGGCGCTCAGGAAGGATTTTCCGAACGCCATATTCTTCACCACGGACCTGGATGCGAGGCTGCTTCACTCGAGCCAGTACGACTGGAGCCGCAACCTGGTGGTCGCCTCGGCCTACGGGCTGGAGCTCGGCAAAGACTATCAGAAAGCGATCCCCGCCTTCCGTGACAGCTACCAGACATCGACTTTCCTGGCCTGCCGCTTGGCGATGAATACGGATCTCCGGAAAATGTTCTTCGATCCCGCAGATGACGTGGAAATCTGTGATCGAATGTCGGCGCAGATTTTCGAGATTTCCCGGAACGGAGTGGTCAACCTCACCCCGAATCCGGACGATCAGCTCAACAGCTCACTCTACACGCAGAAAAGAGCGTACAGGGATGAAGAGGATCTGGGATTCCTTTCAAAAAACTTTACCCTTCCAATCGCGCTCTGGTTTCTCGCTTCCCTGGCCGCCCTGCCCATCCTCTGGTGGGCAACCAGGTGGCTTTTCTTCCGAAGAACGATCCTGGATGAAAAGGAAACGAAGATCCTCGACCGAATCGTGACGGGAGCCGCTCTCTCCTTCCTCATTCTCTTCATCCTGATCAAGTGGAACCTGATGAGAAGCCTGGGGGAGCCGTTCGTTCTTCTCGAAGGAGTCAGCATCTGGCCCACGGAATTCGTGAGGCTTCTCGTCATATTCTTCTGCATCTACTTCATCGCCGTGGCGGCAATCAGGATCAAGAGAAGCAACGCGGAACTGGAGAAAGCGTTCATCACAAGAGGATTTGCCGAGGCGGATCCGATTTTTCCGAAAGATCCGGGAAAGCAGGCCTGGAGCTGGATCGGCGGAGTCACGAAAGAGCTGCTGGCAATACTCTGGTCCATCTCCAGGCTGCAAGGTTTCGAAGAAGGCAAGAGAAAGCTCAAGGAACAGGTCAAACCGGTTATCGACTGGTGGGAGGAGAAAAACGCCATCAAATGGAGCCAAGAGCTCGACGAACGCAACAACGCCCTGCCGGATGGGAGCCTGGGCAAGAATGATCCCGATGCGATCTGGGAGAAGTACCGGCAGCTCGACACAATGAAGATGCGGGCATTCCGGATCACTGTCAGAGTGATCCCCTTCCTCCTGATCGCCTTCCCGGTCGTCAAGTTCGTCGGCAATCCCCACATCCCCTTTCGCGGCGATATCGCATTCGGCTGCGACCTTGCCATCCTGATCATGAGCATCGTATCCTTTGCCGTTCTCACCTTCTTCGTGGTGGACACGACCAAGATCTGCATCCCCTTCATCAGATCTCTCGCCAGCGCCGAAACGGAATGGCCGGCGAGCAGCACGGTTCGCACTCTGGCCCGTCGTCGTGGACTGAATCCGGAAGATATCCGCGATTACATCGACATGCAGGTGATCACGAAGAGGACCGAGGTCGTGGGAGAGCTGATCTGCTATCCCTTCATAGCACTCCTGCTGATGATCCTTTCACGGTTGAGCGTCTTCGACAACTGGAACTGGCCGTGGCCGCTCATCGCGGTCATCGCTTTCATGTGCACCATCGCCGTCATCAACGCCCTCTCGCTGAGACGGGCGGCCGAGAAGACGCGTAAAGAATCGATCCGCAGACTTCGGGAGAAGCTCTCGCGCCTCGAATCGGGCGGGAAAGAGGATCGGCCCGCATCGGCCCGGATCGAGCAGGGCGGCGACAAGGTCCAGCCGAAACCGGCCCAGATCGAGATGCTGATCGAGGAGATCCAATCGCTGCAGGGCGGAGCCTTCACTCCCTGGGCGCAGAATCCCGTGCTCAGGGCTGTCATTCTCCCCTTCGGCGGCGTGGGCGCCGTGGCGCTCCTCGACATGCTGGCCCAGCTGGGGCTCTGATCGCGATCCCGGACCCACGGCCGGCAGAGGCCAAAATCGTCCCGATTTTAGGGTTCAAAAGCCGGAACAGGGCCGTTATATTACGCCTCCTTGTCAACAGATGCGCCCGTAGCTCAGTTGGATAGAGCGTCGGTTTCCTAAACCGAAGGCCGCAGGTTCGAGCCCTGCCGGGCGTACCAGTTGCCAATCAAGGACCTGCTCCCTCCCCTCTCCATATCTCTTTCTTTTTTCCATGCCTGGCACTCGCTACAATCGGCCTCAACCTTTGAATAAACAAACCGGCCACGAGACCGCCATCGATCCCGGTTCGGGCGATCACGGAACGGCAGGAGAAACGACATGGCTACCTTGTCACGAAGAGAGTTCATCAAGCGTTCGGCCGGCGCTGCAGGATGCTTTGCGATCCCGAGCATCGTCCCCGCCTCAATCCTCGACGAGAACGCTCCGAGCAAGAAGATCAACGTGGGCATGATCGGCACCGGCCGTCAGGCATATCACGTCAACATTCCCCAGTTCCTGAGGATGAAGGACGTGCGGATCGTGGCTGTCTGCGACGTGGACCAGTGGCGCCTCGACAATGCCAAGCGGAAGGTGGACAAGGCCTACGGCAACCAGGCCTGCCGGGCCTGCAGGGATTACCAGGAGATCATCGCGCGGAAGGATGTCGATGCGGTGATGGTCTCGACGACGGATCAGTGGCACACCTTTCAGAACCTCGACGCCATCAGGGCGGGAAAACATGTGAGCTGCGAGAAGCCGCTCACCCTGTCGATCGAGGAGGGCCGCGCCGTGGCCGACGCGGCCAAACGCCATGGTATCGTGTTCCGCACGGACAGCGAATGCCGGAGCACCGATCACATGCGCCGGGCCGTCGAATACGTGCTGAACGGCCGCATCGGCAAGCTCGAGAGGATCAAGAGCGGCGTTCCGGCCGGAGACGTGGCCGGAGGAGATCCCGGCCCCATGCCGGTCCCGCCGGAGCTGGACTACGAAAAGTGGACCGGACCCGCCATCAAGCGCCCCTACTGCATGGACCGCGTTCACGCCTCGAAGCAGTACAACAGACCGGGGTGGATGCGATGCCTCGAGACCTGCGAAGGCATGATCACCAACTGGGGCACCCACCTGAACGACATCGTCCAGTGGGGCAACGGCACGGAGCGGACCGGGCCCGTGGAGGTCGAAGGAACGGGAACGTATCCGGAGAAAGGGCTCTGGGCCGTCCTGCTCGACTTTCACGTCAGGTACAGGTACGCCAGCGGCGTCGAGCTGGAGTATCACATCGACAAGCCCTACGTCCGGTTCGAAGGGACGGACGGCTGGGTCCAGGCGATCTGGCTGGGAGAAGGCAGAGGCATCACGGCCAGCTCCGAGGAGATCATCAAGGAGCCCCTGGGATCGAAGGAGATCCATCTGCCCAGGCGCCAGGACAAGGAGGACTTCATCTACGCCATCAAGAACGGCACGAATACCATGGCCGACGCCGAGGTGGGGCATCGCACCACGAGCCTCTGCCAGCTGGGGCACATCGCCATCCAGGTCGGCGGCAGGCTGAAGTGGGATCCCGCTGCGGAGAAGTTCTCGAACAGCGAGGCGGCCAACAAGCTGCTGTCCCGCACCTACCGCGATCCGTGGAAGCTCTAGTCCTTTTACGAAGCGGTTGAGCATCAAGTGTGTCCGGATTGTCCTTGACGATCCTGCCTTTCTGAAAAGGAGTGACGACCCGTGATGAGAATAGTGATCAGTCTGCTTCTGCTGTGCTGCTGTGCCGCCGTTGCCGCTCAGGACACCCCCTGCCCCGCCGGCGATCCGGAATCATCTCGAGACAAGGGAAGCGTATCGGACACGAAGAAAATCAAGAGGGAGCTCCATGCCTTCGACAACGGCCTGACCCGGATCAAGAGCTTCAAGGAAAAGGCGGCCGTGCTGAAGGAGCTCGGGTACGACGGCATCTGCTGGCGGCCGGGAGCGAAGCCCGATGAGATGCTCGATCTTCTGGACAAGCATGGACTCAGGATGCTGAGCACCTATGTCGGCGGCAGGGTCGATGCCGAGAATCCGGGATTCGACAAGCGGCTGGCGGAAGAGATCGAGACGTACAGGAAGCACGGGACGATCATCTGGCTCAACCTCGGCCGGGGCAAGGATGCCGGCGACGAGATCGCCGTGAAGCTGATCAACGAGGTGGCTGATCTGGCCGCAAGGGCCGGGCTCGAGGTGGTGCTGTATCCCCACGTGGGATGCTACGTGGAGACCGTGGAGGACGCCCTGCGCCTGGCTAAAAAGGTCGGCAGGCCGAACGTGGGCATGAGCTTCAACCTCTGCCACTTCCTCAAGACCGACGACGAGAAGAACCTGGAGGCCGTGCTGAAGAAATCAGCTCCGCACATGAAGCTGGTCTCGATCAACGGCTCCGATTCCGGGGACACGAGAAAGATGAGCTGGGACAGACTGATCCAGCCCCTCGGCGACGGCACCTTCGACAACCGCAAGGTGTTGAAGATCCTGGACGAGATCGGGTATGCCGGCCCGATCGGACTGCAATGCTATTCCATACAAGGCGATGACCGGGCCAACCTGGCCAGGTCCATGACTGCCTGGCGCAAGCTGAACAGGTAGGAGTCGAATATCAGGCGCAAACCGCCCGGCATCAGCCGGCGGTATCGTCCAGCCAGGGCAGGAAGAACTCGACCAGCTTTCTCTTCACCTTGCCCCGGCCGACCTTGAGCCTCAAAGAGTTGCCCACCACCGAAAGGCTGCTCACCAGCATGGCCGCGGCGGCGATCAGCGGATCGAGCCAGCCGGAAATGGCGACGAAGACACCCACCGTGTTGTAGAGGAAGGCCCAGCCGAGGTTCTGCTTGATCGTCCGCACCGTGCGGATGGACGTGTCGATCGCCTCGCCCGCGAGTGTGAGGTCGTCGCGAAGCAGGGTGATGTCGGCCGACTCCGTGGCGATCTCCGTTCCCCCGCGAACGGCCAGGCCCAGATCGGCCTGGGCCAGCGCCGGCGCGTCGTTGATGCCGTCGCCGATCATGGCCACCCTGGAGCCCCTATCCTGTAAGGCGCGGATCCTCTCGATCTTCTCTTCCGGCAAGGCCTCTGCATGGAACTCGTCGATGCCGGCCTGCCGCGCAATGGCCGCCGTGGTATCCGCCGAATCTCCCGAGAGCAGCATGATCGAGATCCCCATCCGCTTCAATCGTTCCACGGCGCTTATGGCAGAGGACTTCAAGGCGTCGCCCAGGATCAGGAGCCCCATCCCCTCGACGCCTTCCAGGCCGAAGAAGACCACGGTGCGGCCCTGCTCCGATTCCCTGCCCGCCCTCGCCGCCGGATCGTCCGCCAGGGAGAAGCCTCTTTCTCTCAGGAACCTCTCCGTGCCGATGCTGACCAGCCGGCCGTTCGCACGGCCCTCGATCCCCTTTCCTCCCTCGATCTGAACATTCTCGGCCTCGAGGATCTCGCCGTCCCAGGCCCTTGTCATTGTCTCGCCGATCGGATGGTTGGCGTGCCTCTCGACAGCGGCCAGAAGCCCCAGGACGCCTGGCTCGTGCCCCTCTGCTGGAAGGATGTCCAGGACCTCGAACCTCCCTTCTGTCAAGGTGCCGGTCTTGTCGAACACCAGGGTGTCGATCTTTTCCGCCGCCTGGAGAGCGCTCCCGTCCCGCACGAGGATCCCCTTGCCGGCCGCGTACCCGACGCCTGCCGCCACGGCCAGGGGAGTGGCCATGCCGAGGGCACAGGGACAGGCGATGACCAGCACCGTGATGGCCCGGATCAGCGACGCCTCCAGACCGGCGCCCTGGCAGAGGAGAACGGAAAAAACGGCCAGCGCGAGACAGAGCACTCCCGGCACGAAGAACCGCGCCACCCGGTCCACGGTGCGCTCCAGAGGCGACTTCCTGGCCAGGGCGGTCTCCACCATCCGGATGATGCCGCTCAGCAGGGTCTCCCCCCCCACGCGCGTCGCTTCGACCTCCATCACGCCGCTGAGGTTCATGGACGAGCCGATCACCTCTTCGCCCGGACCCTTCTTCCTCGGTTTGGACTCGCCGGTCAGGAGCGACTCGTCCACGCTGGAGCGGCCCGCCGCCACGCGGCCGTCAGCCGGGATCTTCTCCCCCGGCCGGACCACGAAGGTGTCGCCGACCTGCAGGGATTCGATCGACACCAGCCTCTCGCCGTTTTCGGTCTTGAGGCGCACCTTCTTGGGGAGCATGTCGTAGAGGCGATGGATGCTCTCGGACGTCTTCTGCTTGGCCGAGACCTCGATCAGCTTTCCCAGCAGAAGAAGGGTCACCAGCGCCGCGGCCGTATCGAAGTAGAAGTGATCGAGCCCCTTGACCAGCGCATAGACGCTGTAGAGGAAGGAGGAGAAGATGCTCAGCGAAAGGAGCGTCTCCATCGTGGGCATCATGGCCTTGAGCGACAGCCACCCCTTGGAGTGGATCGGCATGCCGCACCAGAACACGGCGGGGATGGTGAGGGCGAGGAGAATCCAGGGTACCGCGGCCTTGATCTCGGGAGACAGCTCCTGGAAATAGCCGATGTAGAGGGTATAGCTGAAGAACATCACGTTCATCAGAAGGAAGAAGGAAATCCCCGTCCTGATGAGGAGGCGGTTTCGATCGCTGCGCGCCGCCGTCTGGAGCTGCGCCCTCGAAACGGTCCTGTACCCGAGGCCGTCGATCGCCTGCGCGATCTCCGCCGGGGTGATGTCCCGGGGATCGTAATGGACCCGCGCCGAGTCCGAGGCGAAGACGATGCGGGCATCCACCACGCCCTTCTTCGAGGAGAGCACCTTCTCGATGAGCCACGAGCAGGCCGAGCACCACATCCCTTCCACGTGCAGCGTGAGCTCCCTGGCATCCTTCAGCGCCTCGGCGGAGACTCGCGGTCCGTCATCGACCCGGCCCGGATTGCCGATGATCCCCATGCTGAGGCACTGCTTGTAGAGCTCCGATTCCCTGAAATCCCCCTCGATCAGACCGTTCTCCGCCAGGAGAAGGAAGACGTGCCGGCATCCCTGGCAGCAGAAGAAATATCGCTCGCCCTTCCAGTCCTCGGTGAAGGGACGCCCGGGCAGGCGAAGACCGCAGAGATCGCAATGCGTCTTGGAGGACATGAAGCCTCAATCCGTCTCGTCGATGATGACCCCGTTCTCGTATCTCACCGTTTCAACGGGATGCATGGATGACACGATCATCACGACGATCAGGATGAAGACGAAGAGGAAAATTGTGCCGTACATGATCTTTTTCATCTTTACCTCATCAACCTGCGGCGGTCAATGGGACTCCGGAAAGAGCCCGTCATGATCCTCGGGCATGAAAAAAACGATCTCCTCCTCGATCCTCAGATCCTTCTCCTTCGTGCTCTGCATCGAGATGAGCAGCCGGTTCGGACCCGGATGGAGGGCTTCGCCCCTCGTCCTGAGGGACATCTTGAGCGTTCGCGACTCCCTGGAATCGAGCGGTATCGGATTGGGTTTCTCCTTGCAGAGCACCTCGAGCTCTCGCCTCCCGGTCTCCGCATCCGAGCAGCTGATGCGGAAGAGACCGTCGACGAGGCTCCTGTTCTCGACGATCACGGTGTAGTCGTTGTAGATGAATCCGTCCTCCGCCTCCCTGAAGAGCGTGGACCGGTCGCCATGCATGCTGATGGAGAGCGGTTGCCGGGCGTTGATCAGCGCCACGAGCCCCACGCTGAACACGACGGTGAGCCCCAGGATGATCCATCGTTTGGCATCGACGAACCCCAGCTTCTCGTACCACTTTTCCCGGGCGCCGCCCTCCCCCCAGGAGAATGCGATCAGGCCATCCTTGTCCTTGCGGGTCAGGACATGGCGGCAGGCGTCGACGCAGTCGCCGCAGTAGATGCACTCCGTCTGGTAGGGGCTGGTCCGGATGTCGATGCCCATGAGACAGCACTTCACGCAGGCCGAGCACTCGGTGCAGTCGTCCTGCCGCTCCTTGTCGTAGCGGATGATCTGGGTCTTCGCGTCCGTCACCAGGACCTGCATCATGCCGTAGGGACAGACGCTGGTGCAGAAGCGCTCCCTCCAGAAGAGGAGGTTCACGAACATGAAGATGCCGATGCCGAGGATGAACTGCCCCTCGAGGGAGGTGAACAGGCCCTCGTCCAGCTCGGAGAGCATCCTGTAGGGATCGACGAAGTAGGAGACGAGGTTGAAGCCCACCAGGAGGGACAGCGCGGCCACGAACGGCCACACGATCGTCAGATGGGCGATCCGCCTGGAAAGACCGCTCCGCCCGGCCCTGTAGCCGATGAGACGGGCGGATTTCTTCTCGATCCAGTGGACCAGGAGGGTGAGAATCATCTGGGGACACATCCACCCGCACCAGACCCGGCCGTAGAGCATGGAGAAGAAGACGATGATCCAGAGGATCAGCATGAGCACCAGGAAAAGAAGATGGAACTCATTCACCCAGAGCACGGTGTCCAGGAAGTAGAACCGCAGCGTCGGAATGTCCAGCCTCAGGATGTTGAGGAAAGGCAGGACCAGGATCAGCAGGGTCGTGAGGACCTGGACGACGCGGCACTTGTAACGATAGGTCGCCATCATTCTCCGCTTTGATCGATCTCGCTCCGGATCTCCTGCTGCTGGATCTCGTAGTCCGATTTCCAATCCCAGTTGGCGAAGAGGTAGTAGATGCAGAAGGCCGAGATCACCAGGTAGGCGAGGATGAGGAACTTCCCGGGGCCCTTCTGGTGGTCCTGCTCGATGATCGTTTCCTTGAGTTCGTTGTCGGCAGCCATTATTTCTCCTCCTCACCTCTCCTGGTCGCAAGCTTCTTCGCCTGCTCCACGCCATCTTCCCGCCAATCGAGGTTGGTGCCCAGCTTCTGGAGATAGGCCACCAGTGCGATGACATCGTCCGTGGGCTGCCCCTGGGGTGTGAAGAGCCAGGAATAGGACGGCATGATGGAGCCCGGCGAGGTGCTGCGGGGATCCCTCAGATGATTCACGTGCCACGAGTTGTCGTACTTGCCGCCGACGCGGGCCAGGTCGGTCCCGATGCGGCGGGTGCCGAGGAGGTGGGGCTTGTCATAGGCGAATTCGCCCGGCTGGGAGGGAGGAGCCTGGATGTGGGCGCGGATACCGAAGCGCTTGAACGTCTCCTCCTCGCCCATGCCGTATCGCAGGGTCTCGTACTTGAGGTTCCGGATCTGCTGCGTGTGGCAGTACCAGCAGCCCTCGCTCTCGTAGATCCTCTTTCCGGCGAGCTCGAGGTCGGTGTACGGCTTCGCGTCCTCGCCCGGTGTGTTCAGCGTGTCGTCCATCAGCGGGACGATCATGGTGAACCAGGTTCCCAGGAACATGAAGACCGCCACCAGGGCCACGAAGACAACCGCTTTCGTTTCGAGTAGATTCACTGCAACCCTCCTCTATATCACGCCGCCGCCTGCCGCAGGTCGCCTGCAGACATACGAACAGTCTTGAACACGTTGTGGGCGAAGATGAACTGGCCCAGCACCATGGCTCCGCCCGAGAAGAGCCTCACCACGTAGTAGGGCGACATGGCCTTGACCGTATCGAGGAACGGCAGGTAGACATCCATCCACTGCAATCCCTGGAGGAAGCCGCCGACCCAGAGGCTGATGGCGAATCCCAGGAAGCCCACGAAGGAGAGCCAGAAGTGCCATTCACCCAGCTTGTGGGAGTAGACGCTTTCCCGGCCAAGCATGCGCGGCAGGGCATAGTAGATGCCGGCAATGGCGAAGAAGGAGAAGGCGCCGAACACCGCCATGTGGGCGTGCCCCGGGATCCAGTCGGTCTTGCTCACGATCTGGTTCACGCTGCGCAGGGAGTGCATGGGGCCCTGGAAGCAGGTCAGCAGGTAGAAGACGGTGCCTGCCATGAGGAACTTGACGATGTAGTCGCCCTGGGTCCACTTCCCCCTCATGGTGCCGAAGAAGTTGGTGATCACCGTCCAGACCGGGATGAGGAGGGAGATGCTGAAGAGGATCGCCACGGTCTGGAGCCACGTGGGGATGGGGCCGAACAGGATGTGATGGGCTCCGTTCCAGATGTAGAGAAAGGCGATGGTCCAGAAGCCGATTAGCGACAGCTTGTGGCTGTAGAGCGCATTGCCCGTCGACTTGGGAATGAAGTAGTAGGCCAGGGCCACGCCCATGGGCGTGAAGATCAGACCCACGGCGTTGTGTCCGAACCACCAGTTCACGTTGGCATCGTTGACGCCGGAGTAGACGGGCAGGTTGCCCACCACCCAGAGGATGGTGGTCCAGAAGATCGTGCCCATCATGTACCAGATGGTCACGTACATCTGGGGATTCTTCCGCTTCGCTATGGTCCCGAAGATGTTGATGGCGAAGAGAACCCACGCCACGGCCACGAGCACGTCGAGCCAAAGATCGAGCTCGAGGTATTCACGGGCCTGCGTGCTTCCCATTGCCAGCGTGACCACGGCGCCGAGAATGACCACGATCCAGATGTAGAGGGTGGCCATACCCATCTTCTCGCTGAAGAGCTTGGTCCCGCAGAGCCTGGGTATGACGTAGTAGGCCAGGCCCATGTTGGCGGCCAGGAGCCACCCGAACAGCACGCCGTTGGTGTGGATCGGCCTGATCCTCCCGAAGCTCAAGATACCGATTCCGCCGAGGAACTCGGGGAAAACGAATTTCACCGCCAGGATCAATCCCACCAGGATCGTGATGAGAAAGAAGATGACCGAGCTGTAGACAAACCCCCGGGCTGCCTTGTCTTCGTGCCTTGCCATGAACAACTCCTTTAGGTTCCTTGAATCTGGTCGCTCTTCTCGCGTTCCTTCGTCGCTTCGGAGCGTATGAAATTGATGATCTGCCAGCGTTCCTGATCGGTGAAGACCTTGATCCAGGGCAGCATGGAAGTTCCCGGCACTCCGTTGGTGATCGAGTCGTAGAGCCGGGCATCGGTGAGATAGTCGATGAACGGCTTCTCGCCGAAGGAGACGACCTTCACCAGGTTGCGCGGCGCCGGGACGAGGTTGGGCGCGATGAGCCCCATGCCGTCAGCCTTCGCCCCGTGGCAGCTGGCGCAGTAGTTCAGGAAGTGCCCGCGCCCCTCCCGGACCGAGTCGTCCGTGAGCGCCACGGGATTCTTCGTGTCAGCCGGGACCTCCTGGTATGCCACGGAATTGGGCAGCCCCGAGGCGTCTCCGTCAGTGAGGGAGCGGAGGTAGTTGACCACATCCCACCGCTTCTCCTCGCTGATCAGCAGCTCGAAGGGAGGCATCGACGTCCCGCGCACCCCGCCGGCCAGGGAGGAGAAGAACCGCTCGTCGGTGAGATACGTCACGAACTCGACGTTGCGTAGGTTCTGCGGCTTGGGGTCGAGGTTGAGAGCCTGGAGTCCCCGTCCGTCGGCCCGCCTGCCGTGGCAGCCGGCGCAGTACTCGAAGAAGACCTCCTTGCCCGATGCCACCGACTTCTCGGTCATCGGAATGGGATTCTTTCTCGCATCTTGCTTCCCGGATGTGGTGAAAGCCACGAGCGGGACACCCAGGACGAGGAGGACGGCGGAGAGAGACAGGATTTTCTTGATCGTCATATCAGTTCCTCATCGATTACCACAGGGACAGGAGCTTTCGCCTGAGCTCAACCAAGACAGATAGGGCACATCCAGCCCCCTGAGCACCAGGATCACACCCATGAGAATGACGGCCGCCGCGGCCATCTGCTCGGCCCCCTTCCGCACCCGTGCCGAGAAGATCGTGGAGAAGCTTCCCATCAGCATCAGGGCCGGGACCATGCCGAGAGCGAAAAGCGCCATTGTGAGGGCGCCGCCCAGGACGGAGTGGGCCGTGGCCGCCTTGATCGCCATGGCATAGAGGATCCCGCAGGGAAGAAGAGGCGTGAGAAGGCCGAGGGTCAGCTTGCTGTACGTGCTCGTCGATCGAAAAAGCCCGGAGAGAAGGCCGCTGGGCCGCTTGAACCATCGCGTGAACGACTCGGGAACAGGGATCAGGCCGAGGAGAAAGATGCCGGCCACCACCATGAGGCCGCCTCCCGCGATGGAGACATACTCCCCCACCGTTTCGAGGGAGGTGAAGGCCTGGCCCGCAAGGCCGACCGCGGCTCCCAGAAGGGTGTAGGAGATGATCCTTCCCCCGTTGTAGGCGGCATGCAGGGGCCAGGCGCCCTTCGGCCCGCCCGATGACAGCGAGTAGGCCAAAACGATGGGACCGCACATGCCGATGCAGTGAAGGCTCGACAGGAGACCGGTGACGAAGATCAGCGAGTAGTCGATCACTTCGCCTCCTTTGGAGCGAAGATGGCGGCATTATCCACCTTCAGTTCCTTCAGGGACTCGAGATAGACCGAGATCGCCTCGAGCTCGCTCTCCGAGTAATCCATGTCGGGCATGATCGATCCGCCGACCAGGGACCTGGGATCCACGTGATGCCGGATCATCCATTCCTTGGTCCTCTGCAGCCCGTAGACGCTCAGGTCAGGCCCGATCTTCCCCCCCTCGCCGTTGACCATGTGGCAGGCGACGCAGGCCTTCTGCTCGAAGACCTTTCTTCCCGAGGCAACCGAGACCTCTACCTCTTCGGGCTTCCGGCTCCTCCACTCCTTGTTCGACACGAAGTGCCCCACCGGACCGCCCATGAGGTTCTCGCCCGTGAGGCTCTTCAGGTAGATGACCAGGGCTTTCACCTCGTCTTCCGTGAGCTCCATCTTCGGCATGTTGGATTCGATGCTGCTGGCCTTGGGGTCGACGAGAGATTCCCTCAGGTAGTCGAAGGACCACTTCAGGCCCACATCGGACAGCTCCGGCCCGAGCTTGCCGTTCGAGATGTCCTGGACCTTGTGGCAGGCGTAGCAAGCCTTGGACATGAACAGATCCGCTCCCCGGCGCAGGTGCGGCGTCTCCTCGAGGTAGGGAGCCGGGTGGCACTTGGCGCAGCCGGCCTCCACGTAGTCGCCCTTCAGCCGCGGCTCCTTCCAGTGCTTGCCCTCGCCGTGCGCATCCTCGGCCGAGAGGCCGCGGCCGTTGCCGCCATGGCAGGTCGTGCACCCGAAGGTACGGTAGGGATGGGAGCCGGGGATTTCCGGATGGGTCCTGAAGGGCAGGGGAGCGTCGGCGAATCGCTGATCGTCGATACCGGCGTGGCAGGTCACGCACCGGTCCACTCGCTGGTGGCCCCACTTGTTGATGATCAGCTGTTCGATCCTGGGGATTCGTCCTGCGAGCACCTCCTTCATCTGGGGATCCGTGGCCTTGTCCACGGCCATCTCCAGATAGGTCTCCTGGTAGTGGCGCCACTCGGTGGAGTAGTTCTTGTGCAGGACAAAGGCGTTGCCGCACAGCATCACGACGGCACCGGCAACAAGGGCTATTTTCCAGAACAATGCAACGTGCATCGTATGTCCTTTCTCCTTAATGTTGACCGGGGATCGATTCCCAGGGGACGACGAAGTCCCAGTTGGGGCCGCGGAAGTAGGTGCCGATGACGATCAGGATCAGCATGACGACGAGAAAGGTCATGAACAGGGTGTTTGCCATGGCCCTATCCTTCGCGAACCAGATGCCGATCCCCTTCTTCTTCCTGTCGATGAGGGGCAGGAAGAAGAGCACGGCAACGATGAGGCCGGGAATGACAACGCCGCCGATCAGCGCGGAGTAGCTCACCAGCTCCTGCAGCCCCAGGAAGTACCACGGCGCCTTGGCCGGATTGGGCGGTTGCCTGGCGTCGGCCAGCTCCTCGAGGGGAGCGTCGAAGAGGAACGCCGCCACCAGGAGCAGGCCCAGCACGACGATCAGAAGGGTCAGCTCACGGATCAGCAGATGGGGCCAGGTGAAGACCTGGTCGTCCTCGACCCTGCGCACCGCACGGGAGGTGCCATTCACCAGCTCCATGAGGCCGTACGTCTTGTCCGGATCCCTGGGAAGAACCTTGGGGGGATCAAGATCTTTCATCAGTCACCTCCTCTCCTGTCGGATCGTTTTCCGAGGGATGGGCCAGACCGCCGTCCTTCCGGATTCGCCACAGATGAATGCCGATGAACATGGTGAGCAGACCGGGCAGGATGGCGACGTGAAGCACGTAGAAGCGCAGGAGCGCCTCCTGCCCCACCTCGTCGCCGCCCAGGAGGAATTGCCGAATGGGCTCGCCCACCACGGGAGCATACCCGGCGATGGCCGTACCCACCGTGACCGCCCAGAAGGCAAGCTGATCCCAGGGAAGGAGATACCCGGTGAATGACAGGCCGAAGGTCAGGAGAAGAAGAATCACCCCCACCTGCCAGTTGAACTCCCGGGGCGGCTTGTAGGCGCCGGTGAAGAAGACGCGGGCCATGTGCAGGATCACGCAGAGCACCATGGCCTCGGCCGCCCACTTGTGCACGTTGCGCAGCACGAATCCGAAGTCCACCGAGGAGCGGAGATCGAGCATCCGGTTGTAGGCTTCCTTCTGTGACGGGAAATAATAAAACATGAGCCATATGCCGGTGAACACGAGCACCGCGAAAAGGATGAGGCTGATCACGCCGAGGCCGTAGGTATAGGTGGCCTTGATCGAGTGGCGTCTCACCTTCACGGGGTGGATGTGAAGGAAGAGGTTGTTGAACACGACATACGACTGGCCTTCAGGATCCTTCGGGAGCGTCCCGTGCCTGAAGACGGCACGGTAGGCATTCCGCAGGAAGGTATTGAACCAGCCAAGAGGGCTCTGGGGCATTTCTATCTCCTTGGGCTCACACCTTGAAATAGGTGCACTGGGGCACCTTCATGCTCTTGTCGATCTCCAGGTCGCCGTTCGGCGCCACGGAGACCTGGTACCAGTCGAGAGGCCTCGGTGCGGGTCCGCCGGTGACGTTGCCGTCATTGTCGAACTGGCTCCCGTGGCAGGGGCACTCGAACCCGGCGTCCGAAGCCCGGATCGTGCAACCCAGATGGGTGCAGACCACGGAGATGGCGGCGATGCCCTGCTTCTCTCGAACGAGCACCACCCTCTCCTCCTCGAAGAGCTCCTTGATGCCCACCTTGTAATCCCCGGGCTTGCCCGCCCGGAACCGCTTCGGGGCGCCGTAGTTCACCGCAGGCTTGAGAAAGATCACGTTGCCGATCGCCGCGATGAGGGCCGAGACGCTGACCCCTCCCACGGCGAGCAGGCTCAGCAATGAGCGGCGGCTCAGCTTCTTGTTGCCCGTCATTTGAGACTCCCGTTCAATCATCAAGATACTCGTCATCATCTCTGAGCATGGCGTACTTGGGCGCTTCGATATCCTCGAACTGATCCGACTTCACCGCCCAGACGAAGAAGAGAGCGAAGATCGCCCCCATCACGAGGCTGAAAAAAATGAGAAAGTAGACTGAGACCATCATGAGCGTATCCTCGCCGTCACTCCAAACGGTACTGTTCGTCGAAACTGAAATGTTCCATGGTCACGGCATCGGTGGGACAGCGCTTGGCGCAGTACCCGCACCTGACACAGGGATCTTCATCCTTGATCATGGCGGAACCGAGCCTCCGGACCGCCTCCGGCCCCTTGCTCTCCCGAAGCGCCTTCACGTCGACGCCGTACCGGGCTTCGAGGGCGGCCTCGAGCCTGGCGTCCGTCTCGATCTGCGATAGAGGAACCAGCGCCAGGCATGAAGTGGGACAGACGTCCACACACCCGTTGCAGAGGATGCACTTCTCGCCGTTGAAGATCGTGTTGATGTGGCATTTCAGGCACCGCTCGCCCTGGCCGCGGGCCACTTCCTCGGCAAAGGGAAGCTCCACGAGCTCCAGCGAGTTCGCCCGTGTCGACACATCGAGCGCCTCCGGATCGGTCCTCTCGCGCTGCAGGTAGCCGTCCGCCATCTCGTGACGGCCGGGATCGACGAAGTCGCCTGTCACCGAGGCGGTCAGCTTGCTGCCCTGCAGATACTCGTCGATGGACACGGCGGCCCGCTGGCCCGAGGCGACGGCATTGATGAAAAGGTTGGCGCCGTCGGCCACATCGCCGCAGGCGAAGATGTCCTGTGCACTGGTGGCCTTCGTCTCGGGATCGATGGCGATGGTGCCCCGCGGCGACTGCTCCACGTCGCTCACGCCTTCGAGAAAGCCGAAATCCCCGGACTGTCCGATGGAGAAGATCACGGTATCCGCCTCGATGACCTCGCCCGGCTTCTCATCGTACTTCGGATTGAAGCGCCCCTCCTCGTCGAAGACGGAGATCACCTTGCGCGTGGCCAGGCCGGTAAGCCTGCCGCCCTCGCCGACGACCTCCAGCGGCCCGCGCGAGGGGTGGAGCTCGATGCCCTCCTCGACGCCCTCGGTGATCTCGATGTCGTCGGCCGGCATCTCGGCGCGCGATTCGAGGCAGACGAGGTGCACTTCCTTGCCGCCGTGGCGCAGCGCCATTCGCGCGGCATCGGCTGCTTCGTAGAAATCCTTGGCCGTTGACCGGTCCGCGTCGGGAAGCTGGCGGATCGCCGTTCGCGCAACATCGAAAGCCACGTTGCCGCCGCCGACCACCACGACCCTCTTGCCGACCTGCACGTCCTGGCCCAGGTTGACGAGACGGAGGAACTCGATCCCGTGCATCACCCCCTCGAGCTCGACGCCCTCGATCGGCAGCTTGCGGCTCTTCTGCAGGCCTGCGGCGATCAGGATCGCCTCGAAACCCTGCTCGCGGAGCTGCGGGATGGTGACGTCCGTCCCCACCGAGGTGTTGAGTCTGAGCTCCACGCCGAGGCTGAGGATCGCGTCGATCTCGAACTGCACCAGGTCGCGCGGAAGACGGTAGATCGGGACGCCCGTCACCAGCATGCCGCCGGCCACGGACTCCCGCTCGAAGACGGTGACCTTGTAGCCCAGGAGGGCCAGGTCGTGAGCCGCCGTCAGCCCCCCCACTCCGGCACCGATGATCGCCACCTTGGTGCCGGCCTTCGGGTTGTCCGGATTGCGTCTTGCCTGGGAGAATTCGACCGTCAAGGCAGGATCCACGGCCTCGACGCCGTGCTTCTCCGTGACGAATCGCTTCAGGCTGCGGATCGTCACCGGCTCGTCGATCGTGCCGCGGCGGCATTCCACTTCGCAGGGAGCGCCGCAGACGCGGCCGCAGATCGAGGCGAAGGGGTTCGGCCCCCGGGCGATTCGATAGGCGTCGAGATAGCGGCCCTCGGCGATGGCAACCACGTAACCCCTGGAATCGGTGTGAACGGGACAGCCCCACTGGCATTTGATCTGCTTCTGCCAGTATTTCACGTCCGCCAGCTCGACATGGTACCTGGATTCACTGGAGCGCACTGGACAACCCTCTCCATTAACTAGGAATTATTGCTGTAACCATTAACCGAAAAAGAACTTATGACACTCGACTTAACTCAGACAAGCTATTGCTCAGAGATTCTTCCTTTTCCCGAGAACCCTATCACTCTCTTTCGCCACCATGGCCAGGGTGGTCTTGGTCAAATACTGCTTGAGCTCTGTGGCGAGCCTGGCGATCTGACCGCCGAGAATGCATATCCCCAGCGGGCATTGCTTTGCGTTTGCGAAGCAGACGGTGGGATCGTATCGCCCCTCGATGGCCTCATAGATCTGTATGAGCGTGATCTTCGAGGGCGGCTTTGCCAGCTTGAATCCACCCCTGGGGCCACGGACCACCTCCACCAGCTTCTTGCGGCTGAGCTCTCTCAGCACTTTGGCCAGGTGATGCCCCGAAGCGGAATAGACTTCCGCCACCTTGCGTACCGCCACGGTTTCGCCCTTGTGCCTTGCCAGATAGGCCATGGCGTGCAAGGCCAGCAGAGCCGGCTCTGACAGCTTAAAAATGCCGGACACGGCCACTCCTTTATACTCTCTCTTTTTTAAAGCTTAAGTGGTACTACATTGCCACATTATGAATTTGGATTTCAAATGAAATCCAAAAAAATAGTGAAAGATCAATCTACCCCGCCTGGCACCTGCCGGCCCGGATCGACACATCGTTTACATTACGCCCGGATCTTATTACCTTCGATACCCTCCACAGCTTCAGATCGAGCCTGGTGTGCCTGGATCATGACGAGCCATTATATCATCGTTTTCGGAAGCAACCATCTTTTCAGAATCGAGTCCCGGGAGGACCGGCATGTTCATCCTGAATACCCTGATCGTGATCGTCGCCCTGGCAGCCGGATTTCCCGCCGGCGGCGCGGACACGACCCTCTGGCAGATCGGCGAGTTCGACGACAGCACGACGGAGTTCGCCTTCGCCCCGAAGAATTATGCCGCCTACCGCCCCCCCGGGCCTTTCATCGTCGGATCGAGCGATCCGGGACGCGAATGGCCCTATGTTCAACCGGGGACGATAGACGGCGGCTGGGCCCCGGGTACGCCGCAGACCTTCGAATGCCTGTTTGCTCTCCCGGCTGCACCGGAAAAGGCCTGCAAGCTGATCCTCGATTTCGTGGACACCCACTCGGTCGATCCGCCCGCGCTCCGGATCAAGGTCAACGACAAGGCCTGGAAGTTTCAGACACCCCGGGGCAACGGCGACGCTTCCGTTTTCGGCGATCCGTCAAAGGGCCGGGAGCACGTCATCGAGATCACTGTCCCGGCAAAAGTGCTGCGCAGGGGCAACAACAGCGTGACCGTGACCACGGTGAAGGGATCGTGGATCCTGTGGGATGCCCTGCGGTTCGAAGCGCCGCGAGGAACGCGGCTGGCCAAGGTCGAGCCGAAGACTGAGATTCAGTCGATCAGCGTCGACCCGGCGCTGGTCTGGCACAAGGGAGTGGAGCGTCGGCCGATCACGCTGGAGATCAGCCACATCGGCGAGCCGGCGGAACTCGAGATAAGAACCGACGGCGCCGAGACGGTCGTTCCGCTCGCACCCGGCCTGCAGAGCGTGACCTTGCACGCCGCACCGGCTGTCGAGGCGAGAACTATCACGGTGGAGGCGTTTTGCGAGGGAAGATCGATCGGCGCCCGCGAGATCGAGCTCCAGCCTGTCCGCCGCTGGGAGATCCATCTGGTCCACCAGACGCATCTCGACATCGGCTTCACGCACACCCAGGAGGAGGTGCTCGCCATACAGGTCGAGCACATGCGAACCGCTCTCCGGTACATCGAGGAGACGAAGGACTACCCGCCGGAAGCCCGCTTCATCTGGCATCCAGAAGGGATGTGGGCCATCGAGGAGTTCATGCGGACGGCCGAGGAGGCGGAGAAGAAGGCATTCATCACGGCATGCCGCAGCGGGCAGATCCACGTCGACGTCCTCTACGCCCAGGCCATGACGGGAATGTACTCCGAGGAGGAGCTCTTCGAGCTGCTCGGCGCGGCCAAGCGCTTCGGAAAGCGGCACGGGATCCCCGTGGTCTCGGCCATGCAGTCCGACGTGCCGGGCTACACCTGGGGGCTGGCTTCGGCGCTCGCCCATCACGGCGTCCCTTACATGTCCGTCGGTCCGAACTGGTTCGCGTCGGGTGGCCCGAACGACTACTTTCATGAGGGCAAGATCGAGGGCCGGACGCACCGCGGTGGCCGCGTGTTCCACTGGGCCGATCAACCCTTCTGGTGGGTGAGCCCTTCGAGAAAGCACAGGATCTTCTTCTGGATGCCCGGATGGGGCTACTCCGGTTTCCACGGCAACCGCGGAGCGATCAGCAAGGAGAAGATCTTTGCCTACCTGAGGCACCTGGAGCGGAAGGGCTATCCCTACGAGATGGTTCTCTGGAGGTATGGAATCGGCGCCGACAACGGGCCGCCGTCGCGGGAGCTGCCCGACCTCGTCAAGACATGGAACGAGCGGTACTCCAGTCCGCGGCTGATCATCACCCAGAACAGCAGGGCGATGAAGACCTTTGCCGAGCGCTACGGCGATCGGATGCCCGTTCTGACGGGAGACTATTCGCCCTACTGGGAGGACGGGTGTGCCTCCACGGCCAGAGCCACGTCGTGCAACAGGAGAACGGCGGAGAGGCTGGTCCAGGTCCAGACGCTCTGGTCGATCCTCGATCCGACGCTCGAGCTGCACGAGACCGTCGATCTCGCCTGGAACAAGATGATCATGTACGACGAGCACACCTGGGGAGCCTACTGCAGCATCAGCCGGCCGGAATCCGAGTTCTCGACGAAGCAGGATCGATACAAGCAGGCTTACGCCTTCGACGCCGGCAAGCTCACGGAGGGACTGCTCGAAACCGTGACCGGCCCGGCGGCGAGCCGGGGCGGGACGTCGGCCGTCGACATCTTCAACACGCTCTCGTGGCCGCGCGACGGGCTCGTCCTGCTCTCCAGGGAGCAGTTTCCGACCGGCGATCTGGTAAAGGACGACGAGGGACGCCCCGTCCCGTCGCAGCGTCTTCATTCCGGCGAGCTGGCTTTCGTGGCGCGCAGCATTCCCCCCATGGGAGCGCGCCGCTACACGATCCTGCCCGGGAAGGCGCATCGGGCCGGTGCGGCGAAGGCCTCGGGGCTGCGGCTCTCCACCGGGCTGCTCTCCCTCGAGGTCGACGAGCGGACCGGCTCGATCAGGAGCCTGCGCCGCAGCGGCATTGCCGACGACCTGGTGGATCTCGAGAAAGGCGCGGGGCTCAACGACTATCTCTACATCATCGGCCGCGACGCCGGCAGAAACAGGGCTTCGATCGAGGGTCCCGTCGAGGTGACGGTCGAAGACGAGGGACCGCTTGTCGCCGCCCTCCGCGTCGCGTCAAAGGCGCCGGGCTGCAACAGGCTGATCCGTACGATCCGCCTCGTGGACGGTCTGGACCACCTGGAGCTGATCAACGAACCGGACAAGATGCCCGAGCCACGCCCCGAGGGAGTCTACTTCGGATTCCCCTTCCATGTTCCCGGCTGCACGGCCCGCATCGACGCACCCTGGGCCGTGGTCGAGGTGGAGAAGGATCAGCTCCCGGGCGCAAACCGCAACTTCTATTGCGTGCAGCGATGGGTCGACCTGTCCGGCGAGGAGTATGGCGTCACCTGGGTCACGCTCGATGCTCCCATGCTTCAGTTCGATCCGATCAGGATCGCGCCGGCCTTCGGCAAGGAGCACTGGCGGGAACGGATCGATCCCGGGCCGCACATCTACTCGTGGACCATGAACAACCACTGGGAAACGAACTACAAGGCCTTTCAGGCGGGAAAGATCCGGTTCAGCTACGCCATCCGCCCTCACGCGGGCGGCTACGACGCCGTCGAGGCGCAGCGCTTCGGGCGGGCCGTCAGCCAGCCGCTGATCGCCGTTGCTGCGAATCCCGCGAGCGCCGCGACCGTATCCCTGGTCGAGGTGGAAGGCGCTGTGGTCACCACGATCCGCCCGAGCCGGGACGGCAAAGCCTACATCGTCCGTCTGTTCAACGTGGCCGAGGGGATGCGGGCGGCCCGTCTCGAGTGGAACCACCCGGTCAAGGGCTCGTGGATCTCCAACCCGTTGGAGGAAAAAATGGAGAAGGCGCCGCCGGTGATCGAGATGGAACCCTTCGAGATCGTGACACTCAGAGTGGAAAGAAAGAGATGATCAATCGCACGTCATGGACAGCTCTCTGTTTCTGCATCCTGGCCTGGCTGGCTGGAAGCGCCGCACAGGCCGAAGAGCCCCAGGCCCGAGCCCTGGAGATCGTGAAGGACCTCGAGGCCATCTGGACCGCACCGCCGGCCCGCACGCCGGCAGACCATTCCGTCGACGGCCCGCTGATGGGCAACGGCGACATGGGGGTCTGTCTCGGGGGACCGCCGAAAGCGCTGACATTCCACCTGTCGAAGAACGACTTCTGGAAATTGAAGTCAGCGGCCAAATCGTCGGGACCCAGAGTGTTCGGCACTCTGCAGCTGGCCTGTGAAAAGATGAAAGGCGCCGGCTACCGGGTCGAGCAAAGCCTGTTCAACGGGGTGACCGCGATCTCTCTCGATGGCGAAGATCTCGGCGTCCGGATCCTCTCCTGGGTTGCGGCTTCCGAGAACATGCTCGTGATCGAGCTCTCGGCCCTGAAGGGGACGACGGAGTTCCAGGTGTCG
>CAYZWU010000041.1:0-46741 GCA_964482235.1 uncultured Phycisphaerales bacterium
GGCTACTTCGGGTCCAGGCTATGTGATTTCACCCACAAATTCTGCTGAGGAGCCTATTTTTTCAGCAATTCGTTTTTCGATATCTTTCGCGCGTTCGGCTTTCTGCTTCTTGTGAGAAATCCCGTCTTCCTTCTTTTCGATTTCACTCTCTTGGAAATGAAGTGCTGCATAATGTTTTTCCAAGGTCGATTTAATATCGACCTTGGTCTTTTCCATGTTGGCAAGCATTTTATTGTGCTCTTCGATGGCGTCATTGATGGTCTTGACAGCCCCGCTTCCTTCGTTAGCACGGGATAGGTCGCCGTCCCATTTGGTCTGATTCTCAATCGACTTTTTCTTCTGCTCCAAAGCCTCAACCAACCGATCCCTTGTTTGCGTTGCCCATTTTTTCCAACTATCGAGTTTCATCTTGGCCACGGCAAAGGAACGCCGAGTATCAGGTATGAGACGTGCTTCATCAGGTAGATTGAAGTTGATGGACAATGATCTAATCTCTTGAGCTTTCCTATCCAAGTCTTGCATCAAGGACTCGTAGGCTTCCGAGAAGTGTCCCCGCAGCTCGTCCACGCGCTTATCTGACAGAGGAGATTTACAGAACTCGCATATGCTCGCATCCTTGTGTAGCTTCAAACCTTTGAGCACCCACGACTCTAGATCCGTATCACGTTTAAGGTTCTCAATCGCACGGTTGCTTGCCATCAGTGACAATAGTCGATTCACCTCTTGTGCCATCTCGCCGAGGTCAGGAAATAATGACGATATTCCAGATACTGCAGCAAAATCATCTCCGCTGTGCAAGGTGGCGAGCTTCGCTTTGATGGCTTCATCGTCAAGAAGATGAGAAGCGGGAGCTTGTCTCACTTCTTCGATGCGCTGTTGCAGCTTCGGACGACGGAAGTTCCGATCCCCCAGCATTTCGCCGATATCCCGAGCCCGGTCGGTGCCGAGCTTGTCAAGCTCCTCCTTGCCCGCAGTCCACCCAATCTCAAAGTCCTCGCCAATTCCATCGATCCTTGATCGTCGCTCCTGAAGTTGAATGAGGCGCGCCTTGAGCGCCGCGCTTTCTTCGCCCACGATGAAAACTGCTGGGACAGTGTGTTCCTCCCGAAAGTTGGCGTTCACGAAGTCGCGGTTGAAGACCCTGACGGTGGGCGGGGATGATAGAATGGATGAATTCAGCTTTGTCCCATTATCAAAGCTTATCTTGAAACTGGCTTCCGTGTAGTCTTTGGGAAGAGACTTCTTTTCCAGGGCTTGAAAAACCCGGGAAAATGTAGTCTTTCCGGAATAGTTCCAACCATAGAGGAGATTGTATCTCTTGAAGGCAGGGACACCGCTGGACGCGTCTCCGGTGAAGTTGCGGAACAGACCAAAGTCTTTCAAGAAGTCGATGCGCTCGATCATGATGTCGTCTCCTCGGATTGTTTGACTTCAACCCGCACGTGGCCGGTGAGGAGGTCGTGCATCAGCCCGGTGCGCAACTGTCGATACTTCTTAAGGTCAGCCCGTAACGCATCGATCTGCAAGTCAGAAGCAATCAATCGCGACTCGATAGCTTCCTGTTCCGAAGCATCTAGCTTTGCTACAGGAAACTGATGAATCTGGGTCGAGTTGATTGAAGCAAGATTGGTTGACTGTTTAGAACTCAGCACGAAGTAATTCTTTCCAAACTCAGACTGGGACCAGTAGGCTAGAAATCGGGGACGCAAGACATCAGTGCGCGGACGGACTCTGAAAACGTGGTTCTGGTGGATGCAGGGTACGATCTCTTCGCTCCACACGGTTCCACGGCCGAGCTTGTCGAAGTCACCACCCTCATTCATCAAGACATCTCCACTGCGGAGCGCGAGCTTTGAAATCTGCGCAGCGCCGACTCGAATCGTCTTGACTTCCTTCAGATCCAAGTAGCCGTCTTGCACGTTGGCTACTCGCAGATAGGGTACTTCAACACCTCCGGACGAAGACTGACCATTCAAGGTCATACCCGACACAATCACCGACATCGTTCCCAGCAGTTTCAGTTCCCATTCCCTCGGAATCCAGCCAAGCGGTGACTGCTTGTAGAGCTGCGGGGCTTCCTCGCGCGGGGAGCGGAGCCGGCCGTCCTTTGTGACGCCCCGGGTGAAGAGGTCGTGCATCAGACCGGCCTTGATCTGATGCATCTTCGCGATCAGCGCTTCGGTCTGCTCGATGGTCTCGTCGATTGTCGACAGGATTTCGGCGATGCGTTGTTGTTGGGGAAATGGCGCAAGTCGGATGGGAGTGTTCGCAATGGCCTTGTACGAAAGACCGTAGCGTGTCGATCCGTTTGCCAACCGTCCGAAGTGTCGGGCTGTTTCGATCGATGCGAGCTGTTTCGCCAGATAGATGGGATCGACTTCATCACGATTCGGTTTAATCAGCGCCACGTGGTAGCCACAGACAAGGTTGTCGATGTCGGCAACAACCACTGCCGGAATCCCGATGTCATCTGGGGTTTCGGAGTCCTTGGTGATCAGCACGTCTCCAAGCTCGATCCCAAAACGCTGGATCTCCGCAGGAGTTGCGGTCGCCTCCATGAACTCGATGTCTTCCGTGATGTATTCCTGGGAGTAGACATCCATGTAGTTGCAAAGGCGGATGGATTGCTCGCCTGGATTCGATTTCTTGTCGACGTTACTGGCGCGAATCTCAGCTACGCTTTCAAGGGGCTCAACGGTCCACTCACTCATACCCCAACTCCCCAAGAAATCCCTTCAACTTCACCGCAGCCGCATCACGCCGCTTCTCGATATCCTGAGCGGTAACCGCATACTTGTCGTGAAGGTTCTCGATCGCTGCAAGACACGCTCGCTGGTCGGCGCGCAGGTACGACTCGTAGGTCTGCACCAGCAGCCGGTGCAGCCGCTCGACGATCACGCGCCTGGCTTCGTCGCGGTCGATCTTTGCACGCGCGGCTGCCACGAGCTCGTCTTGCTTCTTCTCCGTGGTCCGCAAGTCGGCCTTGATCCGCTTGGCCTCGTCGGCAAGCGTCTTGTGCCGTGCGAGTCGATCCTCGCGCGCCCTGGCACGTTCGAGCGCTGCTCGCCCATCTTGCATGCGCTCCTGAATCGCTGCGATCCGATCGGAGCCGAAGCTCGCCTTGGCGGCCAGGTCGAGGATGATCTTGCCCGCGCTGAAGTTTGCTTCCTTGGCGGTCATGCCGCGGGTGACGTCTCCCTTCTTGACGCCGCTGGGCAGCACGCCGGCAGACTTCATCTCGGTGAAAAGATCCGACGCCAACGACTTGAGCTCCTTGAGCGCGGTCTTCCAGATTGCATTGACTTCCTTCAGCTCGCCCTTGAGTGCCTTGACCTGACTGCCCGGAAGAACGCCGGAATCGTCCTCGTCCTCGTAGTCCTCTTCGTCTGCCGCGCTGAAAAGCGCTGCCAGCTCGGCAAGACGCGTTCGCTTGGATTCCCTCTCGGCGAGCACCTCGGGAAACTGGCTCTCGAGGATGTCGGCGTCAGGGATTAGCTCAGGGCCCCAGCCGCTGGCCGCGATCGACTTGAGGTCGGCCTTCAGCTCATCCATGTAGCGCGCGAAAGCGCCGCGGATCTGGTGGCCGGTCAGCAGCTTGTTGTCCGCAAATGTCCGTTCGATGGATGCAAGCAGGCTGCGCCGCAGGGCGTATACGTTGCCATTCTTCTTCTTGCCCGGCGCGAGCGCTTCGATTTCAGGCAGGTGTTTCTTCCACCAGGTTTCGATCGTCTCGAGAAAGACCTCGTGAGCGGAAGCCACGCCCTTGTCGTTGCCCACGATCTCTGCAAGCGCACGGCGATCAATCACACCGGCGGTGAAATCCAGGTAGGCGGTTGTGCCTGGTCTTGGTCCAAAGCAGCGCTTGCGCAGATCGGGGTAATTCGCCCAGAAACGTTCGAGCGCATCCACCTCGCTCACGGGTACACCGCCGTGAAGATGGGCGCGCACGTCATGGGGTTCGGGCGGGGGCGCGTTGTCAACGTAGCGCCGGATGTTGCAGTTGAAGTCCTCGGCCTCGATCTCCTTGACCGGCACACGGCGCGCGTAGCCCGGCATCTCGGCGTTGTTTTCGTCCGGGGCACAGCTGGTGAGCGTGCGATAGGCGTGCACGATGCGCGAGATATCCTCGGCGCGCAGGAAGTTCTGCGCCTTGCCCTCGCGATAGTCGCGGTCTGCGTTGATGAACACCACGTGCTTGCGATCCTGCGCGTCCTTCTTGTTCATCACAAGCAGGCAAGCGGGAATGCCCGTGCCGTAGAACAGTCCCGCAGGCAGGCCGATGATCGCCTCGAGCCATCCACGCTCGATGAAAAGGCGCCGGGCTTCGCGTTCCTCGCCGCCGCGAAACAGCACGCCGTGGGGCATCACCGTGGCCATGCGTCCGTCGGCCTTGAGCACGGCCACCATGTGCTGCACGAACATCAGGTCGGCCTTCTTGCCCTCTCGGGGAGCCACACGGCGAAACGGCCGGGATACTCGATGTCCTTTCTGATGTAGTTCTGGCTGAATGGGGGATTGGCGAGGACGCGGTCGTAGCGCTTGAGCTCGCCGCCTTCGTCCTTGTGCTGCGGCTTGCGAATGGTGTCCTCCTGCCGGATGTCCGCGTGCGGGATGCCGTGCAGGAGCATGTTCATCTTGCAGATGGACCAGGTGGTGCCGATCTTGTCCTGGCCGTAGAGAGACAGGTCCCTCGGATCGCCGCCGCATTCCTGAATGTGGTCCCGACTCTGGATCAGCATGCCGCCCGAGCCCGCAGTCGGGTCGTAGATGCTCATTCCGGCCTGCGGCTCGACGATCTCGACCATCGTGCGCACAACGTCGGCGGGCGTGTAGAACTCGCCGGCCTTCTTGCCCGCGGAGTCGGCGAAGTACTTGATCAGGTACTCGTAGGCTGCGCCCAGCAGATCGGGGAATTTGAAGTTCTCGTCGCGCAGCGGGACTTTCTCGAAGTTCTGGATGAAGTCGGACAGGGTGTCATCGTCGAGCGTGCGCTGGCCGATCTTCCGGTTGAAGTTGATGTGCTTGAGGACGTCCTGCAGGGCGTCGACGTTGGCATCCTCCAGGGCTTCGAGCGCCTTGTTGAGGGCTGTACCGACGTTGGTCTTGAGGTGGCGGATCTTGAACCAGCGCGCCTCCTCGGGGACGAAGAAGGTGAACTTGTCCGGGTTTTCCAGCTGGGCCGCGATGACCTTGTCGGCCATGCCCTTCGTCTTCAACTCCTTGGCAAGCCGCTCGCGCTCCTGATCGAAGAGGTCGGAGAGCCTCTTCAGGAAGAGCATGCCGAAGATGTACTCCTTGAACTCCGAGGCGTCCATGTTGCCGCGCAGGTCGTCGCAAGCGCGGAGGATGAGACCGGATAGCTGGCTCAGGGTTAGCTTGGTCACTTTCGTCCCTTCCTGGATGAAGGCGGCCTGGACACCCGGGCTCGCACTGCCGCCCATCTATCAAAATCCACTCCCCGGAGCCTTCAATTCCCGATCACTTCTTCACATACCCTGTCTAGGGCTGTGGCTCCCGATCCACCCTGACCATGGAGAGTGCCCGCGCGACGATAACCATCCGGCGTCCCGATTCGGTCTCCTGCAAGCTCTGCGCCTTTTCAGCCGATCGAAGAGCGGCATCGTAATCCCCGGAGCACAACGCCTGCCTGGCCATGCAACGGAACCGGTAAGCGTCGACGGCAACGGCCATCAGCGAGGAGAGATCGGATCCGCACCGCGGGCACTTCCGCTCGCCGCGAAAACCGGCCTTGCACACGGGACAGTGAAGCGAACTCGTGCAGCCCATCACCTGCCCTCGATGAAGAACAGCAGTTCGTTCAATGCATCGACCGCCGGCGACAGGGACGCAAGGTCCTGTTTTTCCACGGCATCCTGGATCCTCTCGTGAAGGTCGATCATCTCCTCCTTGTCCTCGTCGTGCACCTTGCCCAGAAGACCCCGTGATCGTTCCATGAGCGTCTTCGCCTCGTTTGCACGGGCCGCCCATTCCGGATCCGGCGCAGCCGGCTCGGCTTCGACCTCGACAACCTCCACGGGTACGTCCGAAACCTCGCCCCCGGGCGATCCATCGTGGGGGCGGCGGGCGTGCAGACGCTCCAGCCGCGCCCTGGCCCTGGCAAGCTCTTCCTCGCTCTTGGGTTTGATCGCATCCCGGATGGTGATGTGCTTGGTCAGCCCGGTCCGCTTCTCGATCGCTTCCACCTTCAGGATGCCATCCAGGTCGAGGCTCATGCGGCACAGCACCTCGTTCGGTTCCTCTGTGGGTGTGAGGCCCTCGACCATGAAGTTGCCCACCAGGATGTTCTTGAGCGCGTCCGGGTTTTCACCCTGGAACACCTCGACCTGAACGGTCTCCTGAAGCGGAACAGAGGTGCAGTACTGCTCTGTCCGGGTGACGGGTAAGGACGTGTTGCGCCTGATGATCGGGCGATAGCAATGCATGTATTCCCTGCCTTCCAGGGTTCCGAGATGGGATGGCCCGAATGAATAGGGCGACACATCGACGAGCACGCGTTCGATATCATGCCCGTCCAGCCGGGAGGCCAGGAGCCCCGCCCCGAGAGCCACGCAAAGGTCCGGATGCACATCCTCCCGAACCGGTGCGCCGACCCGCTCCTCGAGCATCTTCCGGATGAGCGGGGTCCGCGTCGATCCGCCCACCAGCAGGACGACGTCGATCTCGTCAGGCCGCACGGACGCGTCCTCCATGGCATTGAACACGCTGTCGAGCGTGGTTTCCGCCAGAGGCCGGATCATTTCTTCGTACTCGCTGCGCGGAATCTCCATGTCCAGATGAAGCGGCCTTCCGTCTTTTGTCGCCAGGGCTTCCTCGCGCACCTTGACATAGGCCTCGGCGCTGAGCTTCTTCTTGGCCTCCTCGGCAGCCCACCGGAGCCTCGAGTACGACGCCGGATGGCGGTCCTTCAGATCGATCCCGTGGCGTTTCTCGAATTCACCCAGAAACCGCTCGAGGAGAAGCTGGTCGAAATCGTCCCCGCCGAGCCGGTTGTTGCCGTGGCTGGCCAGCACCTCGGTCACGTCCCCCTCGATCGTCACGATCGAGACGTCGAACGTGCCACCGCCGAGATCGTAGACCATCGCGGTCCGGCGGGCCGACTCGCTGCAGCCATAGGCGAGACTCGCGGCCGTCGGCTCGTTCAGCACGCGAATGACCTCGACGCCTGCCAGCGCGCCTGCCTCGCGCGTGGCCTGGCGCTGGGAATCGGAAAAATAAGCCGGCACGGTGATGACGGCTCTCCCGACCGGCTTGTTCAGCTCCTTCTCCGCCCATCGGACAAGTTCACGGAGGATCAGGGCCGATATTTCGGGCGGCGAGAAGGTCTTGTCCCCCAGCGACAACTTCTCGTCGCCGCCCATCTTTCGTTTGACGCTGCTTGCGGTCCGTTCCGGGTAGACCAGCATCTGGTTGCGGGCCGCTTCCCCGATGAGCAGCTCGCCCTCCGGCGAGATGCCCACGCACGAGGGGAGCATCTTCGACCGGCTCGGCCCCAGCACCGCGGGCCGGTCTCCCACAAAGGCGGCGATCTCCGAATTGGTCGTTCCGAGATCGATCCCCACGATGGCGCCGCTTCCGCTCATCGAGCCATCCTTTCCTGCCGGTTCCGGTTATTCGGTTTGTTTATTGCCATGGCAGTCTATCTCCTTCTGGCGACCTTCACCTCCGCAGGGCGATGGATGCCGTCATCCCGCAGGTAGCCCGTACGATAGACCTCGACGACCGTACCTTCCCCGGCATCGGATCTGTCGTCGATATCGACGGCTTTCATGGCAGCAGGATCGAAGGGCCTGCCCACACAGTCGATGGGGCGCACGCCGAACCGGGCGAGCGCCTCGTCGAGCCTCTCGCCGCACAGCTCGTAACCCTCGATCAATGCCGCGATCGTCTCCCTGGAACGGGTCATGGATTTCTTCGACCCGAGCAGGGAGCGCAAGCCCGAAAGGGGCCGGGCCAACGCATCCAGGGAGTTCTGCGCCGCCTCCCGGCCCAGGACCAGCCGATCACGAATATCGATCAGTACGTCGAGCACGTCGTCCAGGACCTCATTCCTGATGGAATCACGGACCTTCGTTTCCTGCCGGTCCAGGGCTTGTTCATACCGTTCCAGCATGGACGAGACGGAACGGACCATTTCCTGCATGGGGGTCAGCTCCTCGCGCAACCGCTTGAACGACCGCGCCTGAAGCCGGGTTTCCCCGGTCATGGCCGTGACCGAAGACCAGAGCGAGTAGAGGTCGGGCGCCGGTCCGGACCGCTCAGGGTCGGCTGGATCCGCCTGCAACTGATCCAGGATCTCGGCGGCGATCCCCTCCGGCGCCTGTTCGCCGTCGAGGATCTCGTCCAACCAGACTTCGAAACGCCGGAGCAGTCGCCCGCGCAGGAGAGCATGCTTCTCCGGGGTTGATCGAATCTCCCCGTCGGATTCCGCTCGCACACCTTCGGGGTCCGCATGCACACGCTCGGGATCGCCGTGCACGCCTTCCGGATTCGAATGCCGCCGGTCCGGCAGGTTCTCGTTCGTGTCGGGGCTCATACTTCTACCGTTTCCTCGATGTCCGCTTGATCACGGAAAGCCATCGCCCGGGTCCCACGAACCGGCGTTTCCCACGGCTCGCGTCGACCAGCGACGCCAGCGACGAATCATCCGAAGATCCGAGGATGAGCCATCTGGCGCGGCGGTAGGGATCCTTCAGCTGGGAGTAGGCATCCCGGATCTTCTCGAACTGATCCCCGCACCGGTCGGGCGGATACTGCTTGACCTTATGCAGATAGGCGGATCGGATCGTGTCATCGTCGGCATCCTCGGGAACCCCGAGGATGCTCCAGGGATCCGCTCCGCGCGATTTGTCCATATCGTCCATATCATCTTCCTGAATACCTCGATCGATCACCGGTCTTTTCACCGGCAAGCGTCCATCGATAATCCGCGGCCTTCCGGTGACAGTCAGCGCTTGCGCTTCTTCGGCCCGCGGCTCCCGCTCCTCCTCCGCGGGTCAGGGATCACACCCTGGAAGGCCTCGAACAGTCCGGCATCATCCGACATCGCCTCCTCCAGGAGACCTTCGATCCTGTCACGCATGCCGGAGTGCTCATTCAAGATGCGGCGGAGATCCGAGTCGCTCGGTTCTTCTCCGCCGTTCAACCTCACTATTTCGGCCATCGCCTCGATCAGCCCGGTCGGAATGCCGCTCCCGCCCAGGTCCGGAGGTCCGGGTTTGCCGATTCGAGGCCCGTCAAGATCCCCGGTGAACGCTGGAACAGGGCCATCTTCCTCGAAGGTCTCCTGGGGCCGCCCCTCATCCCCCTCGAGAAGATCGCCGAAGAGGGCGCCCTGGACAGCGCGGGAGCTCGAGCCGCTCTTCGACTTCCGCCTCTTTTTCCTCTTCCTTTCTCCTCCCTCCCGGCGCCGGCGGCAGTCCGGGCATTGGCACGAACCGGCCGGTTCGTTCCGGGGAAAGGGAAGCGCGGGGTAATCCTTCTCCTTATGCTCGTCTTTCAGGATCCCTTCCAGTTCGTCGCCGTCCATCTCCTCGTCATCGAGATCCATCATGAACGGATCATAGTTTCTCCACGCCGCACGGCCGAACGCTCTCCGCCGGGTATCGATGATCTCGGAGACCAGATCCATGTTGCGCGACCTCCTGGCCAGCGCGAGCGCGGCGGCGAAACAGCTTTCCTTCCGGTCGATGGAGTAGCCGGGGAGGCTCATGGCGCGTAGAAACAGGAATCGGGCCCGATCCGGGTTTCCGGCCCCGAGGCCATGCCGGCAACAGTAGTAAACCACGTCCATCGATCGGGCCGCGTATGCGGTCTCCGCAAGGATCCGGAGCTGCCCAGGAGCGAGGGAGCAGTCCGATCTCTTGAACCATTTGGCGAGCCGGTCCGGCCAGCCATCGGGCAGGACGATCTCGAACCGCATGTCGTTGCTGATAGGGCCTAGGCGTATCAGGGCCTGGATGAGGTCCTTCTTCTTGTGGGAAGAGAGCCGCTTCGACAGATCAAGGAACGCCATGGACACGAGGCCGCACTGCCGGGCGGCGCAAATCAACAGGAGGCTTCCCGGCAACCAGCCGCCAACCATTTCGCAGACCGTCCCGGCCCAGCGTTCGGCGCCTGTCTTGTCACCGGCTTTTTCGGCCCGCACCCACTCCAGCGACGCAACATAGGCCGGCCTGTCCTGTTCCGCCGACTGAGGAAGCTCTCTGATATCGGAAAAATCCTTCTCCGCGAGATCGCCTCTTTGCTGCTTGAGATGTCTTACGGCCTTTGCCACAAGCAGGCGCAGCCGGGCGCGACCGGCCTGCGAATCCCGTCCACCGAGCTGCTCGGCCTTGCCGATGTATTTCAGCGCCTTGGTGAAGGCGCCCCGTTCCTCGGCGGACTCGGCCAGGTGGTGGAAGGGACGCCAGTCACGGGGAAACGCCTCGGCCCACTTCAGGGCCACCTTGTCGGGACCGGTCTTTTTCCGATCCGTGCTCTTCGTGTATCCCAGCCATTCCCTGAAGATCTCCACATCCGGCCGGATGCGGCAAGCCCGTTCGTACATCTTTTCCGGAAACAGGTAGTACGTGTCTTCCTCGGGGGGCGGCTTGTCTTCATCGCAAAGATCGTCCCACTCAGTCAGACCGTGGAAGAAATCTTTCTGGATCTCCCGCAGATGGTCTTTTTCAAGGCGACGGAGCCCCCCCGCCATGTACGCGTACAGAAAGGCGTTTTCGGGACTCCGTGGTCCGAAGAGCCCTTCCTCAATCGCCGCCAGGCGGAACCGGTCCCACATGGCGCAGGCATGGGCGATCTGCCCGTCCCCTTCCGCGGCCCGGGCAAAAAGGCGCCAGAAATAGGCGTCGCGAACCGCGGGTTGCCCCAGTATCTCGAAGATCTCTTCCGGGTACAGATCGGATGTCACCGCCTTGATTTCGATGTGCTGCCTGAGCCTTTTCACGAGTCGGGGTTGAACCCGCTTGCAGAGACGAATCGCCTCCCTGATCCGTTTCCCCGGATTTCGGTCGTGGCGGTCGAAGCTCTCGTCCAGACTCTTCAGTGCGGTTTGAAGGCTGGTTGAACACCCGGTGACGTCCTGCACCAGGCCGCTCACGGCAGGGTCCAACGCGGACTCCCGGCACCCGGCCGAGATCGCCTTCACGACCGGAACCAGGCGCGCCGGGGTGCTGTCCCCGTCGATCGCCTCCAGATGCCGGAGGCACTCCTCATCACGGCCTTGATAGAGAGAGGCGATGGCCCGGATCAGGAACTTCCACGGCGCCAATGGGCTCTGCCTCGGCACGTCGGCCAGCACCAGGGCCGCTTCATCGACCGGACCGCTCGTGACCGCTTCGAAGGCCGTCGCGATGGATGCGGCAGCCTTTCGGAGGGGATGATCGGGGGGCAGCGCCGTGCATTCCGCCAGATCGGTCGGATCGGTGATCTGTCCGCGAATGGCGTTTCGAACGGCTTCGGGCCACTTTCGATGCGAATATATGCCTGTCAGAGGCTCGACGAGCTTCCGCAGATTCAGGGTTCTGGCCGCGAGCGTGCACTGAAGCTGCCTCGCCTGATCAGCCGCCTGTGGAAATCGCGAGATCACAAGTCCGAGAAGGGATTCAGCCTCGGCCAGCATCTCCTTGTCGATCATTCCTTCGATACGGGCCAGGTAGGCCTCCACCAGGATCGATTCGGATTCAGGGTTTGCGACCTCCTTGTGAAGCTGCTTCGCCATGGCAAGCGCCGACTTGTAGCTTTGTCTTGCAATGGCCTGTTTGATCCGTTGTATCTCGCCCTTGACCGCGCTCGCGAAGGATTCGGCTTTGCGGGAATCCGACCGGTCTGGCCCGTTGGAAGATCCCGCCGACCTTCCCTTCACGGCTGCCGGAGAATTCTTCTTCTTATTTTTTCTTTTTCTCCCCAAGCTGAGTCTATCTCCTTATTGGCTGCTCGTCTTGCAGGTCGCCGCGAACTAATAATCACGTACCCGCATGTTCCTAAATGATATTAGCCTTGACCGAAAATTCAATGCCTCTTCCCATAACGAACCGGGATCATTCGGATCGGGCGGAGTAGAGGCCCACCGCCGGACCGAAGACCTCGTCCCAGGCGAGACGGCACTTCGGCTTGATCGCCTCGAGCACGGAAGCACAGCGAGTCCGGAGCCGGTCCGGCCGTTGTCTGGGTCGCAGTCAAGGCGGCCAGAATGAGCTTCCGGTCATCACGGTTCCCTTTCGTGTTCGTTCAGAAAGTGGGGAGGGTGCCGGGAGCCCCCTTCTACGAGTTCAGCGGGGAGAGGTGCGCCGAAGTGGACGGTTTCACGCTCCATACCAATGTCCGCATCGATGGTCGCAAGAGGAATCACCTGGAACGGCTCCTCCGGTACATGGCGCGCCCGGCCGTGGCCGCGAGCCGGCTGAAGCTGCTTCCTGACGGGAGCGTCCTGTATCGCCTCAGGCACGCTTTTCACGACGGGACGAAAGCTCTCGTCTTCCCCCCGCTCGTCTTCATCGAGAAGCTGTGCGCCCTGATCCCTCCGCCCCGGTAGAACCTGGTGACCTACTTAGGTGTTTTCGCGCCCAATGCCGCACTACGCGCCCGCGTTGTTCCTGAGCCCAAGCCTGACGAGGCGGCGCGCTATTGCCGGCGGAAGAAATCGATCTCGCGAAAGGCCAAGGCGGGGCGAAAGCGAAAAAAGTACTCCTGGGCCGAACTTATGAAGCGGGTGTTCGACATTGAAGTCCTCCGATGCCCCTACTGTCGCGCTCGGCGGAAACTGATCGCCCAGATCACCGAGGCCCCGGTCATCCGGGCTTTCCTTGAATGCCTCGGTCTTCCGACCGATCCGCCCGAATTGAAACCGGCCCATTGGCCGCCCTGAGCGGCAAGGTTCGCCGCCACAATCCATGCCCCGGCCGGCCTTGACTTGACTCCGGGGAGCCGATCCGTTCTTTCGGTGATTTTGTTCGATTTTTGACAGCCTGCACAGCCTTGAAGCGCCTCGAACCCCATGTGGATGCGACCGAAACTCTCGTATTTATTTTCCTGTATATTCGATGGCGTGATAAAATCTGCTTTGTTTCCCTTATCCGCTGACTCCCAGGGACTTGCTCGTGTTCTAAGCTTCGTGCGGGGGCAAGAGTGGAACCCCTACTCGGACTCGATCTTTGGGGGTTTTGGGGGATTTTTCGCACTCCAGATAACATGGCAGTCGTGACCCGATCTCGGGACAAAACACGCTGGATCAGCATAACAGTCTCATCGTGACCTCGTAAATTTCGAATTGGCTACTCTGCCCACAATAAGCTACTATTAGGCTACTATTGGGAGATTCATCATGCTCGGACTCAATCCCAAGAAACTCGCGGAAGTTGCCTTTCCCATTTCCACAGTCTGGCTCCACGGGAGCTGTATGGAAGCCAAGGGTAAGCAAGATCTCTGGATGCAACAAAAGCCCGAGGTTCTGGAGACGTTGCGCGAACAGGCGATCATTCACAGCGTCGAATCTTCGAACAGGATCGAAGGCGTGACTGTTCCGCCGGATCGCCTACGGCCAATCGTTCTGGGCCGATCTAAACCCCGTGACAGATCCGAGGAGGAACTCGTTGGCTACCGCAGGGCACTGAAATGGATTTTTTCACGAAAGCGGGCTGTCCCAGTCAATCCACAAACGATACTCCACCTCCACTCTCTGGCTCAGGGTGGACACACAGGTGACGCAGGCAAGTGGAAGTCACGTGACAACGAGATCATCGAGATTCTGCCAAATGGCGAGAGAAGAGTACGATTCCGGCCACCATCGGCACGGAAGACACCGGGATTGGTCGATAGGTTGTGCTCGTCTTATGCACACGTCTGCGATGAAGAAATCATCCCTACGTTAGTTACGGTGGCCACATTCGTTTTCGATTTCCTTTGCATTCACCCCTTTCGGGACGGAAACGGAAGGGTTTCGCGCCTCTTGACAACGCTGCTTTTGCAGCAGCATGGTTTTTTCGTCGGCCGTTACGTCAGCCTCGAAAGAATGATCGAGGAATCAAAAGAGGACTACTACCGGATTCTGGAAGAGTGTTCGCTCGGCTGGCATGGAGGTCGAGCTGAGGTCGTGCCTTGGTGGAACTTTTTTATGTCAATCCTTCATCGCGCTTACCGTGAACTCGGAGACCGGATAGAGTCTACCTCGGTTATCTCGTCCAAGACGGATCTGGTTCATCGAGCCATCTCCAACCAGATCGGAGAGTTCTCACTTGGTGAAATCCAAGCGGCTTGCCCTGCAGTAAGTGTCCAGCTTATCAAAAAAACCCTCGCTGCTTTGAAGAAAGACGGGCGTATTCGGGTCAAAGGAAGGGGGCGGGGAGCGCGTTGGGAGTTAATTATTTAGACTTACAGCCAAGTCAATTCGGGTTTGAATTCACGTAGCGAGAGATGCCGATCATTGAAGGGGATGATGTGGTTGAGCAGTTCCCTCCTCAGCGTACCGAAGAAGCGTTCAACGAAAGGAATCTGCCACGGACTATGATAGGCGGTGCGGACTTCCTCGATCCCGCAAGCTTCCAGAAACGATGTGACGCCTTTTCCGTAGAGGCGGTCGTTGTCTCGGAAGATCATCAGGGGATGATACCGGATACCGAGCCCGTGCGATATCGCCCACATTGACGGCGAATGTGGCGGAGATTGCGCGGGCTCGGTATCGAGGCTCGGTATCGATCATCCGTTCTCTATCGAGAGCGTTACGGCACCGCGTACCGCCCCTTCTGGTTGAAGCAGACCACCTTGGGCTCGGTCATCTCCTGCAGGACGAAGCGGATCCCCTCGCGGCCCAGGCCGGAGAGCTTGACGCCGCCGAAGGGCATCGCGTCGAGGCGGTAGTCGCTCGACTCGTTGACCATCACGCCGCCGCAGTCGAGTTCCTGCGAGACCTTGAGGGCCGTCTCCACGTTGGAGGTGAAGACGCCGGCCAGGAGGCCGTAGTTGACGTTGTTCGCCTTCTTGATCGCCTCGTCGGCCGTGCGGAACGGATAGAGGCCCACCGCCGGGCCGAAGACCTCGTCCCAGGCGAGACGGCACTTCGGCTTGATCCCCTCGAGCACGGCCGGCGTGACAACCGATCCGGTCCGCTTTCCGCCGCAGAGGAGCTTGGCGCCGCTCGCCACCGCCTCGTCGATCCACTTCTTCACGCGGATCGCATCGGGCTCCGAGATCAGCGGGCCCATGCTGCAGTCCTCGTCGAGCTTGGGGCCCACCTTCCTGTACTTGCGGGAAAGCTGCACGAACTTCTTCTTGAACTTCTCGTAGATCCCCTGCTGCACATAGACGCGCTGCACGCCGATGCAGTTCTGTCCGCAGGCCCAGAAGGCGCCGGAGACGCAGCTCTCCACGGCCAGGTTGAAGTCGCAGTCGTCGAAGACCAGGGTCGGGCAGTTGGAGCCGAGCTCCATGCCGATCTTCTTGATCCCGGCCTTCGAGGCGACCTGCCGGCCCGCCTCCACGCCGCCGGTGAAGGAGACCATTCGCACCCGGTCGTCCTCGACGAGCCTGTCGCCGATCACCGAGCCCTGGCCGGTGATCACCGAGACGACGCGCGGATCGAGGCCCGCGTCCACCAGGCACTTGACCAGCTTGATGGCGCTGAGGGGCGTGACCGTGGCCGGCTTGATGATCATCGCGTTCCCGCCGGCCAGCGCGGGCCCCACCTTGTGGGCCACCAGGTTCAGCGGATCATTGAAGGGCGTGATCGCCAGGATGACGCCGATGGGAAATCTATAGTAGTAGCCCGTGCGGTTCTCCGAGCCGGGGAAGGAGTCGAAGTTCAGCGTCTCGCCGCAGATCCGCACCGCCTCCTCGCCCGAGTAGGTCATCGTGTTGATCGCGCGGGAAACCTCCTTGCGCGCCTCGACGATCGTCTTCGATCCCTCGCGCGCGATGGTGGCGGCCAGGTCGCCTGAACGCTTCTCCATCAAGGCGGCAGCCTTGATCAGAACGGCCCGCCTCTCGTGGGTCGGCATGTTGCGTGCGATCCGTGCCCCTTCCACGGCGCCCGCGAGGGCCGCCTCCACGTCCTGATCGCTCGCGGCCGGCACCGTGTCCACCAGGGAGCCGTCGTACGGATCGAGCACCTTCAGCTTGTCCTTCCTGTCCACCCACTTTCCGGCAATCAGCATCTTCATCTGGCAATCTCCTCAAGAAACAACGCTCCCCTCCTCGCACGCGAGAACGCGGCGATACAGTTCCTTGCAGACCGTGTGACAGGGAGCGCGAACTGACCTCGGGGCTCGCCGATCCTACCGGGGAACCGGCCGCAAGCCCTCACTCTGTATTGTTAATGATAATCATGGGTCCCGAGATGAACGGGGATCCCGGTCTTCTTCTCGACGATCTTCGCCATCTCGTCGGCGTCCGTGTAGGGGCACGCCGGCACGGCCTTGGCCATGCAGGTGCTGAAGAAGATCTTGTCCGGCTTGATCTCGCCCTGCTTGATCGAGAGGGCCACGTTGGGAGCCAGGGATCTTCCGGGGCACTCGCAGCGCACGAAGGAGATCACGTCAGCCGACTCGGAGAATTCCCCTTCCCCGAGCGATGCGGACTTGAGGCAGCGCCACTCGCCGGGGCAGCCGTATCCGCTCGACATGTAAGCTCCGCAGCCAACAATGGTCACATTCATGACTCTCGTCTCCTTTTCTGACCGGTGGCCAGGCCGAATCCCAAACCGGCTTCCGCAGGCAGTCCGTTGGAAACGATCCGGGCTACCGGGAAACCCGCTCGAGCGAGAGCTTCATCTTCTCGCCGGCGAGCTTCACCTCCGTCGAGTACTCCATCTCCCTGAGCTCGAAGCCGATCTCGACGGCCAGGTTTTCGGTTTTGATGAACGACTCGTGGGCCTTCACGGCCTCGACGATCGCGTCAGGGGCGTCTAGGCTGATCCTGATCCGGTCGTCCACCTTGAAATCCGCCTCCTTGCGGCAGCTGGCCACGTGGCGGATGAAGTCGCGCGCCACGCCCTCGAGCTTGAGCTCGTCGGTGAGAACCGTGTCGAGAGCCACCACCCAGCCGTGGTCTTCCACCACGGCGAAGCCTTCGGCCTCGTTGCTCATCACCTCCATCTCCTCGGGCTCGAGGGTGATCGTCCGGCCATCGACCGTGACGTCGACGGACTCGCCCGCCTGCACCGCGGCAGCCGTGGCCGCCGGATCGAGGGCGGCCACCGCGCCGGCCACAGCGTTCATCTCCTTGCCTAACTTCGGGCCGAGGAGCCTGAAGTTCGGCTTCACCGACCAGGAGACGAGGTTGGACGCGTCGTCCACGAGCTCCACCGCCTTGACGTTGAGCTCCTCGCGGATCTGCTCCGTGCCGTTACCCACCCCGGCCCGGGCGACCTTGTCAGGCGCCGCCACGATCATGCGGCTCAAGGGCTGGCGCACCTTGAGCTTCGACGCGTTGCGTACCGACCGTCCGAGCTCCACGCAGCGGATCACCGCATCGACCTCGGCCTCGAGGCGCTCGTCCCTGAGCGCTTCGTCCACCTGGGGAAACTCGGTGAGGTGAATCGACTCGGGAGCCTCGGGATCGGCCCGCCGGACGATGTTCTGATAGATCTCCTCGGTGAGGAAGGGTGCAACGGGCGCGAGGACACGGCAGAAGGTGGTCATCACCTCGTAGAGGGTCGCGTAGGCGCCCTGCTTGTCCTGGTCGCTCTCGCTCTTCCAGAAGCGCCGCCGCGAACGCCGCACGTACCAGTTGGAGAGGTCCTCGATGAACCGCTCCACCGTGCGCATCAGGTTCGGCAGGCTGTACTCGCCGTACCCCTTGTGGGCCGCCGCGATCAGCGACTGGAGGCGGGCCAGGATCCACCGGTCGAGATCCGGCCTCCCGGACACAGCCGGCGGCGGCGCCTTCGGATCGAAGCCGTCCACGTTCGCGTAGGTGACGAAGAACGAGTAGGTGTTCCAGAGGGTCAGGATCCTGCGCCGCGTCTCGTCGCCCAGCTTGTAGCCGAAGTAGAGGTTGTTGAGGGGGTTGTGCCCCGAGAAGATCCAGCGCATCACGTCGACACCCATCTTGTCGGCCGCTTCATTGAAGGGGATGGCGTTGCCCGCGCTCTTGTGCATCTCCTGCCCCTGCTCGTCCTTCATCAGGGCGTAGCCGAGAACGCACTTGAACGGCTCCCTGTTCTCCATCACCGTGCTCATGGCGAGGAGCGAGTAGAACCAGTTGCGGAACTGGCCGGGGAAGCTCTCGGTGATGAATTCCGGGGGAAACCACTTCTCCCAGTAGTCGCGCTCTTTCCTGTATCCCATGGTCGAGTAGGGAACGATGCCCGCGTCGAGCCACGGATTGCCCACGTCGGGGATGCGCGACGTGGTCGCGCCGCACTTGCCGCAGGCGATCTTCACGCTGTCGATCCACGGCTTGTGGGGCGAATGGCCCTCGAACTCGTCCCATCCCTCGACGGCGCGCTCCTTCAGGTCCTCGTCGTCGCGGACCACGTCGAAGTGGCCGCAGGCTTCGCACTCGTAGATCGGCAGGGCCAGGCCCCAGAAGCGCTTCTTGGAGATGCACCAGTCGTGCATGTTCTTGAGCCAGTCGAGCTCGCGGTCCAGGCCGAACTCGGGTATCCACTTGATCTTCTTCGCCACCTCCTCGATCTGGTGGCGCAGCTCGTCCATGGAGATGAACCACTCGTCCACCAGGCGGAAGACCAGCTCGGAGCTGCATCGCCAGCAGACCGGGTAGCGGTGCTCGATCGTCTCCTTCGCGTAGAGGACGCCGCGCTTCTTCAGGTCGGCCAGGATCTCGGGCGTCACCTCCTCCACGTTGCGGCCCGTGAGCCAGTCGAAGCCGTCCACGTAGGTCCCCGTCTCGTCGAGAGGAGCGATGGGGGGAAGCCCCTCCTCCTTGCCGAGGAGATAGTCCTCCTTGCCGCAGCCCGGCGCGATGTGGACGATGCCGGTCCCGTCCTCCTCGGAGACCTCGTCCCAGGCCACCACGCGGTGCATCTCGGGATGCTGCGCTTCCAGGTGGTCGAAGGGGCCGTCGTAGGTCAATCCCACAAGGGCCGTGCCCTTGATCTCCTCGAGCACCTCGAAGTCGCCGCGCAGGGCCTTCTCCCTCGCCTTGGCCAGGTAGAAGATCTCCTCGCCCTGGCGGACCTTGAGGTAGTCGAGGTCGGGGTTGACGGCGGCGGCCACGTTGGAGGTCAGGGTCCAGGGCGTGGTCGTCCAGACGAGGAGGGCCTCGCCGGACCGCTCCCTGATGGGGAACCGCACCGTGATGCTGGGATGCTTGAGCATCCTGTAGCCTTCCGTGGCGATCTCGTGCTCCGAGAGCGCCGTGCCGCAGCGCGGGCACCAGGGCATCACGTCGTCGCCCTTGTAGATCCAGCCGTTGTCGTGGCACTTCCGGAGAAATGTCCAGATGGTGAAGTTGTTCTCGTCGGACATGGTGAAGTAGGAGTTGTCCCAGTCCATCCAGTATCCGAGGCGGATCGACTGGTCGGTCTGGATGCCGGAGAACTTGCGCACCCGCTCCTTGCACTTCTCCACGAAACGGGCGATGCCGTACTCCTCGATGTCCTTCTTCGACTTGAAGCCCAGCTCCTTCTCCACCTCCACCTCGACCCAGAGGCCCTGGCAGTCGTAGCCGTTCTGAAAGCGCTGCTCGCGGCCGAGCATCGCCTGGTAGCGCTGGAAGATGTCCTTGTAGGTGCGTCCCCAGGCGTGGTGCACACCCATGGGGTTGTTGGCCGTGATGGGACCGTCGAGGAACGAGTATCGGGGCTTGCCCCTGTTCTTATCCACCAGCTTCTTGAAGATCGAGCGCTCATCCCAGAACTTCAGGATTTCGTGCTCCATCTCGGGAAAGGAAGCCTTGGTGTCGACTTCTCTGAACATGATATGGCATCTCCTTCTTCCGCCCGCGGAGGATCTCCTGCATCGCATCACCCGGCGGTCGGAATCGGCCATTCGATAAAGAAAAAAAACGAGTTGCGAAAAGGGATCAAAGATTACGCATTTCCCCGTTTTTTTCAAGGTATTCCCATGGGGAGGGCTGAAAAAGTCGCTCTGGTCGAAGGAGTACGCGCAGGGCGCCAATTCGCCGAAGAATCAATCCTGGGGAAAACCCGTGTGCCAGCCGTGCAGGTAGAAAGCGGCCGATGAGCCGGCCCGCGGAAAACGGACCGGCTCATCGGTTAGGTGCTCGGGAAGCTGTCATGAATTCCCTTGCTCAGCTGCGGTGCTCATCAGGGAACGGTGAGCACCATCAAGTTCGTCAACATGGACGACGGCACGAGAGGACCGACGAGCATCTGGAAAGGATAATCACCCGGCGTGCTCCAGGGCCAGGTATAGGAGATGAACAGGACTCCCGTGGTCGGGATCGAGCCGACGAACGTGAGAAGCGGCCCCCCTATCCGCAATCCGCCCATGACGTACGACGTCGTTGGAAGTGGCAAAGTCGGGCCGCCGCGGACGGCACGTACCGTATCGCCGACATCCCCGGCGATGCGGACCTGGAGACTATCGCCCATGGCCACGTGGCAGTGCCCCTTGTGATAGAGATGGTCGCCGGAGAGATAGAAGTGGTAGTAGAACTCATCCGCACCCATATCGACACCAATCGACTGGGGCGCGTTGCGAAAATCATCCTCGAAGTCGGGAAAGGGAAGGTTCGCGATGGCAGAATCCCCGCCATCAAGGCAAGGCGATACAGCGGTCAGGTGGAAATCACCAAGAGGAGTCATTCCGGGTTCCACGAATCCGGGATCCACGGACAGCATGGTGGATGTATCCCAGGTCAAGGTGCTGCCGCCGTCGAGATGAACGGCGCCCTGTCCGCCTGCTGCATCGGAGAAACCGATATCGAGGTGTGATCCCCCGTCGAGGGAGATCTCGGGCCCGGTGGGCGCGCCGTTGTCCCAGAGAATCGTGTTCCTGATGGTGTGGCTCGCGCCCGTGTAACGAACACCGCCCCCCCACCGGCCGGCGTCATTCTGGACGATGGTGTTGTTGTAGGTGGTTGTGTCCACGTTCGTGCCCATCAGGTAACCGCCTCCGTCCCAGGTGGCGTAATTCTTCGTGAAGATGTTGTTGGCCACGACAGGCGCCCCCTGGAAGCAGAAAAGCCCGCCGCCGTAAGCCACCTCGTTGTCGGCTATGATGTTGTTGAGGATGAATGGAGACGCGGCGTTGCAGTAGATCCCGCCTCCGTAGCCGCCGGTGAGATGGGCCTTGTTGTCCGTGATGATGTTGTTGCAGATCATGGGCGACGTGGACCAGCAAGCGATCCCGCCGCCGTTTGCGCCGCCATCGCCGTTGGTGATGGTGAATCCTTCGAGGATCGAGTCGGATTTCTCGCTCGTGTTGAAGGTCACGACCGGCCCGGCGCCATTGCCGTCGATGATCGTTCCGCCCGGACCTTCCAGGCTTTTCACGGTCACGGCCTTTCCCATGAAATTGATGTTTTCCACGTAGCTGCCGGGAAAAACAACGATCGTGCCGGTGTGGGAGGCGCTGTTGATCGCGCCCTGAATGGTGGGGCTGTCCGTGGGCACGAAAATCGTTTCCCTCAAACTGAGACGGAAGATGAGAAACTCGTCGTGATCGAAGCCTGCCGAGAACGGTGCCTCGCTTCCCACCTGCCTGATGGAGTCGTACCACACCCAGCATACATTCGTGGGTACGCCGGCCTGAACGGGCCAGGGATTGGAAGGTGGAAAGGTGCCGTCGTTGGGCCCGCCCACCGTGGGCAGCACCCAGCCGAGGCGCTCGTTGGCCTTGACGATGTATTCGCTCATCCGAGCCGTGCTGGGCACGATGGGATAGTTCGAATTGTAGTCGTATCCCGTGCGGAAAACCGTCCACCGGGGATCGTCACAGGGATGGGCCACACCATCCAGGGTCAGGTTGTGAAGGAGCCCCTGCTGGACGCCATCATCGCTCCAGGCGGCGATGTAGAGGAATTCGGCATCGGTCGTGAAATTGAGTGAACCGCCCGAGGGGAAGTTGCCCCCGCCATGCAGGGTGATCGATGCCTCGTCTCCGCGCTTGTTTCCAGAATAGATTGCAAAAGTGTTGTCGCAGCAGACATCTCCGGCCACGGTTACCGTCTGGGCAAGCCCGGCGGTGGCGGAGAGCAGTAGAACGATGGTCGAAAAGAGCAGCGTCTTCAGGTTCATGTCAGTACCTCCTTGAACAGAATGATGTCGAGATCCCCACAAGTGATGGGGACTGCGATTGATTGCTCTCTGAACAACAAACAACTGACACTTGAAGCGCAAAACAGACGAACACGTGCCAAATGATTTCGTATTTTTTTTGCGTGCCCCGGACTGCCCCCGTCAACTTGACAAGTCGGTGGACCGCCTCGCCGCTCCATGACGATTCGCAGAGGACGAGAAAAGCCTCAGCGAATCATGGAGCGGTACTCGGCCGCCTTCTCCGGCTCCCCGCTGGCCTCGTAGAAGTTGACGAGGTCCTGGAGAGCCTCCTGTGTCGAGTGATGGTTTTCGCCCAGAACCGCTTTCAAGCCGTTGAAACCGGCAAGCAGATGAGGCCGCGCCTGGTCGTAATGTTTCAGCTTGAAGAGGCACACCCCGTAACCTTTCTCCAGGAGCAGCCTCTTCACGTTCTGAGCGGGCAGCGCTGTCCTGGAGCTCTCCACGCCCTCCATGTAAAGAGCCTCGGCTTCGAGAAGATTATCCCTGTCCATGAGCACCACGGCGAGTTTGGCCATAGAGCTCAGGGTGTTCGGATGCCTGTCGCCTAGTTTGCGGCGCTCGATCTCTAGGACCTCGCGGAGAACTGACTCCGCCTCAGAAAGCTTGTTCTGCTGCTTGAGCAGCATGCCCAGGTTGCCCTGCGTCACCAATGTCTGGGGGTGTTCGGGACCCAGGACTCGGCGCTGGATATCGAGAACGTTCACGAAAAGCTCTTCACCCTCGGAAAGCCGCCCCTGCTGGCAGAGCACGACGGCCAGGTTGCACATGCAGGAAAGCGTCTCGTGGTGTTCCTCGCCCAGGCTGCGGGTCCGAAGTTCGAGGATCTTTCGCATCACCTGCTCGGCCTCGGAATACCGGCCCATTCTCCAGTTGCAGCGCGCCAGGTCCTCCATCGGTTGAAGCGTAGTGGGATGTTCTGCGCCATGGCTCCTCGTCTTGATCTCGACCAGCTTGCGATAGAGCGGTTCCGATTCGGTATACCGCCCCTGCCTCATGAGCTCCCCGGCGACCTGGACGAGAACCTTGGGATGGTCTTCTCCCGAGACGCGGCGATGAATGTCCAGGTACTCCCGGAGGATCGGCTCGTTTTCCTTGTGTCTGCCCGTGCTGATAAGGAATCCCATCAGGCTGCCCATCATGACCAGGGTCCTCGGGTGCTCCGCACCGAGCTCACGGCGGCAGGTCTCGTACGCCTCCCTGATAAGCGGCTCCGCCTCGGCATATCTCGCCATGAGCTGGAGAACGGTTCCCAGGTTGTGCTTCGAGATCTGCGTCAGCTCGTCGTCTTCTCCCAGCTCGGCCCGGCCCACGTCGAGCGCAGCGGCGTGCTGCTCCCTGGAAGCTTCCAGGAAACCGAGATTCTTGTAGGCCGCCCCGATCGTGTTGCGCAGTGAAACCACGATGTCCGGCTGATTCCGGAACGATTTTTCCAGATCAGCGGCCGCCTTGTCGAGCATCTCGGCCACCTTCACGTCTTTGCCCTCGCCCCAGGGTGAAGCTGAGGAAAAGAGGTCGGTCATGAAAGTGGCGATCGCCTGGAACCTGTTCGATTCCTCCATGGCAACGATCTTGGCGGTCACGGCCTGCTCCTTTGCCTTGACAGCCTCGTTCTCGGCTGCCAGGGCCGCGTCGCGCCGGCGTTTCGCTTCTTCCCCGGCACTGGCAGCCAGGTCCCGCTCGTCTTTCAGCCGCCCGATGTACCACGGGATGGAAATGAAGAGCGCAGCAACGGCCAGGCAAGCCACGCAGACGGCAACGCTCTGGATGGGATTCCGCCTGATCTTCTTCCAGACCCTGGTGGTCAGTCCGGCCGGTCTGGCCTGGATCATCTCGCCGTTCCGGAGCCGCTCGATGTCATCGGCAAGATCCTGCATCGTCCGGTACCGCCTGGCCGGCTCCTTTTCCATGGCCGCGAGGATCACGGTTTCCACGTCCCGGGAGATCGCGGGATTCAGGCGTCGCGGCGGAAGGGGATCCCGCTCCAGGATCTGGCGGAAGACCTGCTTCGTGGTCTCGCCCTCGAAGGGCACGCGGCCCGTGAGCGCCTCGTAGAGCGTCACACCCAGGGAGTAGACGTCCGTTCTTGCGTCGATGTTCCGCGATCTCGCTTCCACCTGCTCCGGAGCGGCGTAGCGCGGTGTGCCCCGGAACTCGCCGGTGATCGTCATGCTGGACAGGTTGAGGTGCCGCGCCACGCCGAAGTCCATCAGCTTTGCCGCGCCCTTGGGAATGATCCTGATGTTCGAGGGTTTCACATCGCGGTGTACGATCCCCGCCTCGTGCGCGGAATGAAGGGCCAGCGCAACATCACGGATCCAGCCAAGGACCTCGCCCGTGGACACGGGGATACTGCTCTTCCTTCGCCTGCGTAGCTCCTCGTCAAGCCCGAAGCCAGGCAGCAGCTCCATGGCAAAGTAGCGAACTCCGTTCTCCTCGCCGCTGCCGAACACGGTCACGATACCCGGATGGTTCAGGCGGGAGACGGCCTCGACCTCGCGCCAGAACCGCTTCTCCGCCTCGAACGATCCCGCCTTTTCCGGCCGGAGCACCTTGAGCGCCACCTGGCGGCCCAGCGACTCCTGGACAGCCAGGTAGACCACCCCCATGCCGCCCTCCCCGATCCGGCGGATCAGCCGGAACTCCCCGAGCCTCTCGAACGGCAAGCCCGGTTCCCGCTCGAGCTCCCGTGATCCTTCCGTCTCCATGGATGGCCGCTCTGCGAACGATTCCCACGCCGGCCTTTCCAGGAAGCCCGACGCCTCCCCGGCTGCAGCGATCATCGCTTCCAGAACGGCATGCAGCTCCCTGTCGCTGCCGCAGGCCTCGGCCAGAAAGGCGGACCGCCCCTCAAGAGGACGGTCCATGGCTTCGTGATAGATCCTCCGCTGGCGATCGATCCTGTTATCCGGCATGGCTTCTCTGCTCCTTCAGCTCCTGGTGCAGCCAGACCTTGGCGAATTCCCAGTCCCGCCTGACAGTGCCCTTGGAAATCCCGAGCACTTCCGCCACCTCCTCGTGCGTGAGACCCGCGAAGAAACGAAGCTCGACGATCGTGCACATCCTGCTGTACCCGTCGCATGCGCCCAGCTTCTCCAGGGCCCTGTCCAGCTCCTCGAAATGCTCGAAGGGAAACACGGCAGGGGTAGAGCCTGAAACCACGTTCTCCAGGCTGTGGAGAGAAACGGGTTTCCGCCCCTCGCCCCGCTTGGCGGCTTTCCGGCTCCTGGCCTCGCTCACGAGGATGCGGCGCATCGCTCTGGCCGCAACGGTGAAGAAATGCGATCGATCGCGCCATGAGACATCGCTGCTCTTGACGAGGCGCAGGTACGTTTCGTGAATCAGCGCCGTGGTCTGCAGGATGTGCCCCGGATTCTCGTTGCTCATGGCAGCGTGCGCCAGGGAGTGAAGCTCCTCGTACAGAACGGAGAACAGCTTCCTCCTGGCCTCCTGATCGCCGGACGACGCGGCGCCGAGAAGCGTTGTGGCATTTTCGGGAATCCCTGACATGGAAAGCCCCCTTGTTCTCAAACCTGCGCAATCAGATGTTTTTCTTTGGCTCCCTCTCCCCTTATTGCGCTTCGATTATAGCTACAAGGACGAACCGTGGCCATTTCTATTCACACGGCTGTCGTTCAACGGATTCCGAGCCTGGTTCAGGCGTCCGTGAACGCAGCGCGCCGCCTGCACCAGAGCACGACCGCCGTGAGGAGCGCGCCCGGCATCCAGACCATACCGATCTCGCTGATCAATACACCCATCCCCCGTCGCGTGAAGAGCACGTCGAGCCCGCCGATCGGTGCCACGGGAATCGGCCTCCAGGGGAGGAAGTAGCGCGAGTTCTCGAAGGGTGCGAAGAACGCCACACCGAGACCGCCGTCGGTCATGGCATCCAGGACGTCGTGAACGACCGCAACGGCGAAGAAGACCAGGAGAAGCCGCCACCACTCGCGCGAGAACGGCCGCACCTTGCAGTACAGGAGCAGCACCATGCAGGCGGCCAGGATCAAGGCGAAGCAGAGGGAATGGGAGAAGCCGCGGTGCCCCAGAAAGTCGCCGTACCGGATTCCGAAAGCGAATCCGATCGCATCGAGGTCTGGTACGATCGAGGCGGCGGCCACGCAGGTCCAGTAGCGCAGCGGCTCCCGGGGGCGCGATGCCATGGCGCCGATAAAGATCCCTGCCAGGCCATGTGTGATCACCGTTGTCATGATGCTCGATCCTCTCCTGGCGTCGGCCCCGTCTCCTGCGGATTTTCAAAAGAAGCGACGCGGCCGCCACGTCTGTCATATTTAGCGACTTGGACGCCGCGTGGAAAGGATCCCTTGTCGAGAAAAGAGCGATCGCCTTATCAGAGAAGTGATCCGGTAATTGAAAAACCCCGGCCCTCCGCGAAAAGCAAAGGGCCGGGGCTGCCGGGATTATCCGAACCGGCCGGTCGGGGGCTGTGGAAGGGAGGCCGCCTCGAAAGCGCCGCACTCATGGCGAACGACTTCCGGGGCGGCTTCCGGGGGGTCGATCAGTCGCGAACCGGAGGCGTTTCGGGTCGTGTGCGCTCCTTCATCCGGAGGAGGCGCTGCTTCAGCTCGGGGTGCTGGTCGAGCAGCTTCTTGATCGTTCGGAGTTCCTCGAGCTCGCGGCGCATGGCGGCGTTACGCTCGTCCTTGCCGATCGGTTCCGGGAGAGGGAACGCCTTCTCTCCCTCGGGCCTCATCCGACCGGCGGGACGGCGCGGGGAATCGGCGCGGCGGGCGCGGGGATTCTTCTGGGCCTCCCTGACCCGGCCTTCGGTTCTCCGCGGGGAATCGGCACGTTGGGCGCGCTGCTGCACTTTCTTGCGGATCGCATCGCGGACGGGACGGCGGGAATCAGGCTGCTGAGGCTTGTGAGCGCGGCTGATTTTCTCCATCAGCTTCTTCCTGGCCTCGGGATTCTCGCGCAGCCTCTCGGCCATCTCGGGGTGCGCCTTCTGGAACTCCTTGAACCGGGCTCCGTCTCCCTGAGGTCGAGCCGCTCCTCTGCGGGCTCCAGGCGACCTGTCCTTCGCGCCTCTCTGCAAACCCATGACCCGGGCTCCTTCGCCCTGACGGCGACCTTTCCCTCTGCGGGCTTCGGGCGACCTGTCTTTCGCGCCTCTCTGCAAGCCCCTGACCCGGGCACCTTCGCCCTGACGGCGAGCGGCTCTTCCACGGGCTCCGGGCCTTTTGTCCTTCGCACCTCTCTGCTTGCGAAGGGTGTCGATCCGCTGCGCCTGAACGGGGCGACGGCCCTTGCCCGGGGCCGCTTTTTCTTTCGGAGAGCGGCCTCGCTTCACGCCAGGCTGGGCTTTCTTATCGTCCTCTCTCTTTGACGCGATCTTTTTCCTGGCCTCGGCCCTCTTCTGAAGGGCGGCCTTTCTCTTTGCAGCTCGATCTTCTGCGACGGCTCTCTTTTTGAGAGCAGCCCTCTCCTGTTCGGCATTCTTCTTCACTGCAGCGAACTTCTTCTCCACGCCCTTGCGGAGCTCCGAGAACTGGGCGTGCATCTTCTTGATCTCCGCCTCGAGCCGCTTGATCCGCTTCTCGAGCGCCGGATCGTCCGGTGCGGGAACGTTGCCGGGTGTTTCATTGGCGACCACGGGCGCGGCCGGGGCGGCCGGACCGGGATCCTGGCTCGCCGCAGCCCATGCTGCTGCAGCCAGCATGAGGGTAAGGGTCAAAAAAACTGTTTTCATCTTCATATCACTATCTCCTCAATAACGGTTACCATCGATCTCGGCTGCAGAGCCGCGGGAGACCGGTCGTGATCCCATCGATGCCGAATGAGATCCGGAGCCGTCTCCCCGAAGTGCTGCGGACAGCACAGTGGTGCCCGTGGGCGGCATTGCATCATGCAAATCGATTCAAATAACAAAAACAACAAGAGTTCTAACCGCGGAGTGCTTCTGTAGTTTCGTTACAATATGTAAATCTGCTGAAGAATCGAGGGGGCTCGTTTTTCTTTGAATATCCAGACAGGTTTATATTAAAATATCCCGTCAACTGGATTTACAGGGTCTTACTGTTTCTCGTAGGAGGTATTTCATGCGTTGCGGGTGGTTTTTTCTCGCGGCATTCCTTCTCTCCCCCATCGGTATCACGGCTGACATCTACGTTCCGGACCATCACTCCACCATCCAGGATGCGATCAACGCGGCCGTGGATGGAGACACCGTCATCGTCAGGCCGGGAACCTACGTGGAGAATATCGACTTCATCGGGAAAGCCATCACGGTCACCAGCGAGATCGGTCCGGACGTCACCGCGATCGACGGGAACAGGAACGGCAGCGTCGTGACCTTCCGAAGCGGGGAAGGCCCCGACTCCGTGCTCGAGGGATTCCTCATCACGAACGGATCGGGCAGCCTCGATCCTTTCGGGCAGCTGAACGGCGGCGGCATCTTCTGCGATCAGTCGTCGCCGCTGATCACGAAGAACCGCATCGAAGGCAACAAGACCGAGATCGGCGGGGGATTGTCGTTCATCAACGGCTCGGAGCCTCTCGTGAGGAGCAACCTGATCTCCGGCAACTTTGCGGAATGCGGAGGAGGCATTCATTTCCTGGAATCGACTCCGACCATCACGGAGAACTCGATCATGGACAATGTCGTTTCCGCACCGAACCTCGGAAGCGGCGGCGGGATCATGTGCCACGAATCGGCGGGAACGATCGCCGACAACCGGATCGAAGGCAACATGTGCGAGATGTTCGGCGGCGGGATCCGGTATACCAAATCGACTCTCTTGATCCAAACGAACCTGATCCGCATGAACCAGGCATCGATCGGCAGCGGCATCTACACAAGGGACTGTTCCGATGCGGGAGAGATCGCGGACAACCGGATCATCGAAAACGGAACTCCGGGTTCCGGATCGACCGGTGGAATAATATGCGATGACAGCGAACCGCTGATATCAGGCAACCTGATCGCCGGAAACGCGGGGCGCGGATTCTCCTGCTTGAATCGCATCCCACCGGATGATCCTCTGCTCTTCATCGGCAACACCGTTTCCGGCAACGGCTCCTCATCGTCAAGCGGAGGCGGAATCAAGTGCAGCAAGTCATCTCTTAGCATCGTGAACTGCTTGGTCTTTGACAATTACAGCTCAACAGGTGGAGCTGGTATTCATTGTAAAACCAACTCGCAGATGGCAATAACGAACTGCACGATAACTCGGAACAGTACCATGGACACTGGAGGCGGGATTCAACTTCTGGATGATTCCATCGCCTCGGTGAAAAATACGATACTCTGGGACAACAGTGCGTTTGGAGGCCCAGAGATCTGGTTGGGTGATAGCCATAATGCATCCACCCTCTTCATCAGCTACTCCGACGTCGAAGACGGCCAATCCTCATGCCACACCGAACCCAACTGCATCCTCGACTGGGGTGCGGGGATGATCGACGCAGATCCCCTGTTCGTGGACAGGGCACGGGACGACTTCCACCTTCCTTTCGATTCTCCCTGCCGCTCCGCGGGAGACAGGAACGCACCCTGGCTGCCGGACATTGACTTCGAAGGAGATCCACGCACCGGGCTTTTCGCTTTTCCTGACATCGGCGCCGATGAGTTCCACACGCATTTCTATGTCAACGGAGCCGTATCGACCGGCGGCAGCGCGACGGGTGTGATCATCGGCTGGCCGAAGACGAACCCGGTTTTGATCATTTCCGGATCAGGCGTGCTGCCCACACCTGATCACACCCCCTTCGGCGACTTCTGGCTGCTGCCTCCCTGGAATCATCGCGTGCATTTCAATCCCATGCCGGACAACGGGGTGAGGCTCATCGACCGGGTGGTTTCGACAGGACTGCCGCCCGGAACGAAGATTCCCCTGCAGGCGCTCGTGGGAACTGATCTGAGCAATCTCTGGATTGTCGAGTTCGAGTGAGCCTGGAATTTAATTCACCTCCGAGCAAGAATGCCTATCACCGACCACTGACGCATAGGTCCCTGACAGATAGAATTCCCGCTCCGGTTTCATAGCTGATAGCATTATCTAAATAAAAACAGACTTGCAGATAGTTTAACCATATGCAAAACTATTTGCGTATGATAAAGAGACAATACTGGCTGGAAAAGATCGAATCCCTCTGGAAGCAACGGCCCGTTCTCTGGGTATCGGGTGTCAGGCGCGTTGGTAAAACGTTTTTATGCAAGACATTAGAGAATATAAACTATTTCGATTGTGAGCTTCCTCGCATCAGGCAATCCATGGAAGATCCAGAGGGCTTTCTGGATGAGCTGAAGGGAAAGCGGATCGTTCTAGACGAGATTCATCGACTGCAAAATCCTTCCGAGCTTCTGAAGATTGCAGCGGATCATTATCCCTCCATCAAGATTGTCGCCACCGGCTCATCCACTCTGGGCGCATCGGCTAAATTCCGTGATACGTTGTCAGGAAGAAAAACGGAACTGTGGCTCACCCCCATGCTTTCACAAGATCTCGATGGTTTCGGAAATAACTCCCTGTCGCACAGGATGCTCCGAGGCGGCCTGCCACCCTTTTTCATGGCGAACAACCTGCCGGAACGTGACTTCCAGGAATGGATGGATGCCTACTGGGCGAAAGATATTCTCGAGCTCTTTCGCCTCGAGCGGCGGCACTCCTTCCAGCGATTCGCCGAACTCCTTTTCGCCCAGAGCGGCGGTATGTTCGAGGCCAGCCGATTCGCCGCGCCTTGCGAGGTGAGCCGTACCACGATCAGCAACTACCTTTCCGTTCTGGAAGCCACCTATGTCATTCACGTGATCAGACCCTACAGCAAGCATCGTCCGAACGAGATCGTCGCAGCTCCCAAAGTCTACGCTTTTGACACGGGCTTCACCTGCTACTTCACGGGGATGAACACTCTCCGCCCGAGCGACATCGGATTACTCTGGGAACAGTACGTTCTCAACGAACTTCAGGGCAGACTCCAAACACGCAACTTCATGTACTGGCGGGACAAGCAGAAGCACGAGATCGACTTCGTCTATCAGTACAGGGGAAAAGCACCCATTGCCATCGAGTGCAAGTGGAAGGCCAAGGGATTCGATGCAAGAAACCTTCTCGCATTTCGGCGCCTGCACCCGGAAGGGGACAACTACGTTGTTGCCGCAGACGTGGAAAGAAGCTACTCGACAAAATCGGGAGATCTCAAGATTCGTTTCGTGAGCCTCGAATCTCTGGTGAAAGAGCTTCTGTAGTCTTCAGGATGTTTCCCGAGCTGGAACAACGATCCGCACCGCCCTCTCGGCCAGCTCGACCCTCCCTTCCTCGCCCGGAGCAAGGCCCAGGCCATCCACGGGATCGCCGTCGATCTGGAAGAGGTCGGGGCTCTTCGTCCGGAAACGGACCGCTCGCGATCGAACCCGCTTGATCCGGTCGCTGTCGCTTCGCCCCGTCGACCCCAGAAAGATGGAGATCAGGGAGAAAAAGGAGCCGATCCGGCCGGCCCGGGTGAAGCAGACCACGTCGAGCATCCCATCCCGAGGGTCCGCATCCGGGGCCGCGATGAAATCGCCGGCATAGCGCGACGCGTTGCAGAAGATCGCCAGCGCGGCCTCGATCGGGGGGTGCGGCGCCGGGCCGCCGGGCTCGCCCTCGAAGGTAAGCTCGATGCTCCCGGCCCGGTAGAAGGGCAGGCCGCAGAGGGCGGTCACCGCGTAGGCCGCTCCGCCGATGAACCTCTTGAGCTTGAGGGATGTCTTCTTCACCACGAAGGCGTCGAATCCGTAGCTGGCCATGATCAGGAATGGGCGGCCCATCAGGCTTCCGACGTCGAAGGCCTGCGCCGTTCCTTCAAGAAAAGCGCGCGCAGCAGCCCGGGGATCGAGGGGAATGCCGAGCTCGCGCGCCATGACGTTTGCCGTGCCGATCGGAATGATGCCGAAGGCGTCCTCCCGGTGCCGGAAAAGATCGATCACCTCGGCGATCGTGCCGTCCCCGCCGCCGACGAGCACGCTCTTGCCGCTTTCGACAGCCTCGGCGGCAAAGGTCCCGGGATCGCCCGCCTTCTCCGTGATCCTGGTCTCGACGTCCCAACCGCCCTCCCTGAGGATCCGCGCCACGGGCCCCAGGCAGCCCGCCACCCGGCGAGGGCGCGACGACGGATTCACGATCCAGACGAGCTTCTTCATTGTTCTTCAACCGTCCCGGCAGCTCATGAATTCTTCGAGGAGATCGCCGGACAAGCGTGCCGGGTGCCGGACGCCGGCCAGTCGCCCCTGAAGACCTCGCTCGCCTCGCCCTCGAGCCTCGCCTGGCCGACACCGTCCCAGACGACGGTGAGGTCGCCGCCGCGCAGGCGAACCGTCACGGGATGGCCGGGCTCCCGTATGCCCGAAACGATCGCCGCGGCGGCCGAGGCCACGGCGCCCGTGCCGCAGGCCATCGTCTCGCCGGAGCCCCTCTCCCAGACGCGCACGACGAGCGAGCCGCCCTCGCCGGGCAGCACGAACTCGACGTTGGTTCTCTCCGGAAAGGCAGGGTGCCTCTCGATGCCGGGTCCGATGACGGACAGGGGAAAGTTATCGAGGCCCGGAGCGGCGGAAGCGGCGATCTCCGGCCATCGATCGACAAAAACCACGAAGTGGGGATTGCCCACGTCGACCCGGTATCCCTCGATCCGCCTTCCCTCGACAGAGATCGCTTCGGGACGGCGCCCGCCGCCCCCCACCTCGGGGATCCCCATCTCCACCTCGGCTCCCCGCGCTTCTCCCGAATCATCGAGGTGAAGCCGGACGGGGCGCAGACCGGCTCCCGTCTCGAAGAGGATCTCCCTCTTTCGCACCGTGCCGTCGTCGAAGAGCAGCTTGGCCGCGCACCGGATGCCGTTGCCGCACATCTCCGCCTCGCTGCCGTCGGCGTTGAAGATCCGCATCCGCGCATCCGCCTTGTCGGAAGGAAGCACCACGATGAGGCCGTCACCCCCGATCCCCTTGTGCCGGTCGCTCGCCAGGCGCGCCAGGCCGGCCGGATCGTCCACCTCCTTCTCGAACCCGTTCACGAAGACGTAGTCGTTGCCGGCGCCGTGCATCTTCACGAACCGCATTCGTTCTCCCCGCTGTAGAGGTGGCTCTCGCCGCGCTTCCAGAGGGACGGATCGCGCTGCTCCGGGTCTCCGGTGGTGAGGGAGGCGTCGTCGTTCTTCCCCGCAATCGGGGACGAGGCCTCCTTGATCTCTCCCTCGCCGAAGAACTCCTCCACGATCTCGACCTGCTCCAGGTCGAGGCCGAAGATCCGGTAGACGAGGAGGTCGATCAGCCACTCGAGGCGCTCGAACTCCACGTCCGTCGCTCTGTTCTCCTCGCTTCCTTCGCCCTGCCTCGCGGCCGTGGCCTCGATCATCCGCGTCCCGAGAAAATCGAGCAGGTCGTGGATGTGGGCCGAGCCGGAGCGCGCTCCCATCTTGAGGTTCTCCTCCACGTAGTCGAGGACCCAGCCGGGATCGTCGGTGTCGAGGAACCGCTCGTAGAGCGACTTGGCCGAATCGAGGAAGGGGCGCCGCGTCTCGGCCATGCTCTCGAACTCGGGGATGATCACCGGCAGGCTGCGGATGTCCTCGATCTCGATCTGCGGCTGGAGCAGCTTGTATCCCGTGAACATCACGTGGAGATAGTAGTTGAGAAGGCGCGAGTTGAGCTGGGCCAGCAGGAAGGGGTAGCCGATCCGGGGATCGTCCACCAGGATGCCGTAGACGGACTGGGGAAAGATGAAGCCCTTCTTGTCCAGCGCGGCCACGAGGCGGCCGGCGCTCTTCTGGATCAGGATCTTCTGGCGCCGGTACCGCGCCATCTCCTTCTTCACCGCGCCGGGCGGGATCCGGAATCCCTTGTCGCGGATCGCATACCTGGCGATGCTCTCGCCGCCCACGAGGGCCGGGAGGCTGTCCGGCCCGTCCTTCACCATCAGGGAGCGGATCTTCTCCTTGCCGATCTCCTCGCCGCGAAACACCGAGCCCCGCGACTTGGCCACCGAGCCGAGCGAACGAAGGATGACGCCGCGCCCCTCGGGAGGCGGCTTGGTCGTGTCGAGGCGGCGGACCACCTCGTCGGCCCCCCTGGCGAGGAGGTACCGGAACTCCCTTCCCGACGAGCGCCGGAAGAGGTCCCGCGGGACATCCCTCTGAAAGACGCCCCGCTCCGGCCTGCCGAGGAGGAAGAACGTGCGGCATTCCTTCTTCGATTCGAGCCGGACGACGCTGGTCGTCTTCGGCTGGGCCGGCTGCTTCCCCTCCCCTTCCTCCTCCCGAGCGCGGCGGGCGAAGAGGATCACGTTGGCCACCCTGGCCTCGGGGAAGAGCCCGGCTGCATGGACGAGGTCCGTCAGCTCCACCTCCTCGAGCAGCCGGATCCGGGCCGGCTCGGCGTTGCCGCGGCAGAGAACCGGGTCGGGCACGATCAGGCTGACCGTACCGCCCGGGCGCAGGACCTTTCGTGCCACGTACTTGTGGATGAAGAGGAGGTAGTAGTCCGACTGCCCTGTCTTGCCGCGATAGGGCGAGTGGAAGGCCGACGGCTCGTTCTTGGCCGCCACGTAGGGCGGATTGCCGAGGATGACGTCGAAGCCGTCGAAGGCATCGCCCTCGCTGAAGAAGCTCTCCGGGAAGCCGCCTTCCCAGTCGTGGCGCAGGGCGGCTTCCGGCTCCGCCAGGGCGTCGCCCGTTCTGACCCCCGGGATCTCGGGGTGGTCGCCGGAGCCGGACAAGTCGTCGAGGGCAAGACCGGCGAAGAGTCCGAGCAGGCTCTGGGCGGCCTTGACTGCAAAGGCATCGCGGTCCACGCCGAAGAGGCATTGATTCACCACCCGGCGCCGCAGGTCGAGAACGGCTTTTTTCGTCCTGAGCGCCGCCTCGCCGGCGATCCGCTCGGCCGCCACGAGCAGAAAACGCCCTGATCCCATTGCAGGATCGAGAACGCGGAGGCTCAGCAGCTCGTCCAGCGGGCCCTGGCGCTCCACGAGTGCGGGAGCCAGGCAGCGATCAGCCATCCACGCGGCCACGTCGTAGGGGGTGAAGTAGATCCCCCGGGCCTTGCGGCCGCTCGAGGATGTCTCGATGCGCACGTCGGCCCCGTCGGCCAGAAGCGTGCAGTCGAACAGCTTCTCCGCCGCCGCGGCGAAGAGGAAGAGCTCCGCCGCGTCGTAGAGTCCGAGGGGATTCGGGTCGGGCGGGGAAGGCAGGCAGGCCATGATCTCGGCCAGCTTGCCCGGTTTCCCCGTGGTTGCACCTGCATGGAGAGCCCACTTGCGCGTCAACGCCTGAAGCACGAGATCGCGCGGAGCCGCCGCTTCGATCCGGTCCGATCGGGCCGACTTCTCGAGATGCCGCCAGGCTGCAAGGAGGGCTCGCTCGGGCCACGACCCCTTGGAGCCTGTCCGGCGTGAACCCATCTCTCCCCTCCCAGTCGACTACCTCGTTTCAGAATCGTTTTTGCCCGGCTTGCACCGGTTGACAGCCCGCCCGCACATGGATAAGAATGGACATGCGGCGTGTTCCATATGCGGGCATTATAGCCGCGTCGAGGACCAGGTGAAAGGGAAGAGCCATGCAAGAAGCGGTTCTGTACGAAAAGATGGAGAACGATGCGGTTGTCTGCCGCCTCTGCCGCCACAACTGCGTCATCGAGCCGGGCAAGACGGGCATCTGCGCCGTCCGGAGGAACAAGGGCGGAACTCTCTACTCCCTTGTCTACGATCGGGTGGCCGCCACGGCCGTCGATCCGATCGAGAAGAAGCCGCTCTTTCACTTCTATCCCGGCAGCCAGGCCTATTCCATTGCCACCATGGGGTGCAACTTCTCCTGCCGCCACTGCCAGAACTGCACCCTGTCGAAGACGCCGGCCGACACGGGGCTGATCGAGGGGCAGGAGGTCACGCCCGAGGAGATCGTCCAGAAGGCGGTGACCGGCGGCTGCCGCAGCATCTCGTACACCTACACCGAGCCGACCGTTTTCGCCGAGCTTGCCCTGGAAACGGCCGCTCTGGCGCACGATGCGGGGCTCGCCAACAGCTTCGTGACCAACGGATACCAGTCGACGCGGATGGTGGGCGAGATGCGGGGCCTGATCGATGCGGCCAACGTGGATCTGAAGTCGTTCTCCCGCGATTTCTACAAAAAAGTCTGCGGCGCCGTCCTCGAGAAGGTTCTCGCGACGATCGTCCTCCTTCACGAGGCCGGCCTCTGGCTGGAGATCACCACCCTCGTCATTCCCACGATGAACGATTCGGAAGCCGAGCTCCGCGAGATCGCCCGCTTCATCGCCGGCGTGAACCCGAACATCCCGTGGCACGTGAGCCGGTTCCACCCGTCGTACAAGATGTTCGACCTGCCCCCCACCCCGTCGGGCATCCTCTTTCGAGCCCGGCAGATCGGGCTCGAGGCGGGGCTGCGGTACGTCTACACCGGAAACATCCCCGGCAAGGGCGGCGAGGACACGGTCTGCCACGGCTGCGGCACCACGCTGATCCGACGGACGGGGTACCGGCTTCATTCCGTGAAGCTGAAGAACGGCATCTGCACCGAGTGCGGCGCCGCGATGGCCGGGCGGTTCGATTCCAATTCATGAATGCAGGACCGCGGTGGGCGGATTACGGCATGCGGCGCATCGATGCCAGGCGGTCCGAGTAATGGGGAGCCAACGGATGATCGTGGAATTTTCGGTGGTCTTTCTGCTGCTTCTTTTTCTGTGCGGGTGCGCCTCGAGCCAGAGCGTGATCCAGGGGGTGATCCTGCCGGCCACGGAGGAATTCGGGTTTCCCTGGAGCAAGGACGGCAAACCCGAGGGGATCTGGCTTCCGACCGGGGAGATGGTCCGCCAGGCGGAACCGGTGATCGCGAAGTACATCAGGGAACAGGACGCCGGAATCTTCGGGAACATCGAGAGCTATCGCTGTCAGTACATCGGGATTCTCATCAAAGGGAAGAAGCGCATCTACTGCAACTTCTTCTGGCTCGACGAATGGGAGGACGAAAACTGGGAGAAGGAGCCTCTCTTCGTCATGGACGGCGGCGACGCCTACTTCCAGCTCGAGTATGACGTGGAGAGCGGGCAGTGCCTGCACTTCTCGGTGAACGGGGAGGCTTGATGGGGCGGTTTCGGGGGGAAAAGGAGAAGGACCGCGAAAGGCTTGTTCCCTTCGCGGTCCTTCTCGCTCGAGACTGTTCCGGATCGGATCAGTGCTTCTTACTGTGAGCAGATCACCAAGGCATGATCACCGAGGCCGTAGTCGAAATATCCGTTGGGGACGCTGTCCAGGACGATGAAGAAGTGGTAGAGCCCCAGGGGCGGGGGCTGGTTGAGCACCTCTTTCATCGGGATCGCATTAAGGGATCCGTAGCTATAGGGAGCCATCGTACCGGTCCAGGCGCCGGTCGTTTCCTGGCACCAGAAGGCGCCGTAGAAGGTCAGCACGCCGACCCAGAGCTCCACCTGGGTGCCCGCATGATCGCCGGGATCGAGCTCGATCGTGACCGAGAGATTGTCGCCCATGGGGAGATAGAGGGGGCCGTCCGTGCCGTTGACCTTGATGTCGAGGGCCGGCAGCTCGGGCTCGCCGCCGAACCCCGTGATCGCCACCTCGTCGATGTACCAGCCTGTGCTTTCGGAGGCGCCGTTGTACTGCCTGTTCGCCGTGTGAAAAAAGGCGATCCTGACCTTCAGGCCTGCGTAGGCCGTGAGCTCCACTTCCTCGAGAGACCAGACCCTGGAAACTCCGGAAATCGTGGTGCCTGGCAAATCACCCCAGTCGGACCAGTCGCCCGTCGTCTCGTCGAGAGTGGAGATCTGCATCCAGGCTGAATCGAAGTCCGAGTAGGACCACCACTGGTAGAAGCTCAGCCAGAGGGTTTCCATTCCCGTCACGTCGGGAAGCCGAACCGTCGGGGTGATCAACCGGCTGTCACGGTAGCCGTGGTAGTTGCCGGCAAGAACGGTGCCGGCGCATCCGAGCCCCTTGTAGGCGGAGTCAGGACCGGGGCTGGCCGGCTGGCCGACTTCCCAGATGTTGTCGTCACAGGTCCAGTCTTCCCAGCCGGATTCGAAATCACCGGTGAAGACGGGGACCTTCTTGACCACCTCGATGTCATCGATGTACCAGCCCGAGCTCTCGGAGGCGCCGTTGTATTGCCTGTTCGCCGTGTGATAGAAACCGAGCCTGACATACAAACCGGCATATCGGGTGAGATCCACATCTCTGGTATGCCAGCCGGAATAGACCATGCTGAGTGATCTGGATTGGGGCACGGTCTCGAAATCCGACCAGGAGCTCGACTGGTCGTCATAATACGAGACCTGAACATAGCCATAGTCGTAATCCGAGTAGGAGCACCAGGACTGGAAGCTGAGCCGCAGCTCCTCATCGCCGACGACCTGGGGAAGCGCCAGCCCGAAGAGCGAGTCCTTGGGGTAGATCAAGCGGCTGTCCTGATATCCGGAGTAATTTCCATCGATGTCGGTTCCGGCGCACTGGACAGGGCTGTAAGCCTCGGGCGGTCCGACATTGACCGGGATGCCCACTTCCCAGACTCCATTGTCGGTGATCCAGTCTCCTCCTCCTGTTTCGAAGTCCTCGAAAAAGATCTGCGTCTGGGCTCCCGCATACCCGGCGAGGCCGATCAGGCAAATCAGTGCTACCAGAGTGGTGAATAGGCTCCTCATCTTTTCGCTCCTTTCAACTTCTTGATACATAACCAGTTCCGGGAATTTCCGAACTCGTGGTTCCTTCGCTGTTCAGGGGGAAAGAAGGCGTTGATGAGGAATCGTTACTTTCTTTTTCCGGATTTTTGAATTCTTGCGGTGGGATCGGCTCAGGAATAGGGCTGATATCCCTGTTCTCGAAGCCGGACCAGGAAGGTAGCTTTCTTTGATTCGAGTGGAAGCTATTACACTGTCGGGAGCGCGATGCCGGTGGCAGCCTCGATGGCTTTCCAGATCACTCCCACCATGGCGTTCCACACCTTTTCGGTCGTGACCATGAGCAGCCCGCGGAGCGTCTTGGCGAAGTTCATCACCATGTCTTCCAGGCTGTCGAGGAAGAAATCCCTGGTTTCCTCGGTGATGCCGCCGCTGGCTATGCCTGTGGCAATAAGCTCCGCGTGCTGGGCGATCGCCTTCATCTGGCGCTCGGAGAAGCCTCGCAAGGCGGTGACATCCTTGTTCAAGATCTGAGTGGCTGCATTCTTCATGTCCGTGATCAACTTTGAAACATCTATGGGTGTCGTCATTTCTCGCTCCTTTTGTAGTTAACGTTTCAGGAAATTCTCATAGGTGATGGCCTGGTCGAGGTAGATGGCCACCTGGCTCTTGAACACCTTCACCTCGATAGGGGTCACTCCCTGTTTAATATCCGTGTCCCTCATCTTGACGATCGTCTCAGTTATTTTTTCCAGCGCCGTTGCGCTCGGCGCTTCCCCGTCGTCAAGCACTGCGACGCCGCGTTTTTGCAGAAACTCGTTCACCTTGTCTATTATCTTGTTTTGAGGCATCGGCCTCGCCTTTGCCTGGATGGTGAGAGCCTCGAGGCTTCCGATCAGGTTGTTGTATGTCTTCTTTCTGTCGACGTAGTCTTCCTTGATGGTTCCCGCTGATACGGATGCGAAATGCTCCATCAATTTGACATTGACCGAAGTCAGGCCGTCAACGATGACCTGGTCGTACCGGGGCGCCAGTGTCGTTGCACAGGCTCCCGCAAAGAGCAGTATGCCGATGGACAAGGCCCCTGTTATTCTTCTTGCTACAATAACTTTCATCGATATTCTCCTGAAATGAGACCTTTCGGGAATGGTCGTTCGTCCGCCGATCTCGAGACCTTATAGTCCATCACCATGACCTGTCAAGAGTCACGATAAAAAGACTGATATCGTTCGTTTTTTATCTGACTGGAAACTTGACGATCGTGCCGGCTACGATCGTGACATGGTCCACATGTCCGGAGGTGACCGGATTTTCGAGAATGCAGTGGATGTGAGTGTTCGAACCCATCTTGGTGAATACACCCTGGTCGCTCGTTGAGTAGAATCCGATGAGCGTTGCGAATGCCTTTTCCCGCCCTGCCTGGAACGAGGCTTTCCTGTGATCCTCGCAGGATCTTGCATTATCGGGAATCCGGCTTCCGTCGACAACGTGCCACCTGAGATCCTCGAATTCGCCCTCGAGAATAAATGGAAATCGTTGATCGGGGCCCAGTCCCGATTCCACTGCCAGCTTTCCTATTTCCTCGTCGAAGCGATCGAAGGTGATCGTTTTGTTGATCGTGGCGCTCTTCCACTCAGCCACTTCGGCCGTGACGAGGAGGGTTGCGCCTGCACCGGATCGTGTGATCACCTCGGTTCGCGAATCTTCTTTTCCGACGGGATAGGAAAGATGAACAGCTCCATTCACGATTGTGATCTCTCCCGCGAGGTCGGTAAGGGCGCCCACTGCGTACAGGTTGGGATTGGGGGTGATCTTGCCGAGAGTCACCATCGTTCCTCTCTGGTGCTCGTGGAACATGGCACGCATGGCTCCGTAGGACTTGACCTCACTGCTCCATGAGGGAGTTTCTTCTTTCTCGTGATTATCATTGACCGAAGCACAGGGAAGAGGGGTATTGGGTTCTACAGCGTCTTCCGGATAAAGATTGTCGGCGCCGAAGACCAGCATCTCTTCATACTTTTCGATCACGACGAACGACTCGTCGATCCGCCCGTCCGGGTCTTGCACCTTTGTTTTATCGAGCTTCAGGTGTTTTGCCAGAAAGGGATAGGCAGCCATGCGCTTGGATGTGCCGTAGTCATGCTTCTCGTCAGCGAAATGGGAATTCCTGATCCTGTCTCCGGCTCCGTACAGCTCGTAGACGTGCTTCACGTAGGGATACTCGACCCGGGGAGTGTTCTTCGTCCAGTCCGACCCGTTCGAGATCAGCAGCTGTGGCCGAGGCGCGGCAAGAGCCGCGATTTCCGCATTGTTCGTCATGTGATCGATACCCATGTGGATCGGCATGCCGCTCTCGCAGACGCATCCACCGAAGAAGTGAGCCGAGACCTGGCAAACGGGCACGCTGACCGCGATCCTGTCATCGATTGCCGCCAGGAGAAAAGTCTGTGTCCCGCCCCCGGAGCAACCGGTCATCCCGATTCTCGCCGGATCGATGTCAGGCAGGGATAGAACGAAATCCAGGGCGCGGATGCTGTTCCATGTCTGAAGCCTGAGCACTTCCGGCGTCTTCTTGTGTGACCAGCCGGCCTCTTTCCAGTCGCCATAGCCGACCATGTCATACTGAAACACGGCGGCACCCATGCGGGCCAGCACGGCACATCGCGTCTGCCGGCTGCCCTTGAAGCGGCCGCCATGCCCGTGCGGGCAAAGAATACCCGCCAGAAGGCCTTCGTGATCTGTTGGACGGTACAATGTCCCTGTCACATGGAAACCGGGCGAGCTCTGAAAAGACACGCTTTCGGCGATGTATCCATCGTAGACTCGCTTGTTCGAGAACTTCGGTCGAAGGGGTGTTCTTTCCGGCAGCCTCGAGAGCCTTGCACCCTCGAGAATCCCCTCTCGGATTCTTTTCTTCCGGTCTTTCCAGCCGGCGAGGTCCGTGTAGTCCTTCTTGAATGCCTCAAGTTCCTTCTTCGCTTCCTCGGGTGTCTGCGCATTCCCCATGCGCAACCTGATTTCCTGTTTCAGCGGCCTGCTCGTTTCCACGAGATATGCCGCTGCCAACGGAGACGGGGGCCAGCATTCGCGATAGTAGCGGTGGAGAATACGGCGAACCTCGGGGACAAGAAATCCCAGGTGCCCCCAGCCTCCCATCTGCTCGGAATACCTCAGGTCGCCCCTGCCGTCCACGTTCTGTGCGAATCCGTCAGGACCACGGCAGCAGGCCTTGAACGTTTCGACGAAGGCCAGCATATCCTGCCTGGTGAAGACCAACCCCGCTCGATAGCAGCAGAAAGCGAAGTCGACGTTGATCGCCCCGTGCGAGATGTCCTCCGCGCCGGCCTTGTCGGGCCAGTAGGACCAGATGTACCGAGCGCCCTCCTTGCGGAGTCGGTTCTTGAAGAACCGCCCGAGCTTTTCGGCCTTCCTCTTGTACTCCTCCTTGCCGGTCGCGAGCCAGAGGGCGACCAGGGTTCGCCCCATGGCGTTCTGCATGTTGAGGGGCAGGCCTTTCCTGAGGTAGTCGCCGTGGTACCACCCCTCTCGCTTCTTCGTGTCTTCCCGCCACGCGGGCTGAAAGGCTTTGACGGTCTCCTCGACTCTTTTGACGTACTCGGCCGCCTTCGCCTCATGCCGCTTGCGCAAGTTAGGATCGCGCCGGATCAAGCAAGCGCAGCGAGCCATCGGGTAGGTGACCATGCCGGCATGAACGATCCACGCATAGGGCTTTCCCTTCGTGTACTTCGTCGAGGTCCATGCTGGCAGAACACGGCCCCGAACCTCATCCTCGATCTTCCTCCGGTCATCGCGGACCTTCAGTACCTCATCGATTCGTTCCATTGCCCTTTCCAGGCAACGGGCTTCTCCCGTACCCTCGAACATGGCCAGGTACGCCATGAGCCGATAGCTCTCGCCCCACGCCAGCTCGGCACCGGTCTGCCTGGCGATCCACGTACTGGCAGGCATATCACCTTCCAGTTCATTGAAAGCCGACACGCTTTCGGTGGTGATAATGTCAACTTCCGGTTCTTGTGCTGTCGCAGGCAAGTCAAGAAACAGGAACGAAGCCAGCAATGCAGGAACAATCAGCAGCTCTCTCATTATTCAATTGGCCCTTCGATGTCAGGCGATCTTCTGATCATGAAGCATGATCAGATTTCCAGTTGCGACAAGCATTTCATGGAACCGTGCGCATTGCACGCGGGTTCATGCAGATGCTTCAGCTATCTATTAGCCCATCTCTTCTCTTGCGTAAATCTGAATTTCACTGCTCGTCGCAATCACGAGGCTTCTGCCCGTAGGGGAGAATCCTTGTGCCCTGATTTCGGAGTCCGCAAACACTTTCCAGAGATTATCCGGTTTTCCGTAGAGGCCTCCATAGAGCCACGATCCGGGCTCCACCAAGATCAGCAACTGCTCCGGCCAGGCAAGCGTAACTGCTTCGAGGGACCACATGTCTGATGTGGAGTTGGGTAATCCTCCACCATGGAGACCGGATATCCTGATCCTTTGTCCGGACATCGGGCCGATGCCTTCGGCCTCGAGGCGGATTTCATCTTCGAAATACTCGTCATGATCACGGGCGAGTTTCTTGCCGGTGTTGCAGTCTATGACACCGCGGCCCTGCTCGGACACGACGAGGAGAAGGTCGGAATCCGGCTGAAACCCGACAGAACGCACGCCGCCGATGGCAATTGCCGGGACCTCACGCCAGGGCGGAGGCGGTTCGGAAATCTCGAGTAAGGAGAGTTTCGATATCAAAGGCTTGAGATGGTCGGTCATTTCCGTGATTCCTATTCCCTCTTTCCGACAACCGCAAACTCGGGAGCCCTCTCGTCAAAGGATGCGCCTGCCACGTCGGCGTAGAGTTGCTGCACTTTGAAATCCGCGTTCTCGAATTCGCTCCGTAGAGACTCCGGAGAGAAGTACTGCAGCCAGTTGTAGATGGTTCGTGTTCGCTCCGCCTCGACGATGGTGTACTTGTCCAGGACCACCCTTGCGTCGTTGTACTTGAACGTGTTCAGGAATCCATGGTACTTCTCCGCGGACCAGAATCCATCAAGCAGATTCACACCATATGAGCTCGCCTCTTCACGTTGCTTGAATGCGCTCAGGGAATAGACGTCGAGAAGAACGCAACCCCCTGGCAAGAGCAGGGAGTGGAACTTCGTGAGCATGGCCATCCGCTGCGTTGGACTGAGTGCGCAAAAATCACACATTATCATCAGAATGAGGTCGAACCGCTTCTCCGTTTCGAAGTCCAGGTAGTTCCGGCAGCTGTAATCGGTGGTCAATCCCAGGTCCGCGGCGACTCCCCGGGCGTGCTTGATCGAGCGTTCCGAGAAATCGATACCAATCACGTGAGCACCGAGTTGCGCCAGCCGGTTTGCATAGAGCCCGGGACCGCAGCCGAAGTCGGCAATCCGTGTACTTGCACCAACGTCAAAGTGGGATGCAATCCACTCCACCGATCGGTCGATGAATTTTCCGCGGCGGGACGAGACATCGATCTCCGCGTCGAGGTGGCAGGCCAACATCTGTTCAGAGGTGTGTTCGTCAGTCCATAGATCGACCGCCGTGTAGAACTCGAACGGTTCAGGGCGGCTGTTGATTTCTTCCAGCTGGGGAAACATGCTTTTCATTTCATTCATGCCGCGGTTTAGAGATGACATGCGAATCCCGAAGCAAGATTCCAAGTCATTCTCTTTGTAAGGTTTTACTCTCTCGATCTGACGCCGAACGCCCAACAGCGCTCTGGAAGCTGAATCCTTCGTCTGTTTTCGCAATTTCATCCACGACACGGGCAGCAAGCGTCTCCGTCTTATCGTCGCTATACACCACGTGCCGCATCAGGTTTTCCGTGAACACCTAGCGCTTCTTGTAGTGCCTGTAGGCGGCAAACACCAATACGGCGATACCTGTCACGGTCGTCTGTACGATTGCCGATTGAAGAAATTTGAGTTCCCAGCCGAAGTCTTGGCCGAGTATCGCTAGCGACGGCCATAGCAATACACAGATTGCACCAGCAAGCGACAACCAGAAAAATAGTTTGTTGAGAATCGCATAGCTGCGAGCCTTGATATAGAGATCAAACACCATCGCTGCGCGGTTCAGCTCGTCACGATCCAGCGCATCACCCAGTTGATTGGCGCGGTCTCGTGCGAGTGACATGAGGAAGGCAGCGCTCGTCTTGTTGGCGCGCAGAGAATCCAGCCACTCCAATTCCATACTCCCTTGCTCGTGTTCAGCTCCCGTTTACCCTAACACGACCGACAGGTGCATGCCGCAGTTGGGCAGCTATCGCATCGGCACGGTCGTATCACATAGTTTCTATTGCCTGTCTTCCATGAAAAGAATGGAAGATGGCCATGTCCGAGGTATCTCGGCAATCCACTTCGCGAGGATTTCGTCTCGATCATCCGTGTCATCTTTCACGAACAGGCCTGCAGCCCTTGCACCGGAGCGCATCTTCTCGAGCAGTTCGCGCGGACCGCACTTTGAGCGATCCGTGCAGTCAGTGCAATCGCTCAGCGCCCTCTCGGACATGCATACCCGGATCTCGCAGTTCTCCCGCCCCCCACCTTTCCGACAACCCTGGCATGTACCCGAACGACGGATTTCATCGAGCGAGCGAGAGAAGCCGGCATGATCAAAGCCGTCTGGAGTCCACTCCTTCAGCCCATACGCGGCGAGCTTCTTCTCGTACTTGGTGGTCAGCTCTCCGAGGGCTCCATTACCCAGAACACAGCTGCCGCACCAGATACCGCAGCAACCGATCTGAGACTTGACCCTGTCGAAGTCCTCGAGTCTGGATGCACTCACGATATCCACCTCCAGTCTGCTCAGCGTTTTCGAGTTATGTCAACTTTTTACGGTCAAAATATTCCTGACCCGGGAACGAGTGAAGTATACCCAGGACAGAACGAAAAATACCAAAGTAGAATAGAAATCAGGCCAGCCAAGTATCTTTGGAAGCAGAATCTGTCCATCCGAGAACATCCAGAACCCTTGAAAGATCAAAGCGTTTGAAATGGAAGCGAGCCATAGTTTTCTAGCCCACTCTTTGAATCCAAATAAACCAATTCCAGACACCAAAAAGGTACTCGCGATAATGATTGAAATGGTGGCTCTAGCGTATTGACTCTGCCTCCACTCAATAATGTCTGCTTTCTGATACAACGATTCGCCGTCAAAGTCGACAGAACTACAATATTGAGCGATGGAGTCGGCATTGCAAAGAACCCATATCCCAAAGACAAAGTGGCAAAGGCCGATTAATGAGATGATAGCAGCGCATATCCTAATCATATTCCGCTCTTCCCAAGCAAGAGATGCAACCGGCAGCAGCAACTTACTATCAGACGGTCACTTGACCTCGAACACCGGACCTCCAAACTCCTTCATATAGAGGAATCCGTTGATGTCCCCCTCGACAGGGCCGCCCTCGAGTTCAACGACAGAGAGAAAATGAACCGGAAACACCTCGCTACCAGATCTTCCAAGACTCTGGTAGCAGTTTTGGAGCTCCTCTGCCCCGGGCGCCAGAAGCCCGTTCCAGAAGTTGACCTGGCCCTGACTCGTGCAGACGATTGGCTGCAGGGTTCCCAGGCTGTCGTCTCCTTCAACAGGTGGGGTCAGGTAGCCTCCCATTGCGGTCTTGTCGGCCAGGGTGAAAACGGCACGAACCACAAACATCCCTTCCGACGGATCAAGGCGTCCCTCGAAGTCATATGGCCGCACCGTTGCCTCGTCCTGTCCTTCCTCATCCTCCTCATCAAGAGCGAACTCCCAGACCGGAGACGCCTTGAAGTCCTCAAAGGTCAATTCATAAACAGTACCTTGTTAAAAAACAGGCTTCCTGAAAAAACCAATGAGCGTAAGTTCTG
>CAYZWU010000042.1:0-45435 GCA_964482235.1 uncultured Phycisphaerales bacterium
AGGAGATCGAGCTCGAGGACTCGTACGAGAACATGGGCGCCCAGATGGTCAAGGAGGTCGCCTCCAAGACTTCGGACAACGCCGGTGACGGGACGACAACGGCCACCCTCCTGGCAGAGGCCATCTACGAGGAGGGCCTCAAGAACGTGACCGCCGGCGCCAATCCGCTGAGCCTCAGGCGCGGTATCGAGAAGGGAACCGAGGCCGTCGTCTCCGAGCTCATCAACATGAGCATCCCGGTGAAGGGAAAGAAGGAGATCTCCCAGGTCGGCAGCGTGGCCTCCAACAACGACAAGACGATCGGCGACATCATCGCCGACGCCATGGAGCGAGTGGGCAAGGACGGCGTGATCACCGTCGAAGAGGGCAAGTCGCTCGACACGACGGTCGAGTGGGTCGAGGGGATGCAGTTCGACAAGGGATACCTCTCCCCCCACTTCGTCACCGACATCGAGAAGATGGAGGTCGTTCTCGACGATCCCTACATCCTCATCTATGAGAAGAAGCTCTCCGCCATCAAGGACCTCGTCCCCCTCCTCGAGAAGGTGGCCCAGTCCGGCAAGCCTCTGCTCATCGTGGCCGAGGACATCGAGGGCGAAGCTCTCGCCACTCTCGTGGTCAACAAGCTGAGAGGCGTCTTCTCCGTGGCTGCTGCCAAGGCCCCCGGCTTCGGCGACCGCCGCAAGGCGATGATGGAAGATATCGGCATCCTGACCGGCGGAAAGCCCGTGTTCGAGGATCTGGGCGTCAGCCTCGAGAGTCTGACTCTCGACGACCTCGGCCAGGCCAAGAAGGTCGTCATCAACAAGGAGAACACCACGCTCGTCGAGGGAGCCGGCAAGAGCAAGGACATCCAGGGCCGCATCAACCAGATCCGGGCCGAGATCAACAAGTCGACATCCGACTACGACCGCGAGAAGCTGCAGGAGCGGCTCGCCAAGCTGGCCGGCGGCGTGGCCCAGATCAACGTGGGCGCCGCCACCGAGTCCGAGATGAAGGAGAAGAAGGCTCGCGTGGAGGATGCCCTGCACGCCACCCGCGCCGCCGTTGAAGAAGGCATCCTGCCCGGCGGCGGCGTTGCCCTCCTGCGCGCCACCAAGGCTCTCGACACGGTCAAGGCCAAGGGCGACGAGAAGATCGGCGTGGGCATCGTCCGCCGCGCCATCGAGGTCCCGATCAAGAGCATCGCCAAGAACGCCGGCTACGACGGCTCCATCGTTCTCCAGGCCGTGCAGAATGCCAAGAACAAGAACGAGGGCTTCAATGCGGCGAAGGGCGACTACGAGGACCTGGTCAAGTCGGGCATCATCGATCCCACCAAGGTGGTTCGCACGGCGCTCCAGAACGCCTCCTCCATCGCCACTCTCCTTCTCAACACCGACGCCCTGGTGTCGGAGATCCCTGAGAAGAAGAAGGCCGCCATGCCTGCCGGCGGCGACATGGGTGGAATGGGCGGCATGGGCGGCATGGGCGGAATGGGCGGCATGGGCGGCATGTACTAATCATCCGTTCCCCTGCCCTTGCGGCTTGATGAATACAGAGCCCGGGAGATCCGATCGCAAGATTAGGTTCTTCCGGGTTTTTTTTATTTCGGCCCCGCTCGGCCTCGTCCCGTTCTCACGAAAGGCTGTCGCGGATCCGCAGGTAGCTCTCGTACCGGATTCGCGAGATGCGGCCCGCTTCCATCTCCTCGCGCACCGCGCAGTCCGGCTCCTGTCTGTGGCTGCAGTCCGGGAAGCGGCATCTTCCCGTCACGGCGGCGATCTCGGGATAGTAGTGGCCAAGGTGGTGCGGTTCGATGCTGGAGATCCCGAACTCCCGGATGCCGGGCGTGTCGATGAAGAAGCCGACGCCGACCACGGAGAAGAGGCGCACCAGGGTGGTGGTGTGGCGCCCCTTGTTCCACTTGCTGCTCACCTTCTTCGTGCGGATGGAGAAGCTCGGATCCATGGCGTTCAGGAGCGACGACTTGCCCACTCCCGAGTGCCCGACGATCAGCGTCACCCCGTCGCGAACGAGCGTCTGGAGAAGATCCACACCCCTGCCGTCCATGGCGCAGGTGGGCGCCACGGAATATCCGGCGTCGGCGTAGATCGAGCGGATCGTTTCGAGCTCCGCCTTCTCCTCCTCGGACCTGGCCAGATCGATCTTGTTGATGCAGACCACGCCGTCGATATCCTCGATCCCGGCCGCCACGAGAAAGCGGTCGATCAGGCCCGGCTTCAGCCTGGGAGAACGGTACGAGGCCACGACCAGCATCCGGTCGACGTTCGCGGCGATCACCTGGTATGAGCCTGCACGCTTCGGGGCCGGCCGGCGGAGGCAGTTCCGGCGCGGCAGGACCTGCTCCACCGTCAGGTTCTTTCCATCGGAATCGACGCGAACCCGGTCTCCCACCACGACCGGCTTGGTCTCCATCCCCAGGTCCTCGTAGAGCTTGCCGCTCAGCACACAGAGCACCGCTTCGCTCCCCTCGTCCGGTGCCACGTGGCACGAGCGGGCGTGAAGCTCGATGACCATGCCGAAGAAGCTGCTGTCTGAATAGGGAGCCATCTTCCTCCTCAGAGGGTGGTGTCGTGTTTCATCCTGTTCTCGAGGAGCGAGTACCGCTCGCTCAGGGAGTCGTTTCCAACGGCGATCCGCAGCGCCTTGTGGGCGCCCACGATGACGAGCAGGTTCCGAGCGCGGGTCATGCCCGTGTAAAGAAGATTTCTCTTCAGCAGCATGAAGTGCTGGGTCAGAAGCGGCAAGACAACGACGGGGAATTCACAGCCCTGGCTCTTGTGCACCGAGACGCACCAGGCATGAACGAGGTCGTCGAGATTGTCCATCGTGAAGGTCACGAGGCGGTTGTCGATCCGGACGGTCATCTCCCCTTTTTCCTGATCGGCATCCTCCACGAAGCCGATGTCGCCATTGAAGACATCCTTGTCGTAGTTGTTTCTCACCTGCATCACCTTGTCACCGGGGCTGAAGCTCCGGCCGAAGGAGGTAATCCGGGCCGCACCGGGATTGAGCGCATCCTTCAGGAGAACGTTGAGGCTTTCCGTGCCTGCCGGCCCCCTGTGCATGGGAGTGAGCACCTGCACGTCGCGTCGCGAGTCGAATCCGAACCGCGCGGGGATCCTCTCCTTGACCAGCTTGACCACCATCCTGGCCGTCTTCTCACCGTCCGGCTGGTCGATGAAATAGATCTCCCCTTCCTGACCCGCAGCGGTGAATTCGGGCAGGCAGCCGACGTTCACGGCGTGAGCCGCGGCGTTGATGCCGCCCGATTCCGATTGCCGGAACAGCTTGCCCAGACGGACGACGGGGAAGCGGCCCGACTCGATCATCGCCCGGAGAAAATCTCCCGGCCCCACGGGCGGCAGCTGGTCGGCGTCACCCACGAGGATCAGCTTCGCGCTGTCCGGCAGGGCGTCGAGGAGCTTCTCCGCAACGGGCACGTCGACCATGGATGCCTCGTCCATGATCAGCACATCGCAGGGTAGGGGGTTGCGGCTGTGGTGCTCGAAGGCGAACTCCCGCGGCTTGAACTTGAGCAGCCTGTGAATCGTGGAGGCCGGAAAGCCGGTGGCCTCGGAGAGACGCTTGGCCGCGCGGCCCGTGGGCGCCGCCAGGGCGATCGCCAGTCCCTTCCTGTCGAGGATCGCGGCGATCTGGCGGATGATGGTGGTCTTGCCCACGCCCGGTCCGCCCGTGATGACCGCCACCGGCTCGGTGAGAGCGGCGCGCACCGCCTCGGCCTGCGTCTCCTCCAGCCTGAAGCCGGCCTTGCTTTCCGCCCAGCGCAGCGCCTTGACGAAATCGATCGATCTCGTCACCTTTGCCGCGTGCTTGAGCTTCCCGAGTCTTCGAGCCGCGCGGATCTCGGCGTCGTGGAGGCGTCGCAGGTAGACGTGCCGCAGATCCTCCTCCTCTTCCCGGAGGAAGGGGGGGACCTGCTTCTCGTCGATCACGAGGCTGCCGTCGTCGCACCGGGCGGCGATCTGGTCTTCCACCAGCTCGGGTCGGCAGCCGAGCTCCTCCACCGCCCGTCTCAGAAGCACGTCCCTGGGAAGGCAGAGATGCCCCTCCTCGGCAGCCTGCTCCAGGAGATAGGAGACGGCAGCGCGGATCCGCGACGCGGCATCGGCTTCCACACCCATGTTCAGGGCGATCTTGTCGGCGGTCCGGAACCCGATGCCGAAGATCTCCTCGCAGAGCCGGTAGGGGTTCTTCTTGATGAGGGCAACTGTCTCGTTCCCGTACCGGGCATGGATCTTTGCCGCGCGGGCCGCGCCCACGCCGTAGCTGCGCAGGAAGACCATGATCTCGCGGACCTCCTTCTGGTCGTTCCAGGCGCGGGCGATGTCTGTCACGCGGCGCTCACCGATACCGGGGATCTCCCGCAGCCGCTCGGGACGACGATCGATCACATCCATGGTCTCCTTGCCGAACCGTTGCACGATGCGGGCCGCCAGCTTCGGCCCGATGCCCTTGACCATGCCGCTGGAAAGGTAGCGGACGATGCCGGCCTCGGTCGAGGGGGCAACGGCCTCGAATGTCTCGACGCGGAACTGGCGGCCGAACCGGGGGTGCTCCATCCACGCGCCGGTGCACCGGATGCTTTCCCCTTCCGCGACGGCAACGAGGTTCCCCGTCACGGTGACGGGATTGAGGCGCGCCGGCACCTTCAGGCGTGCCACGAAAAAACCGCTTTCATCGTTCCGGTAAACGATCTGCTCGATGACGCCTTCGATCTTGTCGCCGATTTCCTGCAAAGGGGTGTCCGTTTCAAGAACCATCGTAGAAGTACTTGGTCTCGAAGAACTGCTCGGACGGGTTGTTCAGCGCCTGCTCGAGAGTCGAGAGGATTTCGGGCTTCTTCTCGGGAAGCCGTCCGGAGATCTGGATCGAGTTGGAGGTGTGGCGCGATGTGAAGAAGGTCTCGTGCAGTTCCAGGGCGGACACCATCTGCCTCAGCTCGATCATCGTCTCGATCGGCGTGGGGTGGGAGTGGGTTCCCCAGTTGGGCGAGTCGAAGAGGGGGGTGCCGGGAATCAGGAGCAGCGTTCTGACCGTGATGATCTGGGGCTGGATGATGTTGAGAACCGCTGCGGTCTCGGTCACGTGGATCCGCCTGCTGTGATGCCCCCCGGCCCCGATCAGGACGGAGACGGAGAGCCGGATGCCGGATTTTTTCACCTTCGCCCCGGAGTCGATCATCGCTTTCCGGCTGGCGCCCTTCTTGAGCAGCTTGAGCATGGGAATCGATCCCGTCTCCATTCCCATGTGGATGACGTCGATCCCGGCCTTCCTGAGGGTCGTCAGCTCGCGCGGCGCCTTCTTGGCGATCGTCTGGGCCGTTCCGTAGAGACTGACGCCCTGCAGGTTGGGGAACCGCTTGGTGAGGATCGCGAGCAGCTTCTTGAGATAGGTCGTTTCGGCGGCCAGGGCGTTGCCTTCGCCCAGAAAGATCCTGTTGATCTGATCGGTCATGTCCCCCGGGATCCTGTCGACCTGCTCCTGCATCTCCTTCAGGTCGAGGACACGGAATTTCCTGTCCTTGTAGAGGGCGCAGAATGCGCACTTGTTGTACGAGCATCCTTTGGTGGGATTGAGAACCAGGCTGTTCTCCTCAGGAGGCTGGCTGAAGATCGCGTAGTGGTTTTTCATCTTTCCCCCTTCCCGCTCCCTCCTCGATCCAGGGTGCGGCTACAAGGTTGATTCGTCCCGGGAAAATGTTTTATCAAGCGTCCAAGATAATGCATAATCCCCGGTTTTGCAACAGCCTCGGGAATGACTTCCGTTTTCCGGCCGGCATTCGATTCCTGCGGCAGATCCATCAGAAACACAGGAGGGCATCATGCCTGTGGAGTTCGATCCAGTACGCGTCGAGAAGCTGTCGCAGCTCAGGTCCGACGGCATCAATCCCTATCCGGACCGCTTCGAGCCGACACATGCCCTCAAGGAGGCTCCCGAGCTCGCCGAGGGGACCGAGAACGTCTCGCTCTGCGGCCGCCTGATCGCGGTGCGCGACATCGGCAACCTCGTTTTCGCCCGGCTCCATGACCTCGAGGGGCAGTTCCAGATCGTTTTCGAGAAGAAGACGATCGGCAAGGACACCATCACGTGGGTCAAGAAGTGCGTGGATATCGGCGACCATCTCGGTGTGACCGGATCGATCTTCCGCACGAAGCGCGGCGAGCTTTCCGTCATGGTGCATGAGGTCAAGCTGCTCTCGAAGGGGCTTCTTCCCCTGCCGGAGAAATGGCACGGCCTGCAGCAGGTGGAGCTCTGCCAGCGCAAGAGATACCTCGACCTGATCGCCAACAGCGAGACCCGCGAGCGGTTCATGACCTGCATCCGGGCCTCGCGGGAGCTCAGGCGATTCCTCGAGGATTCCGGGTTCGTGGAGACGATCACGCCGGCGATCTCGCCCGTGGCGTCGGGCGCCCTGGCCACGCCGTTCTCGGCGCACCACAACGCCCTCGGGATGGATGTCTTCTTCAGGATCGCGCCCGAAACCTATCTGAAGCGCCTGCTGGTCGGCGGTTTCACCAAGGTCTACGAATTTGCGCGATGCTTCCGGAACGAAGGCGTCTCGCCGGAGCATCTTCAGGATTTCACCATGATCGAGGCGTACGCCGCCTACTGGAACTACAGGGACAGCATGAAGCTGACCCGCGATATGATCATCTCGGCCGTGGCCGCCGCCCGCGGAACGACACGGATCGAGATCAGGGGAGAGGAGTACGACCTGGAGGAGGAGTGGCCGGAAGTGTCGTTCCGCGAGGTGCTGCTCAAGGACTCGGGGATCGACATCGATTTGCACGACTCGGCGGAGAGCCTTCTCGCCGCCGTGAAGGAGAAAAAGATCGACCTCGACGTGGAGAAGCCGGAGAACCTCGGCCGCGGCAACCTGGTGGATCTTCTCTACAAACGCGTCTCCCGGCCCGGGATCAAGAGGCCCACCTTTCTCGTCGAGCACCCGGCCGACGCTTCCCCGCTGGCCCGCCGCAGCGAGAAGCGGCCCGACCTGGTGGACCGGTTCCAGATCCTGATTTGCGGCGTCGAGCTCGTCAACGGCTACACCGAGCTGGCCGATCCCGTTGATCAGCAGGATCGTTTCATCCAGCAGCAGGCCCTTCGAGAGAAGGGGGACGAGGAGGCGATGGCTCCGGAGTTCGATTTCGTCGAAGCCCTCGGGTACGGCATGCCGCCGGCCTCGGGGTGGGGGATGAGCATCGAGCGCTTCCAGATGCTCCTGTGCGACACGGACAACATCCGGGACGTGGTCTTCTTCCCGCTGTTGAGGCCTTAGCAGATCGCTTGAAGAGTCCTTCGAGAATGGCTTTTTACTAACCCCCGGGCAGCCCGCCTATCTAAAGTCATTCGGGACTGACTTTTTATTAGCCCCGGGCAGCCTGATTAAAAAGTCATTCGGGCATAAAACCCACCCGTGAGTTGACTTATTTATTTATTTTGATATACTCTTTTGTAGGGTAAAGTCACCTTTCCAGGAGTCGGGTCCTCGGAGACTGGGATCCCGGTGTGTTGTATCAAGGGGGGCAACCGTCATGAGATGCTTTCTGTGGTCAGTGGTTGCGGCTGTAGTCGTGTTCCTTTCCAGCCCGGCCGGTATGGCCGAGGGGTTCATCACCTTCACCTTCGATGATGCAACCCGCGGTGTCTACGAATTCAGCCTGTCCGATCTCGACGACCTCGATTTTCCCTGCGTCCTCTATCCCCGTTGCGACATGCTGGAACAGGGGAACAACTCATACTTTACGTGGGATGAAGTGGTGGAGGTTCAAGATGTCTACGGGTGGGAGATCGGATCCCACACTGTCAACCACCTGGACCTGACCCAGCTCGATGATACGCAGCTGGAATACGAGCTCACCGAGTCGAAGCGGCTCCTGGAGGAAAAAGGAGCCAGGGTCTACGGACTGTCCGTGCCTCTGGGAAGGTACGACCCCCGAATCCTCCGTTTCGCATCCAAGCATTATCTCTACTGCCGCAACTCGGATCAGGGGCACAACTCCCTCGTGGACGGATACAGCGACTATCATATCAACATGGTGACGGTGCGAAGCACGGTGCCGCTCGATTACTACAAAGCCGAAATCGACAAGGCGGTTTTGGACGGAACATGGCTTGTCCTGGATTTTCACAGGATCAGCAGCGGACAGCCTGTCGACCCTCTCGAGCTGAGTGCGGACGACCTGATCGAACTGGCGGCGTACGTTCGCTCGAAGGATATCGATGTGGTGACCATCGAGGACATGATGGTGCTGGACGAGAAGAGCCTTGTTCCGAATTTCAGCTTCGAGAGCCTCGATCAGGACTGGGCGCGCAACTGGAACAGGACGGGCGGGACGCATGCCGGATCCGGGAGCGCGACGGTGGATGAAAACAACCTCGGAAACAGGCGTGCCCGCCGGTCGCTCTGCATCGAGGCGGGGAGCGGAAACGTCACGGCAGTGTCCGATTCGGTACCCGTTTCACACGGAGAATCGTACGAGATCTCCTTCTTCATCGATCAGATGGAGTATACGAGCGGCGGGAGCGTTTTCATCATCAGGGAAGAGAGTCAGAGCCAGGGGGCCAAGGAGTGGGCAACCGTAAAAATCTTCGATTCGGCCTTTGTGGGATCGTTCCACACGATCTACAATCCCACGTCGCCTGATGTAACGGATATCCAGCTCATCTTCGGCTCGCGTGGAGGGAGCAGTCTGAAGACCTGCATCGATTCCGTTCTCATGCTCAAGTACGATTCCTGAAGCCCGGTCCCCGAACTGCGGACTATCCCATGGAAGAAGGTGTTGGCGGCGGCGAGAGACTCCGGTCGCTCGACTTCGAGGTTCTCCCTGATGAGGAGCGCAAGCGGCTCGACCTCCTTCTCAACGACCGGATGACGTGGAGGTCGCGAAGCAGCATCCAGCAGCTCATCGACAGGGGGCTGGTCGTCTCGGCGTCGCGGAAAGGGAAGCTCAAGGCGTCGACGCGGGTGGCGCAGGGAGATACGATCACCGTCTCGATCCCCATGCCGAAGCGCGAGCTCGATCTCATCCAGAGTTGCGGCGACGATGACAGCCTCGAGATCCTCTATCAGGATCAGTTGATCGTGGCGATCAACAAGCCGGCCGGGATCCCCGTCCACCCGGCGGGCCGTCTCCTGGGACGAACGGTGATCACTGACCTGCGAACCCGCTTTGCAGACAGGTGGGGTGTCCTACCGGAGGAGATCAAGCTCTGCCATCGCCTCGACCTGGAGACAAGCGGCGTTCTTCTCCTGTCGAAGGATCCGGTCACCATGCCCGCCTTTGCCGGCCAGTTCGAGAGGCGGGAGGTGAAGAAGGAGTACGTGGCCCTGGTGCACGGCCGCGTGAAGGAGGATTCGACGGAGATCCGCCTGCCGATCGGCCTGGCGTCCGATTCGAAGGTGAACATGAAAAGGGGGATCTGCCACAAGAGGGGCCAGAGCGCCTGGACCACCTGCCTCGTGGAGAGAAGATTCGAGGATTTCACCCTCGTCCGGCTCAAGCTCCATACGGGACGCCACCACCAGCTGCGCGTTCACCTGTCGGCTCTGGGGCATCCGATCGTGGGGGACAAGCTGTACGGCCTCGACGAGAACTTCTTTCTCATGTATTTCGACGGCAACCTGTCCCCGGAAGCCAGGGAGAAGCTCATCCTGCCGCGTCAGGCGCTTCATGCGCAGAAGCTGGCGATCAATCACGTCGCCCTGAAGACGAGCATCGTCATCGAGGCGCCATTGCCGGCGGACATGACCGATCTCATGCAGGGATTGACGGCCTGCTGAATGAAGGTACTGAGCCCGCGCAATCTCCGCCACTTAGACGAGAGTAGGGTAGCCGCGACAGCACGGGCTCCGTGTCGTCTAAGTGGCGGAGATTGCGCGGGCTCAAGCGGGTGGCCGGATCAGGGGGTCTCGGTCGTTTCGACCTCGTCGGTAGAGAGAGTGGCGCAATCCAGTGGGATGGGGGTAGTAGACGTTTCCTGAACGCTGTCCTGGACCGGCCTATCGCCGAAGAGCGCGTGGGGGGTGCCTGTGGACTGGAGAGCAAGGGGAACGTAGATTACCATGAAAACCGTGAGAAGCAGCACGATGCTGACGTCGATGAACATCAGCGTTACCGTTCTTTTCCGGCGGCAGACTTTTTCGGCCGTTGCAGGCGAATCAAGCGGTGCCGAACAAGGAGTCAACTGCGTCTGCATCTTAAGAACCTTCTATATGAATCGACGCACAGGATGTGTGGCGTATTTAATAGCGGATAAAACTGCTGAAGACGAACAAGAAAGAATACCACGAAGAGCGAGATTTTCAACACAAATAACAATAAACATCTATGTGTCCTTATAGCTTTCTGATTCGGATCTGTAACGCCTGTCGCCCGGAAAGCTTGTGATATTCATGATTTCAGCTCTTTTTTTATTTCACAGCAAAGACGCATTTTATACCCTCGTCGCCTTGGCCCGTTACTTGAACTCTTGGACTGCATCTAGGACGGATTTCTTTGCCACCTGGTTACGAGTTATTTTAATATTTTGAAGATAATGGAGTTAGGTATGGTCAAGGTCAGGATCGCTCCCAGCCCCACCGGGGATCCCCACGTGGGAACAGCCTATTCCGCCTTGTTCAATTGGGTATTTGCCCGTAGAAACAACGGATCTTTCATCCTCAGGATCGAGGATACGGACAGGACCCGGTCCACACCCGAGTCGGAGCAGGCAATTATCGATTCCCTTCGATGGCTTGGCCTCGACTGGGACGAGGGGCCGATCAAGGGCGGACCGTCGGGACCGTACAGGCAGTCGGAGCGGCTCGAAATCTACGGAAAGCATGTCGACCTTCTCCTGGAGAAGGGGCAGGCCTACCGCTGCTTCTGCACCTCCGAGCGCCTGTCCGAGATGCGGGCGAAGCAGAAGGCGGCCAAGCAGGATTTCGGTTATGACGGCCTCTGCCGCGGCCTCGATCCCGATGAGGCCCGCAAGATGGCCGAGGCCGGCAAGCCGCACGTGGTCCGGCTGCGGGTGGACAAGGCGTCTTCCACCTCCTTCGACGACCTCCTGCGCGGCCGGGTCACCTTCGAGAACAAGACGGTCGACGACCAGATCCTGATGAAATCCGACGGATTCCCCACCTATCACCTGGCGAACGTCGTGGACGATCATCTCATGGGCGTGACCCACGTGATCCGCGCCGAGGAGTGGATCTCGTCGACGCCGAAGCACATCATGCTCTACGATGCCTTCGGATGGGACTATCCTGTCTTCATCCACCTCTCCCTGCTTCGCAACAAGAATGGTTCGAAGATCTCGAAGCGCAAGAATCCCGTCTCCCTCCTCTACTACAAGGAGAAGGGTTATCTTCCCGAGGCCCTTCTCAACTTTCTCGCCCTCATGGGCTGGTCCACGTCGGACGAGGAGGAGTTCTTCGATCTCGAGCGGATGGTTGCCGAGATGGACCACGGGGACATCCACGTGGGCGGGCCGGTCTTCGATCTGGACAAGCTCGACTGGCTCAACGGCGTCCACATCCGCAGCCTCGCTCCCGACGAGCTGGCGGACAGGCTCCTCGACGGATTCATGGGCGGCTATCGCCGGGACCGCGACTATCTGCTGAAGGTCATTCCCTTGATCCGGGAAAGGATCAATACCCTGTCCGAGTTCGTCGACAAGGCCGGTTTCTTCTACAAGAATACGGAGCTGCAGCCCGATTCGTTCAAGAAGGTGAAGCTGCCTCCAGGGGAGACGGCGCGGCTTGTCAGGAGCGCCATTCCGGTGATCGAATCCAGGGGTCTCGATGAAGCGGAGAGTCTCGAGAACGAGCTCAGGGAGCAGGCCAAGGCCTGCGGCGTCAAGGTGGGGCAGCTCTTCATGGCGGTGCGCGTTGCCGTGACGGGAAAGACGGCCACACCGCCCCTGATCGATTCGATGATCGTGCTGGGTCTCGAGAAGAGCCTCGATCGGATGCGGCAGGCGGCGGCCTATCTGGAGGGCCTGGAACAGGGCTCCTGAGAGTTCGCACACTTCGATGAAATGTCGGCTCGGACGGCACGGAATCGCGCCTGCGATCGATGTTCGTTTCGGCGTCGGGATCGACTTTCCGAAAAAAAAACGCCCTGTAATGCACGATTCCCGGACGGGGATTCCGGGAATCGCAAGGGCGGGAACCGTCAGGTCTCGATTGCTCGGGGGGACGGCATTTCTGGGGTTTGGACCTACATACTCTTAAAAAATCCTGAACTCTGCCGGCTTGATTCAGAATCCAGGGTGCAGGAAACCGAATTTCAAATAACCTTTGGATAATACCACACGCTGCAATACCCGCAAGAATTATTTAGCGGTACTTTTTTAATTCATTGAAGTTGATTGGATCTAATATATTTCAAGTTAACACTTAGTGTCTTTTGATAAAGACTGGTAAATGTTGTAAATAATGGGAATTAATCCGCACAGCTCAGAATTATTTCTCCCCCTGTAACTCCCGCTATCCTCGATCGACTCTCCTTTGCGTTCAGTTTTTGTCGCGATTTGGGGGTTGCGCACCCGGATTTGCCATTCGATGCGGTTATCCGGAGCGGCCTTTCAAGCGACCTTTCTTGGAATGGAAGGAGATATCATGTTGAAAAGATGTATGGTCTGGTTTCTTGCTGCAGCCTTCCTTGTCGGGGGACTCACGGCGCAGGCGGAGGAGCTGAAGAAGGGAGCCGGTTCTGGAAAAAGTGCCCCGACAGCTGCAAAGGGCGAGAGCGCCGCTGCGCTCAAGCTCAAGGAAGCGTCGCTGCATCGGAGGCGATCTTTCAAGCAGCCTGCCGATGAGAAGAGGCGCATCCTGCTCGAGGCGGCGGCGCTTTACGAGGCCGTGATCATCGACTACCCCGAGTGCCGGCCGGAGAGTGCGCAGGCCGCCTTTCGCGCCGGTGAGATCTACCGCAGCGTCGGTTTGCCCGAGCGGGCCGGGAAGTCGTTTCAAAAGGCGGTGGCGTTCGACAGGAGCGGAGAGTTCGCCGCCCGCTCTTTGAACGAGCTGGGACATCTCCATCGAAGGAAGAAGGATTACCCGAAAGCGCTCGAGTTCTATGCCCGCGTGCAGAAGGAGTGTCCGAAGGTCAGGGACGAGTGCGCCGATGCCGTGACCTGGACGGGCAAGGTCCTGCTGAAGCAGGAGCAGAGCGACAGGGGAAGACAGGTTCTTCTCGGTTTTGCCGAGAGGTTTCCCGATTTTCCCGTTCAGGCGATTCGCAACATCGACCTGGCAGCCTGCTCCCTGATCAAGGAAGGCCGCATCGACGAGGCGGCCGTCCTGGTGGAGTCGTGCCGCCAGACGTACGACGGCGCGGGGGATGGAAACAAGAGCATGAAACGCAAGATCGAGAAAGCGCTGGGCAAGATGAAGGCCGACGAGATTCTCGCGGAGCTTGCCAGGGAAAACGCCGGGAACAGCAAGGGGAACTGAGTTTTTCTCATAGAAAGAGCCTCACCGGACAGGGGATCCGGTGAGGCTCGTTTTTCTGGATCTGTTGATTTCAGAAGTTGTTGTGGGTTCCGATCGGGAAGTACTTGTACCCCTTGTCGGTGATGTTCTGTGCGAAGTAGATGTTTCGTCCGTCGAAGATGATCGGCTCCTTGAGGAGGGACTTCATCTTGTCGAAGTCGGGGTTCTGGAATTCGCCCCACTCGGTGATGATGATCAGGGCGTCGGCTCCCTCCAGGGCGGTGTACATGTTCGGGTGGTAGGTGATGCGGTCTCCGAATATTTTCTTCGCTTCCTCGATCGCTTCGGGGTCGCTGGCCTGGACCTTGGCGCCGTGCTCGAGCAGCATGTCGATAGCGACGATGGACGGCGCTTCCCGCATGTCGTCCGTTTTCGGCTTGAACGAAAGCCCCCAGACGGCGAAGGTCATGTCCTTCAGGCTGCCCTTGTAGTACTTGTGGATCTTCTTGAAGAGGAGTAGCTTCTGCTGGGTGTTCACCTCCTCGACGGATCTCATGATCTTGAAGTCGTAACCGTACTCGGCCGCCGTCTGGATGATCGCCCGGGCATCCTTGGGGAAGCACGATCCGCCGTAGCCGCATCCAGCGAAGAGGAAGGCGCTGCCGATCCGCGAATCGGAGGCCAGGCCGCGGCGTATCTCGTTGATGTTGGCGCCTACCTTCTCGCAGACGTTGGCGATCTCGTTCATGAAGGAGATGCGCGTGGCCAGCATGGCGTTGGAGGCGTACTTGGTCAGCTCGGCCGAGGCCACGTCCATCACGAGGATCGGTTTGCCCGTTCTGACGAAGGGCGAGTAGATCTCCTTCATGATCTCCGCGACGCGGCAGTCGCTGGTGCCGATCACCACGCGGTCGGGTTTCATGAAGTCGTCGATGGCAGCCCCTTCCTTCAGGAACTCGGGGTTGGAGACGACGTCGAACTCGTGAGTCGACTCCTCGCTGAGAACGGCTGCCACCTTCTCGGCCGTGCCGACGGGGACGGTGCTCTTGTTGACCACGATCTTGTAACCGTTGGCCGCTTTCCCGATGCTGCGCGCCGCATTGAGCACGTGCTTCAGGTCCGCGCTGCCGTCTTCACCGGGAGGAGTCCCCACGGCGATGAAGATGATGAGAGAGTCCTTGACCGCCTTCTCGATATCGGTGGTGAAGAAGAGGCGCTCGAGCCTGGTGTTGCGCTTGACCATCTCTTCCAGACCTGGCTCGTAGATCGGGATGATGCCGTTCTTGAGATTGTTGATCTTCTCTTCCACCACGTCGACGCAGGTGACGGTGTTGCCTGTCTGTGCGAAGCAGGCACCGGCCACGAGTCCGACATATCCGCTTCCGATAATCGCCACTTTCATGAGTGCTCTCCAACGTTATTCATCTGTCCGGCTTTTGTTCAGGTATCATTCTCGACACCGCCCATGGGATCCGGCTCCTCAGGGCCATGCAGCCGCTTCTGCAAGGTCTGCCCGGCAGTATCGATGAGAAACGGTCGGCGCCGCGTGATCGGGCCTGTCCGGTGCTCCCCGCGGCGGAGAGGCCGCATCGGGCGCCGAGGGACGGGCGCTGAAGGCTTCCAATCCTCCCGATATTTGACAAACCTTTGCTTTAAGTCATATCGGCTTGAGAGTCAAGCGAACCTTCGCTAAAATCCGGATGGTTCGACGATAAGCGGCCAGGGGGGCGATTAGCTCAGCGGCTAGAGCGCCTGCCTTACAAGCAGGAAGTCGCAGGTTCGATTCCTGCATCGCCCACCACCTTCCCTTTCGTCCACTGAACTCCAGGGAGATAGTAATAACTCCAAGGAGAAGAACTTAGATCCGGGCGCTCCAACGGGCGGCCGGGAAGGCCCAACTTTACCGGCCTCGAGCGAATCAGACCGAAAACATTCCTCACCGAGCGCAGGGCGAGCGCAGGATCCCGGAGGTAGGCGATCCTGAGCTCGTTCGCACCCGGCTTGTTCCTGGAACACCTGCCTACTCGATCTCGACCACGCAAAGATTGCTCAATTCCGTTCCCACCAGCGCCTGAAACGGAATCTGCGTTCCGGGCGGCAATCCTGTCGAAACCACCCGTTCGAAAAGCCTTACACCATTGTCCGGCATGGGGTTGAAATGAACGCGATAGGGCCAGGGCGGCGCCAGCCAGAAGTCTCCGAAAGGTGTTGGATCCGGTGTCGGCAGAACGCCCGAGCCGGAGATGAGCAAAACGGGATTCGTCTGTGGCCAGCCGATGATGACGCCGGTCGCGCTGCTTCCATACGTCACGCTACCCCGGACGTAGAAGTGGGTATGGAACTCGTCTGCGCCGATATCGGGGAATGCGAATAGCCCGGTGCGCGGGTCGCCCTCGAAGTCGGTGTCAGGAAGGCCCGGAGCGCTCCTGTCTCCCGCCGAGCGGCAGGCCGATTCGAAGGGAATGTGGAAGTCGCTCTTGGCGGGATCGAGAAAAAGGGGATCGGCGTCGATCATGCCCGCTCCCCAGTCGAGAGTACAGCCGGAACCGACATATACCGGGGATTGCCCGCCCTCCACATCCGAGAAGCTGATGGAGAGAGACGTGTTGTTGGAGAGGTGGATCTCGTCTCCGGTAGCGGCCGTGTTGCCCCAAATGATCGTGTTGCAAAGGTTGTGGGGACTTTTCTCGCAGGATAGCCCGCCGCCGCGATTGGCCGAATTGCCGTAGATCGTGTTGCCGTTGACGATGGGTGAGCCTTCACCGCAGTAGAGTCCGCCCCCATGATCCGCCGTATTGCCAAAGATCATGTTATTGACGATCTCAGGCGAGCCGCGCCCGTCGAGCGCGATCCCTCCGCCTCCGCTTCCTACTTCGTTGTCCAGGATCAGGTTCCCCACTATCCTGCCGCCCGAGTCCCTGGTGCAGAAGATCCCTCCGCCGCCGCACCAGTGGGCGCAGAGGTTCTCCGAGATGACGTTTCCGGCGATGATCGGATACGAGTAGTCGTCAGCGGCGATTCCGGCTCCGCTTTCGGACGTGTTCGCCGAGACCACGTTGTTCCTGATCGTGGGCGAAGAATACTGGCAGTAGATCCCTCCGCCCCAACGGTGCTTCTTGACATCGGTCCCCCAGCCGTTCGTGACGGTGAATCCCTCCAGCACCGACTCCAATCCCTCGCCGCTTCTGAATGTCACTGTACTTCCAGCCTGATTTCCGTCGATGGTCGTGACATCCGGCCCCTTTTCGCTCGTCACCGTGATGGCTTTGCCCTTGAAGTCGATGTTCTCTACGTATGTCCCCGGACGCACGAAAACCACGTCATCATCGACGGCGGCATTGATGGCTTCCTGAATCGTCCCATAATCATCCGGTACGTAAATATCGGCTCCCTGTGCAGTACAGAACGCAATCGAGAACAGGATCGTCCCGAGAAAAAAATTTGCCCTGAACATGATGATCTCCTTCTCTCAAGGTGGCTTCGGATAGACCAATGATACTCCGGTGTTCTTTGCGGAAAAAAATCGTGAAGTACTCAAGAAAACGCAGAATTTCTGCTCTTGTGGATGGGGATTCCGTACTCGAGAGTCCGTCCTGCATGCAGGAAGCCGCGGGTGCGGCTGGTGTTATCAACGGAATTCGATGAGAACCGCCTCCTCCCCGGAAAGGGGGAGATCGACGACCCGGGAGATGGGTTCCCTGTTGCGGGTGCGGGCGGTGAGCGTGACCGGACCGGGAGGCAGATGCGTTGCAGAAAAGCAGCCGTCGGCCGCCACCCTGGCAAAGGTCTCCTTCCCCTCCCAGGCCTCCGGCTTGATGAGGACAGAGATGTGGGGTGTTTTTTCGCCCGGTGCAACAGGCATCTTGACCCGTCCTTTCAGGGTGCAGGGCGGCTCAAAGTAGAGAATCAACCCGTCGAGGAGCTGGCCGGCGTGCAGCTCGATCCCCCTCTTCTGCAAGGTGGCGTACTGATCGTGAACGATGTAGATGTAGTATTCGCCCTCGGGAAGCAGGTCATCGACGTACACTCCCTCCCGAGTGGTCGTGAAGCTCGTACGATTGTTGTTGAAAACGTACCCATACCCCTGCTCCCGGCTTAGCCACACTCTGGCGTTCTCGACCGGGGCGTCCGTGCCCTTGTCCCGCACCTCGAAACGAATGCAGGCGAGGCCGATCTCGAGGCACGCTTCGCGCGTTTGGGAAGGTTCCAGCACGAAGTCGCCGGCGACAAGTACACGATTGAAGATATTCCGGTTGAACCTGTCCTTTCCGTCCATGATCACACCCACGCAGTATCGCCCCGCCTTCAGGTCCTGGAAGCGAAACCGGTCGTGACGAGGATCGAGATCCTTGAACCGGCTCGAATCCCACTTCCAGGAGAAGAGGTCCCCGGCCGTCGGGCTTTCGATCTCGGTGTCGTATTCCTTTTTGCGGCCGTCCTCCCTGATGCAGGCTAGCGAGATCTCGATCTCTTCGGGCAGCGGGCCGCTTCGGGATGTGACCACGCCCTGCAGGACTCCGTTCCATGGATCGTCGACTCTGAGATCGAGATGAACGGTGCCGCCTTCCTTGACCACGGCGTTGAAGGGGCGCGCCTTTTCGAGGGTTTCGGCCCCTTTGCGCAGGTCCTTGTCATCCCAGAAACGGTATTCCCCCAGCGCGCTGCGCGACAGCGCTCTCCCGTCAACGATGTAGCTGCCGTCGAGGAGCCCGCTAAAAAGGAATCGTCCCTCCTCGTCGGAGCGGATCCTGTAGAAGAACTCCTTCCCGTCCCATGCCACCACCAGGGCATTGGCCAGGGGCCTCCCCTTGGCATCGATGATCGTTCCCTCGATCCGCCCTGCAATCTCGTCGAGATCGGGAAGGTTCAGCACGACCTCTTCCTGGGGGTGGTCGCGGCTGAGCTCGATCGGCGGTGCGATGGGGATCTCCCGACCGTCGAGAATGGCGTAGAGGTGATAGATGTTCCTGGGAAATTGATGATCGATGAAGAGACGGAACTGGAAACCGCCGTCCTGGTCGGTGGCCGAGAGATCTCCCTGTCGTCGCTTCGCCCGTCTCCTGAGACCGGCGGATGTGAATGAAGCTGTTGCTGTCCTCGAACCGGAAAAGGGCTCTTCCTGCTCGCAGAGGATCTTGACTCCCGGCGCCGGCGTCCCGTCCGGTCGCTTGACCGTCCCCCTGATGAGCCGCATCGTCTGCATCTGCACCTTGACGCGGACTTCCGTATGGGCAGCGGGGATCGTCACTTTCTCGACCGATTGGGAGAGGTAATCCCGGTGCCAGACCCTGATGTCGTACAGGCCTTGCTTCACACGAGGATAGCGAAGAAAGCCCGATTCGGGATCGATCGTCGGTTCCCGGGAAGTCCATCTATGGCTCCAGTCGGGAGCTTCCGGATCGTAGTCCGGATCGTCCTTGCGGCGTTTGAATGTCAAGGATATCTGACGGTCGCTCGAGTCGATCGGCGCTCCCGATTCGTCGACGAGCTCGAGCACAAGGCTTGCCATGGGCGGCATGACGAAGGAAAGCTCCTCGGAGCCGGCCCGGACCTCCTGCGAGAGAACGAGATCCTGAAAGTGCTCCCCGCTGTCCGTGACCTCGTAGCATCCCGGTATCGTGGCCAGGATCGTGTATCTCCCTTCCGGGGCAGGAAAGAAGCTGAACCGTCCCTCCCCGTCCGTTTGCGACCAGAGGCGCACAACGTAATCCTTTTCCTTGATCAGCATCTGGGCGTAGAGCTTCAGGCCTTCAGCCGCGGATCCGTCGCTGTCGAAGATCGTGCCCGAGATAACACGGGATCGCTCCAGGACCAGGGTCACGTCGGGCACAACATCTCCTTTGCCGGGTGCTACCCGTTCGTCCGAGATGCTCCAGCCGTACCCTTCCAGAAAAGCGGTGAGAAATCCCTTTCTCATTCTCTTGAGGCGAAGGAAAAAGGCGCCTTCGCCATTGGTTGTCGCGTTTCTCTGCGGATTGTATTCGTGAGGCAGCGAGTTGAGTCCCACGCGGCAGCCGGCGACCGGATTGCCGCTCGTGTCAAGCACTCTGCCGCAGATGAGATAGGTCCTGGAGAGAATGATGTCATCAACGAAGAAGACTTTCTCCTTCTCCAGAACGGCTTCCGCGAGAGCCACGGGTTCGTAAAGGACGCAGTCCGCCTTCAGGACATCGAGAAACGTGAAGGGAAGACGGTCTTTCCGCACCGTGACGGCGAAAGTCCCGTCAACCGCGGAGGCGACCTTCCTGTCGCCCCACGAAATTTGCTCGGTCCTGATATTGCGCAGCGCGCTCGGATAATTCCATTCCCAGTGGCCGAGCCTGATAGCCGCTCCCTCCACCGGCTTCGAGTCCTCATCGAGAACGCGTCCATGGACCGCGACCGTCTCGCCGTCGACGGCCGGAAGCTTCTCGCGCGCCGGCGCTGCTTCGGGGCTGGAGAAGGAGGATTCACCTGCAGCGCTTCCGGATGCAGCGGCGTCAACCGGTTCGGAACGGGAAAAAACAGTCTGATCCTCCGCGCCGGCTCGATGTTCTCCATCGGATCCCTGATCCGACAGGACGAGCCATGCAACACCAGCGCCGAGCAGGACGACGGCTGCGAGGCATGCCTTCACCTTTCCGGACATGACCACTGCTCCAACCAAGGGGGAGTGTGAAACCGAAGCCGCGGCGCCGCTTGCAACCGCCCCTGCAGCTGCGATCGAGGACTTCTTCAGGACGAGCCCGGCCAGCGGTGCCAGGGCCAGGCACCATGCTTCGCGGTCGCCCCCGAACTCCCTGTCGAGCCCTTCGCGCAGCTTGGCGAGGCCGCGCTTCAGGCGGGTCTTCACCGTCTCGACCGGAACGTCGAGTTTCTTCGCCACTTCCCGCGGCGGCATGTCGGCCAGGTATCGCAGCCCGATGGTCGAGCGGTACGGCTCTTTCAGCGCGAGAACCGATTCCACCACGAGGCGGCGGATCTCCTCCTGCGCCGCCGTCTCCCCGGCGGGAGGCACCTCGTCGGGCCGGGCGCTCCTTTGCTCGCGCACTCGACGGTTCTTTTTTTCACGCTGGGAGAACCGCGCCAAGTTCCGGACGACTCCGGCGAGCCAGGACTTGAACGATCTCACGCGGGCCGGACGCGATTCCAGCGCGGCCAGCAGCGCCTGCTGGCTGATGTCGGCCGCACTGTCTTCATCCAGAACGACACTCCGGGCCAGCGATCGGACGAAGTCCGTTTTGATTAGAAGTTCTTCGACATCATTTGGCTTCATACAATGCCTGTTGCAGCGGGCACGGAAAAGGGTTCACGATTCCCAGTGATTTCGCGGTATGCCCGTCCTGTCAGGCTTTTATGCTAAAATTTTATAAATTAGTACATTGACAGCTATAGGTATATCGGGTATCTACTAATTTTGGATATAATAGTATATTTTCTGTATATTGCAACATCTTGTTTAGAATGGGGATAGGTCTGAAGAAGCCGCTGCCGCCACCAGAGTTGAGTGAGATCAGGGAAGAGGTCTTCAAGCAGGATCGTATCGAAAAGATACTGGAACACTGCGAGGGCTCCCTAGTCAACGGAAAATACCTTCATTGGGACAAGCTCCGGCACCTGGAGCCGCCTGGAGGCCTCTCTGTCCATGAATGGTGGTTCGGATTGAAATGGAATCGTCGTGTTCAATTCAAGAAGGTTCCATTGAAGGACAAGTACAAGAAACTTTTTTGCTACAGCTTTACGGACTCTCTCCAGGAACAGCTGCATCAGATTGACCTCGGCTCAGGTGGTTCCATCGAAATGCCGGATCAGATCACGAATCCGGCGACACGGGATCGCTATTATGTCGGATCGCTGATCGAGGAGGCCATTACATCAAGTCAGCTCGAGGGTGCCGTCACGACCCGCGAAGTGGCCAAGGAGATGTTGCGAGCTGGACGCCGACCACAGGACCGCAGTGAGCAAATGATATTGAACAACTTTCTCACCATGCAACGGATCGGCAGTCTCAAGAATGAAGCCCTGACCAAGGAGCTCGTTTTCGAGATACACAAACTTGTAACCGATGAAGCTTTGGATAATCCCTCCGCCGCGGGGCGCTTTCGCCACAAGGACGAATTTGTTGTTGTGGACGATGCCTACGGCCGTATCTTTCACGAACCGCCAGAAGCCGATCAGCTTGAAGAGCGAATGATGGCCATGTGCGACTTCGCAAACGGAATTAGCCCAAAGCGCTTTTTACATCCTGTGCTCCGTTCGGTTATTCTCCACTTCTGGCTTGCCTATGATCATCCTTTTATCGACGGCAACGGTCGTACCGCCCGGGCGCTTTTCTACTGGTCGATGCTGCGGAACAAATACTGGCTGTTCGAGTTCATTTCGATTTCGAATATCTTGAGGAAGTCACCCGGCAAGTACGCCCGGGCATTCCTGCACACGGAAACGGACGAGAACGATCTGACATACTTTATCATTTATCAGATGGAGGTTATTGACCGGGCTATTCGAGGGCTGCACAAGTACATCAATCGAAAGGCCCGGCAGCTCCGTGTTGTTGAGAATAAACTGCGAGGTGTTGTCGTCCTCAATCATCGGCAGCGTGCCCTGATCAGCCATGCGCTTCGCCATCCTGGACAGATCTACACGATCAGGTCACACAAGACGAGTCATGATATCACGTATGAAACGGCGAGAACGGATCTGCGCGATCTGGCAGATCGGGATCTGTTGATGTCGCAAAAAATCGGGAAAACGTGGCACTACACGCCTTCATCTGATATCGAGCAGAAGCTCGCAACCTTGTCGTGACCACAGTTCCTCGGCAGCATTCACTCCACTCGCGTGACTACCAGGTTGGTGAAGGTCGCGTTGGAGAAGACCCGCTAGAAGTGCTTCTCGCCGCTTGTCCGGCAGGGAGAGCCTTGCCGCGTTGCGGACAATTTCTGAGAACCGTGGTTTGAAGGACCTGAAGCGGACCGGGCGCGATACCAGCGCGGACGCTCCGTGGTGGTGATTATGCGAGCCGGGTTTTGTCAGGCAATCACCGCTCCTCGCCGGGAACCGGCCGGCTTTTCAGTGGCGAATAATCACGGTTCTTCATTTTCCTCTTCGCTTCAAGGAGGGCGGCCAATTTTCTCTGCCATTTTTCTGCCCGTACCGGTTTTTTCAAGAGCTCGTAGAGCTTGACAAGCCGCTCGATGGCCTCCAGTCCATCGTCAGCGTAGTAGGAGTAGGGGATGCCCTCCAGCCCATCATGGCTCTCGAGCAGGAACGGTTCGGCCTCGGCGCATCTTTCCTGGCCGGCCAGAGCCATGCCGAGAGCGCTCATGGCAACGAAACGACTGAAATGACGGGGTGTGAGCTCCTCGAGAACGGACAGCGCCCGCCGCAGCAATGGTTCGGCCTCGGCATATCGATCATGGAGAATGAAAAAACATGCCAGGTTCACTCTGGCAATGGCAATGCGAGGATGTTGAGGTTGGTTTTTTTTCTCCGCGATGCTCAACGACTGGCGATAGAAGCCCTCGGCCTCTTCATAATTCTTCATGTCTTCATGGAGGCGGGCCATCGTGTTTAAGAAAAAATTATTCTGCGATGTCACCTTCTGGAACCGAGGCTGTTTCCATGCCAGCTCGGACATTTCCACCGACCTGTCGTACTCGCCTTTTCGGCGATGCAGATCAATGATGCAGAACATCGACCAAAGGATGCTTCCGTCTCCACGGGATGTTTTCTCACGAGACCGCAGCGCTTGATAATGCAGCACTTCTGCATCATCGTAACGGCCGCGTCGGGTCCAGAAAACGGCCAGATCACATTTGGCTAAGCTTGTGACCACGTCCTCTTCACCGAGTTTTTTTCTGCTTTTTTCCAGAGTCTCCCTGTAGGCGCGTTCGGCTTCCTCGAACTGCCCGGTGCGATCAACCGCTTCGGCCAGCCAGATCCGAGATTCCAAGGCACGTGCACTTTCGAAGCCGTAGCATGAGTCATGCCCCTCGACCCACTGGGAACGCAGGTTCAGTTGCTCGGTGTATTCTCCTTGCGTTTCTGCGATATTCGCCAGCTCGTGCAATATTCCCAGGATTCCCGGGTCCTCTCTTTCCAGCGTTTCCCGGCGTCTTGCCAGGCAATACCGCATGAGTCGTTTCCCTTCTTTCAGGTTTCCGCGTTCCATGGAGCACGAGAGAACCGAAGCAAGAATCCACTTCGCATTCAAGGTGCCCGGGTCATCCTCACCATATTCTACCAGCAAGTCGGTATGGTATTTCCGGGCAAGTTCGAGCGATTCAGCGTGTTTGAGATTTGCCTGCAAGACGCCTGAAAAAAGCTCCACCGCTCTTCCTACATCGGGGTGATTCTTTCCCAGGACAGGCTCAGCCAGTTCCAGAGAACATCGCCATTGTTGTTCCGACTGCCTGAGATAGCCGCCATGTTGCAGGTTCTCCGCCAGCAGAAAAAGACATCGCAGAGTTTCTGGGTGATCCTCGCCCAGATCGGCCCGACCCAGCTCGATCGCCTTGGTGTAATGGTCAGCCGCGGATTCCCAGTCCGTATTCTTGTTGCAAATCTTTCCCAGCTTCTGTCGGACGAGAACCTCGGCAAGGGGGGCGCTGGCCAGATCGGTTTCGATGTACTTTTCCGCGTTCGTCACCATTCTCTTCACCAGATCGGCATCATCCACGATTCGCGGCTCGAAGGAACTGAGAACTCGATCGCATAGAAACCGGGTCACCGTTGTCGCCACCTGGGCCTGGTTTTCCGCCTCCACCCGGGCCGCCTTGGCCTTTTTCAGCGCATTCTTCGTCTTGTCCTGTTCGGCAACCATGCCCGGATAGGAGACAAGGAGAACGTATCCCGCAAAACAGAGTACTGTCGAGAGGGCAATGCCAATCGCCGTACTCGTCACGGGATAGCGCCTCACCCGTTTCCAGAAGCGGGTTCCGGGGCCGGCCGGTCTTGCGAGGATCATCTCCCCGTTCAAAATCCTGTCCAGGTCGTCGGCAAAATCGGCTGCCGTCCGGTAGCGGCGGTCGGGGTCCTTCTCGAGAGCCTTCAGGATCACCGTTTCCAGGTCGCGCGAAATGGCCGAATTCAGGCGGCGTGGAGACACCGGCTCCTTCTGGATGATCTGGTGAAGAACCTGCTTCGTCGTATCGCCCTCGAAGGGCACGCGGCCCGTGATGGCCTCGTAGAGTGTGGCACCCAGCGAGTAGACGTCCGTGCGGCAGTCGATCTCGCGTGGCCTGGCCTCCACCTGCTCCGGCGATGAGTAGGAGAGCGTGCCGCGAAACTCTCCCGTCAGCGTGAGCGAGGTGAGATTCGTGTGGCGTGCTATGCTGAAGTCGGTCAGCACCGCCTGGTCCTTGGCCGTGATCCTGATGTTGGACGGCTTCACGTCACGGTGAACGATTCCCGAACCATGCGCGCTTTCAAGCGCCCAGGCGATCTCCTTGATCCACCGCAGCACCTTCGTCGTGGGGATCCTCTCTCCATGGGCCGAGACCTCGCGCAGCTCATCATCCAGTCCCTTTCCGGGAAGCAGCTCCATCGCGAAGTACAGGACGTTCTGCTCCTGGCCGCTGCCGAAAAGGGTCACGATGTTGGGATGGCGCAGCCTCGAGATCGCCTCCACCTCGCGCGCGAAACGCTTGGCCGTCTCCGTCAATCCCATCAGCTCCGGACGAATGACTTTCAAGGCGACCTCACGGCCGACGGATTCCTGCATTGCGAGGTAGACGACTCCCATCCCCCCCTCGCCAAGACGCCGGATCAGGCGGAATTCTCCGAGATTCTCGAAGGGCAGATCGGGATCCGCGCTGATATCAGGTGAGCCGCTCTTATCATCGACAGGCTGCTCCGCCAAGGATTCCCATGCGGGCCGCTCGAGAAAATGTGAGTCCTTTTCATGCTTGGCGATCAGGGTTATCAGCTCTTCTTTCAAAGATATATCGCCGCCGCAAGCTCGAGAGAGAAAATCCTCGCGGTTGGCTTCTTCCTGATTCAGTGCGGCATCGAACAGTCCCCAGAGCCTCTCGACCCTTTCGGGAAAAGGAGTGTCCTCAATCTTCATCCGTTATCCCTCCAGCTCCCGCTGGAGCCAGGCCTTTGCGAAATCCCATCGTCTCATCAAGGTCCCCTTGGAGAAGCTCATGATCTCGGCGATCTCGTCAAAGGTGAGGCCCACGAAGAAGCGAAGATCGACCAGCGTCCCCACCCATTCCAGCGACTCGTACTGCTCGAGCTTTTTCATGGCTGTCTCCAGGGCTTCCAGATCCTCGAAGGACAGGCTCGAGGCAGCCTCTTCCTGTTTCGATTCATGAAGATCGTCGAGAGACAGGGGCTGCCGTCCGCTGCCCCGCTTTACAGCATTTCTTTTGCGGGCCTCGTTGATGAGGATATGGCGCATCGCCCGCGCGGCGAGACCGAAAAAGTGCGCCCTGTCCTCACACCTCAGCCCCTCTCCCGGGACGAGGCGCAGGTAGGCCTCGTGGACCAGGGCCGTTGTCTGGAGGATATGCCCCTGCCGCTCCCGGCGCATGGCCGCGTGGGCCAGCGTGTGGAGTTCCCTGTACACGATGGAGAATAGCTTTCTGGCAGCTTCGTTGTCGCCGTCGGAAAGCGCGGCAAGCAATGTTGTCGTAGTCTTGGTGATGCCCAAGCTCAAGAGGGCCTCCCTTCCGCTGCATGAATACACATTTTGATTTCGTGGATGAGTCCATCCGGATTCCTGTGACTCATGGTAGAGGGAGGTGTCTTGGAAAGCAACCTGAATAGCATTTCGGACGGAAACGAAGATCCCGTATCCGGCGGATGCAGGATACGGGATCGCCTTTGATTCGAACATGAGTCCCTGTTCTGACTGGGAGCGGATTCTACGCAATTCCTGACCGTCCGCCCATTATTCGATCGACGTCGAAACAACGTTGCTCGGCTTTCCGTACGCAGCCGATTGGACCGCCTGGATCCATATCGGTCCAGCCATGGCTGCCGGCACTCTCGTGGACCACGAGACGTTGCCGCTGCTGTCGGCCGGCTTGGGAGGCAGAGCTTGCTTTGGCAGATACAAGCCGAGGACTGTGTTCATCATGGGGATTTCAGTGACGCCCTTTCCATTGCTGCTGTAGACCAGGTAGGTATACAGATAGGGATCACACTGGCTGACAGTGAAAGTGGCAATGCTGCCGGCAACGAGAGGCTGGGGGGTGACGGAAAGCACCAGATCGGGAGAAAAGACATCCCCGAACCGGATCTCCCAGGTTTCGTTCATGAAGGTGTATGCATCGCTTCTTCCTCCGAAAAGGACGGTGAAGTCGCGAGCGCTGTCGTAGGCCATGACATGGGCCACCCGTGGCGTTCCTTCCAGGGAGGCAAGCGTCCATTGAGAGCCGTCATATTCCCAGGTGTCGCTGTAGCAGCTTGGCCAGTTGTCGCCAATTCCACCGTGGAGGACAAAGACGTTGCGTCTGCTGTCGAAGATCATTGCGTGAGCATAACGTGGTTCCGGGCCCGGAACCGAAACATCGGTCCAGGTCGTCCCATCCCACTCCCACGTGTCGTTGTATATGTTGGCATCTGTATCACACCCACCGAACAGGACTGTTACCTGCCGCTGACTGTCATAGACCATGGCTGCTCCGACGTACCACCGGGGTGCCGGCCCGCTGGTGGATACCAGTGCCCAGGTCGAGCCGTTCCACTCCCAGGTATCGCCCAGCGCCTGGTTGTTCGCGTCTTGCCCTCCGAACAGGACGACCACGCCCCGGTGGCTGTCGTACGCCATGCCGTGAATATGACGTGGCGACGGACCCGTCGTGCTGACCAGGGTCCAGCTCGTGCCATTCCATTCCCAGGTGTCGTCCAGCTTGCCTGACGACGAGTTGTACCCCCCGAACATCACGATGACCTGTCGTTGGCTGTCATAGACCATCGTTGTGTTCCGGCCCGAAGGTCCGGATCCGGTCTCATATGACCAGCTTGCACCGTCCCAAGACCAGGTCTCGTCATCGTAGGGACCATAAATTCCGCAACTTCCCCCGAAAAGAACTGTCTCGTTTCGGGCGCTGTCAAAGGCAAGCCCGAAATGTTCCCGCGGCGAAGGCCCCGTGGATGAGACCTGGTGCCAAGTCGATGAATCGAGACGTGCTCCCAGCGATTTTCCCTGGATGTCGACGTTCTCACAGGAGCCGGCGGCACATGGATCTGAACCGATGAAGCAAAGAGAGACGAAGATGCATGTAAACAAAGCTACTCTGGACATGTTGATCCTCCTGTTTCAGAACCTGGAAAAAAGAATGAAGATGGACTCTTGCAGCGCTTTCGATTAACGGTCGCACAAGATCGGCCGGCTTTCAGCCGGTTGAGATGACCTGTCATCCATCATCCTCTGCGCGAACAGAAAGTCCGTGGTCCAGGAAAAGTCCTTTTTTTATCGTTCTTGTCGCTTTCAATGGTTGCCGGCCGGTTTCCCACAGGCGTGAAAGCGGAGACGATCTCCTCTCCAGCCCGGCTGATCATCCCGGAAACAGGCTCGGAAATTGGATTCAACGTGTGATTTAGGCTGCGGGGATATATTCTGAATCGAAATCGGTTCCGGATCTTCTGTCGGGATCGGCGAAAATCGAAAATGCTCGCCTTGGGAGGAGTGCGGACCGATGAACCAGGACAGGCCCCAGGGCAACGGCAGCGGCAGAGCGACGGCCCGCGATCTCTTCGCCCGGGCGCTCGACCTCGACGCGAAGGAGCGCACACGGTTCCTCGACGAGGCCTGCGGCAGCGACGACGCGCTCCGCCGCGAGGTCGAATCGCTCCTCGAGAGCCACGACGGCGCGGGAGGATTCCTCCAGTCGCCGGTGCTTCCCGTCGACGCCGTCTCGGCGCTCTCCCGCTCCACGCCCCCGAAGGCGAATGTCCTCCAGGAAATGCCCGAGGCGATCGGACCCTACAGGATCAAGAAAGTCCTGGGCGAGGGCGGCATGGGGATCGTCTACCTCGCCGAGCAGACCGCTCCGGTGAAGCGCGACGTGGCTCTCAAGGTGCTGAAGCGCGGCATGGACACCAAGGAAGTGGTGGCGCGCTTCGAGCTGGAGCGCCAGGCGCTCGCCATGATGAGCCACCCCGGCATCGCCATGGTCCACGACGCCGGCAGCACGGAGCAGGGGCAGGCCTACTTCGTCATGGAGCACGTTCCCGGTCCCTTGATCACCGAGTACTGCGACAGCCGCCATCTCACCCTGCGCCAGAGGCTCGATCTCTTCATCCAGGTCTGCGAGGCGATCCAGCACGCACACCAGAAGGGGATCATCCACCGCGACATCAAGCCCTCCAACATCCTCGTCCGCGAGCACGAGGGCCGCCCGGTGCCGAAGATCATCGACTTCGGCATCGCGAGGGCCACGGACAAGCGCCTCTTCGAGAAGAAGACCCGCACGTCGTCCGGCATGGTGATCGGAACGCCCGAGTACATGAGCCCCGAGCAGGCCGGGCTCGAGGGGCAGGACATCGACACGCGAACGGACATCTACACCCTCGGCGTGCTCCTCTACGAGCTGATCGTGGGAAAGCTGCCGATCGAGTTCAAGCGCGAGAGAGGCGAGGACTACTCCTCCATCCAGAAGCGGATCCGCGAGGAGAATCCGCTGAAACCGAGCCAGAAGATCAGCTCCCTCCACGAGGAGCTAAAGACTCTGGCCGACAACCGCAAGGTCACCCCGCAGCTCTTCCGAAGGCAGCTCCGCGGCGATCTCGACTGGATCACCATGAAGGCGATGGAGAAGGACCGCGCCAGGCGGTACGACACGGCGTCCGAGCTCGCAGCGGATGTGGGCCGCTTCCTCCGGTCCGAGCCGGTCCTGGCCGGCCCGCCCAGCACTCTCTATGTGCTGAAGAAATTCGTGATCAAGAACAAGGGCCCCGTCACCGCGGTCCTGGCCGTGATCTTCGCCCTCGTCGCCGGGCTGACCGTCAGCCTCCGGCTCTACGTGGTGGCCGAGGACGCCAAGAGTGCGGCCGACAACCTGCTCGGCGATTACAGGAACCTGGCCGATCTCTTTCTCATCGACAGCTTCTGCGAGGAGGCGGACGCACTCTGGCCGGCCTGGCCCGGCAAGATCCCAGAGATGAAGAGGTGGCTCGGCAGGGCGGAGGAGCTGGCGACAAGGCTCGAGTTCCACAGGAACAAGCTGAAAGCGATGCGCGATCATGCCCTGGATCAGGGAAAACCGGGGCAGTCGACGCCGCAGAGGCGGCCTGTCCGCCTCGACGATCTGGCCTCGATCCGCGCCGTCTGGGACGAGTTGGTCGACCGGTGTCGGCGCGACACCGACCTGGCGCCGTCGGATGAGCTCAGGCTGAAGATGTCGGAGAAGACCAGGCTGCTGGAAAAGAAGAGAGCCCAGATCATCGATGAGATCGATTCGCTGGAAGCCGCCTTCTCGCACCAGGGATCGTGGCAGTTCGCGGACTCGGAGGAGAAGTGGCTGCACGACAAGCTGGTCCGGCTCGTGGACGAGCTCGAGAGATTCGTCGATGCCGATCCGCTGGAGGGGGAGATCGCCGATGTGCGGCGGCGGATCGACCTGGCCGGCGAGATCGAGCGGAACACGGTCATCGATCAGGCGGACAGTTGGAAGAAGACGGCGGACGTCATCGCGGACCCCGCGATCTCCCCTCTCTACGACGGCCTTCGCCTGGCCCCCCAGGTCGGTCTGATTCCGATCGGGCGCGATCCGGACTCGGGTCTGTACGAGTTCGCCGTCTACGGAACGGGCGAGACGCCGGAGCGCGATGAGGCAGGGCGGATCATCGTCACACCCGGCTCGAGCGTCGTCCTGGTCCTTCTGCCCTCCGGCACCTTTCGCATGGGAGCGGTCTTTCCCGCAGACGGGGAGGAGCGCCTGCCGAACCGCGATCCCTACTGCTGGCTCGGCGAGTCGCCAGTTCACGAGGTGACCCTCGATCCGTTCTTCATGGCCAAGCACGAGCTGACGGTGGGGCAGTGGGAGCGGATGCAGTTCCGGCAAACGCCCGTTCCCGAGCTACACCCGGCCTTGAACCCCGATGAAGGGGACAGCGCGGATCAGATCCCCATGACGCAGCTCACCTGGTTCGAGTGCCGCTACACCCTGAACACCCTCGGTCTCGATCTGCCCACCGAGGCCCAGTGGGAATACGCGGCGCGGGCCGGGACGGTCTCTCCCTGGTACACCGGCTGGGAGCCAGCCACCCTGCAGGGACACGCCAATCTTCGCGACTACACGGCGATGGTCAACGATCCCAGGCGCAGGAAGGGATTCGATGTGCTGGGATACGAGGAGGGAATCGACGACGGCTATCTCAATGCCGCACCGGTGGGGCGGTTCCTTCCCAACGCATTCGGGCTCCACGACATCGTGGGGAATGTGAGCGAGCTCTGCCGGGACTGGTTCCAGCTGTACGAGTGTCCCTGCCGCGAGGGGACAGGCGAGCGGATTCCCGTGGACCTGAAGCCGAGATACCGCGTGCAGCGGGGCGGGTGCTACGATCACCAGGCTGCCGTGGTCCGTTCCGCCTCGCGGATCTACAACGAGCCGTTCATCCAGTCGCCCCACATCGGCGCGCGGCCGATGCGGTCCGTTCAGGAGTGATCGCCCCGTCGCCGGGCAGTGCGACCAACATGTCATGCCTGCTCAGTCCAGATGGTGGAAGAGCATCTTCGCGACAAGGATCCGCACCCATGATCTTGTTTATTCCTCCTTGATCTGGAATAATTGCGGGCTGGATGCGCCAGGACTTGTAATTCAACGAAATATCAGGGGGTTGTCATGAAGCCTGTCGTTTTGGTTGCCCTACTTTCCGTCTTTCTGTTTCTCCACGCACCGGCTTATTCCGGAACAATCCGCGTGCCGGACGACTATCCGAACATCCAGGATGCCATCAACGCGGCCGTGAACGGCGACACGATAGAGGTGGCTCCAGGGACGTACGTCGAGAATATCGATTTTCTGGGAAAGGCGATCGTGGTCCGGAGCGACGAGGGGCCTGAGGTCACGGTCATCGACGGGGGGAATCCGGTTGTTCCGGATCAAGGCAGCGTGGTGACCTTCACTAACGGCGAAGGTCCCGATTCGGTCATCGACGGATTCTATATCACGAACGGCAGTGGAACCGGACCTTCCGCTTATTTCGATCGTTATGGTGGGGGAGTACTCTGCGACAACCATGCATCGCCGACCATTTCCAACAATATCATTGCTTTCAACTACGCGGATGGCAGCGGCGGGATCCATTGCGCCACATCCGGCGATCCTGTCATTTCCTGCAACAGTATCACGGATAACAAGAGCTATCATCATAGCGGAGGAGGGATAGTCTGCGGATCCAACTCCTGTGCCGTGATCACCGGCAATGTCATTGCCCGCAACCAGGCCATGGACCGTGACGGGGGCGGAATCGTCTGCTGGAATGCATCTCTACTCATTGATAACAACATCATCGAGGAAAACATCGCCCTGGGGGAAGGGGGTGGCATCTTGTGCAGCGGCGGCATGACACCGGTCATCACCAACAACAGGATAACGGGAAACAAGGCATACTGGGGCGCCGGAATCAATTCAGGACTTCATACCGGCGGATCCGTGACAATATCCGGAAACATCATCACGGACAACGAGGCAAGCCATGCGGGAGGGGGGATCCTTTCCTCGAGTGATAAAGAGTCCACCATATCGAACAACATCATCGCCAATAATCATGCAGGCTTCCAGGGCGGCGGTATCTACAGCTCTGGCGTCCAGGTCATGGTGAACAACACGATTTACGGGAACTCCGCCGAGGTGCGGGGCGGAGGGGTCAGCTGTGAAGAAGGGCCATCAACTGTGGTCAACTCGATCCTCTGGGACAACAGCGCACCCCTTGGCCGGGAAGTCTATCTGGGATACGTGATTCCTCTTCCCTCGGTTCTCCATATCCGCTACTCCCTGCTGGAAGGCGGGGGTGATTCCGTGTACGTGGAACCGGGCTGCATCCTGAATGTCGGGCCCGGCATGATCGACTCGAATCCGCTTTTTGCGGATCCGGCCAACGGCTACTTCTACCTTCAGCAGGATCCTTGCCAGCCCGGTGTATCCAATCCCTGCGTGGATGCCGGAGCTCCCGGCTCGACGATGATCGACGGATCCACGAGGATGGATGGTGTTCCTGATTCCGCGATCATGGACCTGGGGTATCATTATCCTACAGGCAACTCCCTCGTGGTTCCCGATGCTTTTCCTTTGATACAGGATGCCATCGACGCCTCCTCGGACGGAAACGTTGTATTCGTTCGGCCCGGGACCTACGTGGAGAATATCGACTTCACCGGAAAGGCGATTCTCGTCAGGAGCGAGCAAGGTCCCGAGACCACTGTCATCGACGGGAATCAGTCAGGGAGCGTTGTGACTTTCAAGAACGGCGAATGCAAGCGATCCGTTCTCCAGGGATTCTGCGTGACGAACGGCAGCGGCCAGGGGGCTTCGTACGGCGGCGGCGTCTTTTGCGAGTCCTCCTCACCGACGATCACGGGGAACATCATCGCTAGAAGCACGGCTGAGAATGGGGGAGGAATCTACTGTTACCTTGCATCTCCGCTTATTACGGACAACCTGATCGCGCGAAACAGGGCAACGACAGGGGCGGGGATGTACTGCTATTTTTCCTCTCCAGTGATCGAAGACAACAGGGTGAGGAAAAATCAAGCCGATCTGCAGGGCGCCGGTATCCTGTGCAGGGAATCCTCGCCGCGGATATCGAAAAATACTGTGAGCGAGAATTTTTCCGATAGTACGGCCGGAGGAATCAGCATGGCCGCATGCTCTCCGACGTTCACCGATAATGTCGTCTCAGGGAACGTTGCCGAATGGCTGGCAGGTGGAATCGAGCTTAGAGCGATCTATTCCGGTACCATTTCAGGCAACGTCGTCAGCGGGAACTCGGCTATCGGCAACTCAGCCTCGAAAGGCGGCTACGGCGGTGGGTTATACTGTTCCCGAATCACTTTGACGATGGCAAACAACGTCATTTTCAGCAACAGCTCGAAAGACGTGGGGGGAGCGATATATTGCATGGACAACTGCGATCTCGAGATCATCAATGGAACGATCTTCGACAACGTCTCCGATGAAGGCGGCGGAGGATTCTACTGCAGGGGATCATCGATCACGATCGCCAACACGATCATGTGGGCGAACAAGGCGCCTCAAGGCCGGGAGGGATACCTCAACGATTACTATGGTCTGCCGTCCACCTTTCAAGCGAGTTTTTCCGCTCTGAGGGGTGGTCAGTCAGCCATTCATGTCGAGCCCGGATGCACTCTTCACTGGGGCAGCGGTATGATCGACGTGGATCCTCGCTTCGTTGAGCCGGCGGCTGGAGATCTGCATCTGAGATTTGATTCACCCTGCAAGGATGTCGGTGACGGTACTGTTCCGGATCTCCCTTCCCTTGACATCGAGGGCGACCCCCGCATTGCCGGCAGCGATGTCGACATGGGTGCCGACGAGTTCCACCCCCATCTCTACCATCTGGGATCCGTTCAACCAGGGAATTTGATTTCGATCCGCGTATTGGGAACACCTGCGGCACCGGTCGTTCTCGCCCTGGGCGAGGGCATCCAAGATCCGCCTCAATCCACGATCTACGGCGATCTCTTTCTCGGCTGGCCGATTCAGCATTTCCCTCTCGGCGCCATCCCTTCCGAAGGGGTTCTCCTCGTGAACACGTTGGTGCCGGGCTCCTGGACAGCAGGAGAGGAGAGGCCGCTCCAGGCGTTGATCGGGCCTTTCGGAAATCCGTCGTCACTTCTGACGAACCTGCTGAACCTGACGGTGGAGTAGCCGCCTCGCTTCGTAACAATGAATCGATCCGGCTTCGTCAAGATGCTGAGCGTTACCGGGTCGATCAGGACCACCCCGGCCATACCACTCAGATCATATCCATCGAGCAGGCCGTGACAAAGTCATTCGGGAACGACTTTGTCACGGCCTGCCGACAGGGAGACAGCAGGATCGCTGCAACCGACCGCGATGCCTACTTCTTCTCCTTCAAATATTTTTCAAGAGCAGCCACTCTCTTCTCCAGTGATGCGATCCTCGATTTGCTTTTCATCAGTTCATTGACGACCCCTTCCCGAGCGCCGGCGGCCGAATCGTCCATCCTCCGAATCAGCGCCTCGATGGCGCAGGCCTTGTAGGCGAAGGAGGTGATGATCACCGCGTTGGAATCGTCCACGTTGCGCATCGATTCGAGGTTGGCGTGCGATTGCATGAAGAAAGGTGTCAGGGACGAGAGAAGATTGCGGCTGCTGATATTCTTGAGCGGCACATGGATGGTGATCAGGATCCCCCTGTTCCTGAAGGAATCGAGCTTCTCGGGAGGAACCTCGATCGAGGAGACCATCAGCAGGGGATCCCTGGCGGCGTTGCGCAGGTCGATCACCCGGTGCATCACCGAGGCGCCCGAGCCGCATTGCAGGTAGGCGAAGCCCTTGCCCAGGAGAAGCCGTTCGAAGAAACCCTGGAAATCCTCTCTCGGCACCTGCACCGGGGAGGTGAACTTGTACCGGATGTTGGCCATGGCCTCTCCGCTGTAAAGAAGCGGGTAGTTCAGCGTTTCGCTGGCGAATTCCAGCAGGGTGGTGAGATCGATCGATTTTGCCTCGTCGAGGGGCAGGGCCACGGTATCGCTCGCTGCGACCGGCGCGGCCGGTTCGGGGCAGGTGGGGGTGCTGTCCGGCAGAAGGAGCGGCCCGACCAGTAGAGTGAACAATCCGAGGAACAGACCTGTCTTGTTGAAAATGGACATCAGATTCTCCTTAATGTCATCCACATGATCCCTGATCGGCATGGTCAAGCATCTGACGATCCGATCGAAGCCCGTCTTATCGTTGGTAGCAAGAGCTGTCGACAATGACTCTTCTTCACGAACTTTCCGTTGGACTCGGAGAGAGGCGCTTTTATTCCCTTGGGGGAAAATCGCCGGGCTCACTCCTGTCCGGAACATGGCGCCGCATGGGAAGCCTCCGTCGAGAGCGCCGCAAATAGCAGTACGCGTGGCGTCCGGGAGGGGCTCCGAAGGAACGGGGGGCAGAAAATTATAATATCTGAAAGAAATTGCTTCGATAAGGCTTGATCTTTCGTCGAAGAGGGCTATTCTACCCCCTTTCTTGTCAGGCAGCCCTTCGGCATCCCACCGAAATATCAGCCGGCAGACACGTAAACGACCAGCAACCATCCGTGAGAAGAGACGGAGGAGCCCATGGCTCGAAAATACGAAATCGACAAGATCCGCAATATCGGCCTCATGGCCCATATCGATGCCGGCAAGACCACGGTGACGGAACGGATCCTCTACTTCACCGGCAAGAGCCACAAGATGGGCGAGGTCCACGACGGCAAGGCCACCATGGACTGGATGGCCCAGGAGCGGGAGCGGGGGATCACGATCACCTCGGCCGCCACCACCACCTCGTGGAGAGGACACCGGATCAACATCATCGACACTCCGGGCCACGTCGACTTCACCGCCGAGGTGGAGCGATCCCTCCGCGTGCTGGACGGCACGGTGATGCTCTTCTGCGCCGTGGGCGGCGTCCAGCCCCAGGCCAGGACGGTCTGGAAGCAGGCGGAGAAGTACCGCGTCCCCCGCATCGCCTTCGTCAACAAGATGGACCGGATCGGCGCCGACTTCTTCGGCGTGGTGCAGGAGATGCGCCGGGAGCTGGGCGCCAACGCGGTGCCCGTGGTGATTCCCATCGGCAAGGAGGCCGAGTTCGAGGGTGTCGTCGACCTGATCGACTGGAAGGCCGTCTACTACGACAACACCGACAACGGCGTGATCATCCGCGAGGAGCCGATTCCCGAGCCTTACCTGGAGCCGGCCCGCAAGGCGGCCGCATACATGATCGAGCGGATCAGCGAGCAGGACGACACGCTGATGGAGAAGTTCATCGAGGGCATCACCCCTGAGCGCGACGAGGTGGTCCGTGCCATCCGCCAGGAAACGATCGACAAGAAGATCACCCCGGTGCTCTGCGGTGCGGCGTTCAAGAACAAGGTGGTGCGCCGTCTTCTCGACGCCATCGTCGACTACCTGCCTGCTCCCGGCGATCTTCCTCCCGTGATCGGTACGCGGCGCGAGTCGAACGCCGAGATCGTACGCCAACCCAGGGATGATGCCCCCCTCGCCTCCCTGGCCTTCAAGGTCCAGGCGGACAAGCATCTGGGCAAGCTCACCTACGTGCGCGTCTACTCGGGTGTGCTGAAAGCCGGAGAATTCGTCTACAACTCGATCCGGCAGAAGAATCAGCGGATCGGCCTGCTGTTCGAGATGCACGCCAACAAGCGCAAGTCCGTCGAGGCGCTCCACGCCGGCGAGGTGGGAGCCGTTGTTGGGCTGGCCGACACCTTCACCGGCGACACGATCTGCAGCGACGAGCATGAGATCATCCTCGAGACGATCGATTTTCCCGCTCCGGTGATCGGCGTGGCCGTGAAGCCGGAGAGCCGGGCCGACAGCGTCAAGCTGGCCAAGGCCCTGGCGCGCCTGGCCGAGGAGGATCCCACGTTCACCGTCATCACCGATCCGGAGACGAGCGAGGTGATCATTTCCGGGATGGGCGAGCTCCACCTGGAAATCATCATCGACCGGCTGAAGCGCGAGTTCAGCGTTGCGGTCAATACGGGCAGGCCCGAGGTCGCCTACCGCGAGACCGTCATCGGCACGGTCCAGCACGAGCACAAGCACGTGAAGCAGTCCGGCGGCCACGGCCAGTATGCCCACGTCAAGATGCAGCTCGAGCCGGCCGACCCGGGCTCAGGGCTGCAGTTCGAGAACAAGGTCGTGGGGGGGCGCATCCCGAAAGAGTACATCCCTGCCGTGAAGCGCGGGATCATCGAAGCGATGGCGAAGGGGCCTTGTGCCGGTTATCCTGTTGTGGATGTCAAGGTTACAGTTTTTGACGGATCATCTCACGAGGTCGATTCCTCGGAGCAGGCCTTCCGCATCTGCGCCGTCGCCGCTTTCCGCGATGCGGCCCGCAAGGCGGGGTTGCTGCTCCTCGAGCCGGTGATGGGCGTCGATGTCACCGCTCCGGCCGAGCAGACGGGCGCCATCACGGGGAGCCTCTGCAGCAAGCGGGGCAAGATCGTCAAGATGGACGCGAAGGAAGCCTATTCCGTTCTCAGGGCCCGGGTTCCGCTCGAGGAGATGTTCGGGTACGCCTCGGAGCTCAGGACCCTCTCCTCGGGCCGCGGCGAGTTCACCATGCACTTCGACCGGTACGAGGCCGTTCCTTTTTTCAAGACCGAGGAGATCGTCAAGGCCCGCCAGGAAGCAGGGAAATGCGCGTAACCCGGATTTTCATTGGATCTATATCCATTTCAGGGCAGGGTGTCGCCCATTGGACGCATCCCAGTCTGTCAGGCGGATAACCGCTCTGCACCTTGACCCTGCCCCTACGATCAAATATTCTGTAAGGTCTGGCTCTCAAGCTGAAAGCCGCCCGGATTACATCCGGTTCGTCACATTCTGATCTTCCGGGGCCCGCACCGACGGGCCTCTTGCGATCAACCTGAAAGGAATGGATCATGAAACCGGCCTCTGGAATGATCTTGATATCCCCCTTGCTCGGTCTGTCTCTCCTGCTGCTCTGCACTGCCTGCGGCGGCGGCGGAGGCGGCGGCAGCGACACCATCCTGTCCAACCCCGTCGTATTCGGCTTTGCACGGTTGATAGACACCGACGGAAGCGGGACGTGCAACGCGGGCGACAAGCTCGTCATCCCCTTTCACGTAGGTATTACAGTGGATCCCTCCATCTCGGCCGGCCACTTCAGGCTGCCTGTCACCGGCAACCTCTTCGGGGCCGGTGCCACGGCCCAGGCCGGGCCTGCCGACAACGAGATAACGATCACGCTGGGCAACTCCCCTCTCCTCAAGAGCCGCCAGGTCTTTGCAAAGGGCGTGACGACGGCCAACTCGCCTTCGGGCGTCGATGTGAAGGACAGCAACGGCATGCCCCCCGGCACGATCGTCAATGCCACCACCGGCCTGCCGGCCATGCCGTCCACGCCGATCGACATCGTTCCGGGTTTTGCCGATTCGGGGCAGACGCTCGGAGCCAATCCCACCTCCCCCGTGGCCATGGCCGACGTGGACGACGACGGCAGCCTCGACATCGTGGAAGGCAATTTCCTCGCCGCGAACCGGATCTGGCTCAACAATGGCGCCGGCACCTTTGCCGACTCGGGCCAGACGCTGAGCAACGCGGCCACCGTGGGCGTCGCCGTTGCCGACCTGAACAAGGACGGCCATCCCGACATCGTCACCGGTAACGTGAACAACCAGAACAACAGGGTCTGGCTGAACAACGGCTCGGGATTCTTCGCCGAGTGGCAGGCTTTCGGCCCGCAGGATACGGTCTCCCTCGCTCTCGGCGACGTGGACAAGAACGGAACAGTCGACGTCGTGGCGGGAAACACCGGTGAACCGCACCGGATCTGGCTCAACGACGGAACCGGAACCATGACCGATTCGGGCCAGACACTCGGCGTGGCGCCCCTCACCGAGGCCATCGCCATCGGCGACGTGGACAACGACGGCGATCTCGATATCGTGGAGGGAAACCACGGCAGCAACCGCATCTGGATCAACAACGGATCGGGGACTTTCGCCGATTCCGGCCAGAAGATCGGCACCGCCTCCACGGCGGCCCTGGCGCTTGGCGACGTGGACAACGACGGGGATCTCGACTTCGTGACCGGCAACGAGGCCTCCCAGCCCAACCGGGTCTGGCTCAACGACGGAGCCGGGACTTTCAGGTTCAACGGTCAGTCCCTGGGAAGCGGCACCACCGAGGCGATCGCTCTCCGCGACATCGACCTGGACGGGTATCTCGACATCGTCACCGGCAACAACGGCGGCGGGAACCGGGTCTGGTACAACAACCAGAAGGGCAAGTTCAGCGACTCGCTGCAGTCGCTCGGAGCCGGGAACACCCTCGGCATCGCGGTCGGTGACGTGGACAACGACGGCGACGTCGACCTGGTGGAGGGCAACTACCAGCAGGCGAACCAGGTCTGGCTCTCGGCCACGGCCGGTACGTGGGGCACGGCAACCTTCGCAGACTCCTCCCAGACGCTGGGCGCAACGGACACCTACGACGTCGCCCTCGGCGACGTGGACTCCGACGGCGATCTCGACGCCGTGGAGGGGAACAATGGACAGGGGACTGTGGTCTGGGTCAACAACGGCTCGGCCACGTTCACCGACTCGGGACAATCCCTGGGAGCGGCTGCCACCGCCAGTGTGGCTCTTTGCGACGTGGACGGCAACGGAACCCTCGACATTGTCGAGGGCAACGACGGCGAGGCTGACAAGGTCTACCTCAACGACGGTGCCGGGGCTTTCACCGATTCCGGACAGTCCCTGGGATCGTCGAGCACCCAGGCGATCGCCCTGGGCGACGTGGACCTGAACGGAACGATCGACCTCGTCGTGGGCAACACCAACAGCGAGCAGAACCGCGTCTGGCTCAACGACGGATCCGGGACGTTTACCGACTCGGGCCAGTCGCTCGGTGCCGACTCGACCACGGCCATCGCCCTGGGCGACGTGAACAACGACGGCTACCCCGACATCGTCGCGGGCAACTGGGATCTGGCCAACCGGGTCTACACCAACAACGGGAACGGGACCTTCTCCGACTCCGGGCAGGCCCTGGGGAATTACTACACAAGAGCGATCCGCCTGGCCGATCTGAACGGCGACGGCTATCTCGACATCCTCGAGGGGAACGACACGACCGAAGGCAACAGGGCCTGGATCAACGGCGGCCTGGCCAATCCGGGTATCTTCACCGATTCGGGATTCTCCATCGGCACCTACGACACCAGGTCCATCGGCGCGGCCGACCTGGACGGCGACGACGACGTCGACTTCATTGCAGGGAACGAGCTCGGCACGAACGCGGGCTTCAACCTGTTCTGGATCAACGGCGGCCTGGGCACATTCTCCAACTCGGGCCAGCTGCTCGGCCTGACCAACCACAACACCTATGGCCTTGCCGTGGGCGATCTCGATGGCGACGGCGACATCGATTGTTTCGCAGGAAACTCCAGCACGACGCCCTGCGCGGTCTATCTGAATCAGTAATTCATCCGATCGCTGAAAAAAAACGTCGGCTCAGTCCGTGGGATCCCGCGCCGGAGCCGGCGTTTTTCGTATCGTCAGAGGTTGTTCAGATTGGATCTTCTCTTCTCGTCGAATCTTGTTGTCCCGATGCGCGTGGATGCTATAATCAGCCATCCTATTGGCTAGGGAAAAAGGTCTTTCCACAATTGACCTGGAAAAAAGGATCGGTATCGCCCGTCCAATTCGAGCGGAGGACCAGACCGAATGATCCGGAGGGTCGGGATTGTTTCTGAAGCGGAGGCGCCTGTTTCAGATCGTCCCGCCGCAAGAAAAGCGAGACCGGCCGGCATGGATCTCGAATCCGTTCTTATTTCCCACAAGCGCTGGCTGGCCGGACGGGACGGAAAGAGAGCCTGCCTCGACGGCGCCGACCTGCGCGGCGTGAAAATCCCTGAAGCCGATCTCCGCGATGCCGACCTGCGGAAGACCTGTCTTGCCGGCGCGGATCTCCGCAATGCCCGTCTCAAGGGAGCGAACCTCCAGGGGGCGCGGCTCGACGGCGCCTATCTGCAGGGCGCCGATCTCGATGAAGCCCGCCTCGCCGGCGCCCGGTTCCAGGACGCCGACCTGAGGCATGCCTACCTGGGCGGGGGAAACCTCGTCGGGCTCGACCTCGAGGGCGCCGACCTAGATGGAACCCACCTCCAGCGCGCCGACCTCACCGATGCCCGGCTGGCCGGCGCCCGTCTGAGCAGCGCCTTTCTTCAGGGCGCCCGTCTCGACGGGGCCGACCTCGAGAACGCCGACATGAAGGGTGCGGTCCTGGCCGGTGCGACGCTGCGGGATGCCGCCCTCTGCGGCGCTGACCTTCAGTGCGCCGATCTCGAGGAAGCGGACCTTCGCAAGGCCGGACTCCAGGGGGCGGATCTGAGCGAAGCCAACCTCAAGGGTGCCCTGGTCGCCAGGGCGCGCCTCAGGAACGCCAGCCTTCAGGACGCCGATCTGCAGGGCGCCCGCGGCCTCACCGTGGAGCAGCTGGCCGGTGTGAACATCTCGGGCACCCGCCTGCCGCAGCCCGACCTCGGATTCGCCGACATCGCCCAGGTCGACCAGGCGTCGCGGCACTGCCGCTACCTGTTTCTTGCCATTTTCGCCGGCTGCACCTACTCGCTTCTCACCATCGCCGCCACGACGGACGCCGCCCTGGTGGCGGACAGGCCCTACTTCTCGCTGCCGATCATCCGGACGAGGATGCCGCTGGTCTGGTTCTACGGGGCAGCCCCCCTGATCCTGCTGGGATTCTATGTCTACTTTCATCTCTACCTCCAGCGGCTCTTCGAGAAGCTGGCCGGCCTCCCGGCCCTCTTCCCCGACGGGAGAAGCGTGGACGAGAAAGTGAATCCCTGGCTGCTGAACGGACTCGTCCGTGTTCATGCCGTGAGGCTCAAGGGGACGCTTCCGCCTCTCTCCCGTCTGCAGCAGTGGTTCTGCAGCTTTCTCGCCTGGTGGCTCGTTCCTTCCATGATCTTGCTCTTCTTCCTGCGCTGCCTCAGCAGGCACGACGGACTGGTCACCGGCCTTCATCTGGCGACGCTTGTCGTGTCGATACAGACCGGCATCACGCTCCAGTGGCTGGCAACGAGGACGCTCAGGGGAGAGAACGGGAGGAAAAGACGAGGAGTCAGAGCATGGCTCAAGGGGCGCGCCCTCAAGCCGGCGGCTCTTCTGCTCGGGGGCGCCGCGGTGATCTGCATCTACCTGGGCGATTCGGAGGGTGTCAATCTCTGGGGACTGGTCGCCGACCTCGAGGGCGAGGAGATCTCCGTGCGGCCGTCGAACTGGACGGGCGGAGAGGTCGAGACGGACCTTGTCAAGGGCGCCAGCCTTCAGGGCGCCAACCTGAGGGGCGCCAGGGCGAGCCGCGCCTTCCTCGTGAAGGCCGATCTGCGCGGGGCCGACCTTGGCCACGCCACCTTGCGGGGGGCCTTCCTGATGGAGGCCGATCTGCGCGGTGCGGTTTTTTGCATGGCCAGCCTCGACGATGCGGACCTGTCGGGAGCCGATCTCCGGGGTGCCGACCTGAGCCTGGCCAAGGGACTCACGCGGGAGCAGATCTGCTCCGCCCTGATCGATGCCTCGACGATGCTGCCGCCGGGTATCGATGATGTTCGATAATTTTATTGTACCGAAATCACGTTTTTGACATAGTTTCGCGCACACCTTCAACGGACGGCCGATTCTCCGGCTGTCCTTTTTTGTCAGTCAGGAGAACGGGAGAGTATCGTGACCGACCAGCACTCCAGCGGGGAACGCAGCCGTCTTCCAGATAATGCCAGATCGATCCTGAAGCCGGGTGAGAGATACATCTCGATGATCCCGGACGAGAGCCCCATGCTCGAGGTGACGACCCGCTCCGTGGTGATGGGCTTGATCTTCTGCGCCATCTTCTCCATGGCCGCCGCCTACTTGGCTCTCAAGATCGGCCAGGGGATCGAGGCGGCCATCCCGATCTCCATCCTGGCCATCGGCATCGGTGGCATGATGTCCAGGAGGAGCACGATCCTGGAGAACGTGATCATCCAGTCGATCGGAGCGAACTCCTCGCACGTGGTCGCCGGAGCTGTTTTTACCATCCCGGCGCTCTACATGCTCGGGCTGGAGCCGCACTGGTACCAGGTCGTTCTCACCGCGTTCCTGGGCGGTTGCCTCGGCATCCTCTTCCTTGCGCCGCTGCGCTTCTACTTCATGGAGGAACAGCACGGGCACTTTCCGTGGCCCGAGGCCACTGCCACCACGGAGATCCTCGTTTCCGGGCAGAAGGCCGGGGATCAGGCCAAGATCCTCGCACTCTCGGCCGCGATCGGGTTTGTTTACGACGGCCTGGCCACGACATTTCACGCCTTCAAGGAGAAGATCACCTTCGAGGCCGTGGCGCTGGGCGATTTCCTGAGCAGCCACTTCATGACGCTGCGCGCCCTGAACACGTCGGCCGTGATCGGCATCGGTTACATCGTGGGGATCCGGTACGCGGCCGTGATCTGCGCCGGATCATTCCTCTCGTACTTCGTGCTCGTTCCCCTGGTCCATGCGATCGGCGACGGCATGCAGGTCGTGCTGCCGCCCGGGTCGATCCCCATCAGCGAGATGTCGATCGACGACATCTTCACCAATTACGTGAAGATCATCGGTGTGGGGGGGATCGCGGGAGCGGGAATCATGGGGGTCATCGGCGCCTTCCCGTCGATGATCAGGTCGATGAGAGCCGGCTTCGGCGGGCTCGGTGCCGGATCGGGCCAGGCAACGCAGGAGATTCCGCGCACGTCGCGCTCTCTCTCCGGCAAGTTCATCCTCGTCGGAATCGTGACCGCCCTGGCCGCCATCTTTCTCTTTTATTCCTTTGGCCTGGGTCTCGAGGATTCGTTTCTCTACGCCATCGTGGGAACCGGCCTTTGTGCAGTGATCGCCTTTCTCTTCGCCCCGGTCTCGGCGCGCGCCATCGCCATCGTGGGAACCAACCCCGTGTCGGGCATGACGATGCTGACCATCATCGTCACCGGCGTGGTGATGCTGAGCCTCGGGCTCAAGGGTGAAGAGGGGATGTTTGTCGTGATGCTGGTGGGCGGCGTGGTCTGCACGGCGCTCTGCGCCTCGGGAGCGCTCGCTTCGGACCTCAAGATCGGTCACTGGATCGGGGCCACTCCCCAGAAGCAGCTGGCACTCAAGTTCGTGGGCACCCTGGTGGCCGCCACATTCTGCGGCCTGGCCATGTGGGTTCTCTCGCAGCAGCCCCCGGGACAGGGTTTCGGTACGGACAACCTCCCCGCGCCGCAGGCCACGGCCATGAAGGAACTCCTTTCCGGAATCATGGGAACCAACCCGGCGCCCTTGCGCTGGTACCTCTTCAGTCTGGGTGTGCTTCTCTCCGTAGTACTCCGCATGGCACAAGTGCCGGCCCTGGCCTTCGCTCTGGGTATGTACCTGCCGATCCAGCTCAACGTCCCGGTCCTGATCGGCGGATTCCTCTCCTGGCTGGTGAGCCGCAAGCGGGAGGGCGAGGACGAGAAGAAGACCAAGGCCGGTAACAACCGGGGCATCCTCATAGCATCCGGGTTCATAGCCGGCGGAGCGATCTGGGGTGTGTTCGACGGCATCATCAACACGGTGATCCGCTACTCCACGCAAACCGAGGATCTCACCGAATCGGCTTCGCTCTTCACCGAGGCGAAGAACAGCCTTCACATCATGAGCCATGAAACGATCAACGGTCCGGTCGGCGAAATCACCAGCATCGTCATGCTGGTCCTGCTCTGCGCATTCCTGGTCTGGTTCTCACGCCGGGCCAAGCCGGATGCCGACATGCCGGACCTCGGCGATCACTGACGCCGGCCGCATTTATGGGTTCTCTTTTCCGGGCGGCATTCGTAGAGCGCCTTCCGGTCGGAGTTGTGGGGTCCTTCAGAGCGTTGGGACGTCGGAGGACCTCCTTTACAACACCCTGAAGGACCCCACAACTCCGGATGGGGAGGTTGTTTTGGAGAGCTCGGATTGGTTCTTCACGTTACCGCACATTACCGTGCCCATGCGATCTCCGCCACTTGGACGTAAGTGCTAGATGGCGAAGATTGCGCGGGCTCACTACCTCCAGCCCCGCTTCCCCCTCTCAATTATCTCAAAGTATGTGCATCGGCGGTCACCACCCGGCTTGCGATCCACGAAAGGAAATGAAACCAGAGCGGTCATTCGTCCCTGGTCTTTCTTGATTCAGACTGCTGAAGAAATCCCACCCCAATCGGCGTTGAGTGCTCTGTCGAGGAGATGTAAAGATGAAATGAGAAGGCCAGCCTCCCGGCGCAGTACCTAAAATGG
>CAYZWU010000043.1:0-39017 GCA_964482235.1 uncultured Phycisphaerales bacterium
ATATTTAGAAAGTCCTCGAAGAGTAATTAATAACCACACTCCTTCTGATTTGTCGATTCGGAAATTAACCGGAGTGGAAAATATAATACCAGCAGAGATGTATTATGTCGCCACTGATAGTAACCAGATGATGAAAAGAGGAGGATGCTCATGAACTACTGGCTCTATGTGGGTATCGATAATTACATCGAAAATGACATTCCCAACCTTAGCTTCGCAACAAGCGACGCAGAAGCACTCTTCAACGAAATCAGCCGCTACAATATTCCCTCGGACAGCCACATGCTGACCTCGGTTACTGACGATCAACCTTCTCGCAATCGCATTCTAAAATCTTTGAAGACTCTAGGGAACAAAGCTAAAGATGAGGACAACATCCTATTTTATTTTGCCGGTCATGGATTTGAGGTTGATGACAAGAGTTATCTGATGCCTTGTGACGGCGACTTGACACTGCCTAAACAAACGGCAATTGAAGTCGACGCAGTTCTCGAAATAATGAAATCATCCAGAGCATCGCACAAGATCCTGATCCTCGATGCCTGTCGCAATGAAGTGGATGATCGGGCTCTTGCGAGCTTCGACACGCTGAAATTTCCTGATGCTTTCGTTCGATCTCTCGATACGAGAGGAAAGCTGGTTGGTTGGGAGATACTGTTTTCATGCGGTCCGGGACAGCGATCCGTTGAGTGCAATGATCTCAAAGCCGGTCTTTGGACTTCCAGCATTTGTAGTGCGGTAGGTACGTTGCTGGATGAAGAGAAGTACTTGACAGTACGTGATGTCTTCGAGCGTGCTCATGGAATTGCACTGGACCATGCAAAAACGCGCGGTCTTTCGATCAATCCCTGGTACAGATGCGACACCTCCAAATCAGCGATCCTCTTGTTGCCTCCCGATATTTCGGCGTCGGGAAAAACGGGCAAGATCGTGCTGTCAAGATCATCTCAACTTTTTAAAGATATGGCTGCAATGGGTGTCCGCGTTTTAGTGCGGGATAGGGAGAAAAAAAGACAAATCGCATTTCGAGGAAAGGAAACCACCGAGGAGTTTCTGAACGAACCACATATTCATCTTGTTCCTTTCGTGTCGCAATTTGAACGGCTGGATTTTTCTGGTTGGAAAGGTCTTAAAAAAAATAACCATTCGTTCGATCTACGCTTATACTTGCCAAGTATAGAGAACAGTGCACCGCCGTACTCGAGATTGTACATTTTTTTAAACGGTCTTGCCGAATCGGATCCTGCCACGTATGACGGACTCGGCTACCACTTGGCGAATCGCAAAGGGATCCCTTCCGTCATGATCCCATTACCGGGTCATTTCAGCCGCCACTACCCCGCCCAGAACCATCACGATCCTTTCAAGGCTCGCGAAGATGAGAGGTTGATTACTCAACGGATTCTCCAGAGAATACACCGGACACCGCTGAGGATTCTATTGGGCTTGAAGCAGATCATCGATGACGTACGACATCTGTTGAAGGAAATCCGCTCGGGTGATCGATCCTATTGGTCTCAAATTGTAGAACCGGATTGTGATATCTGTTTGTTGGGATACAGTATAGGCGGATTTGCTGCCACTTCGTTGCTACGTCTTGATGAGAAGGAATTCAAGTCAGTCTTTCTGCTCGAGTCAGGATTGTTTCTTGACCGAATCGACGCCGCACCAATGTTCATGCGGGACGAAAGAGTGGCCAGAGTTCTTTGGAAACATTACGAGAAGGGTGGCGACCCACTGGATTTTGATGAAGAAGTCGTACGGAAATTCTCAGAGAGGGAGTCAAAAAATGAAAAACATTTTGATTCCATACTTACAAAAGTTCGCCAAAACGAGCCTTACGGTGATGAGGAATGGTGGCAAAGGGAGCCTTGGAAAATACTGCTACGGAGCAAAATAGAGAGTCGGAGGATCTGGCGGGATATAGTACGAGGTCTCTATGACATTTCGCGTTTTGAGAAACAAGCAGATCGCTTGACCTCAGAGGAAATGAATGTCTTCAACCAGATATTCCTCGGTTTCAGAAGACTCGATTACAAGGAGGCTCTGGAGAACCTGAAGGATAAGATCCTGATAATCACTGGTGGAGCGGACGATATCTTTCCAACTCGGGAAATATTGAATGTGGGACCAGACACCGGTTTGACACTTGTTCAGATTCCGGATATCACGCATTGGATCAAGCACTCGTCGAGAAAGGACTGGGAGAAATGGCTTATCATGTTGATCGATTTCATGGAAGCGTTCAACAAGGAGCGGCGGTGATATCGCTGTGCAAAGCTGTTTCAGTGACGGAATCTCAGTTTGGCAGAAACGAAGAATCCAAGTGTTAGATAGATTTTTCTGAATGTAAGTGCATTTAACAGAGAGAACATTTCAATTGACGTATTCTGATCGCCCTCCTCACCTGCAATCGAAGCCGGGGATTTTCATCTGCTCTCCGCCGCGGAGCGCCGACCGGTGCGCCACGATCCCGGGAACGCAGAAGGCCAGCGCCTCGTAGAGGTCGATCTCCGGCTCCCTTTCCTCAATCAGAGCCGTGACGAACTCGTTGGTGAGGAAGGGATGCGACCTGCCGTGCCCCGTATCGCGCCGCATCTTCGGGGGAACCATCGGCCAGTAGTCCGGCTCCCCCTCGGCCGTCTTGCCGTCGATCCGGAGGCAATACGGCTGCCCTCCCGAACCGGGCATGTAGAGCGCGCCCCTCGTGCCGAGCCACTGCGCGCGCTCGCCGTGGGCGGCGATGTCCCAGGCCACGTTGCAGCGGAAGGGGTGCCCCGTGTCGGTGAGGAAGAGGGCCATCCCGTTGAGGAAGGGATTTGTGTAGTCGTTGTCCTTCAGGGCCGGCTCGCCGGGATCGCCCGTTCCGATGCACGAGACCTTCTCGAGACGGCCGCGCGTCGCGCCGACCCAGAATGCGGTGGAGTGGGTCGGGTAGAGCATGGGCGGATAGCCGTAGCGCCACGTCCGCTTGCCGTCCCGCCACGAGAGGCCGTGGGTCGTCCGGGCGATCTGCGGGTGGTAATACTCGGCCTCGGTGTAGACGAGCTCGCCGAGCTTGCCGTCCTTCATCAGGCGCCGCATCGTGATGGTGGGCCACCTGAAGTAGGTCGTCTCGGCGCTCATGTAGAAGAGGCCGCTCCGCTCCTTGGCTTCCTTCAGCCGTGCCGCCTCCTCCAGGGTGAGGCAGGCCGGGCAGGCGCAGATCACGTGCTTGCCCTTCTCGAAGCAGAGGAGCGTGTGGCGCGTGTGGTCCGGCGCGCCGGTGAAGAGGGCCACCGCGTCGATCTTCGGATCGAGAACGAGCTTCTCCAGCGATTCGTGCGATCTCTCGCACCGGTAGGTCTTCATCAGGGCGTCGCGCCGTCCGGGGATCAGGTCGCTCACCGCCTCGACGATGCAGTTCGGATGCTCGTGCCAGTGGAACGACCTGCCGAAGCCGCCGCCCACCACTCCGATGCGGACCTTCCTGTCCGAGACAAGCTTCCACCCCTCGGCTGCGGGAAGAATGCCGGCGAATCCATGGGCCGCCGCGACGGCCGCGGCGCCTCGCACGATGAACTTCCGCCGGGATAGGGTTTCTCCCCCGGAACGAACGATTTCCTTGCTGCCTTCTGCTCTGCTCTTCATCCTTCTTCCCTCCTGCTCGCGTTACGAGGCCAGCGGCATTGCCCGTGCCTTCAAGATCGAGTCGACGGCGTTCATCGTGTCGTCTATCTGCTCCGGCGCGGTGAAGCCGATCGTCATGGCATCGACGAGGTTGTTGTCGAGAACGTATTTCAGCGAGGCGAGCCTTCGTTCCGGAGTGGCCAGGTCGCCGCAGCCGTAGATCTTCATGCCGATCACGCCCTTGCCGTCCAGGCGGGCCTGCTTCAGCACGGCGGCCACCTCATCGGTGGTCGCCTTGGGATCCATCCGCCTGTGCTCGGGGTTGATCCGGGCGAGGATCACGTCGATCCAGGGATGGGCCGCCGCCGTCTTCATGGCGGCCAGGGTGTGGCACGAGCAGCCCACGGCGCGGACCATGCCCTTCTGCTTCAGCTCGGAGAGGTCGTCGCGAATCCGCTTCAGGCTGTCGGTCCAGTCCGGCGCCTGCACGCAGTGGATGAGGCAGATGTCGATCGACTCCACGCCCATCTCGCGCAGGAACCGCTCCACCTCCGGGCGCGCCGTGGTGGTGGGCGTCATCTCAGGCGCTTCGGCGAACCAGACTTTGCTCAGGATCGTGACCTGGTCGCGGCGGACCGACGTGTTCTTCAGCGTGTGCTTCACGAACTCGTGCGAACCGTACAGGTCGGCCGCATCGATGAACGCCGAGCCCCTGGCCACGCCGTGCGCCATCAGGCCGGCGAAGCCTTCCTTGCCGAGACGGGTCTGGTCGGAAGCCTTCTTCCAGCCATGCGTTCCCGTGCCCATGGCAACGCGGGGAACGGTAATCCCGCATCGGCCGAGGGCGACGAGGTCCGACGCCCTGGGCATGGGCGGCGGGGTTGTGGCGCACCCGGTCAGGAGTGCCGACGTACCTGCCAGGAGCGCCGACGTTCCAGCGATGAGCGCCGGCGGGCCGGCAAGGGTCTGCTTGAGAAACATCCTTCTGGAGATGTGCGTCATTTTCCAGGCTCCAAATAGTTACCGGCTCATTTCCCGGCGATCCCGGACCAGACCACGACGGTTTGGTTCATCCGCGGGGCCGTGGGGGGGAAGACCAGGCTTTCTCCCTCGTCGCGGAGCGCCTCGATGTAATACTCGAGATCGCCTGCTGTGGCCTCGGGAGGTAGAACGGTCTCGTAGACGCCGCGCTTCACGTGATCGAGGGGAGTGCGAAAGAAGTTCCCCTCTCCCATGGGGCGCCAGTGGACGGACACCCGGGCGGGACGGAAACCCAGCACGATCGCCTTGAGCGCGAGCTCTTCTCCCGGAGCGGCGACGGTCCGCACGGTGGGGACGAAGAGGCGCGGTTCGCCGGCATACCGTGTCGAGGGTATCGCCTCCTCGGGAAGGGCGCATTCCAGGATCTCGGCCAGCTGCTCTCCCGGCTTCTCGAGCAGCCCGGGCAGGAGGTGCTGCTGCCAGTTGGCCACGTTTCCCATGGCGCCCGTCGTGGTGACAATGGCGAGCAGGAACCTGTGCACCTCGGCCGCGCAGGAGACCAGCTCCTTGCGGAGAGGCAGGGCCAGCTCCCGGGCCAGCTCCCGCCTTGCCCCGGAATCCTCCTCCGCCAGGACCTGCTTCATCGCCTCGTTGAATCGGGCCCAGACGCAGTTGGTCCGGCCCAGGGCGCGCAGGTAGCGGAAGCTGTCCAGCCAGTAGTCGAACCTCTCGATGTTGCCGGCACCCCGGATGAGCGGCCGGAGGGCCGCCATCTCGTCCACGAAGGCGTAGTCGCGGCTCACCGTCTTCCAGGGCCGGCCGTCTGGAGTGATGCCGCCCGGGCCGTGAACCCAGGTGGCGGGCCGCGGCAGATTCGACTCCTTGCTGCCCGGGCTCGCTCCGGGCGGGCTTCCGTCGAGGCGGGTGAAGAGCGAGGCCAGCTCGCCGGCAGCCTCGGGTCCGAAATGCGCGAGCGCCCAGTCCTCGTAGAAGTCTCTGGAAGGCAGATCGCGAGGCCGCTTCCCGGGCCAGGGGCTCAGGCTCGAGGCGGGAAGATCGGCCTCGAAACCGCTCCACGCCGGACCGGCGCAGTTGATCATTCGTTCGAAGGTCAAGCCGCTGGATCGCCGCGAGCTCCGCACCGCGATGGCGGCGATGGAGGGGAACTCGACCTCCCGCACGAACTCGACGAGAAGGTGTCCGTCCGTCACCTCCACCTCGTTGAAGGTGAAATCGAGCGCCCTGTCCTTCCCGGCCGCGGCAAAGATGTCGAGGTGTTCGATCACCGTCCTGCCCTGGATCCTGGCGCCGAAGACGCGTTTTCCCGCCGCATCGTAGTGGGGCTCGCAGAACTTCAAGGTCACCCGGTAGAAGCCGTCGGGAACGTCGAGCCGATAGCCGTCGAGATCGTACCGGACCGTCTTGTAGACCGTCTCCTCCTCCGTGCCGGCGATCCTGTTATCCGGAAACGCTGCAGGCTTTCCGCCCATCGGTCCCTCGGTCCGCTTCAGGTCGGAAGGCGAGAACCTCTTCCCCCGATCGCGGTTCCAGCCCTCCTGATTCCAGGCCGCAGCAGCCAGGGCGGCGACATTCGGTCCCACGGCGCGCGTTCGCCAGTGAATGCCCATCAGGCCGGTGCAGCCGTAGGCCAGCGAGTCGGCCGCGTCGCGCCGCATCCGGCCGACCCAGAGCTGCGGGATGATCATGGCCGGATCGTCCTCCAGCCACGGGATCGCCCACTTGGGGCGGTCCGCCACCTTGATGAAGCCCTGTTCCACGGGCTCGAAACCGACGTTCCTGTTGATGCAGCTCAGCGGCATCTCGCGAGGCAGCACGTCGTGGAAGAGCGAGCGGTCGCCGGGCGGGCCGAGAACCCAACCGCATGTGGCCAGGGTGAAGGGGGCTCCCACGTCGGAAGCCGCCTTGACGGCGCTCAGGAGGTCGTCGAGCGTGGCTTTCACCTGCGCTTCGCTGGCGCCGGACCAGGTCCAGCCTTCGGGCGTCCAGAACCAGTAGTAGTCAAGAGGATGGGCCGCCATGATCCTCTCGAAGATCCCCTTGTAGAGCTCGTGGATCACCGCGGGATCGGCCGGGTCCTTGCCGGCAGCTGCGAGCCTCTCGCGCAGCGCCGCCGGTACGGTCAGCGGAGTCTCCGTGCCGAGGCAGGTCGCGATGTCCAGCTTCCCGGCAAAGGTGAAGACGTCGTCCACGAGCTTTCCGAAATCGTTGAAGAGCTTGTTGCTCTCCTCGGGACCTGGAGGAAGCGGCGTTCTTCCCAGCATGTAGTCGGCGCCGTAGTCGTCCCGCTCGAAGATGTCGGCTGCCCCGAAGAGGTAGTCGCCCGTGTTGCGGGGCAAGTAGCCCCAGCCGCCCGTCCGCGTGGTGAAGTGGCGCGAGGGATAGCTGGAATCCACCTCTCCGTCGAGACCGATCTCGTCGCGAGGTCCGATCCAGACCGCGGGCTCCGGACCGACGGGGCCTTCCGGGTAGGTGTGCAGGCCGAAGAAATTCATCCCCATCTTCGGCAGCTGGGCGAGCACGGCCTTGTAGTCGTCGGCGTTCCACCAGTCCGGCCCCTCGGGAAAGTCGTGGAACGGCTGGATGCCGCGCCGCTCGAAGAGAGGCCGCCCGCGGCAGTCGAGGTCCGGCAGGTCAAGAGGAACGGCCGCGTCAGGCACCACGTCGCCGTGCAGGGCGAACCGCACGCCGAGCCGCTCGGCAAACCTGTAGGCGCCGTAGAGGGTGCCGCGGCCGCTGCCGCCGGTGATCACCACAACACGGCGGTCCTCCGTCTGCACCGTCTTCAGGATGTACTCTTCCCGAGGCACTCTTTCTTCCGGCAGGGGGAACAGGGGGGCGCCGTTCTCCCCGTCGGGGATGCGGCCGAGGCAGCAGACCAGGATGGCGTCTCCCTTCTCGGGCAGCTTCTTCACCATTGGCAGAAGCCGGCCCGTTCGCAGGTAGACGTAACGGCGGACCTCGCTGGCGCCGAGAATCTCGATTTCGGAGACGTCGCTCGGAGATACGATCACGCAACCGGAAGAAGCCGGCGAATCACCCAGGATCTGGCATCCGGGCATGGCAGGGAGCAAGGTCGCGATGATCCAGAGAAGAACGACGAAGCGGAACTCGGTCATGGTCTCTCTCCCTTGGTCGCTGATCAATTCCCGGCGGCGGCAAAGTCGTCGAACCAGGCTTTCAGCTCGGCGACCTCCCGGGCGCCCTCGTAGAAAACCACGCGAAAACGGAAGAGGGCCTTGTCACCTGGCGCAAGAACGAGGCGGAACGGCTTGGCCTCTTTGTTGCCGCGGCTTTTCTCGAAAACGGCCTGCCCGAGCGGGTTGGCGGCAAAGAGCCCGTAGTCGCGGGCGTGCCAGTAGGTGGGGTGGTTCACGCTTTCCGGATGGTCGCAGATCAGGATACCCACCCGGGTGCCGTCCTTCTCGCCCTCGAGACGAACCCAGGCGGCGCGCCGGCCCCACACGTTCTTGGCCTTCTTCCCGCCCGTGGAGCTCAGGTACTCGCCGTTTCCTCCCTTCTCCTTGAGCCAGTGGGCCACGCGGATGGCGAACATCCCCTCCTTGGTGTCGGCAAAAACGACCTCCCTTTCCGCGGCCTCGAGCTCGATCCGGAAGTCGATCGTCCGGACTCCTTCCGAAGCGCGGAAGATCATCTCCCTCTTCTCCTTCAGCAGGATCTCGTCGTCCTTGCCCGTCCAGTGCGACAGGGTCGCGAGGATCCCCTCGCCTGCTCCGCCCTTCGACTTCACGACCTTCAGGTGCCTGATCCTGGGCGGCGAGGTCGTGTTGTTCCAGAAGCCGGTCTCGTTGACCCGGTCGTAGGTGAAGAAGAGGCCGGCGTGATGGGGGTGATCCTTGCTCTCGCCGGGAACCTCGGCCAGGGGATGGCCGCGGTTGACCACGATTCCCGAGGCGGTGCAGAGCGGATAGAGGATCGGCTTCGTGACGGCGTCGCCAATCAGGTAGCTGGTGAACGGCCTGCCCGCAGCAATCACATCGATCCTGTCGCCCTTCTCGATGAAGGCGATTTGCGGTCCGGTGCAGCATCCGGCCGGGCCGATCAGGAAGAGGACGACGAATCCGATCAGGCTGACTTCGATTTTCATGCGGTTGTTCTCCTCGCCATGTTGACTGCTGTCGATAGATCTTCTCATAGAGCTTCTTTTTCCCTCACAATTCAAGCAAAGCCGGTATCCCTCTTCCCTAAAAAAGTTGAACGCTCCGGCCTCCGGCGATTTCGTCTTGCCTCCAGGCCCGGTATATCCGTTAATTCACCCTTTACCCCGCAATTTCGAGGAGGAACCGGAGCATGAGCCAGCGAACCCTGTTGCGCCGCATCTGTCGCGTCGCGGTTGTTCTTCAATCCTGCCTGATCGCCTTTCTGCTTCTGTCGTGCGGCTCCACTGATGAGGGCGTCGTTCTGCCGCTGTCCGACGGAAAGAGATCCGTCGCGGACGAGACGGCCGTCGACCTGGAGCGGGCCCTCTCCCTTGCCGGCGACAACCGCGCCGAGCTCGAGAAGGTGCTACGCCATTACGTCGACCAGGGCGATCCGAAAAAGCTCGAGGCCGCAAGGTTCCTCATCGCGAACATGGACGGGCACGGCTACACCGTTGCGGCTTTCTATGACAAGGACAGGAACGAGATCGCCTTCGACGCCCTCGACTATTCCGGCTACGGCGAAGCGCAGGCTGCCTTCGATATCCTGGAAAAGAAGCACGGCACGATCGACTACAAGAGGAAGAGGTTCGACAAGGACCTCGAAACGATCACGGCCGACTACCTGATCGAGAACATCGACCTGGCGTTCAAGGTCTGGCGCGAGAGGCCCTGGGCCGCGAAGCTGTCGTTTGACGCGTTCTGCAACTTCGTCCTTCCCTACCGGGGAAGCAACGAGCCGCTGAACTCGTGGCGCGGCGCCTGCATGGAGAAGTTCGACGACCTCGCGGCCAGGATGAAGGATTCCGCGGACATCATTGAGGCCGGCGGCATCATCAACGGAACGGCCCACGGCTGGGTCGGCTTCGACAGCCTCTACTACCTCCACCCCACGGACCAGGGATACGACGAGATGATGGAGCGCCGCAAGGGGCGGTGCGAGGACATCAGCAACATGGTGGGGTACGCCATGCGCGCCAACGCCGTGCCGTGCTCGGCGGACTACACCCCGCACTGGGCCAACCGCGACAACAACCACGCCTGGGAGGTGCGCCTCGACGAGAACGGCCAGGGGCGAGCCGGGCTTTCCAACCGCGCCGCCAAGATCTATCGCAAGATGTTTGCCATCCAGAAAGGCAACCTCGGCTGCATCAAGAGCGAAAACGAGGAGGTGCCGCGCTGGCTTTCGGGAAAGAGCTATCGCGACGTGACGGCCCAGTACATGGAAACGACGGACGTGACGATCGCGCTCGAGACGGAGGTGCCCGAAAAGGCGCGGTTCGCCTACATCTGCGTGTTCAACGGCGGGGAGTGGCGCGCGATCCACTGGGGAACGATCGAGAACGGCGGCGTGACGTTCTCCGACATGGGTCGGAGCATCGCCTACCTTCCCGCCTATTACGTGAACAAGGAGCTGGTGCCTGCCGCTCCGCCTTTCATCCTGACCGGGGAAGGAAAGGTCCGGACGCTCCGGGCCGACTTCGAAAGCAAGCCCGGTCTGGCGATCGAGATCATCGCCACCACGCCGAAAACGCCCGATGCGGACACGCGGATCGAGCGGCCGATGATCCGCGTGAAGCCGGGCAAGGCGCACCAGCTCTTCATCTGGAAGAACGGCTGGGAGCCGCTGGGCAAGAAGATCGCGGGCGACGATCCCGTGGCTTTCGAGTCGATCCCGCCGGGCGGCCTCTACTGGCTGGTGCAGGAGGAGTCGCGCCGCCTGGAGCGGATCTTCACGATCGAGGACGGCAAGCAGGTCTGGTGGTAGGAAGGCGCCTCCGCCGCCTCTTCGAGAGGGGCGATCTTGAGAGGCGACTGGACGCTTCTTCACAAAGACTGCCCAAGAATGAGAGGTTTGCATGAGACGTCAGATCTGGTTTGTCGTCTTGCTCGTCCCGTCCCTTCTTGTTGCTTTTTCATCACCCGCCCGGATCAAAGGCGAGGACAATCTCCTGAAGAACGGCTCCATCGACTCGGTTCGTCACTGGAAGAGCACAAGCATCCAAGGGGCGAAATTCGATCTTGACAAAAAAGAGGGGGGTGAAAAGAAGGGATCGCTCACCATCATCAAACCCGTGAAAGATGACACCTGCCATAGCTGGTTCCAGGCTCTCTCGCCGCTGCCCGACAAACCCTGCAACCTGAAACTGATCGTCAAGATGAAGGCCGAGGGGCTCGAGGCAGGCAGCGAAGTCAACGTCATGGTGCAGTGCCTCGACGAGAACGGTCGGTTCGTTGGTGCGGGAAGATGCGATCCCCTTTCCGATGACACCGACTGGGTGGAGAGCAGCGATGTGTTCCTTGTGCCCGAAACCTGTTCGCGAATCAATGTGCTGGCCTACTTCGTGGGGCAGGGGCAAGCGTGGTTCGATGATTTCCGGCTCTTCCGAACAGAGGAGCCCGTCCCGAAACCGATACCGGGAGCGCCGGGCAAGACCGAATCGCGACTCCAGGAGCTGATGCGCGGCAGCACGGAGAATATCAGCTGGTGCTTCGATGCCGAGAAAGCCAGAAACCGAGCCAGGAAGGAAGGGAAGCCGATCCTCCTGTATGTTCGCTGTACCGATGACGGCAAAGGATATGCCTCGGCGCTTGAATCGATTCGGGCCCCGGACATCACCTGGCGTGACAACGGCTTCAAGAAAGATCTGCTCTTCCGCGTGGGGCCGCTCTCGTACCGGGAAATGGAGGAGCTGATCGAGCGCCGGTTCGTCCCGCTCTGTCTGACCTACAAGCTGAGCAGTCACGGCCAAGGCAATCCCGACCTGGAGGGAATCAAGGATCCTTTGGCTGATCTGGGATTGTCGGGGCAGGATTTCGTCACGCCCGCACTCGCCGTTCTACGCAGGGACGGCAAGCTGTATCGCAAGATTCACCGCCTCGGCATTCTCTCACGGGACTTCATCGACCGATGGTTGCGACACTGTCTCCGCGGTCTGAAAGCATCGAGCAAATCCAAGGAAGCCGTTGATCTTTTCCATGATGGCGAACTGGAGCGCGTGACCGAACAGCTCGACAGGAATAAAGACATCGCGTCGAGGCTTCTCAAGGCAAGAGCCTTGCTTCGTCTTGGAAAGTTGAAGGAGACGGAGAAGGCGCTCTTGGGAGTCAGGCATCCCGGCGCTCTGGCGCTGCGCGGAAGAATCGAGCTGCTGCGCGGCAACTGGGACAAGGCCGCCGGTTTTTTCAGACAATCCGTCAAAGCCGGGAAGGAGCCGGTCAAGGAAGAGGCCACGTTCTATCTGGGCTGGTGCCTGGCGAGAACGGGTGCCCGCGAGGATGCGTGCAAAGCCTGGAAGAAGATAGTCGGCGAGACCTGTTTCGGACGAAAAGCGGCTGCCTGCCTGCTCGAGGGCGCACCGCGCCTGATGATGGCGGAGGTCATGCGCGCTCTGCCCGAATTCGACGAATGGCCCGAGCAGACGGAATACGCGGAACCCGCTCCCTTCGATGCGAGACGATCGTTGACAATTCTACTGGAACTCCAGCGGGAGGACGGCTCCTTCGGGGACCACGGCGGTCCGGGCGGACCCGGCGGAACGGACGCCGCCATCACCGCGATCGCGGCCGATGCACTCTGGACATGGAAAAGCCGTGTCCCGCAGTCCCTGAACCGGCGGATGGAAAGGGCACACAAGCGAGCTCTGGAATTCCTGGACGCATGGGCGAAGCGGCCGCAGTCCGGAAACGGTAAACCGTTCGACAACGCGTACGCCCTGATGCATCTGGTGCGTGTCGGCGAGAAACGGACGGCGAAGAAGATAATTGGCCACATCGAGAACACACAACACGAGGACGGCAACTGGACCGTCTACACCCCGGACCGCCCGGCTTCCTTCAACACGGCTCTCTGCATCATGGCGTTGGCCCAGTCGAAGGAAAAAGGGTACGCGATTCCAAAGAAGTGCCTGGAGCGTGGCGTGAAAGCGCTGGCAGCCATGAGACAGCCCAGCGGCCATTTCCCCTATTCGACCAAGCCGGGCCATGAGTGGATGACCACGGATCATGGGGCGATCGCCAGGAACGCCCTCTGCGAGCATGCGCTCCTGATCAACGGGGAGGGTGACCGGTCCGGTATCGACAAGGCCTTGAATTTCTTTCTCGAATACCACGAGGAGCTGAGGCTGCCCACGAAGAAGCTCTACGATTATTTCAATCCGCGCGGACATGGCGGGTACTACTTCTTCTTTGCCCACCGGAACGCCATCGAGGCGGCCGCCTTCGCGGATCAGAAGATGAAAAAGAAGACGTACCAGGCCGTGCGCAGGGCAGTGCTGTCCGCATCTGAGTTCGACGGGACGTTCATGGACTGTTATCTTCTCGGCCGTGCCTATGGAACGGCCATGGCGCTATGGATCCTGGCCCGGGAGGAGTAGCGGAAGGGGGCGAATATGAGAAGCGGCGTCTGTCTCGAAAAAAGGGTGACCGGGCGTATCAATGTCCTGGTTTGGCTCGTGATCGCGGCGCTTCTCTTCAGCTGCAGCCGCAGCGAGGAGTCCGATGTCGATGCCGTTCTCGAACGACTTGATCTCGGACAGCAGGGTCCTGCACGTGGGATCTGCGTCGTGGCCGGCGACAGGGATTGCGCCCTGGCTCTCGATCTGGCCGGAAAAAGCGAGCTACTCCTCTACGTCCAGCTCGAAAGGAGCGGCGATGTGGAGAGAGCCCGCAGTACCGCGGCTGACGCCGGGCTGTACGGCAGCACGATCTACGTGGAGAAGGGGAGTGCCCGCAGGGTTCACCTGGCCGACAACCTGGCCGACATCGTCGTGGCCGTCGGCGAGGCGGCGGCGATGCCCGAGTCCGAGGCATTCCGCGTGCTTCGGCCCGGCGGCCTGGCCCTGCTCGGCGAGAGGGAGCTGACGGCCCCGCCCCTCGACGGGGCGGACGACTGGAGCCACCCCTATCACGGGCCGGACAACAACACCCAGTCGAACGACCGGATCGTGCGGGCGCCCTACCTGACCCAGTTCCTGGCCGATCCGCGCTACGCGCCCCTTCCCCAGGTCACGGTGGCCTCGGCGGGACGCGTGTTCAAGGTCTTCGGCCACGTGGCGTTCAAGGAGCGGGAGGAGCCGTGGCTCAACAAGCTCGTGGCCTTCAACGGGTACAACGGCACGATCCTCTGGACGCGCGACCTGGTGCCGGGAATCATGATCCACCGCAACACGATCGTGGCCACACCCACGACCCTCTACCTGGGGAACAACAAGGCGTGCCAGGTGATCGACGCGGCCACCGGCGAGCTGCAGCGTGTGATCGTGCCGCCCGAGGACGCGGCGGGCGGCACCTTCTGGAAGTGGCTCGCACTCGAGGATGGTATTCTCTACGCGCTGATCGGCGAGCAGGAGCCCCTCGACCCAGTGGAGCGCCACAAGCGGCAGGTTCACGGCTGGCCCTGGGACAAGATCTCGCGAGGCTTCAACATCGCCGAGAATCCCTGGGGCTTCGGCCGAACCGTGCTGGCCATCGATCCGGAGACGGAGAAGATCCTCTGGAGCCACAGGGAGGAGAAGCCGATCGACAGCCGGGCGCTCTGCATGAAGAGCGGGCGCCTATTCATCTACAGGCACGGAGCCTATCTCGCCTGCCTCGACACGCGATCGGGAAAGGAGATCTGGCGCAGGAGCGCGCAGCAGGAGGAGCGTGCCTACTTCGCGGGGCCGCCTTCATCCCTCTCGGTCTGGATCGAGTCGATCGACCGCAACACGGGGCGGGTCGTCTTCAACGGGCACGATGCCGGCAAGCCAGAGAAACCCTTCGCCTGGGACTTCGGCGACGGCTCGCCTGCGACCGGCTTCTTCCCCATGACGCACACGTTCCCCGATCTGAACAGGAACTACACCGTCCGCGTCGAGGCGTATTACGAGGACAGGCCCGCGGCGTCGAAGGAGATCGCGGTCCGCTTCGGCGGGATCTCCTACAGCAGGGAGAACGCGCCGGAGCTGTTCGAGACGATCGGGATCTACAGGAACCGCCAGGGGTGGAGCACCAACTGGCGGACCACGTGTTATCTCAAGTGCAGCGACGAGGCGCTCTACTTCGCCGGTCCGCAGATGGAGAAGCTCGTCGCCGTTTCCACCGACGACGGCACGGTCCTCTGGGAACACGGGTACGACAACTTCCAGCTCGTCCTGCGCGACGAGGGCCTCTACGGCATCAGCGGTCCCTGGGGAACGCGCGACAGCCGCGTGTTCGATCCTCTCACCGGCACGGTGAAGGCCAGCCTCGATATCGGCCGCCGGGCCTGCGCGCGACCATCGGGCTCGGCCGATGCGCTCTTCTTCCGCGCGGCCGGCGGATCGGTCCGTCTCGACGTGCCGAGCGGCCAACCCCAGTGGATCTCGCCCATGCGCGCCCAGTGCCACGACGGCGTGACCGTGGCTAACGGGCTTCTCTACTGGTGGCCCTCCGTCTGCGACTGCAACCTCACCCTCTACGGCGTCACCTGCCTGGGGCCGGCCGGCGACTTCGAGTTCGACGGGATGGCGACGGGGGAGGAACGGCTCGATGTCGGCGGGGGTAGGAAGGGGAAGGTGGCGAGCCTGCCCGAGACGCCGGCCGACTGGCCGGCCTTCCGGGCGAACTCCCGATGCACGGCGGTCTCGCAGGCCGTGATCCCGGAGAAGTGCGGCCTTCTCTGGAGCGGGTCGCTCCCTGGCGGGGTGACGCCCACGGCGCCTTCGGCAGTGGGCAACCTTGTCTTTCTCGGCGGGTCCGACGGAGTTGTGCGGGCTTTCGATCCGACCTCGGGCGAGGAGAAATGGAGCGCCTTCACGGGCGGGGCGATCCGCTTTCCGCCCACCGTGCACGACGGCCGCGCCTTTGTCGGTTCGGGCGACGGCTGGATCTACGCCTTCGAGGCGCGGACAGGGCGGCTTCTCTGGCGGTTCAGGGCCGCGCCCGAGGAGCGCCGGATTCCGGTCTACGGAAAGCTCCTCTCCACGTGGCCCGTGGCGAGCAGCGTGATCGCGGAGGACGGGAAAGTTTTTCTGGCTGCCGGCATCGCCAACTTCGACGGCACGCACCTCTTCGCACTCGATGCGGCGACCGGCAAGGTCCTCTGGCAGAACAGCGGATCCGGGCACCTCGATCGCGAGGCGCGGACGGGTGTGAGCGTTCAGGGTCACCTGCTCCTGCACGACGGGAAGCTCTACCTGGCCGGAGGAACCTCCGTGTCGCCGGCCGTCTTCGATGCGGCGACGGGGCGCTGTCTGAACGACCCGAAGCCTCTCGGCCAATGCATGGCCCGGGCGTCGCGCGGATGGGAGCTCTTCCTCGTGGGAGACAAGGTCGTCGCTTGCGGCCGGCCGTTCTACGCCGATCCGAAATCCGTTGTCTATGACGGAGACGTTCACCAGAAGATGCTCGTTGCTCCCCTGGGCGACCGCGACATCCTCTGGCTCAACAACCAGCACATCCTCTGCTATCCAACGATTGAACAAGAGCGGCTCTCGGCCTGTGTGGCGGACCGGAACAAGCAGAACTGGTTCAGCTACAACTGGGGCCGCCTCGACCTGCCCGGCCTAGCGCCCCTCTGGACGGCGGAGTTCAAAAACAGTGTCGCCCTGGCTGCTTGCCGCAACGCCGTGGTGGCAGCCGGCATGTCAGAGGTCCGCGCTCTGGACCTCGAAAACGGCACACTGATCTGGAAACAACTGCTGGAATCCAAACCAGTCCCGTGGGGCCTGGCCGTGGACCGCCATGGCCGATCGATCGTCACCCTGGAGAACGGCCGCATTCTCTGCTTCGGATCCGCGGAGTGAGCCTGCCGCAATTTTCTTTGTTCGGGGTGAGCCTTCCGGGGCGGCGTGAAGAGTGAATCGCCGGAACGTCCTCGCCGAGCCTGCGGAATGTTCCGGTGATTCACTCTTCACGCCTTCGGAGCGGTGCATCAACACGTGTGGCGCGCTCTTCCGTAATGTGATGAGCCTTTTCTCCTCTTCTGATGTTGTCGCCCGATAAGGTGCGCGAGAAGGGGCAAGGGGCGGAACATTCCGCAGGCTCGGCGAGGACGTTCCGCCCCTTGCCCCTTCTCGCGCAAGCGCCCACCTCGCGGCTGGCGTTGACTTCATTTCCCTGATGCCTTAGAAAAGAAGCCCAAGGAGCACTAGATGAAAACAGCGGAAGCCAAGAAAGCGCGCGTGCTCGCGGCGATCGAGAACCGTCTGCCCGATCGTGTTCCCATGGGCGAGTTCTTCTGGTCGAGCTTTCTCGAGCGGGCCGGCAAGGAACTGGCCGGCGGGGGCAGCTTCGATCCTTATCGCTACTGGGATCTCGATCTCGTGGTGATCTGTCCCAACATGGATCCTCATCTGACCGGGATCGAGGTGCTGGAGGATACACCGGAACGCCAGAAGGTGAAGACCGGTTTCGGCGCCCTGATCGAGCGGCGTGCCGCGTACGCCATGCCGCTCTTCCTCGACTTCGAGACGAAGAGCCTGGAACAGATGGACGCCTTCGTGTTCGACGATCCCGGGGACAGGAGGCGCTACTTCGAGGCGCTGGACGACCAGATCAACTCCGTCGGCGATCGGCTGAACCTCGGTTTTCCACCGTTCATCGACAGGGTGAAGATGTACGCCGACGACTTCTGCGTCTTCGGCGGCGTCTGCGAGCCCCACGAGATGCTCTGGCGCATCATGGGCACGGAGAATGTTCTGATCAAGCTAGCTGAGGCGCCGGACCGGATGGCGGCCTTCATCGAGAGGCTGGGCGACTTTCTCGTGGGTATCGCAAAAGGCCAGATCGCTGCGGCCGATGGCAGGCTCAGCGGACTCTACATCTGGGGCGACATCGCCTACAAGCACGGCATGTTCTTTTCCCCTGAATACTGGCGCAAGGTATACAAGCCGCAGCTCGAACGGATCTGCGACGTGGTGCACGCCGCCGGGCTCAAGACGATCTATCACGGCTGCGGCGACGCCAGCGTGGTGTTCGACGACATGATCGAGGCCGGCGTCGATGCCGTCAATCCTCTCGAGGCCAAGGCGGGACTCGACGTGGTGGCCATGAAGCGGCGCTTCAAGGACCGCTGGGCCTTCAACGGCAACATCGACGTGCAGGTCCTGTCCACGAACGATCGGGAGCAGATCCGGCGCGAGGTGCTGACCAAGCTCAACGCGGCCAAGGGCGGCGGATTCATCGTGCAGTCCGACCACTCGGTACCGGAGAGCGTCGATCCCGGGACCTACGACTACGTGGTCCGGCTCGTGCGGGAGCACGGCCGCTATCCGCTCGACCTGCAGGAGTTCGATACCGGGATCTGATCCTCGCGGAGCCGCTGCGCGCGGCGGGCTGACGATCGGGAGAGCCTTGCGGCAAACCCCTTAAGAGGTGGAACGTGAAACGGTACGGCATGGTGATAAAGGTCCTTCCCCACAAGCTCGACGAGTACAGACGCCTGCACGAAGCCGTCTGGCCCGACGTGCTGAAGAAGATCAAGGAGTGCCGGATCGAGAACTACTCGATCTTCTACAAGGACGGTTATCTCTTCAGCTACTTCGAATACCTGGGTGACGACTTCGAGAAGGACATGGCGGCCATGGCGGCCGATCCGGCCACGCGGAAGTGGTGGGACGTCTGCGTCCCCTGCCTCGAGCCGCTCGAATCACGGGCCGAGGGGGAGCTCTGGGCTTCCATGGAGGAGGTGTTCCATTGCGATTGACCTCGAAGGAACGCGTCCTCTGCACATTCGATTTCAAGCAGCCTGACCGCGTACCGGCCTGGTACGGCATGTCCGACGAGTTTCGCGAGAAGGCGAAAAGGGAGCTCGGCCTCGACGACGAGGAGTTGCTCGTCCGGTTCGGCGACGACTTCCGCCGGGTCTTCCCAAGGTACACAGGCCCTGATGTCGCCCTGTCCGGGGACGCGGCCTCCCGGACGATCTTCGGCGTGGAGCGCCGCGGGCTCGGGTACGGCCAGCCGATGAGCCACCCCCTGGAGAACGCCACGCTCGACGATGTCCACGCCTATCCCTGGCCCGACCCGGCCTGGTCCGACACCTCGGGCATCAAGGCCGAAGCCGAAGCCTTCGGCCGCGAATACGCCGTGCTCGGCGGCGACTGGTCTCCCTTCTGGCACGACGCCATCGACCTTCTCGGCATGGAGAACCTCTACTTCAAGATGCACGACGAGCCCGAGCTGGTCGATGCCCTGCTGGCTCACATGGTCGACTACTACGCGGCCGTGAGCCTGCGGATCTTCGAGGCGGCGGGCAGCGCCATCGACATCTTCTTCATGGGGAACGATTTCGGCAGCCAGACCGGACCGCTGATGGGGCCCGATCTCTTCAGGCGCTTCATCCTGCCTCACCTCGTGCGGCTGAGCGATCTCGGTCACGATTTCGGCCTGAAGGTGCTGCTCCACTGCTGCGGCGGATTCGCCCCTCTGATCCCCCTGATGATCGAGGCGCGGATCGACGGCGTCCACACGATCCAGCCGTCCTGCGCCGGCATGGAGCTCGAGAAGCTGAAAGCCGACCACGGGCGGGCCATCGTCTTCAACGGGGCGATCGACTCGCATCACGTTCTCATCAGCGGGACGCCGGAGTCGGTCCGCGAGAACACGCGGCAGGTGCTCGATATCATGAAGCCCGGCGGCGGCTATGTGGCCGGCGCCAGCCACGACACGATCCTCGAGGAGACATCCGTGGAGAACGTGCTGGCCATGTCCGACGCGATCCGCGACTTCGGCGTCTACGGAAAGGTCTGATTCGGTTTGCCAGAAGGATCCATACGCAGCGAAACGATCCTCCTGATGGAGGATATCGTGAAGGAGTTCTCCGGTGTCCGGGCGCTCGACAGCGTCTGCTTCGACGTGCGGGCCGGGGAGGTTCACGCGCTGATCGGCGAGAACGGCGCGGGCAAGTCGACGCTGATGAACGTTCTGGCCGGCCGCTTCACCGATTACGGGGGACGCCTCTTCATCGGGAGTGAGGAAAAGAGGATCCTCGATCCCCGGATGGCCCGCCGCATGGGCATCGCCGTGATCTACCAGGACCTGAGCCTTGTTCCCAACTTCACGGTGGCGGAGAACATCATGCTCGGCGACGAGCGGGCGGGGCGCTGGACGCGGCGCCTCGATCGTCGGGCGATCGTCGATGAAGCACGGAAGGTGATCGACTACCTCGGTTTCGACCTCGATCCCCTGCTTCCGGTCGAGGGCCTCGGCACGGCCAGGCAGGTCCTGGTGGAGATCGCGGGCGCCGTGCGCCGCAACGTGAACATCCTCGTCTTCGACGAGCCGACGGCTTCCCTGGGCAACGAGGACGTGGACAAGCTCTTTCGCGTGATCGGCGATCTCAAGAAGAGAGGGCTCGGCATCGTCTACATCTCCCACCGCCTGGCCGAACTCCCACTCATCGCCGACAGGGTGACGGTGCTGCGCGATGGTCGTAGGGTCGGCGTCAGGGAGATGGCGGGCACGCGGGTGTCGCAGCTCACCCGGATGATGATTGGGCACGAGCTGGCCGAGGTCTTCCCGGAAAAAACGAACCGGCCAAGCGAACCGGTCCTCGAGGTGAACGATCTCTCGCGAACCGGTGCCTTCGAGGGAATCTCCTTCATCCTTCGCGCCGGGGAGATCCTCGGCATCGCCGGTCTCGTCGGCTCGGGGCGGACGGAGGTCGTCCGCGCCCTCTTCGGTGCGGACAGCGCGTCGGGCAGCGTGACGATCAAGGGAAGGAGGATCGCGCGGCTCACACCGTCCCTCTGTCGCGGACTCGGCATCGGACTCGTTCCCGAGAACAGGAAGCTCCAGGGCAACATCACGGGCAGAACGGTCCGGGAGAACATCACCGTCACCATCCTGGACAGGCTGGCGAAGCGGCTCGGCTTTCTCGCGCCGAAAGGGGTCTCACGCGCCGCGGCGACGAAGATCGAGGAGATGAAGGTCGATCCGCCCGACGGCGCGATGGAGATCGGGCACCTGAGCGGAGGCAACCAGCAGAAGGTCGTGGTGGGGCGCTGGCTGGCCGCCGAGCCCGACGTGCTGATCTTCGACGAACCGACGCAGGGCATCGACGTGGGGACGAAGTCGCAGATCTACAAGCTGATCGTCAACCTGGCCGCCCAGGGCCGCGGCATCATCCTGATCTCCTCCGAGCTGATCGAGATCTCGAAGCTGGCCGACCGCGTCCTGGTCCTCAGGGAAGGCCGGATCGTGCGCGAGATGATAGGACGGGACATCGACGAGGAGAGACTCTTCTCCGCCTGCGTGAGACAGAACGATTCTGCAGAGGCATCGATCTCATGAAAAGCGAAGCAGCCGGCCGCGACAAGGTCCTATCGTTCCGCAAGGTGCAGCGCGCCTCGATCCTGATAGTCCTCGTCGGGCTCTGCGCCTTCGCCGCCTTCAAGAGCCCCACCTTTCTCAGCTGGGCCAACCTTGTGGACAACATCCTCACCAACGCGGCGGCACTCGGTGTGATCGCCGTCGGCATGACCTTCGTGATGATCGGCGGCGGCTTCGATCTCTCCGTGGCTTCCAACACCGCCGTCTGCACCGTGGTGCTCGTGATGACCATGGACTCGCTCTCGGCTCAAGGCGCTGCCGTGGCGATCCCGGCCGCCGTGCTCGTCACATGTCTCGCCGGAATGATCCTGGGCGCCGTCAACGGGTGGCTCGTCGCCTATGTGGGCGTGAACCCCTTCGTGACAACGCTGAGCACCATGCTGATCTTCCGGGGGATCGCCCTGATCCTCACGGGAGGCGGACAGGCGATGCAGGTGGCGGACATCGAGCTGCGCGAGGGCTTCACGGCGATGATCGATGCACAGCTTCCCCTCTTCGGCGAAGCCTACCAGGTCTCGTTGCCGATCATTTTATTTCTCGTCGTCCTGGGGATCGGAATCTACCTCCTGCGCTTCACGCCCTTCGGCCACTACACCTACGCCCTCGGCGGCAACGAGGAGGCGGCGCGCCTGGCCGGTGTGAACACGCGCCTCGTCAACGCGTCGAACTACGTGATCTGCGGTTTGACATGCGCCGTGGCGGCCGTCATATTCGTGGCCTGGTCCACGACGGCCCAGGCCGAGAGCCACCAGGGGAAGGAGCTCGTGGTGATCGCCAGCGTGATCGTCGGCGGAACGCCGCTCGGGGGAGGTGCCGGCGGCCTCGGCTGCACCCTTGTCGGCCTGATGCTGCTGCAGGTGATCAAGAACCTCCTGACCCAGTTCAGCGTGGGGGCCGAGTATCGCAACGTGGTCACGGGCCTGATCATCCTCATCGTGGTGACGATCGACGTGATCGCCAGGAGGCGGATGAGAAGATAGCCTTTTCTTGGAGAGTGCTCAGTGATGAAGAATACCCTTCTTGCCCTGATCGTCGTGCTTCTTGCCGCTGCCGGATGCAGCGAGAGAGGCGAAAGGAAGTATCGCATCGGCTTTCTCACAACCCTGGACCATCCCTACTGGCAGAACATGCGCCTCGGCGCCGAGGACGAGGGGCGCAAGCTCGACGCCGAGGTGACGATCCTCAATGCCAAGGAGGATCCCGTCCTCCAGATCGAGCAGATCAGGGAGTTGATCGCCAAGGGCGTCGACGTTGTCTGCCTCGTTCCCATGAAGAAGGAGCCGCTCGTGCGCGGCGTGCAGATGCTGAACAAGGCGAAGATCCCGGTGGTCATCGTGAACAGGGAGATCGGCGACGGCTGCGACACGATCTGCTACACCGGAACGGACACCTACGCCGGCGCCGTCGTGTCTGCAGGGATCATGGCCGAGGCGATGGGGGGGAAGGGCGAGATCGTCGAGTTTCACCAGCACCTCGGCACGGGCCCCGAACTTGCGCGCAGCAAGGCCCTGCGCGATGTCCTGAAACACTATCCGGACATCGAGGTGAAGGCGCGCATCCCGCACAACGGGCAGCGCGACGTGGTGAAGACCGAGATGCAGACGCTTCTCGCAAAGCACCCGAACCTGGCCGGCATCTATGCCCACGGCGACAACTTCGCCATCGCCGCGGCCCAGGTTTGCCGCAAGGTCGGACGGGACGGCATCAAGGTCGTCGGCATGGGCGGCAGCCGGGAGGCGATCGAGGCGATCCGCGACGGCCTCATCACGGGGACGAGCTATCAGCAGCCCGAGGAGGAGGGGCGCAGCGCCGTTCGCCTGGCAGTGCGGTATCTCGAGGGCGAGAAGCTCGAACGATCGTATCCCGTCGACTGCCCGGCCATCACCCGGAGCAACGCCGATTCGTTCGAGGGGCAGTTCTGAGGTGCCGGCTTTTACACGGAGCATGTGCGTTCAATTGTTTATCTGACGAGGAGGCGGCAGTGAAAAACGGATGGATCGCGGCAGCGGCGCTGGTTCTTGTCTGCCTGCTGGGAGCGGGCTGCGCCCAGACAGAACCGGTGAGGTACGGGATGGTGATCGCCCTTAAACCGGAGAAGATCGCCGAATACAAGGAGCTTCACGCCAACTGCTGGCCCGGCGTGCTCGAGAAAATCGAGAAGTGCGGGATCCGCAACTACTCGATCTACCTCGCCGAGATCGAGGAGGACAAGCATTACCTCTTCAGCTACTTCGAGTACGTGGGCGACGACTTCGAGGGGGACATGAAGAAGATGGCGGCCGACGGGACCACGCAGAAGTGGTGGAAGGAGACGGACCCGTGCCAGACGCCGGTTCCCACCTGCCCTGAAGGCGATTGGTGGATGAAGATGGAGGAGGTCTTCCACACCGATTGAGGGCGCTCGGCCCTGCCCGGCCAATGTAGACGGCAAGGAATAGATAGCATGTCGGAATCCCCGCCTTCCCCTTCTTCCCGCAGACATGACCTCGACGCCCTGCGCGCCGCGGCCATGCTGCTGGGCATCGCCCTCCACAGCGCGCTCTCGTTCGGGATTCTCCCCTGGATCGTGCAGGACAGCCGGCAGCACGAGGCCTTCGGATGGTTCGTCGCGGCCGTCCACGGCTTTCGCATGCCCGTCTTCTTCGTGATGAGCGGATTCTTCACCGCCATGCTGTGGCGTCGCAGGGGACTGGGATCCCTTGTGTGGCAGCGCTCGCGCCGTGTGCTGCTTCCCTGTTTGATCGGGCTCTTCACCATCGTTCCCCTTGTCGACTGGGTCTGCGGGGAGGCGATCGAATCGGCCTTCGAGAAGGATGAGGAAGCGTCATCGTCGGAAGAGAAGTACGACAACATCTGGGCCGCTGCCGCGATGGGCGACATCGCGCTGATGATGGAGCACGTCGCCAAGGGCGCCGATGTCAACGGGCAGGATCCCCTCTTCGGCGTGACACCCCTGTCGTGGGCTGCGCTTTACGGTCGGACCGAGGCGGCCGGATTCCTGATCGTGCAGGGCGCCGACCTGGATTGCCGCAACAGGGACGGGGCCACGGCTCTTCATGCGGCGGCTTTTCTCGGCCGCGCCGGGACGGTGAACTTCCTGCTTCAGCAAGGTGCGGAGGTGGATGCGAGGAACAGCAAGGGGGAGACGCCGCTGCAGAACACGCAGGTCGACTGGGGGATCACCCGGTTCATCGCCGGCCTGCTGAAGATCGAGGTCGATCAGGAGAAGGTGGAGTCGGGACGGATCGAATGCGCGGCGCTCCTCGAGCGTTACGGAGCCGTGGATCCGGAAGATGCCGCCCCTGATCAAGCGGCGGGCGGTCCTTCAGGCGACGGGGTGGAGGTATCGCGGGATCCGATCCGGGACTGGATCCTCAGGCTGACCTTTGATCCCGACTTTGCCACACCGGTCTTTCATCATCTCTGGTTCCTCTGGCATCTCTGCTGGCTCGTTGCGGCTTTCACCATCTATGCGGCGATCATGAACCGCCTGCGCGGAGCCTCGCTGCCGAGGTGGCTGACCCTGCCCGGAATACGCTTTCTCTGGCTGATTCCCCTGACCATGGTGCCGCAGTGGTACATGGGGCTCTTCATGCCCGGTTTCGGCCCCGACACCTCGCTGGGATGGCTTCCCCTGCCGCACGTGCTGCTCTATTACGCCCTCTTCTTCGGTTTCGGCGTACTCTACTACGATAGCGATGATGCCGCAGGGCGGGTGGGGCGCTGGTGGTGGCTCCTCATCCCCTTCGCGCTGCTCGTCGTCTTTCCGCTGGGCTACGAGCTCTCCACCGGCGAGTTCGGGTTTCGCGACAGCCTGATCGAGCCTGCAGCGCACCGCCTGCTCGCCGTGGCTCTGCAGGCAGCCTATGCCTGGATGATGACCTTCGGCCTGATGGGATTGTTCCGCCGGCTGCTCACAGGAGAGAGCAGGATCATCCGCTATCTGTCGGACTCGTCGTACTGGCTCTACCTGGCCCACGTTCCCCTGGTGATCTGGGCTCAGATGCTGGTTCGCGACTGGCAGATGTCGGCCGTCGTCAAGTGCAGCCTGATCTGCGTCGCCGCGAGCGCCTTTCTCCTGGTTCTCTATCAGGTCTTCGTGCGTTACACTCTGATCGGCAGGATGCTCAACGGACCGAGAAGGCGTCGAGGTCCGGCTGCCGCATCGGTTGATGAAGAGAGGATTGCTTCATGAATTCACGGGAAAGACTTCTCTGTGCCTTGAAGGGCGAGAAGCCGGACAGGCTCCCGGTCACGTTCCATCAGTGGCAGTGGTATCACCTGGACAAGTACCTGAACGGGATGAGCGACCTCGAAGCCTACGGGAAGTTCGGCATGGATGCGGCGATCCAGTACTTCCAGGAGATGGGGCAGTTCTGGGTGGCTGGTGCGGATTTCGACAAGTTCTGCGTGCCCGAGTGGCGCGACGAGGTGACGGTGGTGAGCGACGACCCGGACGGCAGGGAGTGCCATCACACGATCGAGACGCCCGGGGGGACGCTCACCTACAAGACGGCGGGCGACAGGAAGACGACCTGGATCACCGAGTACATGGTCAAGAGGGACGAGGACATCGAGCTGATCCGGAAGTACATGCCCGTGCCGAAGCTGGAGCTCGAACCGATCGACAGGCTCCACGACCGGATCGGGGACAGGGGGATCCTCCGCGGTTTCGTCTGGGGCGACCAGGCGGGATGCTGGCAGCACGCGGCCTGCCTGATGGACATCCAGGAGCTGATCTTCGCCACCTTCGACAAGCCCGACTGGGTGCACGAGTTCATGAAGGTCCTCCTGGAGAAGAAGCTCCGCTTCATCGAGACGATGAAGGGCGCGCGCCTCGACCTGATCGAGACGGGCGGCGGCTCGTCGTCATCGACCCTGATCTCGCCGGCGATCCACGAGGAGTTTTGTCTTCCCTACGACAGGAAGATGCACGACGCGCTCCACGACCTCGGCTTCCTCGTCACCTATCACACCTGCGGGGGCACGGCCGGAATCGAGGACCTCATCGTTCGGAACGGGACCGACGCGTCGGAAACCCTCGCGCCGAGAAGCATCGGCGGCAACAGCGATCCCTGGGAGACCAAGGCGAAGATCGGCGACCGCCTGGCCCTGATCGGCGGCCTCGACCAGTTCAACGTCCTCACGTCGGGTACTGACGAGGAGATCCGCGCCAGGGTCCACAGGCTCTTCACCGAGGTCGGCCACGAGGGCGGCTACATCCTCTCCTGCGCGGACCACTTCTTCGAGACGCCTCTCGAAAAAATACAGGTGTACGTCGATGCCGCCCGCGAGTGTGTTTATTAGGAGGGCTTTCGCGGGGCTTGTGAGAAGGGAATCACCGGAACGTCCTCGCCGAGCCTGCGGAATGTTCCGGTGATTCCCTTCTCACAAGCCTCGAGGGGACGCACTCACGGGCGGCATCGGAGAGTGGGGAAAAAAGAAGAGGCTCGGTGTTTGTCGATCCTGTTTTGCAGTCTGTGTCAACTCCTGGTGAGCACTGTTTTGGGGAGAAGTGATAGGAATTCGGCTTGCTCCGAAAGTTATTTTCCCTCACGGCTGCGAGCTTGCTGACAGCACCGGCTTCGTCCTCGCCGAGCCTGTGGAATGTTCCGGCAAAGTCACGCCCGCGGAGCGACTCACCCCGCGAGGTCAAGCTTCTTAATCTCCCTTCAATCGCACTATACTATTCCACGGAAACAATCAGCAAGTTCGACAGCTCGTTGCCGACGCGCGCCTGGAACGGGTAGCTCGTCCCGGGCACCCAGAAGCTGTTCATGACCACCGGGACGGCGAGCACGCCCGTCGACGGGATGGGGGACTGGCTGTACGGTTTGATCGGGAGAGCGAGGTGGAGATATCCCAGTGGCGTTGGTCTCGGCGGATCCTGGACTCCCGAGCCGAGCGCGATCTGGACCGGTGCCGATCCCGGGAGGCCGATCACCTTGATCTCGATCGTTCCGCCCGGGGAGGCCGGGCCGGTGTAGTAGAGGTGCGTGTGGAACTCGTCGGCTCCCATGTCGACCTTCGGGAAGGCGATGCGGGGATCGCCCTCGAAATCTTCATCCGGCAGGCCGGGAGCCGTGTTGCTGCCGGCGTTCCAGCAGGGCGATTCCACGGTGAGATGAAAGTCATCGACAGCAGTGTCGACGAACAGAGGATCGGAGTCGATGCATCCCGCTCCGAACCAGGTTTCCCCGGTTCCGTTCTCGACGTTGCAGAAGTAGACGACAAGGCCGCCCGACGACTCGAAGATCTCGGCACCGGTGGGGGCGCTGTTGTTCCAGAGAATGGAGTTCATGATCGTCAGGGAGACGTCGTCGCAATAGATGCCGCCGGCCCGGCTCGCGGCCGTGTTGCCGAAGACGGTGTTGTTCACAAAGCTCGAGGGATCGTTGTTCAATCCGTGATAAATGCCGCCGCCGTCGTTTCCCGCCGTGTTCCGTGACACGATGTTGTTCGTCATCTTCTGGCAGTGGTAGGAGCAGTCAATGCCGCCGCCGTCGTTGACGGCCGAGTTTCCGGAAATGACGTTTGCCGTGATCTCCGTTTCCGTGAAGAGCGTGGAGAGCGTGTAGCAGCTGATCCCTCCTCCCCAGCCGGCCGCGTTGTTCTCGATCCTGTTTCCGGAGATGACGGCGCAGGCCCTCTCGCAGCGGATACCGGCCCCGTGGTAGTCGGCCGTGTTGTTCGTGATCGTGTTGTTCGTGATCGAGACCAGGCAGTCGTAGTAGCAGATGATGCCGCCGCCCGAGGATGCCTCGTTCATGGCGATAAGGTTGTCCGATATCGCGGGTACGGACTGCGAGCTGCAGAGAATGCCGCCTCCCTGATAGGAGGATGTGTTGTCACTGATCACGTTGCCGCTGATCACGGGATCGGACTGATCGGTGCAGCAGATCCCGCCTCCGCCGTCATACCCGGCCGTGTTGCCCGTGATCGAGTTGTTCGTGATCGAGGGCGAGCAGTTGGATGTGTAGATGGCGCCGCCGCAATCGGCCGTGTTCCCGGACAGGCTGTTGCCGTCGATCGTTGCGGCGGAGTACTCGCAGCAGATGCCGCCGCCCTTTTCCGCCGAGTTGCCGGAGATGTTGCTTCCCGAGATGAGAGGCGCCGAGCTGCTGCAGCAGTAGATGCCTCCTCCCAGGTTTTCCCAGAGCCTGTCGAGAGAGGAGGAGGCGGCGTTCAGCCTGATGATGCTGTTCGTGATAGACGGAGAGGCATTCTCCATGTAGATCCCCCCGCCGAGGCCGCCGAGGATATTGACCGCCGAGTTCCGCTCGATGATGTTGTTCGTCAAGGTGGGGGAGGAGCCGGCGCAGTAGATCCCGCCTCCCGCGGCGGCGCGCCCGTTCCTGATGGTGAATCCCATGAGCACGGAGAGAGCGCCTTCGCCGTCATCGAAGGTCACCACGCTTCCCGCTGCATTGCCGTCGATCATCGTGGATTGAGGACCGGACTCGCTTTCCACGGTGATCTCCTTGCCGAGGAAGTCGATGTTCTCCACGTAGGTGCCGGAGCGGACGAAAATCTGATCGCCGCCGGCTGCGCTGTTGATCGCGTCCTGGATCGAGAGATGGTCGTCCGGAACATAAAGGACGTCTGAAAAAGCGGCGCCGGGGAAAACGAGAAATAACGTGACCAGAGCCATGACCTGGCGCATGGTGAGCCCTCCCAAAAACCATGTAGTCTCGATTCCTTCAGATAAGCCTGAACCTGAATATATATGCCTGATCCCTATGGCGTTGTGAAGGGAGAATTCAGGAGGTTCTTTCAACGCGAAGGGCTCTCAGCCTCGTTCGTTCATTTCGAATTATCCGTCATTCCTTGTGAATGATGAAGAGATCCCGTTGATGCCAGGGATTCCGCCAGGGCTTCTTCGAGACGAGCAGGCCGGGCAGGGCGCCCTGGAGCATGGCCAGGGTGGCGATGCGAGATTCCGTGCTGTGGGCGCTCGAATAGAAACGGCATGGAGCCCTGTTGTGGACCCTCATCAAGCCGTGCAGGTTGCGCTGCAGAGCCGCCTTCACTGCCTCGCCTCGATAGTCGTGCCGGCTTCCCAGGTACTGCAGGACCCAGACGCCGTCCATGTTGCCGTAGTCGAATGCTCCGTCGAAGGAGCCGTCACTCCGCTGCAGGGCCAGAACCGAGTCGATCACGCGCTCGGGATACGGGATGGGCCGCCCCGTTGCCGCGTAGAGCGGCCAGATGTGGAACGCGCCCCCGAGGTACTCGAGCGGCGATCGGGCCTCGATCCCCTTGCGCCAGAAGCCCGTCCCCGGATCGGCCTCCGCGTCGAGCCAGGCGAAGAGGGCATCCTTCCACGGCTGCGGTGTCGAGGAGGTACAGACGAGGGGAAGGCCGGCTCCCCAGATGTCGTGCGACGCTCCCCACTGCCTGACCCAGTTGATCCGATCGAGCCACTCCGGCACCTTCTCCGTTTCGAGATACCGTCCCAGCAGCCGCGCCTCGTGGCGCTGTCTTCCCCCGAGCATGTTCAGGGCTCCGGTGGCGTGGCAGAAGGCGTGGGTCGCGCAGTGCCCCGTGATGTGCCGGTAGGTACCGTCCTCGGGATTCTGCTGATCCTGGATGAAGCGAATCCACTGGCCGCGCTGCTCGTCCGTCAGATCGAGGTCGCACATGATCCACCTGATCCAGGCGACGTCGGCCGAGGCGTAGAGATCTGGCGGATGCCACGGCCGGAGCCGGTAGGCGCCATACGGAGAGTCCGGTGCCTGGAGGCGGCGATACCAGGCGCGCGTTCGTTCCGCGATGAGATCGAGGTCGTAGGGGGGATCGAGAACGGGAAACTCGGGTGGCGGCGGCGAGAGAAGCCGCTGCTGCCCCGCCCAGTTAGACGCGTCTTCGGCATCGAGGGCTTCATCGTAGAACGAGACCTTCGCGATCGATCCATCGAAGGCGCAGGTTTTCTCGCTGCCCGACCGGTTGCCCAGCCACACGGGCGTGGGACTGTCGAACACGCGTTCCGGGACCTTCTCCGTTTCTTCCCCGCTCGCCAGGCCGTTCACGAAGAGGGCCATCCGCTTGTTCGGCTCGAAGGCGGCGACCACGGCGTAGGGCGTGCCGCTGACGAGCGGCCGGGTGCTCATGAGTTCGAGAGCTCTTTCCGGCCACGATCCGCTGGCGCTGACGGTGAAGAAGAGCTGCCGGGAATCGACGATGCCGAGCTCGTAGGAGCGGCCTCCGCGGGAGAGCCGCCACTTGGAGATCAGGGAGACTTTTCCCGGCGCCTCCTTTCCGATCTGCACCACGGCCGCCAGCGTGAACGCTCCCTCGAGACGCAGCGAGCCTTCAGCGCCCTGGCCCAGGCTGAGGAAGGCGGCCTGCGCTCGCTCGAACCGCGCGGCGAGGCCGTCGCGGAAGGCGGCGGCAGCCGGCGGCGAATCCGCCCCGAGCGACGCATCGGCGGTCCACTCGAAGAGAGGTTGAGGGGCATCTCCCTCCCGCCCTTCAGGACCGGAGGCGGCCAGCACGGCAAGGAGACACCAGGCTGGAACGATCATTCTTCTCCTCCGCGATGCTCTTGAAACTGAACCGGTGCGAAAGCCTCGAACCAGTCTATGCCAGGCGATCAGGTGCCGCAAAAGTTCTTTTGAGCCCCATGCGGTGGTTGTTAAGGTGAACGAAACCGGCTTCGCGAGAGTGTCGCGGCGTGGGGGCATGATCGCTGGTCTGAGGTTCGTTGTCGCCTTGATATCGGGAGAGGAAGCGTTGATGCAGCGGATGAAAAGACGGGTTTTCCTCAAGGCGGCCGGCGGGGTGCTGGCCGCGCCTCTTCTCGGAGTCGGCTGTCAGGCTGTGCGCGATTCGGAGAGGACGGGCGGCCGACCGAACATTCTCCTGCTCATGGCGGACCAGCATCGCGGCGACTGCCTCGGCTGCGACGGGAATCACGTCATCCGCACCCCGAATCTCGACCGGCTGGCCCGCGAGGGCGCCCGCTTCTCTTCCGGCTACAGCAGCACTCCCACCTGCACCCCGGCTCGGAGCGCCCTTCTTACGGGCCTCTCGCCGTGGCACCACGGCATGCTCGGCTACGGGAGGGTGTCGAACCTCTACAGGGTGAAGATGCCCCGGGCGATCCGGGATGCGGGGTACCACACCTTCGGCATCGGCAAGATGCACTGGCACCCGCAGAAGACGCTCAACGGATTTCACGGGACGCTGGTGGACGAATCGGGGCGCAGGGAAACGCTCGGTTTCATCAGCGACTATCACAGATGGTTCAGCGAGCAGGCGCCGGGCCTCGATCCTGATGCCACGGGAATCGGCTGGAACGACTACCGGGCCCGCGCCTCCGTTCTCCCCGAGGAGCTTCACCCCACCTCTTGGACGGCCCGGATGGCCGTGGACTTCATCGAGGGCTACGAGAAGCGGGAGCCGTTCTTCCTCAAGGTGTCGTTCGCGCGGCCGCACAGCCCTTACGATCCGCCGCAGCGCTTCATGGACTCCTATGACGAGGGCCGGATGCCCGCGCCGGCCATCGGAGACTGGGCCGGGAAGCATGCCAGCGTGGAGAAGCCGGTTCGCACCAACCTCTGGCACGGCGATCCGGGAATCGATCAGGTCCGCCGCTCGCGCCGGGGCTACTACGGCTCCGTTTCCTTTCTCGACGAGCGGATCGGCACGATTCTCGATGCCCTCGAGCGGCGCGGCATGCTTCGGAACACGTTCATCATCTATGTTGCCGATCACGGCGACATGACGGGCGACCACCACCTCTGGCGCAAGTCGTACGCCTACGAGGCTTCGGCCCGCATCCCGTACCTGGTTCGATGGCCGGAGAGCATGAACCTCGCTGGCCGGCGGGGACGGACGATCAGGGAGCCCGTGGAGCTGCGCGACGTGCTGCCGACCTTTCTCCATGCGGCCGGTGCGGCTGTCCCGGAAGGGCTCGACGGGAGGAGCCTGATTCCCCTGATCGAGGGCGGGGCGAGCGGCTGGCGCGAGGCCATCGATCTCGAGCACGATGTCTGCTACAGCAAGGACAACCACTGGAACGCGCTGACCGACGGCAGGGAGAAGTACATCTTCCACGCCCGCGACGGATCGGAGCAGCTCTTCGACCTCGAGAGCGATCCCGGAGAGAGGCACGATCTGGCCGGGGACGAGGCGGCCAGGGCGCGGCTTGCCGACTGGCGCATCCGCATGAGGGATCACCTGGCCGAGCGCGGTCCGGCTTTTGTCCTCGACGGTAAGCTCGTCAGGCGGCCGGATAGAATGCTCTACTCGCCTCGGTACCCCGGTTGACCCATGGGGCGCAACCAGGGAAATCTTGCCCGAAACCGGTGTATCCCATGGGTCATACCCCGGTTGACCCATGGGGCGCAGCAAGGGAATCCTTGCCTGAAACCGGTGTATCCCATGGGTCATACCCCGGTTGATCCTGGTTGCTGATTTCCAATATTTGACGCAACTCAATAGTATCAAAGGGTTTCCAACAACGTGGTTTCATGAATACTCCTTTTGTGGTATACTTGCCAGGCCACAGGGAACAGCACCTCCTGATCGGGCAGCCAGTGGCGGGAAACGATTTCAGGCTCGCATCCAGCTAAAAAGGAGGTCCCCATGCAGAAGATTATCAAGCTGAAGGATGGGACGGAGCTCGAGATCCGCACGATGAACAAGGAGGATCTCGATGCTTCGTTCACCTTTTTCCAGGCGCTTCCAAAGGAGGACAGGATGTTCCTCCGCACCGATGTGACGAAGCTGTCCCACATCAAGAGAAGAATCAAGCTGATGGATACCGGAAGGGTGGAACGGATCGTTGCCACCCATAACGGCGATATCGTGGCCGACGGTGTGCTCGAGCTCGAAGGACACGACTGGAAGGAGCACGTGGGCGAGCTTCGCCTGATCGTGGCGCGTTCTTATCAGAGACGAGGGCTCGGCATGCTAATGGCCCGCGAGCTCTTCCTGCTCGCCGCGGCAGCCAAGGTCGAGGTGGTGGTCGTCAAGATGATGCGGCCCCAGAAAGTGGCTCGAAGCATCTTCAGCAAGCTCGGATTCCACGAGGAGATCGTGATCCCCGACTACGTGAAGGATCTGAGCGGGAAACGGCATGATCTCATCCTGAAGCGGTGTGATCTGGAGGCTCTCTGGAAGAAACTGGACCACTATCTCATCGACTCGGACTGGCAGAGAACGCGCTGATCGAGTAGTCTAATTATCTAAAATTAAGCGACTTATATTCAAGGTCCCGGGGAATTTCCATTTTTTTCTAAAAAAATGATTGACCGGAATCCGATATTGTACTAATGTCTTAGGACAATATTGTATTAGTACAATGATGTGTTGACGAGGTTCCCATGATTCAATTCCAGATCGATCTGAAGAGCGGCGTCCCCTTCTACAGGCAGATCATCGACCAGGTGAAAAGCGCCATGTCCGCCGGCTTGCTGGAACCGGGAGATCGGCTTCCCACGGTCCGCCAGCTCGCCGTGGATCTCTCCATCAATCCGAACACGGTGGGGCGCGCCTACACGGAGCTGGAGTTGACCGGGCTCGTGGAGACCCAGCTCGGTTCGGGAACATTCGCCAGTCACAAGGAGGTTTCTAGAGATGACGTGGAAAAACGGCGCATGCTCGACCAGCTCTGCCAGGAGTTCCTCTCCAAGGCGTCCTCATACGGGATCACACTCGAGGACATCATGCAGAATCTCGAGCAGCGGAAGAGCCGTTGAACGACCTGTGGACTGTCGCAGGAAAGGAGACTGGAGATGAGGAAAAAGATTCTGGGCGATTCTATCGGGCTCAAGGCGCTCGAGCGCTTTGCCATCAGCTTTCATGCCGACTTCCGGATCGGACCACTGAACATCACCCTGCTCGTGGCCATCTGCCTGATCGGGCTTGCCGTGCACCTGGCCAACTACACGTTCCATCTGGAGGTGGTGGTCACCATGGTCGCCGCCGCGCTGGTCATGGCCTCGGTCTTTCGCATCTGCCAGATCTGGGAGAGCGTTCTCGTCATGACCACCCTGGCGGCTCTCGGCGCCTATCTGCGCCATCGCCCCGAGAGCATGATTCTCGTCGTCACGATCGTGGCGGCCGGCCTGATCTCGCCCTGCATCCAGATGGCGTACCAGTGGGAGAAGGCCGTGATGCTCCGCTTCGGCAAGTTCAAGGGTCTGCGAGGATCGGGGATCTTCGTCCTGCTTCCCGTGATGGACAAGGTGGCCAACTTCGTGGACCAGAGGATCCGCGTCACCGACTTCAGGGCCGAGACAACGCTGACGCGCGACACGGTCCCGGTCAACGTGGATGCCATCGCCTTCTGGATGGTCTGGGATCCCGAGAAGAGCGTGCTCGAGGTGGAGGATTACTCCGGCGCCGTCAGCTTCTCGGCCCAGACCGCGCTCCGCGATGCCATCGGGAAAAGCGAGCTGGCCGAGCTTCTCTCGCAGCGCGACAGGCTGGGCGAGGAGATCCGCAACGTCCTCGACGGCAAGACGAGCGCCTGGGGCATCACGGTGCAGTCCGTGGAGATCAAGGACATCATCATCCCCAAGGCGCTCGAGGACGCCATGAGCCGCAAGGCCCAGGCCGAACGGGAGCGGCAGTCGCGCATCATCCTGAGCAACGCAGAGACCGAGATCGCCGAAAAGTTCGCCGAAGCGTCCGAGTTCTACAAGAACAACCCCGCCGCGCTTCATCTCAGGGCGATGAACATGGTCTTCGAGGGGCTCAAGCAGAAGGGATCGATGATCATCGTGCCCAGCACGGCCGTGGAGACCATGGGGCTGGGCGCCATGGGGGGACTCACCGCCTTCGATCGCATCATGAAGGAGAGCGGGAAGGAAGATGACGAAAAGAAGGCACCCGAAGAGAAGGCGGAGTGATCCGCTTCGAATAAGGAGAAAAACGATGAACACCTTCGAATGGACAAGGACTCTGTTCCTGATTCTGTGCAGTTGCCTGATCACGATATCCGCATCGGGAGAGGAGATGCCGGTGCCGGCTCCTGCGGAAAAGGTGCCGGCTCCACCGGCAGCTGTCGGCCCGGCCGCCGCCTTTCCCGCTGACACCTGCTTCTACCTGGAGATCGACCGCCCCGTCGATGTGGTGGACAGGATCAGCCGGATGAGCTTCTGGCCGCAGGCCATGGCCCTCATCGATGAGATGAGCGGCTTCCTTCTGGGCGAGGGAGATCAATTCCTGCCTCCGTCCAGCTTCCTCGGCAAGTGGGGCGAAGCGTCCGAGTTCAGGAGCCGCCTGCAGACCGTTGCCAATACAACGCTGGCCGTTGCCTGGATCCCAGTGCCCGGATCCGACAGGCTCGTTCCGGTTGTCGCTGCCAGGGGCAGCGCTTCCGGCGACCGCATCGACTCGCTGGCGTGGCTGCTTCGCTGCTTCAGCGAGGCCGGGGTCGAGAAGGCGCACTCGATTGAAAAGGGGGGCGCTTTCTCGGTTCACACATCTGATGGAACAAGGATTCTTCACGGCATGGCGATCGAGCAGTGGCTTCTTCTTGCTCCGGCCGGAGGCAGAGAGCTGATGGAAAACGCGGCGAGAGTCCTCGCCCGGGGTGGCTCCGCATCGGCGGCATCCCTTGCCGGGAACCAGGGTTTCCAAAACGTGATGGCCGCACTGCCGCCGTCTTCCTCCGCACGGGCTTATCTGGACTGCCGCCAGGCTGCAGCACGGATCGAATCCTGTTGCCTGCTGTCGGAAACGGGAAAGCGCCTGGCCCGGCTCTGCCTGGGCTGGACCGACGCCGTCGGCCTGGCGCGCGAGGTCGGCGAGGATGGAATCCACACCTGGATGACCGGACAGGTTCTCGAGGATCAGGTGAACGCGGCAATCCCCGGATTGCTGGATTCGATGACATCGATCAGGGAGCCGCTTTCGGCTCACTTTCCGGAGAATGCGCTGCTCACGTACGAGGTGGGCCTTCCCCTGGAGGCTCTCTACGACACCGCCTGCTACTTCCTGCACGAGCTGGCGCCCTGGCTCGGCTCGAAGGTGGACGCCCTCCGGGCGAACTTCGTCGAGGCGGCTCAGCTCGACCCTGAAAGCGATCTCTATCCGTTTCTCGGCTCCTCCGTGGCTGCAGCCTGGCTGCCCGCCGATCTCAACGAGTCGAGGTGGCCCTTTCCCAGAACCGTGGTCCTCATGCGGATCAAGGACAGGGAGAAGGTGAAAGCCTTCATCACACAGTACCTGAAGTGGGATGCCAGCGTCTGGGCACCGGTGACCGGAGGATTGATCAGCGCCGCAACGCGCTCCGAGTCGTTCAGAGGGGTGGAGCTCATGGGAATCGAGCTCGACAGCCTGATCCGGCTGCCGCTGCCTTCGCCCACCTTCGCCCTGATGGACGATCTCCTGATCGCGTCAGCCGTCCCGTCGGGAGTGAAGGAGACGATCCTGGCGATTCAGGGCAAAACGCCGATGCTGTCCGCCAAGGCGATCGAGAGCGCCGGACCTCTTCCGGACGGCGCCATTGAGGTCGTTCACCTGAATCCCCGAGCGTGGGAGTCGGATTGGGAGAAGATCCGGATATTCGCTGTTCCCGCCATCTGTTCCTTGCTGCTCGACAGCGAGTTTCTTGCCGGGAGCCGGATCGAGAAAAAAGTGAAAAGTGCTATGCAGGCCCTTATCGACCTGCTCGTACAGTTCGAACGGACCACCGGCACGACGGTGATCGATGAGAACAATCGGTTCACGTTCTACATCGCCGTGCGCGGGCGCTGAGCGTCCGGGAGCAGCAACGCCCTCCTGCTTTTCCGATCGGCTCGGGAATCAGGGGGGCGTTGCGCCAACCAGCTCGTCCAGGACGAGTTCGAGACCGGCCACGACGCGGGCCAGTTTCTCGAAGTCGATCTTGTCCGGCGTATCGGACGCAAGATGGTAGTGGGGGTAGCGGAAGGGAGCCGTGTCCGTGACCATGACGGCCTGGTAGCCGGCCTTCCAGAATGACCAGTGATCCGACCAGGCGATCCCCGGAAGAATCCCGGGAAGTGCTGCGCCTTCCGACGGAAAGGAGGTGCGGCGCCGGAACGATGCCACCACGTCGCGGACCAGCCTGCGCGAACCGGTGTTCCCCACGAAGGCGATGAAGTTGCCCTGTGAAGGATAGAAGAATCCCAGCGGCGGCGGGTATTTCTGGCTATCGTCGCCGTCGAGGAAGCAGCCCATCGTCTCGAGGGCGAGCATGGCAGCCACGTCCTCTCCCCGCTCCTCGCAGCGGCGCGCGTAAACCAGGCTGCCCATCTCCTTCGTCTGGAAGAAAGGCGGCTCCTCGTTGGTGAAGAAGACGAAGCGGATGGTCCTGTCCGGCTTCTTCCCGGAAAAGATTCGCGCGAGCGCCAGAGCGGCGGCGACTCCGCTGCCGTTGTCGTTGGCGCCGGGCGAGCCGGGAACCGTGTCGTAATGCGCGCCGACGACAACGATCTCCTCCTTCTTCGATGAACCGGGGATCTCCACGGCAAGGTTGTCGCAGCTCCTTCCCATGGCCTGGAACGACTGGCGCTCCACACTGCAGCCGAATCCGACCAGGGATTCCTCGATGAAGTCGGCGGCCCGTTGCAGGGCCTCCATTCGATGGGTGATGTTTCTTTCCCCGATGACGACGGCCAGCCTCTCGACGGCGGCGCGAAGCTCCTCGGCAAGCTCGGCCTCCCCTTCGGTTAGAGGCGGGAGGGGGCCGGACCAGCTTTCTTCAGGCATGCCTATCATGAGGGGCCAGCAAATCAAGAAGAGGATCACGATTACCAGAGCCAGGAACCCCAGCCGCAGGAGCGCCCGGCGATTGATTATTTCTACAGCCATCTTTCGAGCCATGATAAGCCCGGAGATGGGGGCGAAGCAACCCAATCCACGGACAGAGTGGCTCTCGAAGCGGTCGGGATTGCCGCAAAAGCTGAATATTTAAGGGGTTTTACGGATGGTTAATTAGAAATAAGCATTAGAGCATATTGATTTGTTGGGATTGCTTCCTTATATTGGATCTCGGTGGAACCATACCGGAATCAAGGGGACTCTTGGGTATAAGAGTGTTATTTCCGTTCGGCTGGGCCAGCAAGGGCGGAATCGGTTTCTGTATGATCAATCGGGAGGAAGAACATGTTCACACGATTTGTCTGCATCCTCATTTTGCAGCTCTGTCCTTTTGTTGCCGGTGCTGCAGGCTCCGGGGATGCTACCCGTGAGGACGATGCCATGGGGGAGGCTTCCAGCAGCCTTCCTCTCTACTTCATCGAGAATCAGGGGCAGATCGACAGTGAGGATGTTGCCTATTACGTGAAGGGTGCGGACAGGACCCTCTATTTCACCTCCCGGGGAATCACGATCGTTTTTTTTGGCGGTGAAGACGATGCAGTGGAACGCTTCACGGTCAGGCTCGATTTCGAGGGCGCTCTTGCCGATGTCGCGCCTCGCGGGGCGGACCGGGCCGAGGCCGTCTTCAGCTACTTCAAGGGCAGGCCCGACGAGTGGAGAACCGGACTGCCTGCCTTTGCCAGGCTGGTCTACACGAATCTCTGGCCCGGCATCGACCTGGTCTTCTCCGGATCGGGAAGCAGGCTCAAGTACGAGTTCATCGTGCAGCCCGGCGCCGATCCGGCCTTGGTCCGGCTGAGCTATGCAGGGATCGACGATCTCTTCGTCAGCGAAACGGGCGAGCTCGTCGTGACGACGGCGGTCAACACTTTCGAGGACGGAAAGCCCTTCGCCTACCAGACGGTCGACGGCGGGATGAGGGAAGTGTCGATGGAATATGCCCTCGGAGATCGGTGCGGCAGCGGCGGCTGCTCGTACGGTTTCCGCCTGGGTGACTTTGATCCCGCTCTTCCCCTTCACCTCGATCCGGCATTCAGCGTTTACTGCGGCTACATCGGCGGCAGCGGCGATGATGCCGGCTGGAGCATCGCCGTGGACGGTGAGGGCAGCACCTATGTTGCAGGCACCACGGGATCCGACGAGACGACCTTTCCCGTC
>CAYZWU010000043.1:39117-45431 GCA_964482235.1 uncultured Phycisphaerales bacterium
GGGCAGCACCTATGTTGCAGGCACCACGGGATCCGACGAGACGACCTTTCCCGTCGTTACCGGTCCGGATGCGACCTACAATGGAAGCTTCGACGCGTTCATCGCCAAGATAAACGCAGATGGAACGGCGCTCGAGTATTGCGGCTACATCGGAGGGACCGGGGATGAGGAGGGGTGGGGCGTCACCGTCAATGCCCAGGGCAACGCCTTTCTGGTCGGTACGACGGAATCCGACGAGACGACCTTTCCCGTCATCATCGGTCCGGACCTCACCTTCAACGGCGGCACCGACGCCTTCGCGGCCAAGCTCAGCGTAGACGGCACGAGCCTCAGGTACTGCGGCTACATCGGCGGAATCGGCGAGGAGTCGGGCCAGGGGATCGCTCTTGATCCCGGCGGCAACGCCTATCTGGCCGGATACACAGGATCCGACGAGACGACCTTTCCCGTTCGGGTCGGCCCGGACCTGACCTTCAACGGGAACAGGGATGCCTTCGTGGCCAGGGTGAAGTGGGATGGGTCGGGACTGGATTGCTGCGGCTACATCGGCGGCGCACAGGACGATCTCTGCTACAGTATCGCCGTGGACAGCGTGGGGCACGCCTACGCAACGGGCTCCACGTTATCCGACGAGGCGACCTTTCCGGTGAGAGTGGGGCCTGACCTCAGCTTCAACGACCTGTCCGGCGGCTTCGACGCATTCCTGGCGAAGGTGGAGCTGGACGGATCGGATCTGGTCTACTGCGGCTACGTGGGGGGCAGCAAGTACGACGAGTGCCCCGGAATCGCGGTGGACGACCAGGGGCACGCCTACCTGGCCGGTTTCACTGCTTCCGATGAGACGACCTTTCCCGTGATCGGCGGGCCTGATCTCACCCACAACGGCGGCACCCAGTCTTACTACGACGCCTTCGTGGCCAAGGTGGAGCTGGACGGCTCGGGCCTGGTCTACTGCGGCTACATCGGCGGCAAAACGGACGAGATAGCCGGTGTCATCGCCGTGGACGGAGAGGGGAATGCCTATATAGCCGGTTCGACACAGTCGGGTGAGACCGGTTTTCCCGTACAGGTCGGCCCTGACCTGAGCTACAACGGCAAGCTCGACGGTTTCGTCACCCGCGTCGATGCGCAGGGTGAAGGCCTCGACTACTGCGGCTACATCGGCGGAATCGATGACGACTTCTGCCACGGCATTGCTGTCGACGATGTGGGAAACGTCTTTCTTTCCGGCTGGACGCGCTCGGACGAAACCACCTTCCCGGTCCATCAGGGTCCGGACGTGACATTCAACGGGACGGGGAGCGGCGTCTGGGGCGGCGATGCATTCGTGGTCAAGGTCCCCCAGCACCACATCCTCCTGCGCGCCGGGAATGTGGACGTCGTCAACGGCGATCCGGCTGATATCCTCCTTGTCAACGGGACAGCCGGTGACGATGTCTACCGGAAGGTGGTGATACCTGCAGGGTCGACGGTGACCATTGCCATGAGGCTCCCGCCCAGCGGTCCGAATCCGGCGTCCTTCGCCCTCTATGCCTGGTTCGGCGAGGCCGGCGAGCTCGATCCCTCGTTCCAGCCCTACGACATCGGGACGGCCTGCTTCCCCATGCCGCTCGGCAACGGCTTGCCATGGGCGCCCCCGACAACGGTGGCGAACAATACAGGCTACTACCTCCTCGGATTCCCGCTCTTGCCGGGAATCCTGCCGGCGCCCACCTACGTGGTGCAGAACTACACCCTTCAGCCGGGCGCCGTCTGGACGCTCCAGGGGATCATCTTCGACAACGGTTCGGGCGGGGGGGCGATGAGCCTCACCAACGCCGTTGTCCTGATTCAGGAGTGAGCGATCGCCTCAACGCGTGACGGTTCTCAAGGCTCCACTTCCACGGCCACGGCGTTCGACACGTAGTCAAAGGGCGACAGCAGCGTGTAGGCGAAGTGAATCTGCGTGCCCACGGGGAAGATGCCGGGCGGCAGGGGGCCAAGGGTGTTGAACTGGGCCGAGGCCTGCCCCGAGCCGTCGAGCGATCCCCGGAAATCGACGAGGATCGACGAGTTCGCGTGGGAGCGGATGTAGGCCAGGAAGAAGTCGTAGTTCAGCGGAAGGGTCGTCATGCCTCCGGGCAGGGAGACGCCCGGTTCGGTGCCGCTGGCCGACCCGAGGAGGAAATAGCTCCTGTAGGCGTTGGCGGCGCCTGCGTCGAGCTCGAAGTCGACCGTGCTCGCCGTGCTCTCATAGATCCGCCACGTGTCGGCCGAGAGCGGACCGCCCCAGATGCTGTAGACCCAGTCGGGGTGGTCGATGAAGGGATTCCGGTTGTACTGGATGTTCTGGTGGATGAAGTCGTTCCGCGCCCGTTCGACGTCGTCCACCGGGTCGTTCATGTGCCACTCGAGCAGGGTGGAGAGCTTGCCCATGTATCGCGAGCCGCTCTGGATCAGCGAGATGTTGTCCGTCAGCTCGAGGTCGAGCTCGTCAGTCTGGTCGCCGTTGTACCGCACGTCGAGATAGAACATGACCCGGGCCAGGTCTCCCTTCTCCACATCGCGGACTTCCCACGAATCGAAGTCGTAGAAGCACTCGGGAGCCTCGGGGTGATACGATGTTCCGCCGTTGTCGTAATACTTGTTGCCCCGCGAGCTGTTGACATTCGCGTCGCAGGCGAAGATGTGAAACATGTCCGTGTTGGCGGGTCCGTCCTCCGTCCCGTAGCTCTTGGGCCAGGTGTGCTCCCTGTTCCAGTCGGGCCACGAGCTCTTGGGCACCGAGTAGCCGGAGTAGATCAGGATCACGTTGCCGGGATCGGCGGGATCCTCGTCGAGATCCTCGAGCGCGGCCTGGGTGTCGTAGCCGCTCGAGCTGTGCGGGATCACCGTGTGATCGTCGATGATCTCATGGAGCGCGTTCCGCAGCGCCGAGCCGGTCTTGTCGTCCGCGCTGTCGTAGTAGCCGGGCGGAATCTGCGCCAGAGCGGCGGGGATCGTCACGATCAGGGCGGCCAGTGTGAGAAGCAACAGACTGAACGCCTTCCTGTTCCCGATTGATTTCACATCAAACATCATTTTTTTCCTTCTTCTCGGAAAAGGTGCCGGGACCGTCTCCAGACAGGGATACACACTGCAGGGACGCACCCAGAGGAATCTCTCCGGTCGATGCCGGTTTCTTTCAAGTCAGTTCGATGGCCGAGTGCTTTATCAGGCCGTAAGTATGATATCAGAGAGTTGTCGTTTGATTAATAGACTATTTTCGATTCGAGAGGAAGCTGCCAGGGATCCGGCGCGGAGAATCGGCTGAATGGAGGGCGCTTACCGTCATCTCGCGGCCCAGAGCAAACCGCGCCGCACGATCTCCCTGGCTTCCGGCACATCGAAATCGGCAATCCCATGTCCCCAGGAGGCGTAGAAGATCCTTCCCTGACCGTAGCGTCGCGTCCAGGCCATCGGCATGACGGTGCCGCGAACCCAGTCGCAGCCGCTCAGGTCGCCGCTCATCGTGGTGGCGGCCAGAAGGTGGTTCGAGGGATCCACGTGCATGTAGTACTGCTCGGTCCGCACCTGGAAATCGGAGAGGCCGCGCGTGATCTCGCTGGCGCGGTCCACGATCTCCACCTCGAACTCCTTGATCTTGCCCGGGTGGGCGACGAACTGCCCGCCCACCATGAACTGGTACTCCGAGCTGACGCGAAAGGCGTCGCCCGCGCCGCCGTGCCAGCCCCCCAGCCCGGCGCCCTGCCTCACGGCCTGGCAGAGGTTCCCCTCCTGTTCCGGTGTGATCTCCCCCATGGTCCAGACCGGAACGATGAGATCGAAGGAATGGAGCCGCTCGCCGTCGAGGAGGCAATCCAGGGTGGGGGCCAGTTCCACATCCAAGCCTTCAGCGCGGAGAAGATCGGCGAAGAGCGCTGCGCTCTGCTCCGGTTCGTGAACGTGCCAGCCGCCGTGAAAGAACAGAGCTCGCTTTGACATGGACGATCCTCCCTGGTACTGGAATCAACACTCTTTCGTTGCAGGCAAATGAACCCTATCGATCGAGCACCTCATTCGGCCAGGGGCCGAGGCCGCTCGCACCGGCTGCTGATCTCGATCCGGCAGCCCTTTCGCGACGACTCCTCGAACGCGCAGATCACCTCGAGCACGTGCAAGGCCAGCTCGCCGCAGCAGCGCGGCGATCCGTCATCCCTGGCCGCCAGTGCCAGGTCGGCCGCACCAAGACCGCGGGCGTTGCCCGTCTCGCCGCGTTCGAGGGGAAGCTCCTCCCACGCGCCGCTATCCTTCCTCGCGATGCGGACGGGTCCCCCGAAGGAGTTGGGATCCGGGACCTGCAGGCTGCCGCTTTCGCCATGGATCTCGATCGGGTGGTTCGTGTGATGACACACGTCGAAGCTCATCGCCATGGTGACCAGGGCTCCGCTCTCGAACTCGAGCGTCCCGGAGAGGTGCGTCGCAACCTCCACGGGGATGACCTCGCCGCACCGTTCGGGCGAGGTGACCACGCGCTCGGGAAAGGAGGTCGACGCCATGGCGGACAGGCGCCGCAGCGGACCGAGGAGATGAACGAGAGCGGTGATGTAGTAGGGCCCCATGTCGAAGAGCGGGCCGCCGCCTTTTTTGTAGTAGAAGCCGGGATCGGGGTGCCAGCTCTCGTGTCCCCGGCACATCATGAACGCCGTCCCGGCAACGGGCCGCCCGATGGCGCCGCAGTCGATCGCCTTCCGGCAAGTGGCGATGCCGGCGCCGAGGAAGGTGTCCGGTGCGCAGCCCACGAGGAGGCCGCCTGCCCGGGCGAGGTCGAGAAGAGAGCGCCCTTCCTCCAGGGACAGGGCGAGGGGCTTCTCGCTGTAGACGTGCTTTCCCGCCCGCAAGGCGCGGCTGCTGACCTCGGCATGGGCCTGCGGTGTGGTGAGGTTCAGCACGAGCTCGATATCCGGCCGGGCAAGAAGCTGCTCGGGCGACAGCGCCTCGATGTCGAACTGCCCGGCTCTTGCAACGGCAGCGCCTGGATCGATGTCGGCGCAGGCAACGATCTCGATCCCGTCGAGGCGTCCGGCGTTCTCGAGATAGATCTCGCTGATGTTGCCGCAGCCGATCAGCCCTGTCCTTGTGGGATCCGACGGCTTTTTCATGGCATCACGTTCTGCCGCGTGAAGGGCGAGGCGGGCATCACGGCTCGATCCCCTTGATCAGCCTCTTGTGCTCCACCACCACGTCGCGGTCCTGCACGACGATCAGCCCGGCTGCCGACGCGCTGCGCACGGCGGATTCGTGCTCGATGCCGAGCTGGAGCCAGAGGGCTTTCGCCTTCTTGCGAATGGCGGCCTCGGCGTAGACGGGGATGTCTGCCGGCGTGCAGAAGAGAACCACGATATCCACGGGAGCCGGGATCGCGTCGAGAAGCGGGGCGGCCTGCACACCGAGGATCTCGCCGCCCGCCGGCGTGACCGGAAAGACCGTGTATCCTTCGGCCTGCAGGTACTCGCCGGTGCGGTACGAGTCGCGGGTCGGGATGTCGTCGATGCCCACGATGGCCATGGTCCTTGCTTCCTTGAAGAGTGCGGTCAAAGCGGTCTTGTCGTTCGTGAGGCTCATTGTGTCATATCCTTGAGTTTTTGCAGAAGGACGAGAGCTTCGATCGGCGTGAGCTCCTCGGGATCGATCGTGTCGAGCTCCTCGCGGACCGGATCGGGGCCCGGGGGAAAGAGACCGAGCTGCACGGAAGAGTCGCGGCGCTCGGCCTTTCCACTCCTGTTCACGTTGAGGTCCGGGCTCTTGAACTCCAGGTCTTTCAGTACCCGGGCCGCCCGGTCGAGAACCTCTACCGGGATGCCGGCCAGGCGGGCCACGTGGATCCCGTAGGACTTGTCCGTGCCTCCCTCCACGATCTTGTGGAGAAAGATGATCTCGTTTTTCCATTCGCGCACGGCAACGCTCAGGTTGACGACGCCTTTGAGGTCGTCCACCAGACCGGTGAGCTGATGGTAGTGGGTGGCGAAGAGGGTTCGCGCGCCCACGCTGTCGTGGATGTGCTCCGAGATCGCCCAGGCCAGGGAAAGGCCGTCGAAGGTCGACGTGCCGCGGCCCACCTCGTCGAGAATGATCAGGCTCTTCTCCGTGGCGTTGTGCAGGATGCTGGCCGTCTCCTCCATCTCGACCATGAAGGTGCTCGATCCGCGCGCCAGGTCGTCCGAGGCGCCCACGCGGGTGAAGATCCTGTCGACGAGGCCGATCTCGGCCGACGCGGCCGGCACGAAGGAGCCGATCTGCGCCATGATGGCGATGAGGGCGTTCTGGCGGAGGAAGGTCGACTTCCCTGCCATGTT
>CAYZWU010000044.1:0-45194 GCA_964482235.1 uncultured Phycisphaerales bacterium
AAACCGTCCTGCTTGCCGAATGCCCGGAAACCCATGGTGAGGAAGCGTCTCTCGGTCATGTTCAACGGAACGAAGGGCATCCGCGTCTGATCCCGGAAGAGAAGAAGATAGGCCTCTAGGCCGCCGCCGGGAAACAGATCGTTCATGCCGCCGTACACGCCGAACAGATCCTGGTCGTTCATGTCACCGACGGCGGTATCGTTGACCCTGAACCCGATGAAGTCAGCGTACCAGTCGCCCGGCTTGTAGGAAAGCCGGAATCCGTCGTAGGTCCGCCCCTGGTCGAACCACTCGAGGTGGCCGATCAGCCTCTGGTCGCCGTAGGCCAGGACGTGGCGTCCGAACTCGAGGTCGAGCGGCTTGCCGAAGAGGTTCCTGACGAGGATCTCGCTTCTCTTGATGTCCACCCCCTCGGTGTCGGCTGCCACGTTACCCTCGCTGCCCATGATCCTCACATCCTGGAACTCGACGATGGCTCCGAGGTTCTCGCGGATGTCCAGGTCGAAGCGAAGCCTCGTCCTCATCCGGGTGAAGTCCAAGTCCTCGGTGGCCATGGGATACCTGTTCTTCCAGTACTCTTCGCGAAAACGGAGTTCACCGGAGATCTTGAGCCCCATCGAACCCGGAAGCTTGATAACCTCGTTGTTCCCCTCCTCCTTTTTCTTCGAGTCATCATCCTCGGCCATCAGCAGCACACCGCCCGAAAAGAGCAGGGTTGCTGCCAGCAGAAATAGAACGATACGCATTTCGATTCTCCTTCTCTCCTTGGGAAATGATAACTAGGCCCCGGGTGTCCGGATTACCAGTAGCCGGATCTCGGTCATGTCCTCCATCGAGAACCGGATTCCCTCCCGCCCGAGGCCACTCTCCTTGATACCGCCGTATGGCATGTGGTCCACGCGCCAGGAAGGGACGTCGCCGATTACGACCCCCCCCACTTCGAGCGTGTCCCATGCCTTTTGGATCTTGTATATGTCGCGGGTGAACAGGCCGGCCTGGAGGCCGTACACCGAGTCGTTCACCTCGTCCAAAGCATCTTCGAAACGCGAAAACTTCGAGAGGACGGCGACGGGGCCGAAAGCTTCGCTGGCGACGATCTTCTCCGTTCTCGGAACGTTCTCGAGGAGGGTGGCCTCGAGCATCACGCCTTCGCGGCACCCGCCGCAGAGAAGGTTTCCTCCCGACTTGACGGCCGATTCGATCCAGGCCTCCAGACGGATCGCGTCACCCTCGGAGATCATCGGACCGATGAAGGTATCCTCATCGCGAGGATCGCCCATTATCAGTTCCCCGGTCCGCGCAATGAGCCTCTCCTTCAGGTCGTCGTAAACCTCCTCATGAATGATGATCCTCTGGACGCCGATGCAGCTCTGGCCCGACTGATAGAATGCGCCGATGAGGATGCGCGACACGGCGTCTTCGAGATCCGCGTCCTCGTCCACCACCACGGCGGCGTTGCCGCCCAGTTCGAGAACCACCTTCTTCTTCCCCGCCTTGGCCTTGAGAGCCCAGCCGACCTCGGGCGATCCGGTGAAGCTCAGGAGCTTCAGCCGCTCGTCCGTGGTGAAAAGATCGGCGCCGTCCCGGTGGCACGGCAGGATCGAGAACGCGCCGGCGGGCAGATCCGTCTCGGCAAGGGTCTCGCCAATGACGAGGGCGCCCACTGGCGTCCAGCTCGCCGGCTTGAGGATGAAGGGGCATCCCGCGGCGATGGCAGGAGCGATCTTGTGGGCAGCCAGGTTGAGGGGAAAGTTGAAGGGCGAGATGAAGGAGCAGGGACCGACAGGTACACGCTGATAGAGACCGCGATATCCCTTGGCTCGCGGCGTGATATCGAGCGGCAGCACCTCGCCGTGAAGCCGCACCGACTCCTCGGCGGCGATCCGGAACGTGTCGATCAGCCGCGAGACCTCTCCACGCGAATCGCGGATCGGCTTTCCGGCCTCGATGCAGAGCGCCTGTGCCAGCTCCTCGGCCCTGTCCTGGAATCGCTTGACGCAATGAAGAAGAATATCCTGCCGCGCGTAGGAAGGCATCGTCCGCATCGGTTCCACTGCGTCGACCGCTGCGGCAATGGCGCTGTCGATCGCTGCGGCATCTGCGAGAGGAACGCGGGTGGCCGTTTCACCGGTAAACTTGTTGCTGACGGCCAGGTCGTGATTGGGCGAAGCCGCTTTCCCACCGAGGTAGTACGGATACTTCTCCTTCAACATCCTTCTTCTTCCTAAGCACCATTGAAATCGAAGAAAACAGCTTGAAGGTCTATTCCCAGCCTAAGTATCCAAAATATCATCAGTTCCCTCACTCAGAAGCGCAAGCCAAAATCTGGAAAGTAATCAGAATTGCAAAGGAGCACTGAACCTGCAATATAGGGGTGTGAAAAGAGAACGCGAGTGAATCACGGGAGGACCGCGATGTTCGATGCGGCAACTTATATTGAAAGAAGAAAGAACCTATCCGGGCATGTCGGTTCGGGGCTCATTCTACTCCTCGGCAATCCCGACAGCCCGATGAACTGTCCGGCCAACATCTTTCCCTTCCGGCAGGATAGCTCATTTCTTTATTTCGTCGGTATCGATCTTCCCCGCCTCGCCGCGGTGATCGACGTCGATTCGCAGCAGGAGTTCCTTTTCGGCGATGACCAGGAACCTGACGACGTGGTCTGGTCCGGCAAGCAGGAATCACTGGCTTCCTGGCGCGAGAGAGCCGGTATGGCGCGACAGGGGCCCTGGACCGGTCTTGCCGGCATGCTCGAGAAAGCCATGTCGGCGGGAAGAAATGTCCACTATCTCCCGCCCTATCGCGCGGCACGGCGGCTGGATCTCCATGAGCACCTCGATATCCCTGCGGCGCAAACGATGACGGGCGCCTCCCTGCCCCTGATCCGTGCCGTGGTGAAGGAAAGATCGACGAAGAGCGACGAGGAGATCGCCCAGATCGAGGAGGCCGTTGGAATAGCCCGCGTCATGCACGATCGGGCGATGAAGATGGCCCGGCCCGGCACCAGGGAGCAGGAGATCGTCGGATCGGTCGAAGGTCTGGCCCTGTCGATGGGAGGGAGAAGCTCATTCCCCATGATCCTGTCGATCCATGGAGAGACGCTTCACAATCCGCACCATGCCGGCGTCCTCGAGGAGGGCCGGATGCTCCTCCACGACTCCGGCGCCGAGACCGCCCTTCATTACTGCTCCGACATCACGAGGACAATGCCCGTATCAGGCCGCTTCACCACGAAGCAGAAGGAGATCTACCAGATCGTTCTCGATGCGCAGGAGAACTCGATCCGGGCGATGAAGCCCGGTGTGATGTTCAAGGAGGTGCACATGACGGCTGCCCGCACCATCGCCGCCGGGCTGAAGGAGATCGGCCTGATGCGGGGTGACACCGAGGAGGCGGTCAACCAGGGCGCCCACGCCCTCTTCTTCCCCCACGGGCTGGGGCACATGCTCGGTCTCGACGTCCACGACATGGAGGACCTGGGCGAGGATCACGTCGGCTACGACGCCACCGTTTCCCGAAGCAGCCAGTTCGGTCTGCAGTACCTGCGGATGGCCCGCGAGCTGGAGCCCCGGTTCGTGCTCACCGTGGAGCCGGGAATCTACTTCATCCCCCACCTGATCGACACGTGGCAGGAGGAGAAGCGGTTCGAGGAGTTCATCGATTACACCCGCCTGGAGGCATATCGCGATTTCAACGGGATCCGCCTCGAGGACGACATCCTCGTGACGGATGAGGAAAGCCGGATCCTGGGTCCCCCCATCCCGCGGACGATCCAGGATGTGGAGGACGCTACTCGATCTTGAGGACGAGCGCCCTCCGTTTCACCAGCCTCTGGAAGTCGACGGTCCACTCGGGCCCCGAGCCGTTCACCGTGTACTTGGTGCCGGAGATCAGTTCCGTGACCTCGGGCTTCTTGCCGAGCCCCAGCCCTCCGCGCAGCGTGATCGTGCCCGACACGGCAGACTCCGATTCGTTGAGCGCAACGATGTAGAACGCCCCGCCGGCCACCTCGCCGTATCGTTCGAGGCGGATCTCCCCGGCATCGCAGTCGGCATGAGTGACAGGCTCCCAGCCGGCGTTGTGCATGTCCGCCGCCATGGCATTGTGGAACTCCACGGTGGCGATCAACTGATCCCAGCCGAACTGCGCGGAATTCTTGAACTTGATCCTCTCGTCGGGGATCGCCCCCATGGCGAATAGCAGGTAGGTGTGCAGCGTGTCGTGCACGTCGCTCCGCGTGATTTTCGTCCCGTTGAACTTCTGGCAGCGGTACTTCTGATAGACGATCGCTCTTCTGTATCGCAGGATGGCCGGATCGAAGGCGTTCTCCCGGGCATAGCCGTACTGGCCGTTCGAGATGGCGTTGTTCACCTCGTCCACGTAGAGATCGACCCAGGGTACGACGGCGTTGCACGTTCCCAGCCCGAACCAGTTCACCATGATCTGCCGCCGCGGTTCGGGAACATGGTAGTCGAGCCATCGGCGCAGCCAGAGGACGAGGTCGCGGGCACCGGCTGACGGAGTCAGTCCGAGCTGATAGCTGTTCTGCGAGTAGGTCAGGTCCTGTGCCGATCGCACGATGTGGGCGGGATTGAAATCCATGGACGACTGGTTCAGGAAGTGGTCCAGCAGCACGGCGTCGAGCACCGAGGGATCGACGTTCCAGGAGGGATCCGGATTCATGGTATCGTTGAATGCCGGAAACAGGATCAGCTCCCTGAGATATCTGATGAATCCCTCGTCATCGAGATGGACGCAGGGTGTCAACCTGAAGAATGCCTGGATCCAGCCGTTCGCCGATCGATCCTCTTCACAGGCCCTCAGAACGGGATCTCCGTTGTGCGACCGCAGCAACTCTTCCCAGACGTAGGTGTAGTAGTAACGCGTCAGAGGATCGGAACTGCCCGCACGATGGGCCACGACCTGGAGGATCTGATCGAGCGTCGGCGGTGGCTGCTGTCCGACCTGCACGAGCTCTTCCACGATGAGCTCGGTCCCGGTGTGCTGGCAGGCGAAGTATCCGTTCTTGTCGCAGTAATCACTCAACCTGGCCCCTCCGATCGAATGGAACATGCCGACAATCCACTGCTTGAATCCAGCGGGATCGAAATCCGCGGCGAACCAGTCGGGCTTGAACCAGAAGAGCTTGCGATAGGACGAGATGATCCCCCGGAAACCGTGCTCCGGCGGAAAGTCGAACAGGAAGGCGGTGAAACGGGCCGTGCCGCGCCCCAGGCCGGGATCGAGACCGAGTCGGAAGCGCGCCTCCAGGCAGCGCCGACTGGCAGCGTACCCGATGCTTGCCACCTGGACAGGCTCGAGGGGAATGCAGAGGGCGATCCCGCTTTCGTCGTCGTGGACGCCGCCGTAAGGGTAGAGCGAAGCGGGCAGGTTCGACTGGCTGTCGAAGGAGATCTCGTTGGCATACCAGGAGGAAACTTTCGAATCGATTATCTCCTTCTCTTCCGCATCCAAGGGCCAGGTCCAGCCTTCGGCATCGACGGGAATCGCGATATGGAGATCGAGGGGGTGGGGCTTGCTGTCGAGAGCTCGCACCGTGCCGGAGAACATCAGGCCGTTGCCGAGGCTGACCATGTCGACCTCGACCTGGAAATCGTCGAGCTTCGAGGCAAAGGCCATGTTGCCCTTTCCCGCCGTGGTGAGCGAACCGAGCACCCTTTCCAGGATCGACCGGTCCTCGAAGAACTCCACCTGATCGACGAAGAATCCTTCGAGGTCGTAATCGGGAAAGAGGCTGGCGGAGACCGTGACCCGGGCGAATGCCGCCTCGTCAGGAGCCGTTGCCACGCCGCCCGCGCTTTTCCAGTCGTTCGCCTGATCCATGAAGGGCGCCACGTTGATGTGCTCAGCCACGGGAATCCCGGTGGAATCGAGCCAGAACAGACCGATGCCGTTGATATAGTTGCCGTTCGACGGCTCATACAGGCTGGACTGGATTGTCAGCGATCCGGGATTGGCGGCAAGGTAGCCGCGCGTCGCCTTGTAGAGGCATTGAAGCCTGTACCGCTTTCCCGGCTCGACGGGGACCATCAACGATTCCGGCGAGAGGATTCTCCCCTTCTGATTGGATGCGGCCTGTTCCACCTTGAAAAGAAGGCTTCTCTGCCCGGTGTGAGCCGCGTGGTCGCTCGTCCGGATCGTGAGCGCCTGGTTCTGCGTCTGCTGGTAATATTCCCAGCCATGCCCGCCGACGCCCTCGAAGCTGTCGGAGAAGAGCATCGTCCCCGGAACGTTCGCATCGGCCAGGTCGCGGATGAATATCCCACCGGGCCCGCCGCCTGCCGGAAGAAGCCTGTGCCCCGCTCGCACGGCCTGCACAGAACCGTCGCGGCTCATCTCGAGAGACACGTTTCCGCCGGACAGGCTCTGCGCGGCCAGGGGCGTCGACGTGCATGTCAGAGCGGTCAGCCAAAATAGAATGAGCCCTGCGGCCACGTTGCGCATCATCGCCTGTCTCCTCTTTGTGTAGGCTGAAAAGGTGCTCGGTGTTTTCTTTTATTCGCCTCGAGAACCGCCATCTGCGGCTGCCATGGTGCGGAAGATATCAACCGGGAGTTTCCGGTGTCAACAGGTACGCTCGAACCCGGCGGCCCGTCGAATTGACAAGCTCCGCTCTTTCCTGTTACGCTGCCGCGCGTCCTCTGCCATATTGGACCGATAAGCCTCCGAGCCGAGAGCGGATCTCCCGGGGCGGCCTTTACCTTTTCGGAGAGTCCAATCCGTTCATGTTCCGAACAGAAAAAACAAAATCCGTTCCCGTGAGCGCCCTGTCGGCCGCCCATGAACCGTTGAAGCGGTCCGTCCTTCTCCTGGTCCTGATTCTCCTCGGGCCATGGAATGCCGCCATGGCGTCAGGCAACGAGGAGAGGATCTCTGACCCCTACGACCACCTGATCAGGGCACGCCGTGCCCTCGAAAAGGAAGATCCCGGGGAAGCCTGCAGCCAGTTCCAGAAGGCTCTCGCTTTCCAGCCCCTTTCCCGGGAGATCCTGGAACAGCTCCTCCGGCTCGCTGCCGACGACGCCGACGCGAGGGCTCTCTGGTCCCATGCCTGGTACGAGGCTGCGGCGGACACGGAGGGCCGCGCCCAGCCGAACCGGGACGTGAAGGCCTTTCTCTCTCCCGCCGATCCTCTCCTGCCCCGGATCGCCGCGGCGCGCGTGGAAGCGCTGACCGAGCTGATCGCCTTCGCGCGGAAACGGCAGGCTCAGGGATCCCGGCAGCCCTCCGACCTGCTCGTGGCGCAGTGGGCGCGGCGCCTGGCGTTCGAGATCGCCTCCCCATTCCCGGATCCCGACAGGCATGCCCTTCCCGACATCGATCCGAAGCTGCGGCTTTCGCCGAACTTTCATGCTCCCGTCATCGCTGCTCTCCGGCGGGCCATGAAACAGGGGCTGTCGAGCAGGCGTATAGAGGAGGCCATCCGGTCGGCGCGGTGCCTCAGGGGGCTGGGCACGCAGGCGGGATTCAAGGACCTCGAGGGTGAAAGACCCAAGGGAATGGAAAGCGTGCTGAAGGAAGCCGTCGCAGGCCTGGCAAGGGCCCGGTCAATGCTTGCGTCCCGGGGCGAGGAGCCCTGGACCGTCGATTCCCTCGAGTGGCTCTACAAGATGGAAGGCGAATCGTTCACCCGCGATCACTCGAGCTTCGCCGATCCGGGATTGGCCGTCTCCCCGAAAGAGCGCTACCGGATCGAGACCGACTGCGGCTTCGAGACGCTTCTCGGCGTAGCCAGTACGGTGGAGCATCATCACGCCCGGCTGGCGTACTGGTTCGGAGCCGATCCCTTCCTCGACCGCCAGGGCATGATACGCATCGTGTCCGAGGCCCACGGGCTCGAATCGGAAGGAACCCCCTTCTGGTGGGCCGGCGGCTTCCAGAGCGGCGATCTCACCGTCCTTCGCCTGTCATGCGGCACGATCGAAGGCCTCGGCCGCGGCATCACCCACGAGCTCACCCACCGTTTCGACGGCGCCCTCCATCCCGGCATGCCGGCGTGGCTGCTCGAGGGGAGAGCGGTCTGGACCGGCGCTGCCTACGGGACATATCTCTGCAAGAACTTCGTGCCGGACCATGTGATGTTCGGCACCATCGAGGGCGCCTACCTCAAGGGATACGGCAGCAAGGCCAAGCTGGTTCCTCTCATCGACGGGACGCTTGAGGAGTACAGGGACAACTACGTGGCGGGATACGCGCTCTATGTCTATCTCGCCTTCTGGAAAAAGGACAGCCGCCTCCTCTTTGCCGAAAGGCTCGATGACTTCATGAAGGGAGGTCGCAAGGCCGCCAGGAACCGCGAAGCCTGGTTCGTGTCGCATTTTGCCGACGGGAAGGAGGGCCGCCCCGACGGGATCGATGCCTTCGCAGAGGCCTTTCACGCTTTCCTCAAGGGCTTCTTCTGGAAGACGCGGGAGCCCTGGACGAAGCGCTTCGCACGAAACGTGCCCGGGGGCGGCGAGCGGCGTTACGTCTACGACGAACCGACGTGGACCTGGTCGCGCGTGCGCGCGGAACCCCGGTTCGGGCAAAACCAGGCTCGCGAGGCCGGCAGGCTCCTCTACGATCTCGGGCAGGTCGACGAGAGCATCCGGACTCTCGTCTGGGCCCTGGCCGTCGACGGACCTTCCGCGGACGTGGAACGCCTCCTCGCCGACGGTCTCGGCAAGAAAAGGCTCGCCGACGCAGCCTGGGTCGTGAAGAGGCAGAACCTTTTTCCTCGGGCAGGCGAGGAAGAAGACCGGGCTCCCTTTCTCACGGCCCTTCGCAAGCTCAGGATCTACTGCGACCTGCTCGAGGAGGCGATCGACGCCTATTCGAAGAAAGAAATGGCCCGGGCTGCGGCTGTTTTTGCCGCTGACCGGAACCGCCTGGCCGCCTGGCTCGGTCTCCCGCTCGTTCCCTCCGCACCGCTTGAAAGGAATCCCCGCGACGGATCCCTGCATCCCTTCGACCGCCCCCCCTGCCACGCAGGCCTCCTGGGGTGGCAGGAGAGCGGCCTCACCGGATACGAGGAGCGCCGGGTGCCGGACCTCTGGTTCGAGACCGCTCACCGCGACCTGCACGTGGGCCGCCGAAAGCCGCGCAAGGCAACGGGGCTGCTCGATCGATCGGCCCATCAGCGGCATGCCTTCGTCAGGTCGAACATCTGGCTCCTGCCGGGAACCTACAGGATCACGGCGCGCATCAAGTTCACCACCTCCTATGCCGCCGGCGCCGTCGTCTTCGGCTACGGGGAACGGGAACGGAACTACCGGTTCCGGTTCTCGGCCGGCAACATGATGTACGCCATCGGCGAAAGCGAGGAGGAGCCGCTCTTCGAAACAATGAACTGGGGCCTTGACGGTCTGAGGGAAAGAGACGGGGCGCTCCCCGGATCGCTCAGCGGAGGCACCTTCGAGTTCGAGCGGGCCATGCCGGCCTGCGACCTGGAGCTCCTTATCGATGGTGCGGCTGTACAGGCCTCGATCAACGGCATTGTAGTCGGCCGGTACCACACGGTCGACGGAACGCCGATCGAGGGCCATGTCGGATTCGCCACGAGCTTCGGCGCCGTCTGCATCCAGCGCCCCCTCGTCGAGCGGCTCGAGCGCTCATATCTTGCCGGGCTGCCGGGTAGAACGCCGCTCAGACTCGATCTGCGCAGCCGGACGGCTCCGTCCTTCGACGAGCTTTCCAATCTTCCCGTGCGGGGGCTGCCCGCTTCCTCGAACGGAACGCTTCTCGTCTGGATTCCCGTGCCCTGGATCGTGGCCGCCGAAGGCGAAACGCTCGAGCCCGAATGGATCGTCTCCCAGGCGGGCAAGGCGGCAAGGAGGATCCACTCAATCATCGACAAGAAGCAGCTGCCGCAGTCGTGGGCCGTCGCCCTTCCCGCCCTGCTGGGAGAAGAAACGATCGACGCGTTTCGCGAGGAGCTGGCAGGGGAGTTCGAGAAACCGCCGCTCGTCGTGACTCACGCCATCCCCGGGTGGACCGCCGTCAGGGATCCGGAGACGGCGGACAAGGGCCGGCGATGGCTCCTCTTCATCGACTCGACGAGCATCGCCCGCATCGTGACACCATTGACCTCGGTGATGGCCGAGGCCGGATTCGACGATTTCATCTCCCACTGGCTTGCCGTTTTTCGCGACCACGGCCGGCCCGAGAGAGATCTTCCCGCCTACTCGCGGCACGCCGAGGAGGATGAAGGGGAAGGAGAATGAGCTTGCAGCGGACCGGGGATGAGGGATCGATGCCGACACGGACCGGACGGCGGGCGTTCCTCAAGAGCTTGAGCCTCGGCGCCTTCACGCTCTCCCTACCGGCCTGCGCGGGAAACGGTCTTTTCGAAAGGGGCGGGGGGAAAGGTGAAAGTCAGCCCAACATCATCTTCATCCTCATCGATGACATGGGCTGGAAGGATCCCGGCTTCATGGGCAGCACCTTCCATGAAACGCCGAACATCGACCGGCTGGCCCACGATAGCATGATCTTCACCAACGCCTATGCCAATGCGCCGAACTGCGCACCGAGCCGCGCCTCTCTCCTCTCGGGCCAGTACACGCCCCGCCACGGGATCTTCACGGTGAAGCGGCCGGACAGGGGGAAAGCGAAGCTGCGGAAGCTGATACCGACTCCCAACAAGGAGGAGCTCGATCCGGAGCTCTTCACCCTTGGCAAGCTTCTCAAAACGGCCGGCTACCGAACGGCATCGATCGGCAAGTGGCATCTCGGCAAGGATCCGGACACCGGCCCCCTGGCCCATGGCTTCGACGTCAACGTGGCCGGCGGCCGGTACGGCCATCCTCCGGCAGGATATTTCGCCCCCTACAAGCTGCCCGAACTGGAGGAGCCTGGCGAAGGCGAGTACCTGACCGACAGGCTTACCGACGAGTCGCTCCGCTTCATCGAGGAGAGCCGGGACAGGCCTTTCTTTCTCTACCTTTCCCATTACGCCGTCCACACCCCGATCCAGGCCAAGAGCACGATCAAGGAGAAGTATGCCGGCAAGAAAGGGGGCAATGGGCAGAAGAACCCGGCCTATGCCGCCATGATCGAATCCGTCGACCAGGGTGTGGGAAGAATCGTCGAGAAGCTGAACGATCTCGGATTGGCGGACAACACGGCCATCTTTTTCTTTTCCGACAACGGAGGCATGGATCGGTTCACTTCCATGGCGCCGCTCCGGGGCAGCAAGGGGATGCTCTACGAGGGCGGAATCCGCGAGCCGATGTTCGTCCACTGGCCCGGCCGGGTCCGGCCCGGAACGGTCTGTCACACGCCGGTGATCGGAATCGACTTCTATCCCACCATCGCGGCAATGGTCGGCGCAATGCAGCCCCCGGAGCATCTCCTCGACGGCAAGAGCCTGATGCCCCTGCTCCTGGAGGAAGGCGGCCTGCATCGCAGCGATCTGTACTGGCACTTTCCCGCCTATCTCGAAGCCTACAAGGGGATGAAGGGCGCCTGGCGCACCACGCCGGCCGGTGCCGTCCGGTCGGGAGATTACAAGCTGATCGAGTTCTTCGAGGACGGACGCCTCGAGCTGTACGACCTGAAAGAGGATCCGGGCGAGGAGAACGATCTCTCGATGATTCGACAGCGAAAACGTGACGAGCTCCACGAGAAGCTCAAGAAGTGGCGCAAGTCGACGAAGGCGCCCGTCCCGAGCGAACCGAATCCTGCCTACGATCCGGCCTACGCTTCCAAAAAGGGCTGAAGATTATAATATCGAAACACCCCCCTTCGCCCGTCTAATGACCATTGTTTTAAAAAACGAAACAGGCACCCGGAACGTTGGTACGAGATTCCGGACCGTAGAGACCATGAGACAAGGGGGTACTTAAATGACAGCAACAAACCAGCACGATGAGGTATCCGCCGCCGCCGTGAAAAGCATTCTGGCCGACGCGGGATACGAGACTCTACCCGGGGAAGATGCAACCTGCTTTCTGGTCAAGGATCCGGAGAGCGGAATCACTTTCTCCTGCGACCTGGAAAAGGACATCCTGTTCAATGCCGTGGCCTGCTTCGAGGTGGAGGAATCCGCAATGACCTCCGACCTGGCAGGAGTCCTTCTCGACACGGAGAACGGAATCTCCACGTCGAGCTTCAGGCTCTGCAAGACGGGTAGCGATAAGGTGATCGTCACGCTCAGCAACTTCTGCAAGCTGCAGGATCTTGGATCGGAGGACAAGGACGACGTCCTCTCATGCCTGGAATTTCTCAACATGGACGTGTTGACAGCCAGGGATCTGCTGGCCGCCTACCTGTAGGCGCGATCTTCGACGATTCGAACGAAACCACTATGTGGAGGATTAAAAATGGGCTTCTTCAAGGATTTCTTCGGCAGGAGCAGCCGGGTAGTGAAGGGACAGGTCAACAAGGCGATGGACTCCATGGAAAACGCAACCTTCGAGTCCACGCTCAGGCAATCGGTAAAGGACATGAAGACGGAACTCGCTCGCGTAGTGAAAGCATCGGCCGAGGCGATGTCGAACACGAATCGCCTGGAAGCCGAATACGAAAGGTACCAGAGACAGTCGGAGGAATGGCAGGGACGGGCCAAGAAGGCTCTCAACGCCGGAAACGAGGAGCTCGCCCGCAAGGCGCTGGTCAAGAAGAACGAAGCCGATGCCCAGGTGGAGTCGCTGAAGCCTGCGGTGGACAAGGCGAGGGAAACGTCCGGCATGCTGAAGGAGCAGGTCCTGAACCTGAAGCGGAAGATCTCCGAGGCGGAGCGGATGGCCGGTACGTTGATCGCCAGGAAGAACGCGGCGCGGGCTCAGAAAAAGGTATCCCAGGCTCTCGCCGGCGTGGCCGACGGGGACAACGCCTTTGCCGCCATCCAGGGCATGGAGGAGAAGGTGGCCAGGGAGGAAGCGGCGGCCAAGGCCTACGAATCCCTCTCGCTCGACGAGAACGACGAGCTGGCCAAGGAATTCGAGGCGCTCGACGAGTCATCGGGCTCGATCGATGCCGATCTCGACGCGCTCAAGAAGGAGGTGGAATCGGGAAAACAGAAAGGATAAGCGGCAGCGAGGTTGCCGGGATTTCCGCATCGGGCCCGGTCCGCTGCGGTGCGGCAACGGCGATCTTCGATGTGCAAGGCAGATCACTGCTGCATGTCGAAGATGCCTCTCTCGCATGCCACGACGAAGGCCTCGGCGTACTGCTTGAGCTGCTGCCATTCGCCGCGGATCTGCTCCGCCTCCTTGCTGTCCACCCGGCCGTCGTTCGTGATCGACTCGGAGATGACCTGCAACAGCTCCGAGAAGTCCCGGATCATCCGCTGGGTCAGGGCGATGAACTCGGTGTCGATCGATTCGGGCGGAACCTCGGGATTCCGGACGAGGAAGCCGCCTGCCTTATCGCAGAGCCACTCGATGATGCTGAAATCCTCCGTGCTCGCGAAGAGAGCCACCACACGGTCGAGAGGATTCCGGGCGCCGCTCGAGCCGTCGAAGGCTTCCCCTGCCGGCTCCTGGCACCACTTGTAGACGAGGGAGGTGGAAACGTTCATATCCGACGCCACCTTCTTCGCTCCCACCCGCTCAACGGATTTCTTCAGAACTTCATGCGATTCCGGCATCGTGCTACTCCATCTGCAGCCATACGGTGTTCCGCGACAGCGACTTCGGTCGGATGATCGTACAGTCAATCCACCTCGATCACAACGATTATCCTCCCCTCTCCCAGCTCCCTGTGCTATAACGTCCCGCTGATGAATTCCATCGAAGCCGCAGTCGGCGTTGCGCAACGCGCCCCCGGGATCGTATTGACGGCACCCCGAAGTGGAGGCTGAACCGTGCTGAAACCTCTGTTCCTCGCAGCAATCATCGTGGGCTCCCTTTTCCTACTTTCGTCCGAACCGCTCCTTTCCGGGGAGCAGCGTGATCACGAAATCGTACCGGAGGACTACTTCGGCCTCGGCACGATCTTCGCCTGCGCCGTCTCTCCCACGGGGCAGTACGCCGCATACGTGGAAAGCCGGTGGGGAGAGGGCAAGGAGGGAAGGAAGAACGATCTCTGGTGCGTCGACTTCTCCACGAAAAAGCGCGTCCGCCTCACCTTCGACGGCTTCGGTGCCAGCCATCCGGTCTGGGCTCCCCAGGACGGCTGGATCTACTTCCTCGGCCGGCAGAAGCGGTCGGGAGAAGAGAAGCCTCCCTACGACGGCAAGACGCAGGTCTTCAGGATCTCGCCACTCGGCGGCGAGCCCTTTCCCGTGACGCGCGTCAAAGGCGGGATCAGGCATTTCGACCTGGCCCGCGACGGGACCTGCCTCTTCTATACCACGACAAAGAAGGTCTATGCCGATCAGTGGAAGAGCCTCCGCAAGCAATACTCGGATCTCGAGTACGGGCACGGCATCACGACCATGAACGCCATCTGGAAGCTCGACCTGGAAGGCTGGCGTGCCGAGAAAATCTGCAAGGCCGACAGGGTGATCCACGAGATGGCGCTCTCGCCGGACAAGAAGAGGATCGCCCTGATCACGACGGACGACAACGAGCTAATCGTGAAGGAGGGGTGGTCGCGCCTCGAGGTCTTCGACATCGAGAAGGAAAGCTTCGAGACGCTGACAGGGTCCGACTGGCGGCAGGGGCATCCCACTCCCTTCGGCTGGCTCCACGACCTGGCCTGGTCGAGCGACAACGCCGCCCTGGCCTTCTCCATCTCCTTCGACGGTTATGCCACGCGCCTCTTCGTCGCCGACTGGAACGGCAGGGAGACCGCATCGGTCACCGAGCTGAAGCGGCCCGACCCGGCGGCTCTCGCTGGAGGTATCACGTGGCGCGGTGAATCGCGAACCCTCTGCTTTCTCGGCGAGGTTCGCGGACGGGTCCATATCTTTGCGATCCAGAACGTGAGGGACGGCAAGCAGGGCGCGACCGATTGCCTGACTCCCGACGACATTGTGGTGGGCCCCTTCGGCTTCGACGAGTTCGGTGGAAGGCTGGCCGCCTCCATCGCCACCACCACCCACATGGGCGACATCTTCCTCGTAGACGGAGGCAAGTACGAACGGATCACCAACATCAATCCCCAGGTCGATTCGTGGAAGCTGCCCGAGATCTCGATCGTGAAGTGGATCGGCGCCGACGGCGACGAGGTCGAAGGGATCCTGGAGCTGCCGCCGGGCTACAAGAACGAGGACGGCCCTCTACCTCTGATCGTGGAGCTCCACGGCGGACCGACCGCCGCGACACGGCTCAAGTTGCGCCTCTGGATCTACGGCCGAGCCCTGATGGCCTCGAAGGGGTATGCCCTCTTCAGCCCCAACTACCATGGCTCGACGGGATACGGAGACCTCTTCACGGCAAAGCTGATCGGCCGCGAGAACGAGATCGAGGTCACGGACATCCTGACGGGGATCGACGCTCTAATCGAGAAGGGAGTGGCGGACAGGGACCGGATCGGCGTGATGGGCTGGAGCAACGGAGGCTACCTGACCAACTGCCTCATCGCGGCGGCGCCCGACCTCTTCAAGGCCGCCAGCAGCGGTGCCGGGGTTCTCGACATGGTGATCCAGTGGGGCATGGAGGACACGCCCGGCCACGTGATCAACTTCATGAAGGGACTGCCGTGGGAGAAGACTTCCGCCTACATCAAGGCTTCGCCTCTTTACACGCTGGACAAGGTGAAGACCCCCACGCTGATCCACGTCGGGGGCGCCGATCCACGCGTCCCGCCGGCTCACAGCCGAGGTCTCTACAGGGCGCTCCACCACTACCTGAAGGTCCCTGTCGAGCTCGTGGTCTACCCGGGAGAGGCTCACGGTCTCAGCACGCACGAGAACCGGCTGGCCAAAATGAAGTGGGATCTTGCCTGGTTCGACAAGTATCTGCCCGTGGAATCTGATACCAATAAGTAACAACTACCCTTGGCTGCAACCGGTTCCGAAAGAACCCGTGTCAAGACCGACAGCCTATCTCAGCCAGGAGAAGGGGATTAGGCAAGCGCCAACCGGAGCCCTGTTCTGGCGTTCTTTTTGCTAAATCTGGATCGAGTAGCCGTTGTCGAACTTCGTCCTTCTCGATCAGGAGATCGCCATGATCAAGCTTTCCCGCTGCGTCGTGAACGGCGCCATCGTCCTCTTCTGCCTCTCCTTTTCCGGAGCGAAAAGTGCCGTGATCCATGTCCCCGATGACCATTCCACGATCCAGGAGGCGGTGAACGCTGCGTGCGATGGTGACACGATCATCGTCCGGCCCGGCACCTACGTGGAGAACATCGATTTCCTCTGGACATCCCTGACGTTGAAGAGTGAAAAGGGCTCCGAGGTCACGGTGATCGACGGAAACCAGAACGTGAGCGCTCTCACGATTCACAGCGGACCGGGCGTCCAGCTCGTTGTCGACGGATTCACCGTGACGAACGGAGCCGGCCAGAAGCGATGGACCCATCAGGGTTATTATCGATACGGCGGGGGGATCTACTGCGGCGACAACTGCTCGCCGACGATCACGAACTGCGTCATCGTCGGCAACACGGCGCTCGGAACGAGAGGAAGCGGCGGCGGGATCTTCTGCGAATTCTCCTCCCCCATCATCAGCAACTGCGTGATCACGGGGAACGCGAGCGATTCGGGCGGAGGCATCGGCTGCTGGGATTCCTTCCCTGCCATGACGAACAACACAATCTACGGAAACTCGGCCTCCCAGACGGGAGGCGGCATGGAGTGCGGCGCCTCGGCGCCTCTGATCCTGAACACGATCTTCTGTAAGAACACCGCTCCTACGGGCAACGAGCTCTGGATCGGCAGCACCGCCTTCCCTTCCTCGTCGAGCCTGGCCTACTGCAATGTGGAAGGCGGGCAGGCATCGGTGTACGTCGATCCCGGCTGCTTGCTCTTCTGGGGGCCGGGCATGATCGATGCGGATCCGCTGTTCGTCAACCCCCTCGAAAACGACTTCCACCTGACCTTCGACTCTCCCTGCCGCAACAAGGGCGGCAACGCCGCCCCCGGTCTGCCCGCAACGGACAGGGAAGGCGATCCGCGCGCGGCGGAGTTCTTCGTGGATATCGGCGCCGACGAGTTTCATCCTCATCTCTACACCGTCGGCCGCGCAACGCCCGGAGGCACGATCCAGCTCCGGATCGTGGGAGAACCGGGGCTTGCACCGGTGCGGCTCGTGACCGGTTCGGGATTTCAGTTTCCTCCGCGCAGCACCCGGTTCGGCGCCCTCTACCTGGCGGAGCCTCTCTGGTACTGCGATGTGGGAATCGTTCCGCAGAATGGAGTTCTTTCAATGCCGCGATCTCTGCCCGGGTGGTGGAGTACTGGAGAGGAGCACGTCCTGCAGGCTCTGATCGGCCCGCTCACTGACGACGACTCTCTTCTGACGAATCCTGCCTTCCTCTTCATGCAGTAGGGATGGAAGGTTTCTCTTTCAGCGGACTGCTATGGCACTTTTACCGCAATGAAGCAGGACGCTCCTTTTTCGCCTCCCACCACGGCGCGGCCTTGACCCGCATCCCAGGATGCATCGGCCGGAAGGGGCGCCTCGCCCACGATGGCACCCGTGGCGGAATCGATGGTGCAGAGACGCTCCCTGGCCGGGACGGAAACCCAGAGGAGGCGGCCGTCGAGGCGGAGGTTTCCCGGATGCGGATGCTCATTCCCCAGACCAACGTCGCAGGTCCAGATTTTCTTCCCGCTGTCGGAGATCCCGTGAACACTGCGGTCCCAGGTGAGGGCGGCCATCTGCCTGTCGCCCAGGGGCGACAGCATTCTCACGGAGCTATCGAGGGACAGCGACCAGAGAAGATCGCCGGTATCGATCGTTCGACAGGAGACGGTTCCGTCCGATGAGCCGGTGTAGAGCCAGGGGCCGGAGGTCGTCAGATGGGTGTAGGCCGGCGGGGTGATCCCGCGCTTGCCGCGGAGCCGCCGCTTCCACCGCAGTTCGCCGTCCGCCCCGTAGGCGAAAAGACGCGATTCGCTGCTGATCGCCACCCCGTTCTCCCCCAGCGGTGCCAGCGCCTTGTTGACCCTGACGGTCTGTCTCGGAAAGGAGGCGCTGCACGACCCGTCCTCGAGGGAGAAGAGATCGAGCACGCCCTCGGGATCAAGGACGTAGATCCCCTTTTTCGTGCCGCGGAGCAGGCTTATGAAGCCCGGAGTGCCGATCTGCCAGAGCGGATCGCCGCCGGCCAGCGAGTAGCAGGCCAGGAGACCGTTGCCGCCCGATGATTCCTTCGTGCGGGCCGTGAGGTATTCCCGGATCGATCGGGGGACTCTTTCATCCACTTCCTTCTGCGACCAGACGAGGAGGCGTTGGCCGACCAGCGCCAGCCTGGTGTACTGGCTCTCCGTGCTGGCTATCTTGACCTCCGAGCGCCCCACGATCGAGCCGTCCTTCATCGCATGCCAGGTCAGGAGGCCGTCCTGGCCGAGCACGCCGCATCGCTCTCTTGCCACCACGACCCGGTCCGCACTGCCGGCCCGCTTCCCGGACCAGGCCGCCTCGAGTTGCGGACTGGCAGCGGTGCGATGCAGCGGTTCCGGCTGCGGCATCCCCTTCGAGAGGATACGTGCAACAAGACGCGACCGCGGCACGGAAAGGGCGGCGCAGTAGAGGGCCGTCCTGTAGGCCTCGTTGATGAGATCGCCGCCCATGAACTCCAGCGAGTCGGGCGAAGAAGGTACGATGTCGCCGAATCCACCGTTTCCCTGCTGCAGGTCGACGATCCTGTCGAGCACGCTGCTCTGATAGGCTTTCCATGTCTCCTCTCCGATCACCCTGGCAGCCAGGGCTCCGGTGAGCACGTGGATCGCCGGGCTGGCATGCCCGTCGGGGATGGAGTCGATGTTTCGGCGCAGGTAGCGAACGGCATTCCGGAACAGATCGGCATCCTTCTCTCCCAGCACGGTCAGGGCCAGGACGACACCGCTCGTCCGTCCCGCCTCGATGCCTTTTCGGTAGTAGGGACCGCCGTAGGGGAAGCCGCCGCTCGGCGCCTGCACCCGGCGCAGGAGAGACAGCCCGTCCTCGAGCACCTCCTCATCGACGGCCACTCCCTGCTCGCGGCACCCGCCAAGCGCGAAAAGCGCCCAGTAGGTCGTGACCACCAGCGTGGAAGGGTAGAAGTCGAGCCCCAGTGAAGAGCCGTGTCCCCAGCCGCCTTCGGCGTTCTGGCGATCCTCCATGCCCCGGGCGAGGTTCTCGAGGATCGCACGATCCGCCTTTCCGCGAACGGCGCGCTCCATCAGGTAAAGCGAGGAGAAGCCGCAGACCCAGTTGGCGAAGTGGTTGTATTCGAGCGGCAGGACGCGCGCGCCGGCCAGGTTCGAGACGCTCTGATCCAGCCTCCTCTCGAGTGAGTCGCATCCCTCGAGATCGGGATAGAGGAGTAGAAGATAGGCCAGAACCGCCTCGACGACGCGCTGCTTGGCGCCGCTGTTTCCGAGCAGGCCGGCAGGCCTGGACCACTCCTCCCCCTCCACCGTCTCGCGCAGCCAGGCGATCCCGCGGATCACGGTCTGGTCGCGGCTTTCCTCGGGCAAGGGCGGCAGGCCTGCGGGAACGGCGGCCAGGCCGAGCCAGATGAAGAGGGGAACGATGAGACCGCCCATCCTAGAGCGGTTCCTCATCCAGAATCGTCCGGACCTCCTTGACGAACTTCTTGGCTCCAGCGCTTGGACCCTTGTCGGAGAGGTGGAGCGTGTAGATAGAATGCGTGCCTTCCTCCTCGGACGGCTCGGGCATCTCGGACGAAACGGAGACGCCGCCGCCGCTGAAGTCGCCGCTCAGAGCCTTGCGCTTGAGCCCGGCTAGGGGATCGGAACGAACGACGGTGAACTTCAGGCTCTGCAGCCGATGCCTCGAGTCGAGGACGAATGCGGCCTCGAGTTTAAGGACCTGCGCCGACATGAGGGCAAGCTCCATTCCTCCGCCGCTGCTCTTCACCAGTCGACGGCTCAGCTGGCCCTTGAAGGTGATCGTGCCGCGCTCCTCGTCCAGCGCCGGTTCGAGCTTCGCCTTCTTGACAGCCCGGATCAGGCGATCGAGATCGAGAACGCCGGACAGATCCCCCGTCACCCGGTCCGTTGCCGGAGGCCGGTCCTCGTAGAACAACCGCGTGATCACCCGGTCGCCGTCGTCATAGAACGCCATCCTCGGCAGGGCCGGGTCCTTTGATAGGAGCACCAGCTCTTCCTCTGCCGTTCTCCAGATCTCGAGAGGACCGGTGAATGGTTCGCCTCCTCCTCCGCCGCCACCGGCGACGATGACCGTGGTGCCGATGCCGGTCCCGTTCCCCCCCGGCTCCACGTTTTCGATTTTGGCCGCCAGGACGAAGGATCCCCTGTCGCGCAGGGCGCTCAGGGCGTCGACAAGCTTGTCCTCACTGATCCCGTGAGGATCCTGCGGCACGGCATCCCTGCCTGCCGCCGTCTCGAGCCCGACAGGCAAAGAAGCCGATGCTGCCAGTAGAAGGGCTGCCAGAGTGAATCGAACGATGTTCATCCCAGTTCCTTTCCTGCTTCCTGCGATACGGCCGCGCCCCGGCCGGGCGTCAGTCGCCTGTGTACGGTAGAAGGTGGCCTCGAACAGTATAGCGCAGTCGATCCGGATTGTGACACCTACTCCTCAATACCGGCGGCCTTGATCCCGATCTCGGCGGCCGAGGTCCAGGCGTTCCCGTTGACCTCGGAGAGGGCGACGAGGCGCAGGAAGCGGCCCTTCACGCTCCTGTCGAACTCGATGACCTGAAGGTCCGTCATATCAGGAAAGCGTCCGGCGGCCAGGGCCTTGCCCCAGTCCCTTCCGTCCCTGCTGATGTAGAGCTCGAACCGGCCGATCCGTCCGTTCGCCTGCCCCTGCCTGGGGAGATAGGTGAACGCGGAGATTTCGTACATCTTCCCCATGTCAACCCGGATCTCGTGGGGATGCGACTTCTCGCCGCTCCCCCACTTCGTGTGCCAGTAGGTGGCTGCATCGCTGTCGATGGCTTTCACCGCCTCTCCTTCTCCCGGATGCTCGCTGTCGACGTGGATGACCTTCCAGACCGATCGGTCGACGAAGATCCCGAACTCCTTTTCCGCCGTCATGCTGGCGATCCTGCTCGGGGCAAAAGCTCGTGCCTTGACCGTGGCGCTTTGGTGCAGCGGGAAGGGGGCGTCGAAGAGCGGCGACTTCTCCGTCGGTTCGGAACCGTCGGTGGTGAAGCGGATCCGCGCCTCCCCGGACTCGCATGAGAGCTTCAGCAGTCCTCGAGGGCTGCGCACAATCGAGACGGGTGGAACGACGGGAGCCTCGATCCGGGCAAGCCGGGCGAGATCCCCGCAGCCGGGATCGCAGGGCCTCAGGCTGAAGCTGAAGGAAACGGGACGGCAGCGCAGGAGATACTTCCTCATCACCCCGGCCCCGCAGCTTGCGTTGCCCAGGCCGCACTGCACATGGTCGATGGAAAGGATCGTCTCCCGGCGCGGATCGAGCTCGTTGATATGCCCGGCCGAGGCCAGATCTCCTGCCGTGAAATGCAGCGCCGACATGGAGAAGGTCTCTTCGGCCACGATCAGAACGCCGGCGCCGCTCCAGTCGGCGAGGACGGTCCAGCGGACACCCTCCCTGTTGCCGCATTCCTGCGGCTTGGGATAGGGAACGTAGAAGTCGGTCACGCTTCTCCGGTACCGCCCCACGGCAGCGCCGTGGCAGCGGTCCGCGTAGTTCTCGTGCGGTCCGCGGCCGAACCACTCCACCTCCTCGAGCAGCCCGGAGAGGGTGAAGCGGACCCCGATCCTCGGGAGAACCGAAGGCGCCGATCGCGGTGTAACGGTGTTGTTCAGCACGATCGTGCCGTTGCCGAGCACGGTGTAGATGCAGCGATAATCGAACAGGCAGCCCGCGTTCCCCCGAAAGGCTGCATCCGTCACGATCCGCACCGCTCCCGAAGGAAGCTCTAGCAGATCGAAGCGGACAGTCTGCCGCTTCATGCCGTTCAGCCCGGCGCGGATCCAGGCCGGGGCAAAGGGCTTGTCGTTGTCCAGGGGAGCGCGGAACAGGTTGAGCACCGGTCCGCCTTCACCTTGTGCGGATTTCTCGATGACGACCGTGCGTCCGAACACCAGCGACTCGATCAGGCCGGTGCTTCGATCGAATGCGACGGAGAATCCCTTGCCGGTCACGATGACACGGTCGTCCGACTCGGCGACATCCAGAGGAGGCAGGTCCGCAAGGTCCATTACCCGCGCCGGATGGGTCGGGAGGACGGCCTCTACCTCGTCCCACGCCACCACGTGTCCCTTGTCCGCCCACAGCGTGTCCTTCCGCAGGGCGAAGCTGACGCGCAGGTGATACTCGGCACCCGGCCTGGACTCAGGAAGCGTGAGAGGCAGGACGACGGTATGCTTTTCGCCTGAAGGGATATCGAGAGGGGCGATCACGCCCTGCTCGATGGCGCACCCGTCCTCGAGAAGCGTCCAGGCTGCATCGAAGGCGTTCACGTTGGTGAAGGAGAACTTGTTCCAGATCGCGACCGAACCCGGTGCCGGACCTTCGGCCGCAACGCTGACGTTCTGGTAGATCTTCTTCACCTCGAGCAGCTTGGGCGGCACCGACCGATCGGGAAAGACCAGCCCGTTGATGCAGAAGTTGCCGCTGTTGGGCCTGTCTCCGTAATCGCCGCCGTAGGCCCAGAACTCCCTTCCGTCGGGCCCTGTCTTGCGAAGGCCCTGGTCGACCCAGTCCCAGATGCAGCCGCCGATCAGCGGATCAAAACTCTCGATGGCGTCCCAGTACTCCTTGAGATTCCCCACGGCGTTGCCCATGGCGTGGGCGTACTCGCAGATGAAGAACGGCTTCGGCGACTCGCTCCTGCCGCGCTGGATCAGCCAGGGAACAGAGACGTACATGGCGCTGTCCACGTCGGCCACGGAGTTCATCCGCTCGTAATGGATCGGCCGCGTCGGATCGAGCCGCCGCACCACCTCGGCCGTGGCCTCGAAGTTGATCCCCGGCCCGGCCTCGTTGCCCAGCGACCATAAGATCACGCAGGGGTGGTTCTTGTCGCGCTCCACCATGGAGACGGTGCGGTCGATGTGGGCGGCCTGCCATGCCTTGGCGTGTCCGAGCGACTCCCTGCCGTAGCCCATCCCGTGCGACTCGACATTCGCCTCGTCGATCACGAAGAGGCCGTAAAGATCGCAGAGCTCGTACCAGCGGGGATGGTTGGGATAGTGCGACGTGCGCACCGTGTTGATGTTGTGGCGCTTCATCAGCTCGATGTCGCGGATCATCGACGCCTCGGTAACGGCGCGGCCGCGGTCCGGATCGTGCTCGTGACGGTTGACCCCCTTGAGGAGAACGGGAACACCGTTGACGAGGAGCCGGCGATCGCGGATCTCCACCTTCCGGAATCCGAAACGGCACTGCACCACCTCGATCTCGCGGTTGTCTCCATCGATCAGCGAGACAAGAACGGTGTACAGGCAAGGAAACTCGGGCGACCAGAGTTGCGGTTTTTTCACCGGCGCCTCGAAGGACGAGAGGGTGCTGCCCTCCCTGTCGAAGGTCGGGATCATGGTGGTCAGCAGGGGCGACTCCCCCACGACCTTGCCGTCGGGATCGATCAAGGTGATCTCGAGCCGGTGCGTCGCCGCGGTGTTGCCTTCGAAGCTTCGAGTCTCGGCCGTGATTTTCAGCAAGGCATCGGCGCAGGTTTCATCGAGATCGCTTCGCACGAAGAAGTCCCTCACGTGGACCTTGGGCGTGGAGAAGAGGAACACGTCGCGGTAGATGCCGCTCAGACGCCAGAAGTCCTGGTCCTCGAGGTAGCTCCCGTCGCACCACCGGTAGACCTCGGCGGCCACCACGTTTTCACCTTCGTTCAAAAAGGGCGTGATGCGGAACTCAGCCGGGGTCATGCTGCCCTGCGAGTAGCCCACCTTCTTCCCGTTGATCCAGAGGTAGAAGGCCGACTGCACGCCGGCGAAATGGATGAAGACCTCCCTCCCATGCTGCCAATCGGACGGCAGGCGGAAGGTCCGGCGATACGAGCCGACGGGGTTGTAGTCGTGCGGGATCCTCGGGGGATTCCTGGGGAAGGGATAGGTCACGTTGGTGTAGATCGGAATCCCGTAGCCGTGCATCTGCCAGTTCGACGGCACCGCGATCTCGCCCCAGGCGCTGTCATCGAAATGGACGTCATGGAAATCGATCGGGCGCTCGGCCGGCCGCCGGACCCAGTGGAATTTCCACCTGCCGTTCAGGGAGAGGTGGAACGGCGATGCCTCGTTCGTACCGATCCTCGCCGACTCCTTGTCGGGGAAGGGGATTGCCGTGCAGCGGGCGCGCTCCTTGCCCTTGCTGAAGATTCCTGGGTTCTCCCAATCCGCCGTCTCGGATCCGTCCCGGGCAAGAAGAGCTGATGACAGGATGGCGGCAGCAACCAGAAATGCGGCCGGCCTGAAGGCGATGGTCATGAACTTTCTCCTCGCTTTCAAAGGAAGGCTCCACGAAACGGATCCGAGTCCAGCACCGAGCATCCGGCAGTTCTTGCATTACATGATGCAAGAAATGCAGAGCTCTGCCCGGCAAGCCGAATCGGCGGCAGAAGGATATTCAACCTAACCCACTCTCATGAAACGAATTGAACGATACCGGATCGTGCGCCCTCAACGTGCCGTTCATTTTGGCACCTCAGTTGCATTTACAGGAATACGTTCTCAAGAAACCATGGCTCGTGCCGGATCCTAATGAGAAGGGAATACGAAATGAACAGAATTTTTCTCCTTGCCGCATCAGCTGTTTTTTTCTTCGCCTGCGCTGCGGCTCTCATCGGCGAAGAATGCTTCTACTACCTGCCTGTGAACGATCTCGAAATCACGGGCGGGGAGCTTCCCGGCGTCTCCGATGCCCTTCCGCGCGCGGACCGGGGCGGACGTACATTTCGCACCAACCAGGAACGCTTTCTGAAACCCTATGCTGTAGGCGGCCAGGGCGAGGAGATCTACATCGCCTCCTCGGCCGGCGGCCGGACGTGGAACTGCCGGGAAGCGTTCAACACCAACCTGCAGAGGCTCTTCATTGCCATCAGGACAACGTCGGACCGGCGGCCCTCGGGAAAGCTCTATCTTCCCGAGCCCGACTTTTCCGGCCTGCTCGTCCTCGACTTTGCCGTGCCCCGGGATGTGACAGGCAGCGACGATGCGAGAGACGATTTCCTGAAAGCCAAGGAAACACATTACGGAACCCTGGTCAGGCTGGCGTTTCCCGGTTCACCCTGGTTCCGCCACCAGCGGGACGAGGCGGTCCGGACCGGCGCGAGCGAGCCCCGACCGGTTCGCGCGGCCGGCATCAGGGAGAACGAGCTGCAGCGGACCTTCGGGCTTTTCACCGGCGGCCGCGCCATCAGCGAGAACATCCAGGTGGATCGCGAACTCCGCGTGCTCGACGACTCGGCCGCCCTGACCGTACCGGTCGATTCCATCGAGGGAATCACCATCAGCGCCATCGACTGGGGTGAAGCGGCTGCAAGAAAGGACGTGAAGAAGGACGCCCTGGCGCATTCCATCCCCTACGATCAGCATGCGGTCTTCTTTCCTTCCTTCGCCTCTCTCGTGGAGGTGATCGACGAAACGCGTGAACGGGGCACGCCCGTTCTTCGTCTGATGGAACAGCGGTCCGAGGACGCCAGGACCCTCGAGCGCTACGAGAAGCAGCTCTGCCTGCCTCTCGACGAGTTCGCGCGGATTCTCGGACCGACGCTGATCTCCAGCGTGGCGATGACCGGTTCCGATCCGTACCTGCGCACCGGCTCCGATGTCGCCGTGCTCTTCGAGACGGTGAAGACCGCATTTCTCAAGACCGCGCTCACGGCACGCTACTCCGCTCTTCTCTCCGAGGACAGGAGCGTCGAGATGGTGACCGGATCAGCGGCTGACGGCTCGCGCTACGTCGGGGTCGTCTCCCCTCGCCGCGAGATCTGTTCCTACCTCGCCAGCAGGGGCAGCCAGGTCGTGGTGTCGAACTCCCTCTATCAGCTGAATCGCGTTCTGGCCGCGGCCTGCGGCCGGGTGGGATCGCTGGCCGACCTCGGCGAGTACACCTTCTTCCGCTACCGGTACCCGCTGGGCGATCGGGACGAGTCGGCTCTTCTCATCGTCAGCGACGATACGATACGGCGCTGGTGCGGTCCCCGCTGGAGGATCGCCGCCTCGCGCCGCACGCGCGCCGCTGCCGCGCTCTCCTCCCTGCAGGCGCGCTACTTCGAGGAGATCGAGAGCGGCAACGTGAAAGCCGGCCGGCTCTACGGGCCGCAGTCGATTCCCGGGCTGGACGATCTCCGCATCGATCGCTACGGCGTCTATTCCCGGAAGTACGGAACCCTCGCCTTCCTCACCCCGATCGCCGAGCTCGTGGTCGGCAAGGCGTCCGAGGCGGAAGAGAACGCCTACGCCGTGTTCCGGGACAGCTACCAGCGCCGGTGGCGGCAGTTCTTCGATCCCATCGCGGCGCGCTTCGCCGTGAAGCCCGACAGGATCGATCTCGACCTGTCGGTGATGCCGTTGATCGGCGCCTCCGACTACCGCGAGTTCATGGAGATCACGGGAAACGCGGCGATCCCATCCGACGGCGGCGACAGGCATGCCGAGTCCGGTCTTCACTTCATCATGTCGATCGACAAGGACTCGGCCCCCATGAGGCAGGCGAGCAGCTTCGCCTCCTCGATGGTGCCGGGGCTCGAGGCGAAACCACTGCGGTGGATGGGTGAATGGGTATCCCTCTACGCCGACGAGGGGTCCTTCTGGGACGGCGTGACGAAGAGCCGGGCGGCCGGCGGCAGAAACGAGGTCGAAGAATTCCTGGAGGAGAACGCCTGGAACATACCGGTGGCCCTGCACATCGACGTGGCCAACCCCTTCTTCATGACGGGATTCCTCACCGCTCTTCGCGCCTACATCGATCAAACCGCGCCGGGCATGCTGCACTGGGAAACAAGGAAGCATGGCGAGCTGCAGTACGTGCGTGTGACTCCTTCCGAAGCGGCCCTCGCGGAGATGGACGACGAGCTGCGGGGCATGGCGATCCACTATGCCGCTCTGCCCGATGCGCTGATCGTCTCGCTCGATGAAGGCGTCGTCGGACGCGCCATCGATCGCAGGATCGCGAAGGTGAAGTCCGCCGATGAGGAGGGTGGAAAAGACGAGGCCGATCGTCGAGCCGACAGGGGCTGGCTCGGCCGGAGCGTGGCCGTCGATGCGCGCCAGTCGGCGCTCGCGATAATCGAGGCGTATTTCCACGACGACATCACCGCGCTGCTCGAGCGCCGGTCATGGAGCAACATCATGATTCTCAACGAGTGGCGCCGCCGCTTCGCCGCCGCCGATGCCGTGGTGTTCCACGAGACCTTCTGGAAGACGCGGCTCGTCTGCCCCGGCAACGGCGAGTACGTCTGGAACGAGCGGTACCAGACGATGGAATCGACGGTCTTCGGGTTTCCCGGCTGCTCCAGCCGTGCCGCCTCGGCGCCCGGTCCCTTCCAGGGCATCACGGCGGCCGGCTTCGGGCTGACCTTCGAGCATGGCGGCCTGCGTGCGCGCGCCTCCATCGAGCGGACTCCCGACGCCGAGGAGTGATCCGAGAGGCCCGGCATCACTCTATTCACGAACAAATCAGACAGCCCGCTGCGGCCTACACCGCAGCGGGCTGTCTCGATATCGAGCCCTCGCAATCTCCGCCATATTCGGGTGCGGAGGTGCCAAGTTCGTGGCGGCGCCGTGCGAATATGGCGGAGATTGCGCGGGCTCGGTATCGTTCGGCCCGTGAAGGCGTTATTCGGCCCGAAGCACTTTTTCAGCAGCTTGTTAAGAGATCAAGAAGCAGAGGTCGATGAAGAAGCATGTCCGCGAAGCGGCATATGTCTCGATTCATTGCCGGAATGAATCTTTTTCCTCGACCTGTTCTTGTAAGGAGCCTCGCTATGGAACGATCGGTCCGGTTATTTGCAGTTGTCGCCATTCTCTTCATGCTCACCGGATGCGAGATGGCCGGGTTCGGCCGGCCCTTCGTCGTCGGCATGACGAACGAGCCGTTCTACATCCTCAAGGGGATCGAATACCAGATCGACAGGGAGGATTTCGAGATCATCGGCCCGGTGACGGCTGAAGCGGAACTCAAGTCCTTCGTCGGATTCGGTTTCGGCGACGCCGGCTTCGAGCTGCTCTGGCAGGAGGCGGTGAAGATGGGAGCCGATGACCTGATCAACATCAAGTGGGATGTGGAGTACACCAACATCCTCTTCGTGATCTTCACCCGTGCGAAGATCAGGCTCTACGCCACGGCGATCAAGTGGAAGAAGCAGCCGGGAGAATCCTAGAACTCCGCCTTGTTCGGAGCGGCCCATCAGCGTACCGGGAATCACGATTTCTGCACGCGACCGTCGTCGTCGGGGTCGCGCAGGGTCTTCTTCAGCTTCCTGAACATGCGGCGCAGGTCGATCAGTCCGCCCGTGGTGAACCAGATCAGCAGGACGACCGACAGCACGACGTTGATCACCACGTAGATGTACCAGAATTCCATCCACGCCTCGGTCGACGCGCCGGCAGTCAGGTTGTAGACCGTGCCGACGATGAAGACGAGGAACCAGAACAGGGTCCAGGCGTAGGTGAGCATGCAGATCACCTTGTCGCCCCGGGTGAACTCCTTTCCCGCGCCGAAAAGACGGCGGAGGGATTCGAGCGAACCTGGTTTCGTCTCGACGCTCCCGCCATCCTCCCCGGCATCAGAGGGTTTTTCCCTGTTGAGGAGCCGGTCCATGTCGCACTCCTGCCTCCGCCCCAGCATGGAGACGAGAACGTAGACGGTAAGAGAGCAGACGATGGCGATGAACCAGCAGACCTGCCCGTTGATGAAGAAGTCCTTGCCGTACCACTTTTCCCAGAACTGCTGGAGGATCACGTTGGTCACGGCGATGGTCGATCCCGTGATCATGGCCGACCAGGCTGCCATCGAGGTGCCGCGCTTCCAGTAGAGACCGCCCACGATGACCGCTCCCGAGCCGCCGGCATAGATCGCCCCCGTGACGGCGAAGAAGAGGACGATGTGCTCTGTCTGCTGGAAGAGCAGGCTGAAGAAGAAGGCGAAGACGGCCACGAAGAGGATCGACAGCCGCAGGAGGATGATGTGCTGCTTCTTCGTCAGCGGCTTCTTGCGCAGCGGCATGATCACGTCCTGGACGAAAATGCTGCCCCACGAATGAAGATAGGTGTCGTTCGTGGATATGAAGGCGCAGATCATGACGGCGACAAAAGCACCGAGCAGACCGACGGGCAGGAAGAGGGAGAGAGCCTCGGGCACGGTCAGCTGGCTCTGGATGCTGTCGTTCTCGATTCCGGAGAGAGCTATGTTCACACCCATCGCATGGGAGGTGTTGTCGACGTGATGCATCACCACGAAGGCGCAGACGGGGATGAAGATCCAGAACAGGGTCTGCGGCATGACCCGCCAGTTGGATAGGACCTGGCCCATCCTGGCCTCGTGGGCGCTCGAGGCGGAGGCGTTGTAGGCCTGGGTCCCCTGCCACGAGAGCCTGTTGTAGACAAAACCCACCACGCCGATGACGAAGTACCAGAAGTTGAAGTTCTTCGTCTCGCCCGTTTTCATGGGATCGAGGAACGAACTGTCTTCCGGCCGCGCGGCCAGGGCCTCCATGATCTGCGAATAATCGAAGTAAAAGAGAAAGAGGATGATGACCGCGATGAAGACGCCGTTGATGAAAACGCCCTGAATGAAATCGGTGATGATCACGGCGATCTGCCCCCCCACGAAGACGAAGAAGAGGGCGATGGACAGAAGGACGAACATGAGCAGCATGAAGGTGGAAATCTCGATTCCGAGGATCAGGAGCGATGGCGGCAGGTCGCAGAAATAGATGAAGAAGCGGGCGCTCACCGCAGGGTAGATCCCGTAGTTCACGAGGCCCGAGAGCCAGGCGATGATCCCGGCAAAGACACGGAAACGCCGGCTGTAGCGCATCTCGAAGAACTGCGCCATGGTGAGAGCCCGTGTCTGGCGAAACCGGTATACCACCCAGCCCGAGATCGTGACCATCACGACGACCACGGCCATCAGAAACTGCCACCACTGCATGGTGAAGCCGGAGTTGTAGTAGATCTCGAACTGCGCCACGATGGTGATGGCGCCCAGCATGGCCACGCCCTCGGACACGCAGACGAGGTACCGCCCCGCCGTCCGCCCGGCAACGAGGAAGTCGCTCACGCCGCGCATGTAGGTGCGGCTCATCAGCACCCCCCCCACCATCAGGGAGAGCATGGCGCCCACGATGACCAGGTCGATCCAGGTCATGTTCAAGAGAGCTCTCCTCCCGCCCGTGCGGCGTCGATGAGCTGCGCGGTCGTTGCATGGGCCAGGCAGACGGAGGTGTCCGCGGCGCCGTAGTAGACCAGAACACGGCTGTCAGGCAGGGCGAATCCGCTCGAGTCGTTTTTCTCGACCACGGCGCCGCCGGGAAAGACGACGTTGGGAACCTGGCCGATCAACTCGTAGATCTCGCGGGGTTCCAGGATGTTGTACCGCCCCCTGGCCTTGACCTTCGCCGGATCCTCGAGATCGAGGAGCATCACGCCGGCCTGATAGATCCCGGAGCCCAGGTGCGTGGCCACGCCGTGATAGATCAGCAGCCAGCCGTCGCGCGTCTTGATCGGCGGCGGGCCGGGGCCGATGAACTCGTCCCAGTAATGGAGCCGGCCGCTCGCCACGGGGGCCGTGTCGCGCCACTCGACGAGGTCGGACGACTCGGATAACACGATCGTGTCGCCCGTGTTGGCGCCGCCGCCGGTCCACTGCGACCTGTTCGGCCGGTGAAGGCGGAGGTAGTGCCCGCCGATCTTCTCGGGAAACAGAACGCCGTTGCGCGTGTCCTCGGTCGAGACGATGCCCAGGAAGTCGAAGGTCTCGAAATCGTCGGTCCGGCCCAGCCCGAGGCCGCAGCGCCCCTCCATGTCCATGGCGAACATGACGTAGCAACTGCCTTCCAGAGCGGTGATGCGCGCGTCGTAGCAGTGGTGGATCGTCTCCTCCACCTTCTCGATGCCCCGGAAGTGGACGGGCCGGTCGGAGATCTCGAAATCGACGCCGTCGCGGCTCGAGGCCATGAGGAGAAAGGTCTCCCGCCCCCTGTTCTGCACCCGCAGCATCAGGCGGATCGTCTCCCCTGTCTTGATCGCCCCGGGATTGAACACCGACGACACGTCCTCGAGGGAAGGCCCTGCATCAGGGATCTGTTCTCTCGTGATGATCGGATTCCTCTTCGAGCGGATCATGAATCGTCCTCTTCGGGAAATACGCGGACCGCCTTGATCTCGTTACGCCCCACGTCGAGAAGGATCCGGTTTCCCTCGCTCCGGACCGGGGCAGACACGTCGATCTCGAGGAAGTCGATCTCCTCGGCGCGCTTCACGCGGAACGGCAGGGTGACGGCGACGTCCTTCCTGTCGATCCCCTCGACCTCGTAGAAGCGGAGAACGAGGGCATCGCCCTCCTCGGCCTCCTTGATCACCTCCCAGCAGACCCCATCGCCGGACAGGAAGCCGAAGCTCCCCTCGGACTCGTAGTCGCCGGCATGATCCTCCTCCAGGACGCCGACGAGCGGAAAGTTGAATTCGTAGCCGCGCTTCCAGGCGTGGGAATCGTGGAAGCCCCCCTCGTGGGAGATGAGGGCGTACCGGATTCGGTGCCGGCCCACATCGGTTTCGGGATCGGGCATGATGCCGCCCTTCACCAGTGTGAGGCGGATCGTACCGCCCTTCAGGTCGAACCCGTATGTCGACTCGTTGACCAGGGTCACGCCGTCACGAGGGCCCGAGAGGTCGAGCCACTTCTGCGTCCAGGCTTCCCACTTGGCCTTCTCGAAGTCGCTCGTCGGCTTCGTGGGCCGCCGGTAGGTGCCGTAGGCCGTTTCCGTGGTCGCGAAATCGGCGTCCATGTCGAAGGGGAAGACCACCTTGATCAGCGACTCGTTGTAGCGCACATCGATATCCGTTTCGAACTCGATCCGCCGTTCGTGGGCAGGAAGGCGAATGGTCTGTATCAGGCGCCCCCCGCCGACAGCCGGCCTGGTCACGCGGAACGAGGCGGCCACGGGGCCGCGCTCGACGATCTCGACCTGGGCGTCTCCTTCCGGGATCAGCTCGTGCTTCTCGAAATCCGGATCGATGTTCCAGTTGCTCCACTGCTCCGGGTGGTTGGTGAAGAAACGGACATGGTTCGCATCGCCGCCGAGGAGATTCCGCTGCAGCGCCTTGTCGAAGATCTCGCCGATGTTGCCCTCGTCGTTCAGCTTGATCCTGTAGAAGCTGTTCTCCATGACACGGCCTTCGATCGACAGATCGCTCTTCGCCGGGGCCCGCGCCGGACCGCCGGCGAGACGGACAAGCGTGTACCCCAGAGCCGGCACCTCGACGCGGAACAGGAGCCGGCTTCCCTCGCCGCCCGGAACGACCTGCGACGGCAGCTCCCTGCCATGCCTGTCCCGCACGCAGACGCCGGGGTAGTTCCAGGTCATCGACATCGTCTCGTGCCGTTCCCAGGCCAGGGGATTGAAGATCAGGAGAGCCACACCCGCAGAGAACTTTCCGGCGCGGCACTGCTCCGGCCCCGGCAGCGTGTCGATCCGTGCCGCCAGGGCTGCGAGCGCCTCGCGCCGAACCTCATCGCATGTCTGGAAGAGGCGTTCGAAATCGAGCTCCGCGTCGACGTAAGCCTGGGAAAGGGACGTCCCTGGCAGGATGTCGTGAAACTGGTTGAAGAGCAGCCGCTTCCAGGCCTGATCGAGGTCGCTCTTCCGCGTCGGCCTCCTGCAGAGAAACCGGCTGAGCGCGGCCCACTTCTCCGCGGAGAGCAACGCCGCCTCCCCTCTCCTGTTGAGCTCCTTGATCCGTCGCTGCGACGTGGTGGTGCCCCGGTGGCATTCCAGGAAGAGCTCGTCGTTCCAGACGGGAAGACGATGGCCGTACTTCCTCTCGATCGTCTCGAAGTGGCTGTGAACCGTCCCGTGTCGATAGCCGGGAAGATGGCTCAGTGTCTCGGCCCTCTGAACCATGGCCTCGGACGGCCCTTCGCCGCCGTCGCCTTCCCCGTAGATGCAGAGCACCTCCGGGATCGAATCCTCGCTGATCACCTCGTCAGGGAGCCGGGGCGAGGCGCAGCTGACGGCCGCGTTCCGGCCCGGCGCGAGGAGGACGTTGTGCTTTCTGACCGGTTCCTCGAGCTCCCGATGCAGCGCCGGCATGGCGCCGCAGCCCACGGCGCTCTGCAGCGCCAGGACCCGCGATCCGTCGGGCGATTCCCAGATGAAGTGCTGGAAGGGGAAGACGTTGGTGTCGTTCCACATCAGCTTGGTGGTGAAGAAGTACTTCCCCCCGGTCTTGCGAATGATCTGCGGGTGGTTCCCATGCATGCCGAAGGTGTCGGGAACCCAGGCCACCTCGCTCTTCCGCCCGAAACGGGAAAGGTAGAAGCGCTGCCCGAAGAGCCTCTGCCGCACGAGAGCCTCGCCGCAGGGCATGTTGCCGTCCGGTTCGATCCACATGCCGCCCAGGAGCTCCCAGCTGCCGTCACGCACCTTTTCCCTGATCCCCTCGAAGATGTCGGGGAACCGCTCTTCCATCCATGCATAGAACAGCGGGCTGCTCTGGACGAACACCGCCTCCTCGTACCTGTCGAGGCGTTTCAGGTTGCGGGAGAAGGTCCGCGAGGCCTTCTCGACCGTCTCGTTCCACGGCCAGAGCCAGACGGCGTCGAGGTGGGAATGCCCGGCCAAGGTGACGGACAGGTCGGAGCGCGGCTCCGCCGCCCTGAGCCGCTCCAGGGCTTCCTTTTTCAGCTCGGACAGCGACCGGCCGAATCCATCGAGGAGGCCTGTCAGCTTCTCGTCGTCCCGGCGGAACAGATCGTCCGCCGGGATCGCGACCAGGAGTTCCTGCCGCAGCTGGTTCAGCTTCGTTTCGATCGCGGAATCCGCCGTGAGACGGTGGATGTCCTCGATCAGGAAGTAGGACGCTGCAGCCGCGGCAGCCCCCTCGCTCCTTTCCCGGAGGCGGACGAGGAGCTGGCGGACGAGGGAAGAGGGCGGCAGGTCGGCGGGCTCGCGCCCCAGCGTTGCGGCGAAGATCCGCATGTGGGGACTGCTGCCGAAGGTGAGCCCCGTCAGATTCCGGCCAGGCGGCAAAAAGAGCACCTGCATCCAGATCGATCCGGGAAACTCGTGGGGACCGTACACGTTGTAGCACTCTTTGAGGCGGATGGCCCGCTGCTCGCCGAACTGGGCCTCGTGGCACCAGTCCGTCAGGCGCAGGATCTCTGCTGTGCACGCACCCTCCCCCGCCTCGTCGAAATCGAACGACACCTCGCAGCTGCTGCTTCCCATGATCGAGCAGCCCACGATGTAGAGCACGCCGAAACGATCGGGCGCGACTGCCACCCTCTGGCCGCCCGGCACCAGGCAGTCCATGAGGCCCGGTCCTCGGTCGGGAAAGAGAAAATCCTTGTCGAGAAAGTTGACCGGACCGGGCGCGGGAAGCTCCTCGCCCTTGAGGCCGAACATGCCGTCCATCGTGCCGGAAGCCGGTACGTCCGCCGTTGCGATCGACCGCAGCGTGAAATGCTCTTCGAGAGAAAGAGGCAGAAAGGATGAACTGTCGTGCTGTTTCATGCGATTGACTTCACGGCTCACATCGAATCGATGACGGCGTTGAATGTGGCGCTGGGCCGCATCGCCTTCGTCGCCTTGACCGGATCGGGCACGTAGTAACCGCCCAGGTCGACAGGATCGCCCTGCTCGGCGAGCAGCTCCTCGGCGATGACGGCTTCCTTCTCCTCGAGCGCGGCGGCCACCTTGGCGAAGCGGGCCTGCATCGCCCCATCCTTCTCCTGGGCCGCCAGGGCCTTGGCCCAGTAGAGGGCGAGGTAGAAGGTGCTTCCCCTGTTGTCGATCTCGTTCACCTTCCGGGACGGAAGCCTTCCGTTCTCCAGGTACTGGGCGATGGCCTGATCGAGCGTCTCGGCCAGGATTGTCGCTTTCTCGTTCTTCGTCCTCTCGGCGATCAGCTCGAGTGAGGGGACGAGGGCGCAGTACTCGCCCAGGGAATCCCATCTCAGGTGCCCCTCCTTGACGAACTGCTGCACGTGCTTGGGAGCGGAGCCGCCGGCGCCGGTTTCGAAGAGGCCGCCGCCGTTCATCAGGGGGACGATGGAGAGCATCCGCGCGCTGGTGCCCAGCTCGAGGATCGGGAAGAGGTCGGTGAGGTAGTCACGAAGGACGTTGCCTGTCACGGCGATCGTGTTCTCCCCCCTGCGCACCCGCTCGAGAGTGAACGTCATCGCCTCGACGGGGGGCAGGATCCGGATATCGAGTCCGCTGGTGTCGTTCCCGGGAAGGTAGCGGTTCACCTTCTCGATGATCTGTCTGTCATGCCCCCTGGCCTCGTTCAGCCAGAAGACGGCGGGCGAACCCGACGCCCTGGCACGCGTGACGGCGAGCTGGACCCAGTTCCGGATCGGCGCGTCCTTCGCCTGGCACATCCTGAAGATGTCGCCCGTCTGAACGCTCTGATCGAGAAGCGTCTCGCCCGATTCGCCGGCGACACGGATCGTTCCGGCGGAAGGAGCCTCGAAGGTCTTGTCGTGGGAGCCGTACTCCTCGGCCTTCTGGGCCATGAGCCCGACATTGGAGACGCTTCCCATGGTTGCGGGATCGAACTGGCCGTTCTTCTTGGCATCCTCGAGAATGACGCCGTACATCGTGGCGTAGCTGCGGTCCGGCACCATGGCGACGCAGTCCTGCAGCTGGTCGTCCTTGTTCCACATCCTGCCGCCGTCGCGGACCACGTTGGGCATCGAGGCGTCGATGATGACGTTGTTGGGAACGTGCAGGTTGGTGATCCCCTTCCGCGAGTCCACCATGGCCAGGTCGGGACGGTTCTCATAGACGGCAGCGATGTCCCTCTCGACCTCCTCCCTCTTGTCGGCCGGGAGGCGCTCGAGCTTCTCGAGCACATCGGCGAGACCGTTGTTCACGTTGGCGCCGATCTCCCGCAGCAGGTCGGCATGCTTGTCGAGAGCCTCCTTGTAGAAGACGGTGACGCAGTGGCCGAACATGATGGGATCGGAAATCTTCATCATCGTGGCCTTGAGGTGCAGCGACAGCAGCACCCCGTCCTTCCCGGCCTCCTCGATCTGCTCGGCATAGAACTCGCGCAGCGAAGCGACATTCATCACGGCGGTGTCGACCACCTCGCCTTCCTGCAGCGCGAGGTCCTCCTTCAACACGGTCGCTGTGCCGCCTGTGGAAACGAACTCGATCTTCGCCACATCCGCATTCTTCATGGTGGTCGATTTCTCGCTGCCGAAGAAGTCGTTTCCCTTCATGTGGGCGACCCGCGACCTGGAACCGGAAGCGGGCCACTCCTTCATCATCTTGTGCGGATTCTTCAAGGCGAAGCTCTTCACGGAAGCGGCCGCCCTCCTGTCGGAGTTGCCTTCACGCAGAACGGGATTGACGGCGGAGCCGAGAACGACGGCGAACCGGGCCCGCAGCTCCTTCTCGGCATCGGTCTTCGGTTCCTCCGGATAATCGGGGATGTCGTATCCCTTCTCCTGAAGCTCCTTGATCGCGGCCTGCAGCTGAGGTATCGATGCGCTGATGTTGGGAAGCTTGACGATGTTGGCCTCGGGGATCTTGGCCAGCCCGCCCAGTTCCGAGAGGGCGTCGGGGATCACCTGATCCTCGCTGAGCTTGTCCGGAAAATTGGCGATGATCCGTCCCGCCAGCGAGATGTCGCTGATTTCGAAAGCGACACCCGAGTCCCGCGTGTAGGCCTCGATGATGGGGATGAACGAGAAGGTGGCCAGCGCCGGAGCTTCATCGGTCTTTGTCCAGTTAATTTTTGATGTCGTCAACTTCTTCTCCTGCCATTCATTAATGAAAGGGAAACGTGCCAGCTATGGCCTGCACGGTCTCCGGGAACCGGTCATCCAGCCCTCTCGACAACGCGTCGATTCCGTCCTGCAGATCCAACCAGCAGGGCCAAAACGCCAAAGATCGTATCCAGGAAGCTCGACAGCTGCGAGGGAGCATTGCCTCTTATATCAAAAAAATCTGAGCTGTACCGGATACAATCAGTCGGAGCGAGCCAACCATTTGTTTCGATCCCGGCATTTTAACAGGCAGGAAGGTCTCGTTGAAGCTTATCTTGTCAGGCCGCTGATAAAGTGATTCGAGTCCGAGAACTCCTCTTTTCCGCCGACTGAAGGCGCCAAACCGTCACGGCGAGAGAAGCGAGGCTTCGGCATCTCCCGGAAATCGGCCGTAGTTGTCGGCACCGATCGGTCTCAGGGGGATGCTGCTGGGTGTGTAGTTATCGCCTTTTCCGCCTTCCGAGGCACGGGAGAGAAGCTTCCACGCCTCGGTCCGGTTTTCCTCGATGCCGTGGCGGCCGAGGTACATGATGCCCAGGCAGCTTCTTGCTTGAGAAGATCCCTGCTCAGCCGCCCTGCTGAGCCATTGGAATGCATGGCGATGATCCTTCTGCGCCTCCGGTCCGAAGAGGTAGATCATGCCCAGATTGACCTGCGCCTCCACATTGCCCTGCTCGGCGGCACGCTGGTACCAGGTCTTGGCCTCGCCGTAGCTCTGGTCGACACCGAATCCGTTTCTGTAGAAGTCGCCGAGGAGGCAGTGTGCGACAGGATCACCATCGATGGATCTGGCAAGGGTTTCGGAGAAAATCGTCTCAGCTTCCCGGGAAATCCGGCCCGGATCGAGAAGAGGGTCTTGTCCGGGATCCCTCGCCTCCTGTCGCGGGGATCCGTATTCTTCCATCGACGATCCGTCGTTGGTCACCGTCTCACTTGCTGTACCTTGACTGCAGGCCGGAAGAAGAGCGCAGCATAGACATAACGCAACCATGAACTTCATTACATCTTTCCCATCCGAGATGTTTCGAATTGGTCAGGTGTTTTCTTCTCAGTGCCCTAATGGACAACGAGCCATGATTTTACCATCCAATCTCGGAGATATCATCAATTATATCCGGCATATCAGCCGGATTGGCGCCATCGAGCCCGGGCGGACCCGGAGCCGGGATCGCAACAACACGATAACGTTCAGTGTAACAGGCTTATATCCAAATGGTTACCGATACCGACCGAGCTGGATATCGAGAAGTCAAGCGATACCCGGCCAGGCTGGCAACGGGATTGGACAAGGAGCTTGACGCTCGAATCAGAAAGCCCAGCCTTTCCGGTAGGTCCGGCGGATCAGCGAATGGCCCAGCTTGCTGTTGGTCACCCTGCATCGCGGGCCGTCCCACAGGATCTGGTGGCCGGCATACATGGCCACGTTTCCGAGGAGCAGCGTCTCGGTCAAGGGACCGGCGTAAGCGAAGTTGGACAGGGCCGGCGGACCGCCCTTGCAGGCATCGATCCACTCCTGGTGGTGGCCGGGCGAATGAGGCAGCTTCTGTTCGGGCAGCTCGACCCCCTCGAACTTCTCCTGGGGAAGCAGCTTCCACTCGACTCCGTAATCATTTGGAGAATAAAGTAGTCCCTCGTCGCCGATCAGGACGGAGCCGGAGCCCGACAGCTCCTCCCCGTGAAGGAACGACTTCAGCTTCTCGATGATCCAGGCCGGCTTCTGGTCCGAACCGTCGTACCAGGTCCAGCGGAGAGGCGGCATCTCGCCCCTGGCCGGGAAGTTCAGCGTGATGACGCTCCAGGTCGGGAAGCTGTCCTTGCTGAAAGGCGAGTTCTCGGCCTGGGCGCTGACGGGATATCCGAGGTCGAGTGCCATGAAAGCCATGTTCGCCGTGTGGCAGCCCATGTCGCCCAGGGCGCCGGTGCCGAAATCCCACCAGCCGCGCCATTTGAAAGGATGATAGGCCGGGTTGAAGGGCCTCTCCGGAGCGGTGCCGAGGAAAAGATCCCACTTCAAGGACTCGGGGACGGGCGGTGATTCCGCCGGGCGCGCCATGCCCTGGGGCCAGACCGGCCTGTTCGTCCAGATATGGGCGGCATGCACCTTCCCGATGATTCCGGAACGGATCACCTCGACGGCACGCCGAAGCCCGTCGCTCGATGTCCCCTGGTTGCCCATCTGTGTGGCCACGCCGTATCTCCTCGCCATCTCGGTGAGCATCCGCGCCTCGTGAACATCGTGGGTCAGCGGCTTCTCGCAGTAGACATGCTTCCCCAGCTGCATGGCGATCATGGCCGGAAGAGCATGCATGTGATCGGGCGTGCTGATGGCCACGGCGTCGATTTCCTTGTGCATCTTGTCGAACATTTCCCTGAAGTCATGAAACTTCCGGGCATCGGGGAACTTGTTGAATGTTCCTGCCGCCCTCTCGTCGTCCACGTCGCAGAGGGCCACGATGTTCTCATGGCTCAGATGGTGAACATTGGCTCCCCCCCGGCCTCCCACGCCGATGCAGGCGATGTTCAGCTTTTCGTTGGGCGACCTCACGCGGCTGAAGAACGGAAAGTAGGCGCTTCTCGCTGTCTCGTTGCCCGTAATGAAGAGCCCGGCCCCGGCAAGGGCGGTGGTTCTCAGAAAGTTACGGCGTGTAGTTTCCTTCTGGCTCATCTCGATCTCCTGTTCAGGGAAGCTGTTGAGAAAGACAAGAATTTCCGGCCGATTCTCTCAAATTATTTTTCCGCCGTCCACCGGCAGACCGATCAAAATGCACCCGGTTTCCAATCTCCTCTCGCGCCGGGAGCTGAGGGCAGTTCGTGAGCGGCTCGCAAGAACGACGGGCCAGAAAACAGCCGCCCGTGGTTCCGCCGTCAAAGGAGGTAGAGAAAGAGGACAAGTCCGGCAACGACAAGAACCCCCAGGATGACGGCCATCACCGCCATCTGCTTCTTGCTGCCTGCGGCCCCGAATCCGGATCCCAGCGCGGCGTCGAACAGCTGCTCGATGGGGACCGTTTTTCCGCGGCGGTCCTTCAATGTCAAACGGTTCGACATGGCGTATTGGGAAATCTCCTCGCGGGCCTTCTTCCGGCCCGCAGCCATACCGGCGCCGATACCTGACGAGAAACCGGCACCGAAGCCGCACGACATACCCACAACAAATCCGGAGCCGCCTTCCATGGCATTCTCCTTTCAACAGAGGTGTGGTTTCAATTCGAACGAGTCTGTTCCGAAGGTCTGGGGGTGCGCAGGTGGACAAGCGGTGGAATTCCGCCCGCCGCGGCGACGGCGATCAGTATTCCGGTCTCCAGTTCCATCGGCGCCCGGGCCATGAGACAGCCGAAATGCACGATGAACACTGCGATGACGGCAGCCAGGCTGACGATCCCGCGGAAGGTGTCCCCCTTCGCGGCGCAGGTCAATCCTCCGGCCAGGCAGGGGATCAGGGCGATCATGGGAAAGAAGAACTTGCCGGCCGGGTCGCCCTCCGTGTCGGCGAAGTAGAGCTCTCCCGTTTTCAGCCAGGTGTTGGCCAGGTTCACGCCGAGAACGAACAGCCAGGCTCCCGTTCCCGTGACCAGCCCGTGAAGATAGATCCCGCGCGTCACGGCCTCGCGCCGTACGGGAAGGTTGGCCCATACCAAGCAGAAATCGCCCGGCTTGTGATAGCTCGACAGGGAGGAGAGGCCCATGGCGATGACGGAGCTGCCCATCGGTCTCAGGATCACGAAGGACAGGATGAATCCGAAGACCAGAGAGCTCAGCATGTAGAATCCGAATCTGGGAAGCGCCACGACCTGGTTCAAGATCAGACAGACGATCTCGAGGGCGATCAGCAGGGCGGCTGCGGGGAGCGGTCCGAGCCACAGGTCGCGGCGCAGCTGCCTCTCCGGCGAAAGGCACGGTCGCCTCCGGATCACCGGAACCGCAGATGAATTCATCCGAGACCCCGAGAAGAGAGGCTCTTTCCCGGCCGTCAACAGCGTGATCAGCGAGAGCACCAGGCTGGTGCCGGCCAGGGGACCGGGAGACGACAGAAACCCGAGCTCCAGGGCGATCCAGCAGAGCACACCCAGCAGGATAGGCCTCGTGACGTAGTAGGCCGTGGCCCTTGCCGGCGCCACCCAGGACAGAATGAATGGAAAGATCAGGAAGCAGCCCCACACCGTCTCTCCGGCATAAGCCAGGCGAAAGTCCTCCCCCTCGGCCCCGAGGCCTGGAAAGGGTATGGCGGCCGGCACCCGCTCTCCCAGCAGCAGAACGGCTCCCCGAGCCGTGACGATGAAGGTCACGATCACGGCCGCTTCGGCCAGATTCCGCGCGCCGGGACCGACGGGCAAGGCGGGGAAAGCGCGGATGGAGAAAGGCTCCGCTTTTCGGCCCGCCACGATCGGACCGGCCAGGAGAATGCCCGAAAGCATCGACAGGACAATCAGCCAGATGAAGAGGATCCCCGTGGCGTCGACACCCTCGATCGCATGGCCGAGAAAGCCGTCAGCGTCGTCGGGATCGCAGAGACCGGGCCAGAAGAACAGGCTCGCCGCTGCGGTGAAGATCAGCACCAGAAGGGTGAACGGCTCCCTTGTCACGCGAACCAGCTGGATGCGGTAATGGGTCAGAAAGCCGCTCATCAGGCCGCCCCCCAGGCCAGAAGCGCCTCCTCGAGGGTCTGCTCCTCTCCGACCAGATCGTCCGTCAGCCCCTGGCAGACAACGGATCCCTTCTGCAGGACGAGCAGACGATCTGCAATCCGCTCCACGTCGAGAAGCAGATGCGAGCTGATGACCACGCTCCTCTCCGGGTCGCGGACAACATCGAGCACGCTCTCCAGCAAGGCGCGGCGGCCGGCCAGGTCGAGCCCTGCGGCAGGCTCATCGAGAAGCAGGACGCGTGGCCGGAAAGCCATGGCCGTGATCAGTCGGATGCGCGTGCCCTGCCCCTTGGAAAGCCGGTGGACCTTCTGCCGCGGATCGAGCTGGAATCGATCGAGGAGCTCCATGGCGAGAGCATTGTCCCAGGTCGGGTAGTATCCGGAAAGCAGGCGCAGAAGGGCATGGATCCGCATGGCGAAAACCGGCATGTCGTCGCTCATGAAGCCGAGAAATGAGCGGACCTCCACGGGTGAAGTCCAGGGATCGCGGTCGAAAACGGAGATCCTGCCCTCCCCCACAGGCCTGAGGCCGGCCAGAGCCTCGAGAAGCGTGGTCTTGCCGGCGCCGTTGGGCCCCACGAGGCCGACGACCTCGCCCGGGGCGATCCCCCACTCCGGAATATCCAGAAGGAATGAACCGCGCCGGATGCGCAGATCGATCACGTCGACGAGGTTATTGATTCCCATTTTCCTTATCCAATCGATCGAGCAGTTCATCGAGAAACCGGCGGACCTCGTCCAGCCCGAGACCGAGGCGCCGGGCATGTGAGACGGCATCGCCGAGTAGAGCACGCGCTTCGTGCCGCGCCTTTTTCTTCGAGGCGGATTCCACCTCATCGGCGACGAACGTTCCCTGCCCCTGTCGCCGGACGATCAGCCCGGAAGCTTCCAGATCTGCATAGGAGCGTCTCACCGTGATCAGGGAGACAAGAAGCTGAGCGGCCAGTTCACGGACCGAGGGAAGGCGCGATCCAGGGAGGATCTGCTGCGATCGGATCGACTGGGCAACCTGATCGACGATCTGCCTGTAGTAAGGCACACCCGACGAATCGCTAAGCTGTATCCGAATCCGTTTCACCGAAGCACTCCACAACTGTGTATAATCATATACACACCATGCCAGCCAGTCAAGGGCTCGCCACAAAAAAAAAGACTCTTCAAGAAATCGCCTCAGGAGCGATCGGGTCGAAAACCATCTTGTCGGTCGGATCAGCGCTGCCGGCTCCTCGCCATGCCTCTGATTCGGCTGCCAGAAGCTGCTCGCCCTCGATCAAAGCACTGTTGACACCATCATCTGCTCTTCATCTAATGAGCAGATTCGAGAATCGGATTCCCTTTATTTCAGTAATATTGCCGGATATATAACGACTCTCAGGACGGTATTCCATGAGTGACAGCGACACGGCTCGCCTCATCAGACAGAACGCCCTTCTCCGAGGAATCAGCAAGATCTTTCAGGAAGCCCTTGTCGGCGAAACCGTGGACGAAGTGGCGCAGCGGTGCCTCTGCGTTGCCGAGGACCTCACCTGCAGCCAGTTCGGTTTCGTGGGGTGGTTGAATGCCGCGGGGCGCCTCGACACCTATGCCATGAACAATCCGGGCTGGAGCGAGTGCGGACTCCCCCCCGCCGATGCAAGACGGCTCCTCTACAACATGCAGATCAAGGGGATCTGGGGGGAAGTGATCAGGACGGGGTGCTCGCTAATCACCAACGATCCGACATCCCATCCCGCCTGGTGCGGGATCCCTGAAGGACATCCTGAAATATCCAGCTTCCTCGGTGTTCCGCTGAAGGAAAGGAAGGAGACATTCGGCGTCATCGTACTTGGAAACAAGGAAACCGGCTACAACCCGGAGAACCGGGAAGATATCGAGGCTCTTTCGCATGTTTTCGTGCAGGCTCTCCTTCGCAAGAGGGATGAGCTGGCGCTGCGCGAGTCGGAACAGCGCTACCTGCAGCTTCTGGAAAACACGAGGGAGTGGATCTGGGAAACGGATGCCAGCGGGCTCTACACCTATTCGAACTCCACGAGCAAGGATCTGATCGGCTACGAGCCCGATGAGCTCGTGGGCAAGAAATACTTCTACGAGCTCTTTCACCCCGAGTATCGGGAAGAGCTGAAGCAGGTCGCCTTGAACGAGTTCACGCTGAAGAATCCGTTCCAGGACTTTGCCAACAGGAACGTAAGGAAGGACGGCGACGTCGTCTGGCTCTCGACGAGCGCCGAGCCCATTCTCGACGATCAGGGGAGGTTGAAGGGCTACAGGGGGACAGATCTCGACATCACGGCACGAAAGGAGGACGAGGCGAGGCGCGAGTTCGAGGCCAAGGTCCAGCAGGCGCAGAAGCTGGAGAGTCTGGCCGTTCTGGCCGGCGGTATCGCCCACGACTTCAACAACCTGCTCATGGGGATCCTGGGCAACGTCGAGCTGGCGCGTATGCACGTGCCGGACCGCTCCCCGGCAATCGTCAACATCGACGAGATCGAGCGGTCGGCAAAACGTGCCGCCGAGCTCAGCCGCCAGATGCTTGCCTATTCAGGAAAGAACACCTTCCTTTCCGAGAGGATCGATCTCAGCGAGATGGTGAACGAGATGGAATACATCCTCAAGGCCGGAACCGCCGAGAGGGCTGCTCTCAAATACGATCTGACCAGCGATCTTCCCGCCATCCTGGGTGATTCCCCTCAGATCCGCCAGGTCATCATGAACATCATCACCAACGCCGTCGAATCGATTTCCGAGAAGAACGGGATCATCTCCATCACCACAGGCGCCATGGAGTGCAGTCGCGATTACCTGAAGGCAACGGTTCTCGACGAGGAGCTTCCCGAAGGCACCTACGTCTTCATCGAGGTCGCCGACACGGGATGCGGCATGGACGAGCCGACGCTCAGCAGGATGTTCGATCCCTTCTTCTCCACGAAGTTCACGGGACGCGGCCTCGGCCTGGCCGCGGTTCTCGGAATCGTGCGGGGACACAAGGGGGCACTCACGATCTACAGCGAGACCGGCAGGGGAACATCGTTCAAGGCCCTGTTCCCCGCCTGCTCGGGACCGCCCCCCAGGACGAGGGAGAGGGAAGCCATCCCGGTCAAGCGGTGGCAGGGCAGCACCGTTCTCCTGATCGACGACGACAGGGCGGTCCGCACCGTCAGCCGGAAGATGCTCGAGAAGGTCGGCTTCGCCGTGCTGACTGCCGGAAACGGGCGCGAGGGCGTCGAGGTATTCGAGAAGAATGCCGACAGGATCACCTGCGTGTTTCTCGACCTGACCATGCCGGAGATGGGCGGTGCTGAAGCATACAGGCACCTGCGCCGGATCAACAGCGATGTCCCCGTGATCCTCACGTCCGGCTACAACGAGAAGGATGCCGTGCGGAATTTTCCCGGAAAGGGGCTCGCCGGCTTCATGCAGAAGCCGTACCAGCTGCGACAGATCATCACCAAGCTGAGCGACGTTCTCGACCGATGAGGTCCTTGCCGCTCCGGCCGGCTCTTCTTGAATTCACCCCCGAACAATGATATCCCTCGTGAGCGCCCCTTGTCCGGTGATTCCCCCGCCGGAGACGTTTCGTCGACGAGCTCCGGTTCGAAGATAAAAAG
>CAYZWU010000045.1:0-38895 GCA_964482235.1 uncultured Phycisphaerales bacterium
GTCCGTCCATCCAGGATCGTGCCGCGAACCCGGCCGCGAGGAAGGAGGAGATCGATTTTCCGGGGCGACTCGGCATCCGATGGAATGACGAGATAAGGATACCGCCTCTTGGCATTCCCTTCCATCACCAAAGGCCACCACATCCCGTGCCTGAGCCCCTCGGCGGAGAAGCAGCCGTTCTCGTCCGTCTTGATCCATTTCGTGTCCTTGTATGAATCATCCATTCCCGGATAGGGTATCGGCTCGAGAACAACCGTTTTTCCGGCAACAGGCGAACCGTCGGGAAAGGTCAAGGTCCCAGTGACATCCACTCTCTTCGCGGCAGTCTCGATGGCGTCCTTTTCGAAGATCAGGTTTGCGGTGGCATTGGGGAAAATCTCGACGTCGCGGGTGACCACGCCGATCCCCTCGATCTCCAGGTGGATGGCATATCGCCCGGCTTCCAGCAGATAGGATTCGTCGCAGTTTCCGTTCTCATCTAGATCCAGTCTGCAGGCTCCCGCGATCTCGCCGTCCTTCTGAATGGTGAAGCCGATATCCCGCTTCAACAAAGGCAGGAACGAGCGCAGCTGGATCCTCAGCGTTCCACCTTGAAAGATGATGATCTCGAAATCGTCGATGAATTGATCCTTCCTCATCTCCACGTTTTGAATGGTTTTGTTGGCGTAACCCTGAATCTGGGCTTCGAGCCAGTAAAGCCCCTCTTCAAGGCCCTTCAGGAAAAACCGGCCCTCCGGGCCGATCCGGCTCGAACGGGTCTTCCGGCTTGCCGGGGAATTCCGGCTCATCCTCTTGCCGCGCGCATAGATCGTTCCAGTGCGGGAAACGGGCTTTCCCGTCGTGCCATCGATGAAAGTGCCGCGTATGGCGCCGCCAGGCAGGCGAAGATCTTGTTCAACATGTTCGCCGGACGGAAGTGTGACGGTCTCGATCGGGATATCGGAAGACCAGCGGGATAGCCCGATTTCAACCTTGTATCTCCCCTCCAGGAGCTTGGTGAACTCGAACCGGCCATTCTCATCGCTGGTCGAGCGGCGTGGTACGGCAACAAGGCCAGGCGGCCAGGGTGAGGATCTGTCCGGCGAGAGATCGATCACCGCATTCTTCAGCGGGGTCCCGTCGAAGTCATGGCAGGTCCCCGTCCATCTCACGTGCCCGGGGAGCAGGCCGAAGTTGATCTCCAGATCCTTGTCCACGAGTATTGCGCTCTTCGTCTCCGGCGTGAAGTCAGTTCCCGGCGACTCGTCCCAGAAAGGCGGACCGGCGTGGAGGCGGACCTCTCCCGACTTCATTGGCGCCGTCCTGTAACGTCCTTTCCCGTCGGTCAGGGCCGGCCTCTTCAGGCGAGTCAGATCGCCGGATATCTCGATCAGCACGCCCGGGAGGAGCTTCCCCGAATCATCGCGGACCGTTCCAGAGACACGGTAGCCCGGCGTCACGAAGATCTCGACTCCGTCACCAGTATCTGCTTCCCTCTTTACCGCTCCCAGGGCGTAATCGGGATGGACCGCCACGATGTCCCAGCTTCTTTCATACAGGCCGGAGAGGAGAAACCGGCCTTCTTCGTCGGTCCTGGTATTGGGGCATGACGCGCCGCTTTTGCCGAGCTGCACCAGCATCGGTGTATGTGTCCAGTTGTACCCTCTCTCGTTCATGGGGTGAGCCGACCACCACTGAGTCGTCAGAACAAGCGCATTGGCCACAGGCTCACCTGTCGATTCGTCGATCACTTTTCCACGAGGACACAAACCCGGATCGAGCTGAACCTCGAGATCTGCCACCCCCGACGGTTCCGGGACATCGAGCTCCTTGATACACGTTTCCCGGTGCACCGAAGAGATGACATTGAGCACGTACTTCCCGGCTTTGGCCAGGTGAAACCGGAACTTCCCCTCAGCATGGCGAACCGTTTCGTGAATCACTACATATCCGGGGAACATCCCATCCATGTATTCCCGGAGCATGAAATCGAAAGCCGTCACAGGCTCGCCCGTCGCCTTGTCCGTGACGCGCCCGGCCAGAACGATTCCCTTCTCGATAATCTTCTCCCTCTCCGCGGCGTCCTCGATCTCCGACGATTCCGGCAGATCGGCATCCTTTCGATCCAGCCGTTCGCCCGACAGGACCTGCGAACCGGACTCGGTCGGTCCTGCCCGGGATGCGCCGTCGATCCGGTCTTCATCGCCGTCCCAGAGGATCGCGACCGCTGCCGTCACGGCCGCGAGCGCCAGGACGAGATACACCGGGGGGAGGTTCTTCCGGAGACTGCTCATGCCCTGTTCCATCCGAGATCGATAACCCTGAAAAAATGCCTTTCCGGATTTCTAACATATCCGCGGAAGCTCCGGTAGAATAAAGCATCCGGCAGAACCCTGCTGCCGTGTGGCAGGCTCCGCGAGGCAGAGAGAATAGCGAGGTGATCCATGGGACTTTCAGTGGGCATCATCGGGCTTCCGAACGTGGGGAAATCGACGCTTCTCAACGCGCTCACGCAGGCCGGGGCCGAGGCGTCCAACTACCCCTTCTGCACGATCGAGCAGAACGTGGGCATCGCCACGGTCCCCGATCCCGGACTGGGGCAGCTCGAGGAGATCCTGGCGCCCGAAGAGGCGATCCCCACCACGGTGCGCTTCGTGGACATTGCCGGTCTCGTGGAAGGAGCGAGCCGCGGCGAGGGCCTGGGCAACAAGTTCCTCGGCCACATCCGCGACGTGGAGGCCGTCCTTCACGTGGTCCGCTGCTTCGATGACGAGAACGTCGCCCATTCCACCGGCGATCCCGATCCGGTGCGCGACGTGGAGATCGTGGAGGCGGAGCTTCTCCTGGCCGATCTCGACACCGCCGAGCAGGGCCTGCAGAGATGGACGAAAACCGTGCGCTCCGGCACGGGCGAGGGGAAGCCCGAGGAGGCCGCCTTCGAGCGCGCCGTGGAATGCCTGAAGCAGGGAGCTCCGGTGCATCGGATCGATCTCTCGGAGAAGGAGAGGGAGATCCTGGCCGAGGCGCGGTTTCTCACGACCAAGCCGTCTCTGTTCCTGGCCAACACGGGTGAGGATGATCCGAAGGGAGAGAGCTCGCTGGCTGCCGCGCTCCGGGAGGCGAGAGGTGCCGATCGGGTCATCCCCGTGTCCGTCCGGATCGAGGAGGAGATCTCCGAGCTGCCGCCCGACGACCGGTCCGAGTTCCTCTCCGACCTCGGTCTCGAGGTGACGGGGCTGAACCAGGTGATCACGGCCTGCTACTCGCTTCTCGACCTGATCAGATTCTACACCATCGCGAACAACAAGCTGCGTGCCTGGGAACTGCGCCGGGGCGGCCTGGCGCCCGACGCGGCGGGGAAGATCCACAGCGACATGGAGAAGGGGTTCATCCGGGCGGAAGTGATGGCCCTCGACGACGTCGTTCGCCTGGGGAGCCGCGCCGCGCTGCAGGAGCAGGGCCTGGTCCGCACGGTGGGCCGCGACCACGTGGTCGAGGACAGGGACGTCCTGCAGATTCACTTCAAGGTGTGAGGCCGGGGATACCGAGCCCGCGCAATCTCCGCCATATTCGCACGACGCCGCATGCGGATCGAGTACCTCCGCCCCGAATATGGCGGAGATTGCGCGGGCTCGGTATCCCCGGCCGGTATCCCCGCCTACATCGCCGCGATGGCGCGGGTCACGATGTTGGTCGCCTCGGCATAGAGGGCGCCGAAATCGCTGTAGAGGGCGGTCATCTTCTCCTCGACCTCGGCGCGGAAACCCTTGTCCTCCACGCCGGGCAGGTTGATCTTCACGTTGAGCAGCGCGCCCTCGAATCCGGCCCGGGCCGTGAGCGTGGCCACGCCGGCATCGGAGATCGACGCCGGATTCCCCTTCTTCGCCGCATCGCGCGACAGCTTCACCGCCTCGAGGCAGAGATCGGCCGTTCGCAGGGGTACCATGGTGGCGTTCTTGTTCGCCTCCTCCATGGCCGCGGCGCGGGCCTGCTTCTCCTCGTCGCTCTTCTTCGGCATGCGGACCGCGTCGATGATCCTGTTGAAGGCCTCCGTGTCCTCGTCGACCATTCTCAGCAGGCTGTCCTTCAGCTTCTGCCCACGGTCGGCCAGCTCGACCATCTCGCCGTAGACGTCGAACATGTCCTTCTTGCCCGCCGTGAGGTTGCCCACCATGGTGGCCAGGCCCGCACCGAGCGCACCGGCCAGGGCGGAGACCGAGCCGCCGCCCGGCGCCATGGAGTCGGAGCTGACCTCGTTCACGAAGCCGCGCACCGTCTGACCGACGAGAGGCGAGTCGCCGCGGAACCGGTACTCGATGATCTTCTTTTCCGGCTCGAAGGGATAGAGCTCGTCAAGCCCCATCGACTTGACCGCGATGTGGATCAGTTCTTCCTCGGGAACGCCCGTGGACTTGTGCTGCTTCGCAAGGTAATACCGTCCCGCCTCGATCAGCGCGTCGAGGGGAACGAGCCCCACGATCTCCGAACCTGTGATCCTGAGGCCGCGCTTCGTCGCCCGGTCGACGCACTCGTCGAAGACCGTGTGGATCGGGACCTCCTTGTAGTTGGTGAGGTTCAGCGAGATCTGGGCGATGTTGTACTCGTCGATGTACCAGCCCACGCCCTTCACGAACTGGAACTTGCCGTCCTTGCGCAGCGCCTTGCCGTCGTCGCCGCGTACGATCGGGCCGTCGCTGTAGAACTGCGTCGGGCTCTCGGCGCGCAGCACGCGTCCCGTCTCGCGGATGTCCATGGCGATGTCCGAGGCGTATTTCTTCTCCCTGGTGTTGAGGTTGAGGTTGTAGGCGATGAGGAACTCCCGCGCGCCGATCACCGTGGCGCCGGCCGTCCGGGCCGTTTCGGTGAACTCGTTGGGTCCGAAGTCGGGCGCCCACTCCGGCTTGCCGAGCTTGTCCGACAGGGCCTCGTACTCGCCCACGCGGATGTCGGGGAGGAGCTTCCGCTCGGGCTTCGAGGCCGAGTACTCGTAGAGGTAGACCGGGATGCCCAGCTCCTCGCCCACGCGGCGGCCCAGCTCCTTCGAGAGCTCGACGCAATCCTCCATCGTGACGCCGGACACGGGGCAGAGAGGGCAGACGTCGCACGCGCCGGCCCGGGGGTGGGCCCCCGTGTGGCGGCTCATGTCGATCAGCTCGGATGCCTTGCTGATGGCCTGGAAGGCGGCTTCCACGACGGCCTCGGGCGCACCGGCAAGGGTCACGACCGTCCGGTTCGTCGCCACGCCCGGATCGACGTCCAGGAGAAGGACTCCATCAACGGCCTCGATGGCGCCTGTGATGGCGCTGATCACGTTCTTGTCGCAGCCCTCGCTGAAGTTGGGGATACACTCCACTATCCGGTCCATGACCAAGCCTCCTCCTGTATAGGATTGCAATGATTCTGTTCATTCGACCGATCCCGTTCCCCAGCTGGGAAGTGAGCACGGCAGAGGGCGGAGATTATACACGAATCAGGAGCAATAGAAGGCTGTTTTGTACCGAAGCCCGGGCAGGCCCTTTTCTGTGCAGGAGGCCGCGGCAGAACCGCGCGGTTTTACTCTTCCCCCAGTGCCGCGGCGGCAAGAGCGCGCACACCGTCGAAGATGTCGGAATAGACGAAGGGCGGCTCCCTGCCATCGCCGAGGGACTCCGCCTCCCGGAAGCGATCCCTGGCCAGGGCTTCGTGCTTCTCGCCGCCAGGCTCGCGGGCGAGAGCCTTGTGGCAGAGAGCCATCATGTAGAGGTCGCGTGCGTCATCGAACCAGTAGTTCTCCCGGATTTCGGGAGGCCAGCTCTCCCGCGAATTCATGGCCTCCGTCAAATCGCTCAACGCCTGTGAGTGCTCTCCTTCGAGAAAGGAGCAGACTCCGGCGGCGCTGCGGCAGATGGAGGCGGAGATCTTACTCCCTGTCCCGGCATTGCTGTTGGCCGTCTTGCACATGTTCTCCGCAAGCTTGATCACGCTGTTCCTGTCCTCGTCGCTCTTGAAACCCTGCTCCGGGATCAAGGCCACGACGAAGCAGCCCAGGCCCAGGTCGCGGGGAGAAATCCAGGGCGATTCGTTCAGCGTGTCCAGGCTGATCAGCATGTCGTCGAATTTACCCTGGGCGAGCTTGATCCTGGCAGAGAGCAGGGAAGCCGCCGCGAGATGGCTTTCAGCCGCTTTGCGGGAGTAGTGCTTGCCCGTGTGGGATTTGCACGCTTCCTCAGCGTAGAAGCGGGCTTTTTCGATATCTTTCCTGAAAAGAAAATTGAACTCTCCAAGAGCGACCAGCGTGTGCAGATCGAACGGCACTCTATCACGCGATTCGCGGAATTGCTCGTCCGCTTCCTCATGCCTTCCTGCCCGGGCATATATCTCGGCCAGGCCGCGGTACGCGTTGTGGATATGCAGGCAGTCCCCCGCCTGCTCCGTGGCCTTCCTGAAGTGGATCTCGGCCTCTTCGTCATTGCCGGCAAGGATGTCCATCTGCCCCAGGGTCGTTTCGAGCATGTAGTTGGGATTGTCTCCAGACAGCTGTCGAGCCTTTTCGAGAAAGTACTCGGCCTCCTCGATCAGCTCCATGGAGTTGTAGAACCTGGCAACGAAAAAAGTGATGCGGCCAAGACAGATCAACATCATCACGTTGTCCGGCTGGACATCCAGCACCTTCCTGTACTGTGAGATCGTCTGGTTGAATAAACCCCTTTCGCCTCCCTGCCAGACCTTGTGGTAGGCCCTCATCCCGAGGGCCAGCTCGCAGAGGTAATGGTCCTTGTTGAGACGGAGCGGTTTCTGCAGCTGAGTCAAGGCCTCTCGATCAAAGGAGCCCGGGCTTTGCGGATAAAGAACCAGGCTCTCCCGTGACACGGGATCGCACTCGCCGGCAAGGCTCCAGGCCTTGAACGATTCGCGCTCTAGAGCAAGGGCTCTCTCATGATTTTCGGGAAAGGTCCGGGCCAGAGAGAAGCGCGCCACGGCCAGAAGATAGTACCCGGAGTCGATCATCTCCTGTCTTCCCTGATCCCTGACAAACTGGATGGCCGTCCCCAGACTCTCGATGGCACTCTCGTAATCGTCCGAGAGCAGACCGTGAATGCCGGCCAGGAAGTGAAAGTCGGCCCCCTTCAGTTCAGGGAACTCTTTCCAGTCGTTGCAGACATGGAGCAGGAGCGCCACCATGTTGTACCCGAACACGTTATGGATCGGGAGGAACGTCCGGGCGGCGATATCGTGCTTTCTCTGTTTTTCGAGGGACAGGATCATCATGAGGATGGCGACGGCCAGCAGGGAGAGGGTGATGCCCGTGACGGCGGCGGCGGCGATCCTGTGGCGGCGGATCCAGCTGACCGTGCACCGGATCCGGCCGGCCGGGCGGGCCAGGATCGGTTCGCCGTCGAGGTGCCGCTTCAGGTCTTCGGCGAAATCCTCCATGGTCTGGTATCGCAGCCGCTCGTCCTTCTCCATCGCCTTCAGGCAGATCACAGCCAGATCGCGCGGCACGCGGGAATTGATCTGCCGGGGATCGCGCGGCGAGCTGATCAGGATCTTCTTGATCACTTCGTGGGAGGTGTCGCCGTCAAAGGGGCGAACGAGGGTGATCGTCTCGTAGAGGGTCACGCCCATGGAGAAGATGTCGGATCTCTGATCGACCTGCGACCGGCTTCCCAGCGCCTGCTCGGGTGACATGTAGTACGGAGTTCCCATCAGGTCGCCGGACTTGGAGATGTCGAGGGAACCCTCCACCCGGGCCAGCCCGAAGTCGGACACCTTCGGCGCATCGTCCCTGGCGAGCAGGATGTTGGAGGGCTTCAGGTCGCGATGGATGACTCCCGAGGAGTGGGCGTAGGCCACCGCTTCGGCCACCGAGGCGATGAGGCGGGCCGCTCGGCGGAAGTATCCGCGCGGCAGGTCGGCTTCGCTTCGGAGCTCATCGAGCATGTCGGCCAGGGTTCGCTTGCTCTCCACGAGTTCCTGGGCGATGTAGTGCAGCCCCTCCGATTCGCCCAGGGCGAACGTCGCGACGATTCCGGGATGCCGCTGGCGTCCGCCCGCCCGGGCCTCGCGCTGGAACTTCTGGATCGCCCGTCGGGAAATGCTCAGGTGGGGGGAGAGGATCTTCAGGGCGACGCGGCGCTTGAGGGAGATCTGCTCCGCCTCGTAGACACGTGCCATCCCGCCGCGGCCGATCTCCTTGATGATCCGGTAATCATCGATCACGCGTCCCGTCATGAGATCGCCGGACTCTTCCGGCTGGGCGGTGTCTTCCTCCTGCGGCTGCAGATCCCCCTCCACGGCGATGATGAAGGATTCGATCCGCCCGCGAAGGCCCGGCCCGCAGGATGCATGGCTTTGACAGAAGGCGTCGATCTCCGGCTGATCCCCGGCAAACCAGGCCTCGCAGAAGGCATCGAAGGCCCTGTCTTCCCTTTCAGAGCCGGAAAGATCGGATTCTGACCGCATCCCGATTCTCCACTCTGGACCCGTTCAGGCGCGATGAAATGCGTCGCGTCCCGAAGAGCTGGTCCGCGACCGTAATCAGTAGCATTTTCCGCCAATCGGATCAATGTGAAGCCTCGAGGGGCCGGCTGCAGTGCCGGCCCCTCGAGGGAGAACTGGAGAAGGATGACGTTGCTATGACCGCTCTTCTACTCCACGGTCAGCACGAAGAGGTTTGTCAGCTTTCCGCTCGTCAGTGCCTGGAAGGGAACCTCGGATCCCGATGCCCACGATACGGGGATCGTGCCCGGGTAGACCAGGACTCCCGTCGCGGGGATGGTGCCGAGAAGAGAGAGCTGGACCGGCCACTGGAGATAGTAGAGGCCGTAAGGAGTGGTCCAGGGCGAATCGAGCAGCCCCGATCCCATGAGAAGGAATGCCGGCGTTGACGGGGAGCCGACCACCTTCGCATCGACGCTGCCGCCGGGAACGGTATCACCGGTGAAATAAAGATGATAGTAGAACTCGTCGGCTCCGATGCTCGTGAGGTTCTGGACCATGCGGGGATCGCCTTCGAAGTCGACATCCAGGAGGGAGCCTGCTGCTGGATCTCCGGCTCCCCGGCAGGGCGAATCGATCGTGAGGTGGAAATCCCTGCTGTCGGGATCGACGAAGAGCGGATCGGCATCGATCATGTTGGAGCCCCACGAGTAGAGGCACCCGGGATCGACGTAGAGCGAGCTTTGTCCTCCATCGACGTCGGAGAAGTCGATGCTGAGGGATACCGGCATTGTTCTCAGTTCCAGAGCGATCTCGGGCCCATAGGGAGCATCGTTCTTCCAGAAGACGGTATTCGTGATCTGAGCCGCAGCGCCGTCCCAGAGGCAAAGGCCGCCGCCATAGACGAAGTCCGCCGTGTTGGACGTGATCGTGTTGCCGGTCAGCGTTGAAGTGGACGAGCCGTCGAGAAGAAGCGCACCGCCGTAATAGTAGGTTTGGTTCTCGGCAAACACGTTGTTGTAGAAGCTGATGTCGGACTCATGGCCGTAGACCGCGCCGCCGCTGTGATCGGCGAAGTTTTCATGGAACAGATTGGAGTCGAGAACGGGAGACGACATGTCCGCCAGGATCGCGCCGCCGAAGGCATCTGTATGGTTCTGCAGGAAGGTGTTCCCCTTGATCTCCGGCGTGGAGTAGAAATCGCAGGTGAGACCGCCGCCGCAGTAGCCGGCGCGGTTCTCCTTGATCGTGTTCGAGAGCAGCAGGGTCGCGGAGTGGGACTTGAGGCCGACTCCGCCTCCCCTGTCATCGGAGATGTTGTCCGAGATGACGTTGTACGAGACCGTTGCCGTGTCGTTCTCGCAGTAGACGCCGCCGCCGATGACGCTCGCCTTGTTGCCCGTGACGACGTTCCTCGTGATCGTCGGCGAGGCGTGGTAGCAGTAAACGCCCCCTCCGAAGGACCGCTTGCCGTTGGTCAAGGTGAAGCCGGTGATGACGGAGTCCGCGCCTTCGCCCGAGTTGAACGTTGCAACGGCTCCTGCCTGGTTGCCGTCGATCGTTGTGAGATCGGGACCCATCTCGCTCTCCAGCGTGACTGCCTTGCCCAAGAAGTCGATGTTCTCGACGTACACCCCCTGTCTGACAATGATCGTGTCGCTGTCGCTGGAAGCATTGATAGCGTCCTGGATCGACGGGAAGTCGTCCGGGACGTACCATGTGGCTCCTGCGGCCAGACCGCTCAGGAGCATGAAGCAGATCGCAATGGAGAGAAATCTCTTTCCAGCCATAAAAGCACCTTGCCTTTCTGAAATCTTCCAACCTCGATCAAGTTACCTGGAAACCCTTGTATTTTAGCAATTTGGGTACCAGAAACGGGGGAGTAGAGCAGAGTGGGGAGGCGATGCTGCGTCACGAGTCTGTAATGAGATTTCTTCCAGGATGTTCCGAAAATCCGGCATGACGGTATTTTTTTCGATTTATTGCTGATCACCGGAGCAGGGCTGGATCACCTGCGACGTTCCTTCGCGAAGGGGAGGGAATATTGTTACTCGCGAGTAACAAAGCCAGATACCGAGCCCGCGCAATCTCCGCCATATTCGGGTGCGGATGTTCAGATTCCGTGTGCGGCGCCGTACGAATATGGCGGAGATTGCGCGGGCTCGGTATCGTCGCTGGTCCACTAAAAATCAATGAAAAGGAGGGCAAATTCCGATGGCTCCGATATGATGTGGCGCAGATTTTGTCCCTGACAAGGCAAGTTGGATTTTCGAGAACCGGTTCTCATGGAGAAGAAAAAGAACAGCCTCCTGGTCCCCTGTCTCATCGTAGCGGCGGTATCGATCCTGGTTTACGGCAACGCGCTGGACGGCGAGTTCGTCTATGACGACAAGCTTCTCCTGGAGCAGGACCCGGAAGCCTACTCTCTCTCGAGGCTCCCCGGCCACTTCACGGGAGAGGAAGGCTTCTTCAAGACCATGGGGCGATACTACCGACCCCTGGTCTCCGTCACCTACGGAATCGACATGCTGGTCAGCGAGGCCGCTCACGACGGGCTGGATCCAGCCAACTTCCACGTCACGAATTTGCTGATCCACGCAGCGACCTCGGTTCTCCTTTTTCTCTTTCTGCTGGGCCTCTTCGGAAATCGAATCGCCGCCCTGGCCGGGGCGCTCGTCTTTGCCGTCCACCCGGTCCACACCGAGGCGGTGGCCTGGATCAGCGGCAGAACGGACAGCCTCTGCTGCCTCTTCATGGTGGCCGCCCTTCTGCTTCATCTCCGCTTCATCGAGAAGGGCGGCAGGCCGCGGACAGCGGTCTGGATCGTGCTCTGCTTCGCCGCAGCCCTGCTCTGCAAGGAGATGGCCATCACCTTTCCCGTTGCCCTGGTGCTCTTCGATCTGACTCTGGGCTCGAAAGGCGTTTTCCGATCCACGGGAGATTCCGGCGACGCGGAAGAGGGGGGACCATCCCGCAAGGCGCGTCTCGCTCTCTATGCCGCTCTCTTCGGCACGGCGATTCTCTTCGTCGGGATCAGGGAAGCGGCGCTCCGGAACGTGGCTGACCGGGAGACGCTGCACTACTTCCACGGCGAGGATCTCGACACGGCCGCGGCCACCATGCTTCAGACGATACCCGTCTACGCCCGTCTGCTCGTCGTGCCGGTGAACCTCCTCTACAATTACAACGGAACGATTCCCTACCAGGGTTTCAGCCTTGATCCTGCCGCTCTGGCTGCGTCCCTTCTCTTGATCGTCTCGCTCGGTCTGGCTTTCTTCTTTCGCAGGAAGCGTCCGGCCGTGACCTTCAGCATCCTCTTCTTCTACCTGGCGCTCATGCCGGTGATGAACATCGTTCCCACCATGACGCTTTTGGCCGAGAGGTTCCTCTACATCCCTTCCATCATCGTGGGGATCATCGTGGCGGATATTCTGGCATCCGTGACGGCCGGCAGGATCAGGACGATCCTCCACGGGGCGGCGGCAGTCGTTGTTCTTCTCTTCTGCTGGATGACCTTCGAGCGGAATCTCGAATGGAACGACAACGCGACCCTCTACCTGTCGGCCGAGGGAACGAAGGGCATCGACATCAACGTGAACCTGGGCAACCACTATGCCCGGGAAGCGGACAGGGAGAGGGCCAGGGGCAGCCACGAGAAGTCGACGGCCCTCCGCGACAAGGCGGAGTCTCTTTACCGGGAGGCGATCGCGATCAAGGACGAGTCGCCCAAGGCCTGGCTCAACCTGGGGGTGCTCCACATCCGGAAAGAGGAGCCCCTCGAGGCCATGAGGCTCCTTGCCAGATCGCGCGACCTCGATCCTTTCTCTCCCGATCCCCCGCACGCCATGGCCTGGGCGGCGAGGATGCTGGCCGAGATGACGGCCAGGGCGGCCCGCGCCGCCGAAGGCCGGGGCGACGGCATCCAGGCCGCTGCCCTGCGCCGGGAAGAGCGGGCCTATCGTGAAGCCGAGTCCGCCCATCTCGAGGAGTCGCTGGACCTCGATCCCCTTTCTCCGATCGTCCTCTACGAGATCGGCATCCTCGCCTACAGGCTGGGCCGCCTGGAAGAGAGCATACAGACACTCGAGAGGCTTCAGGAGGTTCAACCGGGCTTCAACGGCTCGGATGCCGTTTTGGAAAAGATAAAAAAGGAGAGAGGCAGGTAGAATGGCTGCCATGAACGGACGGAGTGTCACGCAGATCGAGATCGCTTTTCGAGGGAGATCCCGCGGGACGGGACGGCTCGCGCTTCTGCTGGCTTTCATGATGGCGGCGCTCCTTGCCGGCTGTTCCAATGAGAGCGGCAACGGGAACAACGTGATCATCCTGATGGTGGACACCCTCCGGGCCGACCGCCTGGGGCTGTACGGTTACAGCCGCGACACCTCCCCCAATCTGGACCGCTTCGCCCGGGAGGGCACGACCTTCCTCTCCAACCAGTCCCAGGCGTCGCGCACGGGACCCTCCGTGGCGAGCCTCTTCACATCCCTTCACGTGAGAAGCCACGGCGTGGTCAATCCCCTGGAGCAGTGGGACGGCAAGGGAGTGCTCGATCCGGCGCGCTTGACGATGGCCGAGATCCTCAACAAGGAAGGATATTCCTGCCGCGCCGTGGTATCGAATCCCAACGTCTACGGACGGTACGGCTTCGACCAGGGCTTCGATAAATACATCCCCGTGCCGATGCAGACCGATGCCGGCCTGATCAACTCCCAGGCGATCAAGTGGCTGCGGGAGCTCAAGGAGAAGGAAGAGCCGTTCTTTCTCTACCTCCATTACATGGAGCCCCACAGCCCCTACAATCCGCCGAGGCCGGCCAGGGGGCGTTTCTCCGATCCCGGGTACAGGGGGGCGATCACCGGCGAACACCTGCAGCTCGACGCCATCCTCCGCGGCGAGATGACCGCGGACGAGGCGGACCGGCGCCGGATCAGCGACCTCTACGACGAGGAGGTCTACTCGTGGGACCGGGAGTTCGGCATGCTCCTCGGCTTCCTGGAGTCGCAGGGGCTCCTCGAGAACACGGTGGTGGCCGTGACGGCCGATCACGGCGAGGAGTTCTTCGATCACGGCGGGCTGCTGCACGGCTACACCCTCTACGGGGAGCAGCTCCGTGTGCCCCTCGTGATCCGCGCCCCCGGCGTTGCCAAGGGTTCGGTGAAGGCGGTGACGCGGAACATCGACGTTCTCCCCACGATGCTCGATCTGCTCGGACTCGAACAGGCGCCCGGAACGCAGGGGAACAGCCTCGTACCGATGATGAAGGGCGGGAAGGCCGAGGATCATCCTGTCTTTGCCGAGGCCCAGATGCGGGCCGTGAAGACGGTTCGCTCCCGCTCCTTCCAGTCGATGGGCTGGAAGTATGTCGAGACCGTGGTTCCCCAGGGAAGGCCTCCCGAGCTCTACGACCTGACGGCCGATCCGGGAGAGCAGACGAACGTCCTCGATTCCCGGAGCGACGTGGCAACGAAGATCCGCCGCCAGATGAAAGCGTTCCTGAAGGGTATTCCCGAGGTGCAGGGCAGCAGCGTGATCCTCGACCAGGACGCGCTCGAGCTGATGAAGCAGATGGGGTATGCCCATGACGGAGAATAGCGCCATGCCGGAACCGGGTTTCGGCGGGAGATCCGGCGCCCGGCATGCCTCGACATGGGTGGTCGTTCTTCTTCTCCTCGCGGCGCATCTCGGCACGGCGTTCTTCTTCCTCCTCGACAGGGATCCGGGAACGGATGCCGCCTGGACCGGCTTTCCCCTCGATGACGCGTGGATCCACCTGGTCTACTCGCGATCGATCGCCGAGACCGGGACGCCGTGCTACAACGACGGGAAGCTGGAGAACGGTTTCACCAGCCCACTCTGGATGATCGCCGGCGCCCCGGCCCACCTGCTGGAGCGATGGTTCGGCCTCGACGCCGTGACGGGGGTCAAGGCGATCGGCGTTCTCTTCGGGTTCGCCGCCTCGTGGGCCATGGTGCGCCTCCTCCTGGCCGCGCGATGCGGGCTCCTTGCCGCCGCGTTCGGCGGTCTTGCTCTCGCCTTCTCCCCCGTGATGAGCTTCTGCGCCGTCTCGGGGATGGAGGTGGTCCTCGCCGTCTGGCTCATGACGGCGGCCCTGTCGGCCTGCGTCAGGCAGGCTCATCTGCGCGCCGGGATTCTTGCCGCCCTGGCCGTCCTGGCCCGGCCCGAGGCCGTGCTGCTCTACGCCCTGCTTTCCTTCGTCGTCGTCTTCGAGAAGCGCAAGGAGATCGTCGGCTCCGCGGCCGCCCTGGCGCGCCTCGCCCTGCCCGGAGTGGTTGCGGCGGCGACGTGGGTGGGATATTCGGTCGCCGTCACAGGCAGGGTGCTGCCCAACACCTTCTATGCCAAGTACGCGGGCGAGGGACTGCTCGATCCCTCCGCTTTCCTTCTCGTGATCAGCGAGGGTGCGGGAAGGATCCCGATGGCGATCCTTGCCGTCCTCCTCGTCCTTGTTGTTGCCCGTCTTCTCCTGACGCGCCGCGTCCCCGGAGGGCTTCCTCTCCTGGCCGGATGCGTGGGCTTCGGCCTGCTCTTCATCTACGCGATCTGCGCCACCCGCGTGATGGACGAGGGGTGCACGGCCTACTTCTACTGGTGGCGCTACCTCGTTCCGGCCCTGACCTTCTTCTGGATCGCCGCGGCGCTGGGCCTCGATGCTCTTTTCCGCTTTGCGCGGACGCCGCAGATGCCCGCCCTGTTCCGGATCGGCGTGGTTTGCGCCGCGGGGGCGGTTTTACTCTTTCTCCTTCTTCCCCTGAAGAGCATGGCCGATCACTTCGCCTGGAACTGCCAGAACATGAACGAGGTGCAGAGGGAGCTCGGCTGCTGGGTGAACGAGAACGTCCCGGCAGACGCCGTCGTGGCTGTGAACGACGCCGGGGCGATCCGCTACTTCGGCAGGAGAGAGACTCTCGACCTGGGAGGATTGAACCGGCACGAGATCCTGGACGAGAGGGACAGGGGAGACGATTTTCCCCTGATCGACAAGGGCCTTTTCGTCGAGCTGCAGATGCTTCTGATGCGGATCAGCGAGCTGGAGCGGCGGATGGGGGAGTACCGGGCCAGGAGCGACGAGAGAAACCGGCCTCTCTACTTCAAGGCGGGTCTGCTCTTCGACGAGCTGGGCGCCGTGCTCGAGAAGAAGTCCGCCTGGCTCCGGGAGAGGAGCGTCGACTTCCTGGTCGTCTTTCCCATGTGGTTTCCCGACGTGGACGTGGCTTCCGATCCGCGCTGGAGGCGGCCGCTCGACGACACGCCGCTCAAGGATCTGCTGGACGGGCGCTTCGGCCGGGTCTGCGAACGGAAGAGCCCTCGTTTCACGGTGGTCAAGGCCCCGCCGCCCGGCCAGATCGGACAGGACGTGATGCGCGTCTACAAGGTCGAGCCTTGAGATAACGACGCTTCCTGCCGACCGGAGGCGAACCGGTGCATCCGCCTTGCCGCTGCACAGAGATGTGAACGATGCCGAAAGAGAGATTCGACATCAGCAACCTCGACGGTCCCGAGGAGGAATTCCGCTTCACCGCTCTCCGGGAGCAGGCCGGGGAGCGTCTCGATGCCGCCCTGGCGCAGAGGTACAGGTGGCTCTCCCGCTCGGAGGCGCAGAAGCTGATCAGGCGGGGACGGGTCTTCGTCGATCGCTCCGGCGAGAGCAGCTGCGTGACAAAGGGCTCCTTCCGCCTGGCCGAGGGCGACCAGGTCCTCCTGATCCGTGTGCGCAGCCCGCAGGACATCGATGCGGCCCGCGCCGCGCCGCCTGACGCGGATCTTTCCATCATCCACGAGGACGACTGCCTCATCGTGGTCGACAAGCCTGCCGGCATTCCCGTCCACCCCGTGGGCGTCAACCTCTTCAGGACCGTTCTCACCGCGCTTCATCAGCGCTGCCGCGAGTCCGGCTTGCCTGCCGATGCGATGCCGATCCTGGCTCACCGCCTCGACCTCGAGACGAGCGGCGTGCTCGTGGCCGTGAAGGGCAAGGAGGAGGCCGGGCGGGTGGCGGACCAGTTCCGGAAGAGGACGGTGAAGAAGGAGTACAGGGCTCTGGTCTACGGCTCCCCGGAAGAGGACAGCGGGTGCGTCGACCTGCCCATCGGACCGGACGAGGGCTCGACCGTCCCGTACAGGCAGACGGTGCGAACGGACGGCTCGCCGGCGCGCACGCGCTTCGAGGTGGAGCGGCGCGGGAAGCGACTCTCCCTCGTGCGGCTCCTACCGGAAACGGGACGAAAGCATCAGCTCCGTGTTCACATGGCGGCCCTGGGCCATGCCGTGGTGGGGGACAAGATCTACGGCCCCGACGAGGCGTACTACTTCAAGGCGCGGCACGGGCCTCCCGATGCCGCCGACCTCGAGGAGCTGATCCTGCCGCGGCAGGCGCTTCACGCTTCCCGTCTGGTCTTTCGCCATCCGCGGACCGACGGCGAGGTCGTTTTCGAGTCGCCTCTGCCTGCCGAGTTTCTTGCCGAGCTGAACCGGTGAGCCGCCCGGCATACCGATACCGAGCCCGCGCAATCTCCGCCATATTCGGGTGCGGAGATATCGAAACAGAGTGCGGCGCCGTACGAATATGGCGGAGATTGCGCGGGCTCGGTATTCGCGGTACGGTATCGCGGGTACAGAGGCCCCGGAGCCGGCGCTCTATCATGTACAAAATAGCCGCTGAAACAGAGGAGGATTCGTGATCACGACCCGTGTCGTCCTTTTCCTGCTGCCCGTGGCCCTCTTCCTGATCTGGCTGATCGCCGCCGCGGCGCTGGGGCGGAAGCCGTCACGCTTCGTCGTGAACGTGGCGCTCAGCTTGCTCCTCCTTCTCTACTTCGCTGCAGTGGCCGGAACCGGGATCTTCTGGGTGGCGGCGCAGGAGCTTCCGATCTTCGACTGGCATTACCTTCTCGGTTACATCTGCCTGGGACTGGTAGTCGCCCACGTGGTGCTCAACTGGCGTGCCCTGGTCTCGATCTTTCGCATCCGGGCGAAGAAGGACGCGGAGAGGACGGCGCGCGGGTCGCGCGGATGGGAGAAGCCGCTTGTATCCCTCTTTCTGTACGCAACGGTGGGAGTCGTCGCCTTTTGGCTCGGTTCGGCTGGGGGGCCTGACAAGCTCGTTGTTCTGGTGGACGAAAGCGCGGCAGCCGGACGGGCCGGCGCTATTAATGATGAGGCCGACGGGTCCGAGAGGATCGGGCCGCTGCCGCGAATCCGCGTTGAGATGGAGGGCGAGATGGTTCCCCTGGCCGAATATTACCATGCAGGCAGTTCCTATCCCGCCCTGGCGCGGCTCTCCGGAGTCACCTGGCGGACGCGGCCCGCCGTCTACAAGAAGTACAGGGGGAAGCCCGAGGTTACTCTTCCCTCGACAAGGCCGAAGGCCGGCGGAACGGTGCTCGATGCTGCTGCGGTGTGGCGAGCCGGCGGATGCAGGCTGGCCGAGTCTTCGATGACGATCGACGAGCTGTCGACTCTTCTCTTTCACACCCAGGGGATCACCGGGCGGGTGGGGACCTTCGAGCTCCGGTCGGCGCCCTCGGCCGGTGCGCTCTATCCCGTGGACATGTACGTCGTGGTGAGCCGGGTGGAGGGAGTCGATCCCGGACTCTATCACTACAGCGTGAAGAACCACGCTCTCGTGAAGCTGAAGGATGGCCTTCTCTTCGAGGAGATCGAGGCACTGGCCGGAAGCCCGCATCTCTTTCAGCCTGCCGCGGCGACGATCGTCTTCACCGTCACCTTCGGCCGGTCGGGCTTCAAGTACAGGGATCGCGCCTACCGCTACGTCAACATGGACACGGGGCACGCCGTCTACAACCTGACGCTCTCGGCCGCGTCGCTCGGCTACTCGGCTCCCGTTGTGGCGCGGTTCGATGACCGGGCGCTGAACGCCTTTCTCGATGTGGAGACCGAGAAGGAGGCCGCCCTTCTGCTCGTGCCGCTGGGACGGCCCGCCCAGGGAGCGAGGAAGACCGCTTTGCCGGAACCGCGGTTTGCCGCCGCTTCCCTCGAGGAATCGGCCGCCGGTGCGATCAGCTACATCTCCCTCATCCATGGCGGGACCGGGCTCGTTCGCACCGACGAATGGGTTGACCCGCCTGCCCGCCCCGCCGGGAAGGGCAAGGCGCCGGTCGATGGGGTGCTCGAGCTGCCCGATCCGGCCGCCGGGAGGGATCTCTTTCCCGTGATCCGCGAGAGGCGCTCCGTCCGAAACTACACCAGGGAGCCGATGAGCACGGCCGAGCTTTCCGCCCTCTGCGTGGCGGCCAAGGGGACGGGGGAGACCTGCGATCCCTTCCTCTCCCTGTCCGCCTCCCTCAACCTCTACGTGGTGGTGCGGGATGTGAAGGGGATCGCGCCCGGCGTCTACCGGTTCGTTCCTGAAAGCCGTTCTCTCGTCCTCTGCAGGGAAGGAGACTTCTCCCTCGCCTGCCGGAGTGCCTGCCTGAACCAGGACTTTTGCGCCACGGCCGATGTCGATTTCGTGAAGACGGTGGAGTGGAAGGCCTTGCCCTGGCCTGACGGGGAGCGCGGCTACCGGTACGCCTGCCTCCGGGCCGGCATGGTGGGCGAGGGGCTCTACCTTCAGGCCACGGCGCTGGGGATGGGCGTCTGCGGGGTCGGTGCCTTCATGGACGGCCAGGCGGCCGAGATCATCGGCTGCAACATGGCCAGGGAGGCTGTTCTCTACGTGACTGCCGTGGGGAAGTGACACCGAGCCCGCGCAATCTCCGCCATATTCGGGTGCGGATGTACCGAAACTAAGTGCGGCGCCGTACGAATATGGCGGAGATTGCGCGGGCTCGGTATTGCATGTTAAACTCGTATCAGGATCGAGGTCCAGGGAACACGAGATGTCCGAGGCAGCATTCAAACGGAGGAGTCAACAATGAAAGCGACCGGTTTCCTTCTCCTTTCGATGCTCTTCGTTTCATGGCCGGGTCTTCTCCTTGCCGACTCGCCCGAAATCGAGCCCGGTGTCCTCATCATGAGCGGCACCAGCCCGCTCAAAGTGACGTGGTGCTCCGTGCCGTGCGTCTTCGACTGGAACGCCGACGGCGCCAAGGATCTGCTCGTGGGGCAGTTCGACAGGGGATATATCTGGCTGTTCATCAACCAGGGCACGGATCTGAATCCGGTCTTCAACGGCTGCAGCCTGGTCGAATCGAACGGCCAGCCGATCAGCGCAAGCTACGGATGATGCATCGGCGCCTGTCCACGAGTAGTGGACTGGGACGAGGACGGCTTGACCGATCTCATCACCGGCGGGCGCGACGGGAAGGTGCGAATCTACCTGAACACGGGCATCATGGGCGACCCTCAGTTCAGCGGCTACACCTGCGTGCAGATGGCCGGCTCCGATTTCGATGTGGGCGACACCGCCTTTCCCGCCATCCGCGACTGGAACAACGACGGGAAGAAGGATCTCCTGGCCGGCGAGGACGGCGGGCGCGTCCTTCTGATGATCAACGAGGGGACGAACGCGGCTCCCCTGTTCAACTCGTCGTCCTTCGTCAAGGACGGATCGGGCGACCTGAAGGTCTCGATGCGATCCAATCCCGTTGTGGCCGACTGGAATCGCGACGGGAAGAAGGACCTCATCGTGGGGGAGGAGTTCGGCTTCATCTACTTCTTCGAGAACAGGGGCAGCGATGCCGCTCCGCTCTTCAGCGGCGGCGTCAAGCTGCAGGCCGGGGGGCAGGACATCGACGTGGACAGCCGGGCCCGCCCCGATGTCACGGACTGGGACGGGGACGGCGTTCTCGATATTCTCTGCGGGCAGGATGTCTGGACGCCGAGCCACGATGTGGCAGGCGTCTTTTTCTTCCACGCCCTGGGTCCGCTGTCGCTCAGCGCCAACACCCTCTCGGTGTCGGCCGGCGGCCAGATCAACTTCCAGCTCGACGCGGGATCGGCGTTCGGTGGCCGCCAGTACTTCCTCCTGGCGAGCGCCTCGGGCACCCAGCCGGGAACGACCCTGCCGGGCGGCGCGACCCTGCCCCTGAACAGGGACATGGTCACGGACTACATCGTGCGAAACTACAACAGCGGCATGCTGATCCACTTCCGCGGCCTGCTCGACGGCAGCGGGGAGGCCCAGGCCCGGCTCGCCGTTCCCTTTGTCCCGCTGACCGCCGGTTCGATCCTCCATTTCGCCTACACCACGGAGAATCCCTACGACTTCCAGTCCAACGCCGCGGCAGTGGAGGTGTTGAACTGACCGTCAATTCCTGAATTTTCACATCCTCTGGAACCTTGCTCTTCTCAGGGAGTCCAAGTTGCCGGATGAAAGGACAACGGCAGCGAAAGGAGACCTCCCATGAGGCTTGAAGTATTGTTTTCACTGATTGTTTTACTTTTCCTGGTCGGCTCGGTTTCGGCCGCGCCGAAGGACAAGGTCGAATCCACTCCGGGTCAGCCGGAAAACCGGCCCGAGGTGGAGGTCGTCTTCGTCCTCGACACGACCGGGTCGATGAGCGGCCTGATCGAGGGGGCGAAGAAGAAGATCTGGCAGATCGCGAACCAGATCCTCCTCGGCGAGCCGATGCCGATCGTGCGGATGGGGCTCGTGGGATTCCGAGACAAGGGCGACGCCTACGTGACCACGCAGCTCGACCTGACGGACAACATCGACAAGGTCCACAGCGAGCTGATGAAGTTCCAGGCCCAGGGCGGCGGCGACCGCCCTGAAAACGTGAATCAGGCCCTGTACGAGGCGGTTCACGAGGCATCGTGGTCCAGCGAGCGCAGGGTGCTGAAGATCATCTACCTCGCCGGCGACTCGCCGCCCCACAACGAGTACGAGGATGTGCCCACCTACGACGTCATCGCCAGGGCGGCCGCCGAGAAGGAAATCTACATCAACACGATCCTCTGCGGCGGCCATGCCGACACGGGAGCGATCTGGAAGGAGATTGCGCGTCTGGCTGAAGGGAGGTTCTTCGCCATCGAGCAGTCGGGCGGTGTGACGGACATCCCCACGCCCTATGACAAGGAGATGGCCAAGCTGAACGCCGAGATGACGCGGACGGTGGTCGTCTTCGGGACGCGAGAGGAGCAGAAGAGGGCAGCGGTCCTGAACGACGCGGCGGAAGCGATATCAGAGGCGCCTTCTTCCGGCATGACGGGAGCCGCCGCCGACCGGGCCGTCTTCTGCTGCCTTTCGAGGCGGGCCGGCAGCGCCGACCTGCTGGAAGCGCTGGAAGGCAAGACGATCACCCTCGAGGAGCTCAACAAAAAGAAGGAGCTTATGCCCGCGGAGTTGGCCGGCATGACCCTGAAAGAGCAGAAGGCTTTCATTGCCGGGAAGAAGGCCAGCCGCGCTGCGATCAACAAGAAGATCAAGGTCCTGGCCGCAAAGAGGGCCGAGTACATCAAGGCCGAGCTGGCGAAGAAGGGCGACGGCCCCGGCAGCGGCTTCGACGCCAAGGTCTACGAGGCGATCAAGGAGCAGGGCGCCAAAAAGAAGATCCGGTACAAGTGACATTACCGAGCCCGCGCAATCTCCGCCATATTCGTACAGCGCCGCACTCAGAATAGGTACCTCCGCACTCGAATATGGCGGAGATTGCGCGGGCTCGGTAATGCCGCTTTCTCTCAGAGAGTTCCCCGACGCAGGAGCTCCCGCTCGAGCGCTCCTGCCGCCACGGCATGGCCGCGTGCCGTGAAGTGGCCGTCCTGCGTGTAGTAGAGCCTCATCTCCTTCGAGCGAAGAAGGGCGGGCACCAGGTCGAACATCTCGATCCCCTCTGCCGAGAGCGCCTCGTCGAGGCGGCGCTGCGGCACCCTCGCCTCGTCCAGGCCGCGAAATCGGCGGACCACGCGCGTCTGCTCGCCTTCGCGGCTGCTCTTTGCCTCGTGAGAGTAGATCTGGTTCAGGTGGGGGATGACCATGACCAGGAACTCCTGCCCGCGCTCCTTGACGAGATCGTTGATACCCACGAGGCATCTCATCGACTTCTCGAAGGATGAGACAAGCGACTCCGGCCATTCGTCCAGGTAGAGCTCCGGCGGATTCCAGACCTCGGCCAGGGCCGAATCGTCGTGCTCCCTGCCGAGGATGCCGTCGATCTTGTCGAGGATCCCGATCACCAGGTGGGAATCCCGAACGAGGGGGATCCTGTAGCGCCAGAGGGTCTCGGACTGCCTCAGGCGATGCTCGTCGTCGACGCTCCACAGGTCGTTGATGACCTGCAGGGGAAGCCCCCTGTCATCGGTCCTGGCCCAGCGGACGACGCCCGGAGTGGCGATATCGTTTCCCACGAAGAAGGCCGTCACGACGATGTCGGCATCGAAGCGGGGATCGTCGCGCAGACCGGCGTAGTAGCTGTCGGGCGACGGCCCCATGGCGAAGCCGAGGTTCAGGACCTCGACCTTCATTCCCCTGGCGCGGAGCTTTCGCTCCAGGATGGCGGGAAAGGCTTCCGAGCCGGCGACGCCCCACCCGAAGGCAAAGGAGTCACCAAGAACGAGGATGCGGCGGAATCCCTCGGGCTTCTCGCGTGCGACCTCGCGATCCATGCGGAGGCCTTGCCCGTTCACCACGACGGCGTGGCTGAACTCGGGCGATTCGAGCCGGGTACGGGCGCCGGGGTGCAGCCTGAAGGGAGTGATCGAGCTTGCCTCGTAGCATTGAGGCAGCATGTCATCGAGGTGGGAGAAGGTCGGCTGCGGCCACCAGATGGACAGAACGACCTCGGCCGCGGCAACGGAAAGGAAAAGGCCAAGAGACATGGCCAGTAGAGGTTTGAGAAAGCGGCGTAAAAAGCCCTTTTCCTTGCTCCGCGTCTCGGCCATCTACACCGTCATCATTTCCTGGCTGTCTTCTTCTTCGCTATCTTGGACGGAGGCAGGATGAAGAGCTTCTTCTCCTCCTCTTTCAGTGCGCCCAGCTTCTCCTGGATCTGCGACTCGTTCTTCTGAAGGGACAGGTCCTCTCTCTTCGAGATCTTCTTTCCCTTCTTGGTCCGCTTCTCCCGGATCTTGTCCATCTCGGTGTTGAGCTTGTCGATGGCCGTGAGAAGCTTCTGCTCCTCCTTGGCGATCTTGTCGAGAGCGATGCCGTGCGTTTTCTTCAACGCCTTGGCACAGAGCCCGAAGAGCGAGTTGACCGACGGCTTGTCCTTGGTCCTGTAGATGATCTTGCCGTCGAACAGGATGAAGAAGGACATCGGCTTCGGCTTCTTCACCAGCTTCAGCAAGGCATGCTCCTCGCTGATTCCGTTGATGTCGACCTGGTAGCAGTCGAAGAACCTGGCCGCAATGTAGAACTTCTCGTCCACCAGCGTGGAGCTCTCGTAACCGCGAACCCTCTCGACGATCTTCTTGTCGGTGCTGGTGATGTAGACGAGCGTCGGCCTCTCGTCGAATCCCTCGGCGTCGGCCAGCTCCATGAACTCACGGAGGTAGCTGTCAGCCTTGTTGAGGTTCTTCTGCCACGAAGGCGGTTCCACTCTCGGTCGTGCTGCGATTCGGCGTCTTCCCCCTGAAGACCCACATCCGCCGGCACCTCACCCGCCGTCGGCGCAGGGAGTAGCCAGGATGAAGGTGAGGGCGGCCATGAGGCCCGTCACGAGCATCATTCTTTTTCTGGCCATCATGCTTCTATCCTCCGGTGTTCAGGAGACAGCCCCAAAAGTCTTCGAATCGTCAGCGGAACTTTTGCGGCGGCCTCTCAGAGATACAAAGCCGCTTTCTTCTGTATTCGATCAAACTTCACAGATTATATCTGAAAATCTCCTTTTTCCGGCTTTTTTTTTGACGGCCTACGAAAAAGGCTTTTCTCAGTAGTTCTCGATTCTGGATACGTCGCCGTACCGCTTCCAGATCTTCAGGGCGATGGAGAGCGGCTTGAGCATCGGCACGGTGTAGGTCTGGAAGTTCTTCGACGCGAGGTAAGCCCGCGTCTCCCAGACGTGCCGCGAGAATCCGCGCGGCGAGAGGATGAGCGGCTTCTTCAGTTCCTGCTGCAGCTCCACGAGACGCTCGGCGATGTACTCCGAGAGGTAGGGAACCTGGAAGTAGCAGCCCACCAGGATGATGTCCGTATTGGGATCGTCGTTCAGGATGCGGAGGGCATCGAGAAGAAGGTCATCGCTGCAGTCGCCGAAGAGGTCGAGCGGATTTGACGCCACGCCCTTCTTGATCCGCTCCTGCTCCTCGGGGTTCGCGGACTTGATCTTGTGCTCGAGGATGGAAACGAAGCGCTCCTTGGTTTCGGGCGCGAAGTCGGCCAGCTCGAGACCTTCCTCAGTGACCTGGTCGGCCAGGAGAATCCCCGCACCGCCGCCCACGCTCACAAGCCCGACCCTGTTCCCCATGGCCGGCGGCTGGGTGGAGAGGAACGAGAGGATGTTGATCACGATCTTCGGATCCTCGGTGAGTTCCTCGATCAGGAAGAGGCCGGCCTGCTCGCACGCCGCCTTGAACGCCTCGAAGCTCCCGGCCAGCGAGGCGGTGTGGGACACGGTGGCCGCTGCACCGCCGCTCACCCCGCCCTTGATCACGATCACCGGCTTCTTCAGGGCGACCTTCCTGCCAACCTCCATGAACTGCAGCCCGTTCCGCAGCCCTTCGATGTAGATGGCGATGACCTTGATGCGCGGATCGTCTCCCATGTGCGCCAGTAGCTCGGGGATGTTGATGCCCGATGCATTGCCGCACGAGACCCACTTGCCCACGGCGAGATTATCCCAGTTGAGCATCTCGAGCAGCTCGAGGCCGATGCCGCCGCTCTGGGAGATGATGCCGATCCCGCTCGGCCTATCCTGCACGTCGGTGCGGCGCTCGGGGATGAAGAGGGTGTTGAGCCCCGAGAAGTTGTCGATCAGCCCGAGGCAGTTCGGGCCCACGTAGACGACCTTGTGCTCCTCGGCCGTCTTGATCAGCTCCATCTCGAGGTCCTTGCGGCCGCTTTCAGCGAATCCGTCGCTCACGATGATGGCGCCCCGCCCGCCCAGCTCGCAGAACTGCCTGAATCCGGAGACCACGTCCTCGGGATTCACGGCGAAGACGGCCAGGTCGGGGACGTCGGGGAGCTCGTCGATCGTGGGGTAGCATGTTCGACCGAGCAGCTTCTTTCTCCTGGGATTGATGGGGAAGAGCCTCTTGATCCTGCTCGAGTTCTTGAGGATGATCCCGCCGATCGAGCCTGGCTTCGACGCCCCCACGATGGCCACCGAGTCGGGCGCGAAGATCGACTTGAGGCTCTTGAGCCGCCGTTTCGAGAGGTCCGTCTCCCTGGGATGAAAGACCGGCTCGCCCTTGATCAGGCGGGCGTCCACGATGGCGAAGCCCTCCTCGTAGACGATCACCGGGTTCAGGTCGAGCTCGTGGATGTCCGGTCGCTCGTCCATCAGGGTCGAGACCTTGATCGCCAGGTCGATGACGGCCTTCCTGTCGAGAGGGGGGCCGCGGAAGCCGCGGAGCACGCGGTCCGCGAGCGTCTTGGAGAGCATGCGCTCCACGTCGTCGCTGCTGAGGACTCCCACGCCGGGCGCCGTGTCCTTCCAGAGCTCCACGAAGCGCCCGCCGTGCCCCACGACGGTGACGGGGCCGAAGCACTGATCCTGCTTGGCGCCGACCAGCATCTCGAAGCCGGTCCGGACCATCTTCTGGATCAGGACGTTCTCCGCGTCCGACGCGCCGGCCTTGCGGGCGTTCTGCACGATGGTGTCGAAAGCCTCGAGGGCCTGCTCCTCGTTCTCGATGTTGAGGCAGACCACGCCCACATCGGTCTTGTGCACGATCTCCTGGGTGGAAGCCTTGAGAACCACGGGAAACCCGAGTTCTTCGGCAGCCTCGCGAACCGCCTCCCTTGATCGGACGATCCTGCCGAGAACGGGAATTCCATACGGTTTGAGGACCGATAATGTTTCCTCGAAACCAAGTTGTGTGCCGCTCATTGTCGGTTCCTTTGTCTTGAAGCTCGGAGTCCTACTTGGAATATCCGATCGATCTCAGCCGCTCGGCATCTTCGTCCGATACGGATTGATTCGCGGATGAGGCCTGGTCGGACAGATTCCTGACGATCTTCTGCAGTACAGCGGACAGCTCGCCGACCTTCTCGGGAAAATCGGCGGCCAGGTTTTTTTTCTCTCTGGGGTCCTGCTCCATGTCGAAGAGCTCCTGCGTTCCTTCGTCCCGGGCTTCGATATACTTCCATTTACCCGAGATCACGGCGTACTTCTCCCCCTTGACCGGCTTTCCGCTGACCGTGTCGCTCTCGTAGAAACGGCGCTGCAGGAAGATCTCCCGTTCGCGGCGGGCCATGCCTTTACCGTCGATGAGGGAGGTCAGGCTCCTTCCCTGGGACCGGGGGATCGGATCCTCGGCTCCCGTGAGTTCGAGGATCGTGGGCGCCACGTCCATCAGTTCCACGTTGCCTCCCACCACCTTGCCGGCCGGGATCCGCCCGGGATAGCGCATGATGAGCGGGATCCTCATCGCTTCCTCGAAAAGATAGAAGCCATGCTCGAGCCAGGCATGCTCCAGAAGCCCCTCCCCGTGGTCGCTCGTCAAGACCACCAGGGTCTCCTCGGCAGGATGGAGACGGTCCATCGTGCGGATGAACCTCTCGATCTCCCGATCGGTGAAGAGGACCTCGCCGTCGTACGACTGGTCGATCGACCGCTTTTTCGGATGCCCTTTGTACGGCGGCCCTTGCGCCGCAACCTCCTCGCGGAACAGGGCAGGGGGGTCGTAAGGGTAGTGGGGATCGAAGTAGTGCAGCCAGAGGAAGAAGGGGCGGTCGCTCTCGCGGCCTCGCAGCCAGGCGAGCGCCTTGTCCGTCGTCTCGTTGGCCCGGCGGTCGAAATAGCCCTGGTCGCCCGGCTGGTGGATGCCCTGTGCGCGGAAGGAGGAGTTCGCGCCCCTGAAATCGTCGTCGTAGATGCCGAAGCCCTGGGAGTAGCCGAACTTGTGGTTGACGGCAAAGGACGAGACGAAGGCCGCGGTCTCGTAGCCCCTGTTCTGGAACGATTCGGCCAGGGTGGTGACGTTGCCGGGCAGCGTGAAACCGTTCTTCGTCACCCCGTGGACAATGGGATACTGGGAGGTGAACAGCGTGGAATGGGCCGGTCCCGTCGTCGGCATGGGGCAGTAGGTGCTGTCGAAGCGGACGCCCTGCGAGGCCAGATTGTCGAGAAAGGGGGTTGTCGGCCGCTCGTACCCGTAGCAGGAGCACCGATCGCTTCGCAGGGTGTCGACCACGATGAGCAGCACGTTCGGCCCGTCCGGCGAGTCGCCGCAGCCGCCGAGAACCGAGCAGGCGGCGCAGAGCAGGATCGCGGCCGGGAGGGTGAAACAAGACCGGTAATTGGTGCTTGTGCAACTCATGCCCGCATCATACCTATCCCGCACCGGGTGTGAAGCATCTACCCAAACGATGCAAAAAAACGTCGTGCCAGGGCGCGGGTTCCCGCGGACCGAGCCGACGTTTTAATGCGTCGTCAGGGCATGTCATTTCTGGGGGGAGAGAAGGTCAGGCCTGGAGATCGATATCGATCGAGCCGAGAGGCCGCGGTCTGCAGCTCGCGTCTTTTCGTTCCACTTCGAGGATCTCCATCGTGTAGTGCCCGAAAGTGACCGGCTCGAGCGAGAGGGATTCGGATTCGAGAGGCCACGACTGAAGGAGGGTATCGTCCTTCAGGAGGTCGATCCGGAAGACCTTTCCCTTGTCCGGCCGGGTGATCAGGTCGGAACGTGGCATCACGGTGATCCGGACGTCGGACGGCTCTATCTTCTGCAGGACCACCTGCTTCACGGCGTGGTCCCGGGGCGCCAGCTCGACGATTTCGGTTGCTTTGGCTGAGCGGCCGTCCCCTGAGCGGACCGGCTCCATCGCCGCCTGGGGCAGAGCCTGCTGGGCGAGCCCTTTGAGCTTCTTGATCTGGAGCGCGCCCTTCAGGAGTTGGAGCACGACCTGGGTCGGTTTCGAGGGGAGCAGCGCTTTTGCCCTGGCGATCTGCGCAGCGGGCACGGGCGGCCCCTCGATCCCCTCCGTTTCCTTCAGCACGGAGCAGACGGAATGGCATTCAGGGCACGATGCGATGTGCCTGCGTATGCGGGAGGTGTCAATTTCCGGGAGAAGATTATCGAGGAAGGCTGCAAACTCTTCGTTATCGGGGCAATCGCCTGATGAGTCGTTTTTCCTGTTCCGAAAATACCGGAGGGCGCCGAGCTTGATGTTGATTTCGTCGTTGTCCGTCATTTCCTTGTAACCTCTTTTTCTCAAAAAGGTTTATCTGTTCCTTTCCCTCTTCCACAGAAGTTAAAGACTGCAAAGGGAAAGGAATCTTGCTTTATATTTTTGTGAGCTTTTGCAGCACACTTCTGACCTTTACGATCACGCTGTCCGGATCGCTCTTGAACAGCATGGCCAGCTTGTTCGGTGTGGGTTCCAGGATCGGCGCGTTGATGAAGAGAAGCCCAATGAGGAGCTCGTCAGGGACGTCGAGCTCCCGGACGGCCCGGTCCATCAGCATCGAGGGGTCCTGGACGGCGATATGATCTCTTTGAACGAGCACATCGTCGTCCCACTCCAGGGTTTCCCTCTCCTGGTTCACGGCGGCTCCGGCCTTGACGGCCATCTGCTTCACCTTGTCCTTGGCCCGCTTGTAGATCACGTCGACATTCTGGCGGGAAGTGGACAGCAGCTCCGCCAACCTCTCTCGTTTCATTGACTTGTGATAGGTGACCAGGATCGTGACGAGGCACTTCAACGAGTCGAGGTTGAAGATCGTCCACTTCAGCTGCCGGCGCTCCTCTTCGTCGATCAGCTGCTTCATCGGCTCGTCGCAGCCCGCTGGAATGAGGTCCACCAGCTCGTACTTTCCCTGCTCGTCGACCGGCCCGTGGAGGGACATCATCTTCTTCTTGTCGAGCTCTTTTCTGCGGTCAATGGCCATGCGGGTGGCGATGGTGCGGAGATACGAGGGAAACTTGCAGTTGTTGCGTCCCTCGTAAAGCCTGATCTTCCGATAGTTCTTCTTGAGGATCTCCAGAAAAAAGTCCTCGAACAGATCGTCGATCTGGTCCCGCGTGAACCGGAAACCCGGATTGTTGAAGATCTTATAGATCAGCTTGCTGAATCGCTCCACGAACTCATCCCACGTCGTCCGGTCGCCCGATACAAGCCGCGAAATGAATGCGTTCATGTCCTTGTTGTCGTTCTTCATCATTCTTCGGCGCCTCTGAGAGGGCCCATCATTATAAATAGTAGAAACCGTCCGATTCGCGTTGTCGAGGCGCCTCTATCGCTCCGTTTTCCTGTCCGGAGGATCGGTGTACTTCCTCGCGATTCCCTTAAATCTTTCTACAGGGTACTTTATAGCGTTTTGTTTGATTTTCTGAGCCATGGCTTCGTAGACGTCGATGTCGAGACTCCTGGCCAGGTTCAGGCAGTAGAGGAGCACATCGGCCAGTTCTTCGCAGATCCTGCTGCGCAGCTTCCTGTCCCCGGACTGTTCCCTGGCCTGATCGGATGTGAGCCACTGGAAGAGCTCCATCAGTTCAGCGGACTCGATGGCGATCGACATGGCCAGGTTCTTGGGATCGTGGAATTTTTCCCAGTCCCTCTCCTCGAGAAACCGATCGTACTCATCCATCACCTCGGCTAGTCTCGGCTCGAGGGTCATGAAACTATCTCCTGTCCAGCACGCATATTACCATCCGGGTAAGGAGCGCCGGTCTGGTCTCGGCCCTGCCTGCACTGAGTTCCTGGTGAACGTAACTTCCTATCTCACCAAATCCTCTGTGTATGTCAATCTGTCTTTTCCGGGAAATCCTATCCTTGACACCCTCTCGTGAGCCCTTTAGCATGGATGGCGAAGATGAATCCCGTTGGCGCACAGGGCCCGTGCCGCCGATTTTCATAATCAGCCTGTCTGATCAGAGCACCCCCCGGGAGATCGAGTATGTCAGCAGATATCATTGTTGAACTGAAGAAGATCAGCGACAAGGCGAAGGTTTTTGCCAGCATGCCTTACATCAAGGGGCTCACTCCGAGGATCTTCAACGAAGAGGGCCGCTACGAGGTCTATCCAACCGACGAGTCGGTGGAGCGCCGCGAGGGGATCTTCAACATGGACGAGATCGGGATCTCGCCGCTCGATCACGGCGGCCTCTACGGTGACGCCACCTTCGAGGGGATCCTGATCAATTACGGTCATATCTTCGTGTTCAAGGAACATCTTCTCCGGTGGAGGAAATCTGCGGAAAAGCTGGGCATCAACATGCCGTACACGATCGAGGACGTCGCCGTCCGGATCGTGAAGGCTATCCAGCAGGTTGGTTTTTCCGACGACGAGAAGGGCTACCTTCGACCGATCCTGACGCGCGGCTTCGGGAATCTCGGCATTCATCCCAAGAAGTGCGTGGCGCCGACGCTGTACGTGATCTGCTCGACGATCCAGCTCTACCCGCAGGACACCTACGAGACGGGGATCCATCTTTCCGTGGCCCGCAACGTGCGGCGCCAGGGCCGGGTGATCATCGATCCCAACGTGAAGAGCTGCAACTATCTCAACAACATCCTCGGCCTTCTGGAGACTCTCCACAAGGGCAACCTGGAAACCATGATGCTCACCGCGACCGGCGTCGTCGCGGAAGCCACGGCGGACAACATCTTCCTGATCTACCGCAGGGATGGCTGGGAGAACGATCCTTCCCGGGTGGAGGTGATCACCCCTGATCCGTCGTACTGCCTGGTCGGCATCACGCGCAACATCATCATGCAGGAAGCGAGGAAGCTCGGCTACACGATGAAGGAAGCCGACGACATGATGCCCATCGACTTCGTGGGACCCGATCGCGAGGTCTTCATGACCGGTACGGGCTGCGGGCTGATGCCCATCGTGGGGATCGAGGGACGCAATGTGGGCGACGGCAAGCCCGGCCCGGTCACCAGGAACCTCCTCGGTGCCATCACCAAGAACATGATGAATCCCGAATACGGTCTCAGCATCAAGGCCACGGAGAGCGAGGTCATCGAGTACCTCGAGCGCCCTACCGTCTTTGAGAGGTAGGCGCGCCTCTTCGCAGACGGCATCCAAAAAAAGAGAGGCTCCCGGATCGAATGACCCGGGAGCCTTTTCCAATTACCTTTCGAGAGGCCGCTCCGAAGGATCGGCCTGCCAGCCCGGACTAGGGCAGGATGTCGATCGTCTCGTGGTCCTCGTGCGTGATGCCCGGATCGGGACCCACGTAGGCGTTCATCGTGTAGTATCCCACCGCGATGCAGGGATGGATGTAGTGTGAGTACTCCTTGTGAACCGACTCGTAGGCCTGCAGGGTGATGACGTCGGGGCCGTTGAAGTAACCCGAGGCGGGCCAGATGTACCCGTTGGGGTGGGACACGTTGGTCCAGAGGGTGAAGGTCTGCGCAGCAGACGTGGTGTTGTAGACGTCGATGGAATAATTCGCGTAATTGTAGAAGAAGTAGAGCGTGTTCTCGAACTCGAGGTCGATCCACAGGTCCGGCCCGCCTCCGCCGGTCACGAAGCAGGTGCCCTCGTAGGGCAGCAGGTTCTGCCCCGTCACGGTGATCAGCATATCGCCCGGGATGAAGGGATCGATGTTGGTGAACCAGATCATGCCGTTCACATCGGTCACGCCTCGGGCATAGACCTCGAAGCCCTTCCAGATGCAGACATGGGCGCCTTCCAGATCCCACCCGTTCTTCATGACCTTCACGGGGAAGTTCTGAGGCCCGCCGGGGATCGAGGCGTAATGCTGGACATCGATCGCCTCGGGCTCCCTTTTCAGGAGAGGAAGTCCCGGGTCACCCACCAGGGTCAGCTCGGTGAAGATGTACTTGTAGGTCGAGTTGCTGCCCGGGTGGTAGTCGTTCTTCGATTCGCCCAGAGCCTCCCCGGCATGATAGTTGTTGTAGGAAGAAGTGCAGAGCACCTTGAAGAACTTCTGGTCGTACTTCATGGAGTAGCTGTTCGTGGAGCCGGGGGAATACCAGCCGTAGCGCGAGTTGCCCACGTAGGAGTGGCCGGCCTTGTTCGTCTGCTTGACCCATGCCTCCCCGATGCAGTCGTTGTAGTCATAGGCCAGGGCCCAGCATCCCAGAGAGTACATCAGGCCATGCATGTCGCCGTTGGAGAGGGAGGTGAAGTCGCTCGAGTAGAGGTGGGAGCCGTGCCGGTAGGATCCCACACCCATCACGTCCTGATTGCAGTGGTCGGAATGGTTGATCAGGTTCTGGCCGTCGTTGAGATAGCCTTTCACGTCGCTCTTGTGCGAGCCCGACTCGCTGTCGTACTCCTCCACGAGGACGGCGTAGGAATCGAGGAAGTTGTTCTTGATGTAGGTCTTGCACTTCTCGGACTTGGTGCTCGAGTCGAGATCGAATCCCATGAAGAAGAACTTGGCCCCGAAGTTCTGGGGCGGAGTCTTCTGGTAGGCGAGGCTCTTGTCGATGAAGGTCTGGATCTGGGTGGAGTTCTCCACCGAGGCGCGGCCCACGTAGACCTCGATCTTGTAGTCGTTGTCGTAGTCGGAATAGTAGGTGTCGTTCGGGATGCTGTCGCCGGAGATGTTCTTCTTGTGGTAGGGGACCTTGCTCGTGTCGCCGCCGAGGAGGAAGTAGATCGTTCCCCAGGTGGAATGGGCATCCTTCACGAAGTTCCTGATCTCTTCCTTCGTGTTGCTTCCCGAGAAGTTGGCGTAGATGTAATCGAGGGTGACCACCTCGGCCGGGACGCCCTTCCGGGTGTACCAGTCGACGAGGTCGGTCCAATCGTCCTCGTTGGCGCTCGGAGTGATGATCACGTATTCGAAATCTCCGGCCGGCAGGCCGCGGGAGCCTTCTCCCGTCCACTCGGGCAGCGTCACGTCTTCCGGATTGACGGCCAGGCGCCTTAGCTTCTTCAGGGACATGTCCCGCACCCTGTCGCTGAAGTTGAACGTCTCCCGGATCGGATCGGGCGAGTCGTTGTACGTGACCTCGTAGGTGATCGTCTTCACGAGGGCCACCTTGCCGGTCACGGGGTTGTACTGGAGAGGATAGAGCGTCAGCGTGACGAAGTCCTGTCCGTCCAGATCCCACTGCGCCACCGTTTCCACGAGCCGGCCCGGGAAGAACGCGTTGTTTCCGTAAACGGCCGGATCCTTGATGAAGGGATTGTCGGGCGCCCTGTTCTGCATGGGACGCGGTGCGGCGAAGGGCATCATGTTGTAAGTGGCGGGCAGCAGCATCTCGTCACTGCCGAATGCGCTCACTCCCGTGACCTCTGCATCGGTGGGAAGAGCCACGTTGATCTGGAAGCTCGGCATGGCCGGCGCGCCGACGATTGTCATGCTTCCCGAGTCACCCATCGTCGGAAGGTCGAATCCTGACACCTGCTCCCAGGTCAGGTCCTTCTCAGAGAAGGAAGCCTGCCCCGTGTATTCGAGGCCGGACAGAGTGGTCCAGGAAAAGAACAAGAAGAGACAGGACGTCAGAATCGATCTGCACAAGGAAGATCTCATGAAACACCTCACCTGAAATGGAAGCACGAAATAATATCTTGTAACTCTTTATTGGATTTATGATTATATCATTAGGTGTATATTCGGAGCATCGAGAAAGATCGATTATACCAAATTTGACGGATTTGTGGCTTATTTTACTGTCTGCCGGGAAGCCATTTGAAGAGACTCTACTTCATCACTCTGGCCTGACTCTGGCAGAAAAGAGAATGATGACCTGGGAACAATTCCTGGAGGAGCCATTTCATGCCATCACTGTTTGAAAGCACTAATATCGGATCTCTCCGACTGAGTAACCGATTTATCCGGTCAGCCACCTGGATGGCGATGGCCGAGCCGGACGGTTCGTGCACATCGCGGCTGATCGAATGCTGCAAGGAGCTGGCCGATGGTGAGATCGGCCTCATTATCAGCGGTTTTGCCTTCGTCTCCCGGGAGGGGCAAGGGCCGCCCGGCATGGCTGGCCTCCACACCGATGCCGTTGCGGAGACCTTCGGGGAGCTGGTGGCTGCCGTCCACGCCCGCGGCGGACGGATCGCGGCCCAGATCGCGCATTGCGGGATCCGGAGCAGTGCCCGCTGCAACGAAGGACTCGAGATCCTCGGCCCCTCCGAAGGCCTGACCAGGGAAGGCGAGATCGGCGGCCGCGCTCTGCTGATTCCCGAGATCGATCGCATCGTGAGCGATTTTGCCGCGGCGGCGCGAAGAGCGCAGCAGGTCGGCTTCGATGCCGTCCAGCTTCACTTCGCCCACGGCTACCTGGGAAGCCAGTTCCTGAGCCCTTACTACAACAGGAGATCCGATGAATACGGCGGTTCCTTCGAGAACCGTTTTCGATTTCTCAAAGAGGTATACAAAGCCGTGCGGCTAGCCGTCGGCCGGGAGTATCCCGTGATGGCCAAGCTGAACTCCGAGGATTTTATCGAGGGCGGGCTGTCACTCGACGACGGCGTGCGCGCCGCCCTGGAACTGGAGCGGCTCGGTCTGGACATGATCGAGGTGTCCGGCGGTACAGCCGATTCGGGCCAGCTGGGACCGTCGAGGGCTCTGAAGTGCAAGGAAGACGAGCTCTATCTCCTGGAAAACGCTCGCCGGATTCGCGATGCCATCGCCATTCCCGTGGCGGCCGTGGGGGGGATCAGGCGGTTCGAGGATGCTGTCCGTCTGGTGGAGGTAGAGAGGATCGATTACGTCTCCCTGTCGAGGCCCTTCATTCGCGAGCCGCACCTGATCAGGCGCTGGAAGGGGGGCGACCGGAGCGTCGCGCGCTGCGAGTCGTGCCGGCGCTGCTTCAGAACGCATCTCGAGGGAAGGGGGACCTTCTGCGCAAAGGACGTAAGTTCTTCCTAAATAATAAAAAAAACTTGATTTTGTCCTTCCGCATGATTATATTCGGACCGTCGAAAATAAGCTGAAAGCCGGTTTCTCCATTCTGGATTTCCTTGATGAAAGATAGCTTCAAGCTATTTTTACTTCTCTCTTTTCCCCTCACCCCCCAGATCGAATGTGTTTGTTTCAAAAAGGAGGTCTAACATGCGTTACATCAGACTGTGGCACGGACTCGCATTGGTATTTCTGCTCATGGGTGCCGGTCCGGTGCTTGCAGACGAGTACTCCGGGAATCACTCCGTCACGCCGGACAGCGTTGTTTTCAACCAGAAGGTTGGCTTCGACGTAGTTGACGTCAAGGGACTGGACGTGATCCACGAGCCGGGAAAGCCGCTTCTTCCCTGCATCGATATCAACGTGGCGCTGCCCACCGGTACCGGGAATATTCAGCTCACAGCGCAGAGGGACAGCGCGACCAAGCTGGTCGAAGGCCTGAACATCATGCCGGCAACGCTGCCTCGCCACGTGAGCAATCCGTCGGTCGGGAATCCCTTCTTCATGGATCCGGCCATCTACGAGAGCGATGCCCTCTATCCGACCGAAACGGCACAGGTCATCTCTACCTGGGATCTCTACGGGCAGGAGTTCGTGACGATCCGCCTCTTCCCCTTCCAGTACAGCGGCGCCACGGGCACGCTCACCATGTGCGAGGACATCGCCTACCGGGTCAGCTACGACGTCGATACGACGGCGGTGCGGCGGACCTACAACTTCAGCAAGACGATCAAGGCGCGCAACCTGGCCCGCCTGCAGCGGATGGCAGTCAATCCCGCGGCTGTTTCCATTCCTGCCTTCACCGGTGCCGGCTCCCGCGCCCTGCCCGCCGGCCAGTATGATCACGTGATCATCACGAACACCTTCGAGTCCCAGTGGGCTCCTCTTTCCGAACTCTACACCAAGCTGGGCGTTCCTTCCAACATCGTGACCCTCTCGTACATCTACTCGAACTACTCCGGATCGGGCAACGACGGGAAGATCCAGAACTTCGTCGACGACGCCCACGGCACGTGGGGTACGACCTACTTCCTGCTCGGCGGCGACGAGGGTGAGATCCCCTACAACACCTACTCGAGCCTGGGCGACAACATCCCTGACGACACCTACTACTCCGACTACGACGACGACTGGACCTGCGAGGTCAACGTGGGCCGCGCTCCGGTGGACACGACGACCGAGGTTGCGGACTTCATCACCAAGACCGAGGAGTACATCACCTACAGCGGTCTGGCCAGCGGCTTCGGCGACGAGGTCTTCGGCATGGGCTTCGACCTCGACAACTCGACGGACGGCGAAGACCTGATGATCGACATCTACAACAACTATGTGCCGGCCTGGGCCGACTATGACAGGGAGTACGACTCCGAGGGTGGCGGCCACGAGAGCGACGTGAAGAGCTACATCAACGGCGGCGAGAACGTCACGTTCCATGCCGACCACTGCTGGTACGACTCGCTCGGCGTTGGTTCGTACAACCACGGCACCCACCTGTCCAATTCCGAGTGCTCGGCATTCACCAACAGCACCAGGTACGGGATCCACCACTCCCTCGGCTGCTGGCCCGGCGCGTACGACTACGACTGCTGGTCCGAGCGCTGGATGCGCGACACGAACGGCGGCGGCGTCGGCATGCAGGCCAACAGCCGCTACGGCTGGTACAACCCGGGTACCATGAACACCTATTCCGCCAGGTACGAGAAGAGATGCGCCAAGGCTCTCTACGACTACAACGACTTCCACGCCGGAGAGATGCTTGCTGGCGGGAAGAACGACTACTATCCCGGTGATTCGTACTACAAGTACATCTTCAAGGAGCTGAACCTGCAGGGCGACCCGGCCGTTCCGATCTGGACCGACGTTCCGGGCAGCTTCTCCTGCACCTACTCCACCTCGATCAGCACGGGCAGCCAGACCTACTCGGTCAACGTGAAGCAGGGCGGCTCGAACTACTCCGGTGCCCTGGTCTGCCTCTACATGGGAAGCCAGGTCTACGCGACCGCCACGACCAACGCCTCGGGCAACGTGGACATCTCGATCAATCCCACGAGCGGCGGCACGATGTACGTCTCCGCTACGGACCAGAACATGATCCCCCACATGGGGACCTGCACCGTGGGCGGCGGCGGCGGATCGGACCTTACTGTCGATCTGGTGCTGAGCGGTACCTCGTTCCAGCGCCGCGACTGGGTCTACTACGACTGCGACGTGACCAATACAACCGGTTACTCGCAGAGCACCTATCTGTGGACCAACGTGACGCTTCCCAACAGCAACACCTATCCGAAGAACGGCTACCTCGACGGTCCCATGAGCCTGTCGCTGTCGGCTTATGAAACGCAGACGTGGAACTTTTCCCGAAGGGTTCCTCCCTTGGCGCCCATCGGAAGCTACGTGTTCAACGCGTTTGTCGGTCCCAATCCGGGTATCGAAGACGAGGATCATGAGAACTTCTCCGTTACCAATTAGCAAGACGCCCTGAGACCTTGCCCGGCGCCTTTCCCCAGGCGCCGGGCGGGTCCGGCTCTGCTATGACGGTAATGGCTTGATGACAATGCCCCTGCACCCCCATGTCTGGCTTGCAGGGGTTCTTTTCGCGTAAACTGTTCATGGAGGTATCCCGATGCGCCTTCTCTCTTTCTTCCCAGTGATTCTTCTCTGTGTCATGCTCCTCGCCGCTCCCTGCGATGCGGCTGATTACACGGGGGAGATGAAATTCGAACAAGCGGATCTCAGGATCTCGCACCAAGCCGGATTGGATTTCATCGTCCTGAAGGATGGAGGCCACATCCAGGTGCCGGGCTTTCCGGATCTGCCGTACAAGGAATTCAACGTGGCGCTGCCCACCGGGGCACGCGTCCTTGACGTCCAGGTGCTGAGCGCCGATTTCGAGAAGGTGCCGGGAGTGTTCGATATCGCCCCCTGCACCCTGCCGCGGAGGATGTCGTGCCCTCCGGCTGCGAATCCCTTCATCAAGGATCAGAGCGTCTACGGGAAGGATACATTCTATCCCTCGAACCTCGTGGGTGAGCATCATCCGTGGGACCTCGCCGGGCAGGAGTTCGTGACCGTCCAGGTTCATCCCGTGAGGTACAATCCCGTGACGGGAACGCTCGAGATGGCCAGGACGATGACCTGCAGGGTCGTTTACGACGTGGATCCCACTGCCGTGCGCGAGACGTACAACTTCAGCGACCGGGTCCGGGTGAAGACCCTCTCCCGTCTTCGCGCCATGGCCGTGAATCCCTGGGACGTGACTCTTCCGGCCTGGACCGGGAAGGGCTCGCGCGCTCTCGATCCGGGTGACTACGAACATGTGATCATCACCAACACCACCATCGAGAGCGAGCTCTTCATCCTCTCCGACTTCTACACGAAGTGCGGAATCCCCTCGAAGGTCGTGACGGTGAGCTGGATCGGTTCAAACTATTCGGGAAGCGACACCCCGGAGAAGATGCAGAATTTCGTGATCGACGCTCACAGCACCTGGGGGACGATCTACTTCCTCGTGGGTGGTGATTCGGCGATCGTTCCCTTCGACACCTATTACTCCTCCGGCGACAATATCCCCAATGACACGTATCTCGCCGACTACGACGGCGACTGGAAGTGCGAGGTCTACGTGGGGCG
>CAYZWU010000045.1:38995-44890 GCA_964482235.1 uncultured Phycisphaerales bacterium
ACACGTATCTCGCCGACTACGACGGCGACTGGAAGTGCGAGGTCTACGTGGGGCGGGCTCCGGTCGGGACGGAGACTCAGGCGGTGGATTTCGTCACGAAGATCACCGAGTACATGACCGATCCTCCGAGCGGATTCGGGGAAGAAGTATTCCAGATGGGATTCGACCTCGACAATGTGACCGAGGCCGAGGAGCTGATGATCGATATCTACAACTACTACGTTCCTGCCTGGGTGTCTTACGACAGGGAGTACGACTCCGAGTCGGGCGCGCACAAGACCGACGTGATCAACTACATCAACAGCGGCCACAACGTGATCAATCACGCGGACCACTGCAACGTCACCCTGATCGGCGTGGGGACGCACAATCACGGCGATACGCTGAACAACGGGGACTGCGCCGCCTTCGTCAACGGCGGAAGGATCGGCCTCATGTACAGCACCGGGTGCGATCCCGCGGCATTCGACCAGGGAACGGCCTGGGGAGAGAAGTTCGTGCAGAACATGAACGGCGGCGGTTTCGCCTTCGTCGGCAACACCCGCTACGGCTGGTATTCGTCCGGTTCCACCTCGACATACTCGAACAAGTACGACAGGAGATTTTTCGAGAGGCTCTGGGATTACAACGATTACCACGCCGGGGAGACCCTCGCAGAATCGAAGAACGCCTATTTCCCGAACAACGGTACGTACAAGTACTGTTTCATGGAGCTGACCTTGCTCGGCGATCCCGCCGTGCCGATCTGGATGGGTGTGCCCGGCGCCTTCACCGCGACGTACGACACCTCGATCGATCCCGGATCCCAGACATACCAGGTCAACGTGAAGCAGGGCGGTTCGAACTACGGCGGCGCCATGGTCTGTCTGTTCAAGGACGGCCAGATCTACGAGCGCGGCACGACCGATGTCCAGGGCAACGTGAGCCTCGTGATCAATCCGACCGACGGCGGCACCCTGTACGTCACCGTCACGGATTACAACATGAAGCCGCTCATGGGCTCCTGCACGGTGACCGGAGGAACGGCCCCGCCCCTCGAAGTGGACCTGATCCTGCTCAATGGTCAGACCTACAACCGCGGCGACTGGCTTGCCTACGATGTGGAGGTGACGAACAGCACCGGATATCCGCAGTCCACCTGGATGTGGACCAATGTGACCCTGCCGAACAGTGCTGTCTATCCCGGCTCGGGTTTCCTCGTCGGACCCATTGAACTGGATATAAGCTCTCACGGATCGGTGACCTGGAACTTCGCCGTGCCGATTCCCGGTGTGGCTCCCATTGGCAGTTATACCTTCAACGCATATATCGGTCCTGTTCCCGGGATCGATGACGAGGATCATGAACCCTTCAGCATAGTACCTTAGAGTTACTCAGCTGCGGTCCTTCCGCTTCGAGGCGGCCGGCTTGATCGACATGCGAGATCGGCTCCTCGAGGCAGGAAAGGCTGTCACTGATGGAAGGAGCCAATAGTTATGCGCAGATACAAGTTAAGTTCGGCTGTTTTCTTCCTGTTCCTGCTAACCGCCATTCCCCTGACGGCAGACGAGTTCGTCGGCGAGGTCCGGACCGCACCGACCGATCTCCACATCTACAGGAGTCAAGGTCTCGACTTCGTCACCATGCCGGAAGATGGAATGATCTTCGAGACGGGATCACCGGCCGTGCCGTGCCGGCAGATCAACGTGGCCCTTCCCCTGGGTGCTGCGGTTTCCGGCGTGGAGGTGATCGATGCCGAGTTCGTCGAGCTGCCGGGCCTGTTCGATCTGGCTCCCAGCCCCGTGCCGAGGAGGGTGTCGAACCAGGCGGCCGGCAATCCATTCGTCAAGGATCCCGCCGTCTACGGTATGGATGCCGTCTATCCTGCCGCAAGGATCGAAAAGCTTTCGGAGTGGGATCTGTTCGGACAGGAGTTCGTGACGGTTCGGCTCAATCCGGTTCGGTTCAATCCCGCAACGGGCAAGCTATCCCTGGCGCAGAGGATGGTCTACAGGATCGATTACACTGTGGATCCTTCGACTGTGCGCAAGACGTACAACTTCAGCCCCGTTGTCCGGGCGCGCAACCTGGCACGCATTCAGCACATGGCGGTGAATCCGGATGCCGTATCCATTCCCGCCTGGTCCGGAAGCACCTCCCGCGCACTGAACCCCGGTGATTTCGAGCATGTGATCATCACCACGACGAGCCTTTCCACCGCATTCGAGCCGGTCAGGGATTACCGCACGCTGATCGGCCTTCCGTCCGAGATCGTGACCACCGACTATATCTACGCCAACTACTCGGGCAGCGACAACCAGGCAAAGATCCAGAATTTCGTGATCGATGCCAATGCCACGTGGGGAACGATGTACTTCTTCCTCGGCGGCGACACGGGGCAGATCCCGTACAGGAGCACGACGATCAACGGGGACAGCATTCCCAACGACACCTACCTGGCGGACTACGACCGCGACTTCATCTGCGAGGTCTACGTGGGCCGAGCTCCCATCGATACTACGAGCCAGTTCGACACGCTGTGGGGCAAGACCTACGATCTGGAGACCAATCCGCCCGCCGGATTCGGTGATGAGGCCTTTCTCATGGGATTCGATCTCGACTCCAGCCATCCTGACGAGAAGCTGATGAACTACGTGATCAGTCACTGGCTCCCCGCCTGGACCGATCTCGACAAGGAGTACGACTCGGAAGGCGGCGGGCACGAGAGCGACGTGGACGGCTACGTCAACAGCGGCCAGGTCCTTATCGGCCACTCCGACCACTGCAACTGGGATGTTGTCGGAGTCGGGTCCTACAGGCACGGCAGCCACCTCTCGATAACCGAGTGCAAGGCGTTCAGCAACGGCGACAGGCAGAGCATCATGAAGACCCTGGGCTGCTGGCCCTGCGCCTTCGAGAGGAGCGACTGCTGGGGCGAGGAGTTCGTCAAGGATTCCAACGGCGGCGGCATCGGTTTCGTGGGCAACTCGCGGTACGGCTGGTACATGCCCGGTTTCCATCTGGCCTACTCGGGCAACTACCTCAACAAGTTCTTCAAGGTGATCTGGGACGAGTTCTACCTCTGCCTGCGTTCGGGGGAAGCCCTGAGCACGGCCAAGAACGCCTACTGGCCCCAGCCCGGAACGTACCAGTACATTTTCACGGAGCTCACCCTCCTGGGTGATCCGGCGGCCAACATCTGGACCGACGTGCCGGCCTCGCCTGCCGTGTCTTTCGATTCTTCGATCAACACCGGTTCGCAGAGCTACACCGTCAACGTGTCATCCGGTGGCTCCGCAGTGGAAGGAGCCCTGGTCTGCCTGATGAAGGACTCGGACGTTTACGAGCGCACGGCAACGGACGGCGGCGGCAATGCCGTCTTCACCATCGATCCGGCGACCGCCGGCACCATGAACGTGACCGTGACCGGTTTGAACGTGCTGCCCTACTTCGGAACCTGCACAGTAACCGGCGGCGGACCGCCCGATATCGAGGTGGATCTCGTCCTCGACAACTCCACCTATCAGCGCGGCGACACGGTCTTCTATGACGTGACCGTCACGAACAACACGACCGGACAGCTGACCACCAGCATGTGGACCAACGTGACCCTGCCGAACTTCAGCACCTATCCTTCGAGCGGTTATCTCAACGGTCCCACCTCCGTGACCGTGAACGGCAACAGCAACCAGGTGTTCAACTTTTCGCAGAACATCCCCCAGATCGCACCTCTGGGCAGCTATACCTTCAACGCATTCGTGGGTTCCAATCCCCCCGGATTCGATGAAGAGGATCACGTGCCCTTCACGATAACATTGTAACGAAATGCTCTTTCCCTCCCCGCGGCTCGAGAGACGGAGCCGCGGGGAGGATGCCTATCAGACCGTTGAAAAAGTCATTCGGGCCGAAAGCGGATCTTTTGCGCCGGCTCTGCGTTGCCAAATCCTCAGCGAATCCACTGATTCGCCTCCGGTTTAGCGCCTTGATCCGACACAAAATCTCTCGCTTTCGATCCCGAAGCACTTTTTCAACGGCCTGCTATCCCCCCGAATCTTCTCCCCTCCTCCCTCACCGATATCATCGATCCGGTACCGGCAAACCGGAGAGCCTTCGCAAAGATCGTCTGACAAGGCGGCATTAGTTCACTTCTCGTGCCGCTTGATCACGAAGACCTCTCCGTGCGAATCCGATCCGCCTTCGCTGCGCACCATTGCACGTATCGTGTATGCGTCAGTCTTTCCGGGCTCGTCGAGACGGACTACGTAGGTGTTGTTCTCGTGTCGTGCGCCTGTCACGCCGCGATGGCTGTCCAGCGAGACCACGTTCGAATCGGCGAGGAGGGCAACGCTCTCGATGCCCAGACGATGTGCGCCATGGGTGTAGATCAAACGGATGCAGTAGCTGCCCGATCCGGTGATGTGATCGGTCACATCCCACGTCACCGGCGCGTACGATTCGGCGACCGTCTGCGGAGACCATGTTCCCGCAGGCCGGGGCTTGTACCCGATCTTCAACCGGCTCAGGTGACTCAGGTTGGAGTGGAGGCGTTTCTCGAAATCGGGCCACGCTCGAACGTCCTGCCGCGACCAGCCTCGTTCCGCCACGGCAAGGAGCCGCGGAAAGAGCTGCCAGTCCACCCGGTGCGGCTCGCGGTCGATGTGGGACCAGAAATTCGCCTGAAAGCCGAGAACGTGATCCCTTTGTGAACCAATGAGCGATTCGGGGACGGGCTCGAAGGAGTAGGCACGGCGGGAATCGATCCGCCCGTAGGTGTAATCGAAGTAGCAATGGCTTGTGGGGGACATGACCACGTTGTGTCCCGACCGGGCCGCCGCGATGCCGCCATCGATGCCGCGCCAGCTCATGACCGCCGCATTGGGAGCCAGGCCGCCCTCGAGAATTTCGTCCCAGCCGATGATCGAGTGCCCTCTCGAGTTGACGAACTTCTCGATCCTCTTGATGAAGTAGCTCTGCAGCTCGTGCTCCGATTTCAACCCTTCCTGCTTCATGCGGGACTGGCATTTCGGGCATGCCTGCCAGCGGCTCTTCGGCGCCTCGTCGCCGCCGATGTGGATGTAGTGCGACGGGAAAATGGCGAAGACCTCTTTCAGTACGTTTTCGAGAAATTCGAATACGGCGTCGTTTCCGGCGCAGAAGATATCCTTGTGAATGCCTGGCCCCTTGAAGAAGGGGTGGATCTCGAAAGGTCCGCCCGTGCAGGAGAGGTGAGGATAGCAGGAGAGCACGGCGAGGGTGTGGCCGGGCATCTCGATCTCCGGAACGATGGTCACGCCGCGCGATCGGGCATACCGGACCAGGTCGATCATCTGTTGCCGGGTGTAGTATCCCTGGTGAGGTTCGGGCTCCTTCCACTTCGCCGGAAAGTATGCACCCTTCCGGGTGAGCTCGGGGTACTTCTCGATCTCGAGCCGCCAGCCCTGGTCGTCCGTCAGGTGAAGATGAAGCACGTTCATCTTGTAGAACGACATGCGATCGATCGTCTTCTTGATGTACTCGATCGACTGAAAGGTTCGCGAGCAGTCGAGCATCAATCCGCGCCAGCCGAAGCGCGGATAATCGGTGATCGAGCAGCAAGGAACGCAATACCGAGGACCGCCCGTTCCTTCAATCGGATCAGCTTCCCGCAACAGCTGGCAGACCGTCTGCCCGCCGTAGAACAATCCCGTGGATGATCTTGCCTGGATCAGGATCCTGTTCGGCGTCACCTTCAGAATATAGCCTTCCTCCCCGATCGACTCGAGGGCGGGATCGAACCGCAGAACGATGGCATCGCTGTCTTTTTCCGGATCGAAACTCCTGGCCGCCTTCAGCTTCAGTCCCGTCGAATCGAAAAGAGAGATCTGCAGAATCCGGGCCACGTCGCGCTCGCGGGGACCGGCGAGGAAAAGTGTTCGA
>CAYZWU010000046.1:0-44847 GCA_964482235.1 uncultured Phycisphaerales bacterium
TTTTTTGACTTTTAAATTCCATACTTAACACAATCAATATTGAGGGGTTGCTCAGGTTTCCTTCACCATATAATTAAAACCCCATGTCACCCCCCCCCCCCGAAGTCCCTGATACCCGGGGTTTCCTGGCAAGTTCTCCTTTTTTATGGACTTAACCCAAGGTCAACAAGGCGGTTAGCTCTTCCAGTTTTATCTTCAAATCCCTTGATTTTTTTCCCGTCTCCGATAGAATTGAGTAACCTATAAATGGAATCCTGGTCCATATCGATCTGTACCTCCATCTACGAGGTAAGCAAGAAGAAGAAGAAAGTCTCTAACGAGAATTACAACTTTCCTTAGATTGTACCGGTTTGTCGGCAGAATCGGAGCTATCAGGGTTCTCACTTAACCCTGATGAGGTGGAGGTTGCTTCAACATGAGATACCTGCTCGTATCGCTTCTAGGTCTGGCACTTCTGACCCCCTGTGCTTTTTCCGCTGACGATGAGTTCGATCTCCTTTTCATCCATCATTCCGTGGGTGACTTTTGGCTCGCAACAGGCCATGGCAATCTCCGCGACTCTCTCGAGGACCCGGTCCTGAACGATTACGACTTCCGGGTCCATGATGCGGACCGGGCCGATACGATCGGGATCGATACCGATGTCGCCGACTGGTTCCCGAAATTCAGGGATCAGTACGACCTGATCAGGAGGTTCGATCAATCGCCCGACGTCTACTACACCGATCCGGAACAGTACAACAAGATCGTGATGTTCAAGTCATGCTACTTCGCAGCGGACATCGTTGGGGAAGGCACTCCACCCGGTGATCCCGAAGGTCAGCTGAAGACGATCTGGAACTACAAGGCCGCGTACAACGCCCTGGCAGGCATCTTTTCCCAGCATCCAGAAACGCTGTTCATCCCCGTCACCTTTCCGCCCCGTAACAAGGGCAACTACTGGACCAGGGATTCGGGCAAGAATTCGCGCATCTTCACGGAATGGCTGAAGGGCGAGTGGCTTGCCGATTACCGGTTGACCACAGGCATGAATAATGTGGCCGTATTCGACCTTTTCGATGTCCTCGCCTACCCGGATGACCATCCCTACTGGCCCAACGCCCTGAACGACGCGTATGCAACGGGCACCAACTCGCACCCGACTCCTGCGGGGACGCAGGCTGCGACTGCTCAGTTCATTCCTTTCATCAATACAGCGATGCAGGAGTGGAGAGAGATTCAGTCCGACAAGTATGAAATCTCCATGAGCCTGGCGGATGAGATCAACCTGACGATCGATGCCGGTGTCGCCAACGCAGGCCGGGCCTATCATGTCTTCGCTTCCAGCAGCGGTGTGAGCCCTGGTATCAATCTCGGCGACGTTCATCTTCCTCTCAACTATGACGGATACTTCGAGTACAGCTGGCAGAACTTCAACACGGAGAACCTGGTCCAGACGAGGGGATACCTTGACTCGTCGGGATCTGCCAACGCCAAGATGAAGTCGCCGGCGAACATGGACCCGAGCCTTGTCGGGTCGTACTTCCACGTTGCCTACCTCCTTTTCCTGCCGACGGACTTTGCATCCGGTGCTATTCCTATCTATTGTTCTCCATGATCAACGTTTTATTTAATGGTGTTCAGGTCCGAGGTTGCGATTGACTCGGACCAAGCCGTTTTATTAACTTTGATCCAGTTCGATTGCAATGTTCAGAGAAACAGGTCTGCCGCGATCCGGACCACGACCTGTGATGGAATATCAAGAAGGAAGGAGTTGCATGATGACCGGTTTCGATACGTTGAAAGAGCTGCGTGAAGCCTGGAAAGACATTGGCTCGCTCACCGGTGAGGGCCGGGTGGAAATCAAGAATGATGAGGGGCTTCGTTCGTCCTTCATCGATGACCTGGCCTGGACCGCCGCCCTGGCCGATGACACCGAGCTCAAGGACGCAGCCCGGTGGCTGATCCGGGCCTGCGCCCAGGTCACCGGCAACGTCCCGTCGTCCATCCATGATCTCTACATGACCTGCGGACAGGGGAAGGCCGGTGTGTTCACCGTACCGGCGATCAACATCCGCGGTCTCACCTACGAAGTGACCCGCGCCGTGTTCCGGGCGGCCAAGTCGCTTGCCGTCGGCCCCGTCGTGCTGGAGATCGCCCGGTCGGAGATCGGGTACACTGAACAGCGTCCGGCAGAGTACACGGCATCGGTGCTGGCCGCTGCCGTCAAGGAGAACTGGAACATGCCGGTCTTCGTCCAGGGAGACCACTTCCAGGTCAATGCCGGCAAGTACAAGAACGATTCCGAGAAGGAAGTGAGCACGGTAAAGGATCTGATCCGCGAAGGGGTCGAGGCCGGCTTCTATCAGATCGATATCGACACCTCGACCCTCGTCGACCTGGGACCCGAATCGCTCGATGAGCAGCAGCGGCTGAACTACGAGCTTTGCGCCGAGTTCACCGAGCTGATCCGCGAGATCGAACCCCAGGGGATCACAGTCTCCGTCGGAGGCGAGATCGGCGAGGTGGGAGGCAAGAACTCCACCGTCGAGGAGCTGCAGGCCTTCATGGACGGCTACATCCGAAGCCTCGGCAAGGATCTGGTCGGCATCAGCAAGATCTCCGTGCAGACGGGCACGAGCCACGGCGGCGTGCCTCTCCCCGACGGCAGCGTGGCCGAAGTGAAGGTCGATTTCGAGACGCTCGGCCAACTCTCCAGGGTTTCGCGCCAGAAGTACGGCCTCGGCGGCGCAGTGCAGCATGGCGCCTCCACCCTTCCCGATATCCTCTTCAACAAGTTCCCGGAGACGGAAACCGTGGAGATTCACCTGGCCACGGGCTTCCAGAACATCCTTTTCGACCACGAGAAGATGCCCGACGAGTTCCGCCAAAAGATCTACGATCATCTGAGAAAGGCGCACGGGAACGAGAAGAAGGAAGGGCAGACGGACGAGCAGTTCATTTACAAGACAAGGAAGAAGGGATTCGGCCCGTTCAAGAAGGAGTGGTGGAGCCTTCCCGACGAGATCAAGGGGCCGATGATGGACGACCTCGAAGCCAAGTTCGCCTTTCTCTTCGACAAGCTCGCTGCCGGCAACACGACCGGTCTTGTCGAGAAGACGATCAAGGTCAAGGAGGTCTGGCCCGCCCTTCCCGCTGGTCTCAAGGAGTAGAGCCTCCGAGAGCCGGTTGGCGCTTCTGCACCGGACTTCAGGGGCTATGGCTGGATGATATGCCCGGCGACGGTCCGCGCTACGAACAGATCGACCACACGGCGGACGTGGGACTTCTCGTCCGGGGGGAGACGCTCTCTCTCCTCTTCGAGAATGCGGCTCTGGGGCTGTTCGACGTCATCTCCGGGCTTGACTCGATCGAACCCAGGGAGGAGCGCCTGGTGACGGTCGAGGCGCCGGGGAGGGAAGAGCTCCTTGTTCGCTGGCTGTCGGAGCTGAATTTCATCTTCTCGACCGAGGGGATGCTCTTCTGCGCGTTCCACGTGGCCTCGATCACCGACGAACGCCTCGAAGCCCGCATCAGCGGAGAACCGTACGATCCGGAAAGGCACTCTCTCGAGGTGGAAGTCAAAGCCGTGACCTTTCATCGCCTGCGTGTCGACAACCTTCCCTCCGGTTGGGAGGCTGTCGTTGTATTCGATATCTGATCCCCCTGCAGACAAGAAGGTGCGATGCCTGCCCTAATTCTTCTGATCCTGTTCCTCCCCTGGTCGGTGCATCTTTGCGGCGACGAGAACGGCGAGGAAACGTCGAAGCTGATTCAGGCCTACAGGGAGCTACCGGCCGATGCCGTTGCAGAGAGGAAGAGCCTCCTCGATCAGCTTCACGCCCTGGCCACGGATGACGCGGCGCAATTCGTGGCCCGCGAGATGGAGAAGGCCCGGCATGCCGAGATCAGGGCCCACGCCTTCTTCCTCCGGGCCGCTGACCTGCCGGGATCGGTAATCACCGCCTATCTCGATTCGCGAAAGAGCCGGCCCGGCTTCAGGGCCTTGATCCCCGTTCTGCCGAACCTGCCCGATTTCGACTCTCTCTCCTATCTGATAAAGCTCTACGACGAGGAGGGTTTTGGCCATTTCCGAAATGATGCGGCATCAGCGCTGGTCGCTCTGGACAGGAGCGAGGCCTTTGCCTTCCTCGAGGAGAAGTGGAAAGCCTGCAAGGACACGAAGGAAGGCCTCATGCTACTTGCGGCGCTCTCTTCCTGCACCAGGGGGCAATCGTCCGCCTTCCTCCTGGGGCTCCTCGATTCGCGCCATGCCTTCGCCCGCGTCCAGGGCATGAGAAGGCTTATCGAGAAGGAAGGGGAGGCGGCGGTGATCCGTTCGGCTCGGTTCCTCGGCGTCGAAAGCCATCCCGCCGTTCGGAAGGGCGTGCTCGAGGCGCTTGCCGCCACGGGGCGTGCCGATGCGGCCGGCGTCATCGCCAGGGCCTCGTCGTCCCATCCTCCCGAGTCGCTCCACCAGATCGTGGAGATCCTCGGCTCCATGCCCCTCGACGCCGTTCAGGCCGCCTTTCCCGAGGATCTGGGCCTCGAGTCCGATCCTCTTCTCTTCAAGGTGGGAGCCCTCGCCATTTCGAACAGGAACCAAAGGGATGCCGTCAAGGCGATCAAGCGAGGCGAGAGAAACGATGATCCCACCGTGCGCTTCATCGCCGCCGTCGCACTCCACCGCCTGGAGAAGAGAGGCAACAAGGTTCGCCGTTTCCTGACCCAGGGACGGCTCGATCTTCTGTGGGACATCTACCACGCCGTTCAGTGCTTCCGGATCCGTGATCCCGAAGTGGTCGACAGGATCGTTGCGGCGCTCGGTGCAAGGTCATGGGAGTTGAGGATCAAAGCCGCTCAGGTGGCGGCAGCCTTCGAGCTCGAAGCGGCCTTGTCCCAACTGGAAAAGAACCTGTCCAGCAAGCGGCTCCTGGTCCGGATTTCCGTCTACAAGGCCCTGGCTCTGATCAGGACCAGGGAGTGCGTTCCCCTGATGCTGGCGCGCCTGTCCAAGGAGGAGGGGCGGGCCGCCTGGGAAATCAACCGTTCCCTGAAGACCATCACGGGGCGCGATTTCGGCATCGACAGCAAGAGGTGGAACAGCTGGTGGAAAGCCGAGGGTGCTGGCTTCGTTCCCAGGGAAAGGAAGATCGAAGGGGATGCGGTCTGGCTTGAAGGCGAAACCTCGAAGGGAAGGTACAGCTTCTACGGGCTTCCCTTCGACAGCCACAACATCTCCTTCGTCATCGATCTGTCGAGCAGCATGGGGGTGGAGTCCCATTCCGGGCTGCTGAAGGACGCGCCGATCACCAAGCTGCGCCGGGAGCTGACGGCATCGATCGAGATGCTCACGAAGGAGCATTTCATGAACGTGATCTGCTTCAACACCCTCGTGACGCAATGGAAGGAAGGTCTCGTTTCCCTCGATGACAAGAAAGGCGGATACAAGGCCGAAGCCCTGATCCTGGCCAGATACCTGAGGACGAGGGGCGGCACCAACCTCCACGGCGGCCTGATGAAGGCCATGGATGATGAGGAGGTGGACGCCATCCTGCTCCTGTCCGACGGCGATCCCACGGAGGGGGCGGTCATCGACAAGGACGCGATCGTCGAGGCGGTTGCGTTGCGAAACCGCGTCATGCAGGCCGTGGTGCACGTGGTGGGCATCGGAAGGGCGGACCGCGCTTTTCTCAAGGAGCTTGCCACGAGCACGGGAGGAACGTTCCGTTCGCTCTGAACCGCTTGACCGGGTGCTCCGGCTCCACTAATATCGCGTTACGAAACCGATGAAACGTTCGGTTCGGGTTCCGAAAGTCGCTCCTTTTTCCAGAAAGAAGAAAAATGACCGATCTTTCACATGATGAAGGCATCTCCTTCCTCAAGAGGCTCAACTGGGCCAAGCTCGTGACCTGGGGGATCTTCCTCGGGCTCGTCTACATCCTGCAGAGCTTCTTCACGATCATCTTTCTCACCTTTGTCATCAGCTATATCGCCCGCAACGTCGTCGAGGCGATCTGCGGTCGGTTCCCTGCCAGGGCGCTGGTGAGAAAAACCGTTGTGATCCTCACCTTCCTGATCTTCATCTTTCTGGTCCTGCTGGGCGGCCGGCTGATCGCGCCGCACATCTACGAACAGGGAAGGACCGTCTACACGGTGGTCTCCGACCTGAGCAATCGGGGCGAGGGCGATGTCGACCAGATCCTCGAGCGGGCCTACGGCGGAATCCGCTTCATGTTCTTCAAGACCACGGACAGTTACGATGATGAGTTCGACGCGTTCAAGAAGAAGAAGAGGGCCGAGCGGGAAGAGAGGGGGATCGAGGGTTTCCAGGAGGAGGCGCGAAGGATCCGGTCGGACTTTCGTTTGGCCCAGATCCAACGGTGCGGCGAGGAAAAGATCAACGAGATGAAGGCGTCCGACGAGTATGGTGCCGCCCTGGAGGAGGCGTTTACCGCCGTGGTGGAGGAGAAGGAGTACCTGCCCAACAAGGAAACGCTGAACGCGGCGATGGACAAGGCGCTGCGTGACATGCCGGGGAGCGCCTATCAGGATCTCAAGAAGGATATTGAGGACTGGGACGACTATCTCAGGGAGCAGAACCTTCACGAGCTCAAGGATCAGGTAGAAAAGGATGACGAAAAAACGCTCTTATACGAGGCCGAGGCGATCGACAGAATGATCAGGAGCGCGGGAGAAGCGGCCGTCGCCGAGCTCGAGCAGGACGCGGCCGGTTGGGTAGCGCTGTTCAAGGAGTACTACGAGGGCCTGTCGAGCAAGGAGAAGGCCTACCCCTACGAAAAGTTCTCCGATCTGGAGAAGGCGCAGAGCCAGGAGGAGTTCAACCGGATCCTCGGAGACGTGGCGATCAACGAGGAGAAGCTGGCTGCCGACTTCAGACGGGAGAAGGAGACGGCTTACGTGGAAAGCCTCCAGCGATACGACTTCATATCTGACCTTGGCGAGAAATCAAAGACGGACCTCCTTCCCGAGATGGCCGGCTGGGTGGCCCAGGGAATCAACTACATCGTCACCTTCAGCTTCCACCTCCTTCTCTCTCTCTTCTTCAGCTTCATCATCGTCTGGGACATCCCCAAGCTGGGCCGCACCGTGCAAAGCCTCGAGAACAGCCGGATCAAGAACTTCTACAACGAGATCGTGCCCGGCCTGGTGAGCTTCGGCTCCCTGATGGGGCGGGCCTTCCAGGCGCAGGCCCTCATCGCCGTGATGAACACGATCCTGACCTTCACCGCCCTGACGCTGTTCGACGTGGAGAACCGCGCCTTTCTGAGTTCCATCGTCTTCATCTGCAGCTTCATCCCCGTTGTGGGAGTGATCATGTCGAGCGTTCCCATCGCCCTGATCGGGATGCAGCAGGAGGGGGGCGGCATCATCCTCGCCCTGCAGCTCGTGGGCGCGATCGTCGTGATCCACTTCATCGAGTCCACCGTGCTCAACCCTAAGGTCATGGGCGACATGCTCAAGCTTCACCCGCTGCTGGTGCTGATCATCCTTCTGGTGGGAGAACATTTTTTCGGTATCTGGGGGCTGCTCCTGGGCGTCCCAGTCAGTGTCTACATCTTCAGGCACGTGATCCTGAAGAAAGTGGCAATCAACAGTCCGGAATCTCCATCCGGAGACGACGATCCTCCCGCGGATGCCGGGGAGCCGCCCTCGGAGGACAGGACCGTTCCGGAACCTGCGTGACGAGAAAGGGAGAAACATGAAAAAGGGAAGAGCTCTGGCCGCTGTCTCCTGCCTTCTGGCATTCTCAATGCTGTTCACCGCCTGCAAGACGGGTGAAATTCCCTTTGAGACGATCCCCATGGACAAGGAGAAGATCGCCTTCGATGACGGCGACTCGTTCAGCTACGGGGAGGTTCCCCTCAGGGTTCTCGGCATGGACACGCCCGAGATCCGGCACGACGAGCACGGGTTCTTCGAGGACCAGCCCTTCGGCCGGGAGGCATCTGCCGAAACGCGCAGGATCATCGAGGCGGCGTCGGCCGTGGCCTACCTGCCCTGCGGCAAGGACAAGTACGGCCGAACGCTGGCCCACGTGTTCGTGGACGGAGAGCTCCTTTCCGTCAAGCTGATCCGTCTCGGTCTCGCTTACGAGACGGTGAGCTTCTACGGGGACAACGGCTATCCGGAGCTGGCCGCTCTCATCCTGAAAGCGGCGAAGGAGGGAAAGAAGCCGCAGTTCAAGGAGCCGTACAAGTGGCGGAAGGAGAACAGGAAGGAACCGAAGAAGTAGGCGATACCGAGCCCGCGCAATCTCCGCCATTTAGACGATACGGAGCTTCCGCATGCTCGGATACACTCCTCTCGTCTAAATGGCGGAGATTGCGCGGGCTCGGTATCGCAAGAAAGAGGCCGGGAAGAGCTCCCGGCCTCTTTCTCTTAAGAGTAGCAGGTCCCGAAACAGCCGGCTCGGGCCCTTGGTCCGGTAGAGTTGCGAGGTCTATCGGACGATGATCTCCTGCGGCATCATGTAGAGGATGGTCTCTTCACGTGCCAGGTTGATGAACGTCGAGATGTGCGAGAGAGCTTCCCTGAGCTCGGGCACGGTGGAGAGGACTCCCCACTCCAGGCCGACCAGGCCCGCCATGCCCTGCATCTGCGTGGAGATGCCGAAGCTCTCCGACAGGGCGTCGAAGAAGTCGGGCGCCTCGGGCAGCTCCAGGGTTTCCCACTTGTCGTCGTCGGTCAGTCCGGCCATGGCGCGGGCCACGTTGATGGCGTCGGAGAAGCTTCCGATCTCGTCGATCAGCCCGTTCTCAACAGCCTGGCGGCCGGTCCAGACACGGCCCTGGGCCAGCTTGTGCACCTGGGCGCGCGTCATATTCCTGCCGGCGGCCACCTTGTCCACGAAATCCCAGTAGAACCTCTCCATGTACCGGGTGAGGAGCGAGATGTCGACCTCTTCGGGCGGCGCGAAGGTGGAGAGCATGGCGGCGTTCTTGCCGCGGCTCAGCCGCTCGACCTTGATGCCGAGCTTCTCCAGCGAGCCGTGAAGGTTCGGGAAGGCGGAAACCACACCGATCGAACCGGTGATGGTCCCCGGCTCCGCCAGGATCACGTCGGCGGCCATGGCAATGTAATACCCCCCTGATCCGGCCACGTCGGCCATGGAGACGATGAGGGGTTTCTTCTTCTTCTTGGCCTCGCACTGCGCCCTCCAGATCAGGTCCGATGCCAGGCCGGAGCCGCCGGGGCTGTCCACGCGCATCACGATCGCTTTGACCGTCTCGTCATCGGCCGCTTCCTGGATCGCTTCGACCATGGTGTCCGAACCGATGCTGTGGCTCTGGGAGAAGGGATCGACGGAGTTCTTGCCCGAGTGGATCGGGCCCGAGGCGTAGATGATGGCGATCTTCGGATTCTTCGACTTGGGCTTCGACTTCTCGGACATGGACGACATGATCTGGGAGAAGAGGGCGAAGAAGTTTGTGGTGTCGAGATCGAGGCTCTCGCAGCCGTACTTCCCGACGATCTCCACCTTGTCCGCCTTCAGGTCCTTCTTCAGGAACTCGTCGAACTGATCCTTGTAGACCACCGCATCGATGAGCCCCAGGGCCTTGGCGGTCTTGGCGTCGAGGAGCGCCTTGTCGATAGCCTCCTTGACGGTGCATTCCGCAACCCCGCGGCTCTCGGCGATCATGGAGACCGTGGAGTCGTAGAACTCGTCGAGGATGCAGCTCAGAACCTCGCGCAGCTGATCGGACATGCCGTCGAGGTGGAAGTTCTCGTATGCGGACTTGTAGTCGCCGATATGATCCACCACCATCTTGAAGCCGATCTTCTCGAAGAGATCCTTGTAGTAGAGAGACTCGATGCTGAAGCCGGGAATGATCACCATCCCTGCTTCGGGAGTAGCCAGGTGGTCGCAGGTGGCGAGGAGCACCAGGTCCTTGAGACCGATCGACTCGGTGTAGGAGTAGATCTTCTTGCCCGAATCCTTGAACGCCTCCAGGGCCGCCCTGAGCTCGCGCACCTTGGCGTTGCCGATGGCAGGCGAGGAGACTTCAAGGTAGAGGCCTTCGATCTCCTCGTCCTCGGCTGCCTGCTCGATGATGTCGAGCAGCTTCTTGAAGTAGATCGGCGCCGGGCCGAAGGGGGATGTGGGGGGGAGGGCATCCTCGATCGAGCCGGTAATCACGATCTTGGCCAGCTTGACCGTCTTGCACTCCTCCTTCTCCTCGGCGCTGCAGGCCTTGTCGGAAACGGTGCCTGCCAGGCTCACACCGCCGAAAAACACCATCGCAAGCAGAGCCAGGGCAACAACCGGAAACCTTCCGGATAACATTCTGTTCCTTGTCGTCATCAAATTTCTCCTTAACTACCCGGCTTCCGGGATCTGGTGATCTGGTGAATGGAAATTAGTGTTCTTACAATCTTATTCCTATAACAGTTGGCAAGTTCGATGCCAAAGTGGTCCGCCAGGGCGGGGTACGATGTCTGCGCTGGAGGCGCGATAGACCGGCAAGCCTTACCCCTTGAGTGAAAAGAGATTGCGATGACCGCCCTGAAGGGTCCCGGATGGATTTCCAGGATCGGCCGCACGCAGCCACCGATCATCTCGCTGATTCCGAATCAACAAAAATGCCCGCGATATCTATTGTGTGCTGATTTTGCACATTCGCAAATGGGCCATCATTTCTTCTTCATCGCCTTCTCGATCTTGGCCCAGGTGTCGCGAAGCGATACGGTTCGGTTGAACACGAGGCGCTCCTCGCTCGAGTCGACGTTGTCGACGCAGAAGTAGCCCTGGCGCTCGAACTGGACGCGGCTCTCCGGCGCAGCTCCGGCCAGGCTTGGCTCCACGCGGCACTCTCCGAGAACCTCGAGGGAGTCGGGATTCAGGCTGTCGGCGAAGTCCCTGCCCTCTTTCACCTCTGCAGGATTCTCCTTGGTGAAAAGGTGGCTGTAGAGCCGGACCTCGGCCTTCAGTGCATGGGCGGCCGAGACCCAGTGGAGCGTGGCCTTGACCTTGCGTCCGTCGGGCGCCGAGCCGCCCCGCGTCTCGGGATCGTACGTGCAGCGCAGCTCCGTGATCTCGCCGGTGGCCTCGTCCTTCACCACCCCGGTGCAGGTGACCAGGTAGGCGTACCTGAGCCGGACCTCGCGGCCCGGAGCCAAGCGGAAGAACTTCTTCGGGGGATCCTCGCGGAAGTCCTCCCGCTCGATGTAGAGCACGCGCGAGAAGGGGACCTTGCGCGTTCCCATGGAGGCATCCTCGGGGTTGTTCACCGCGTCGAGCTTCTCCTCCTGGTCCTCCGGATAGTTCTCGATCACCACCTTGAGGGGACGCAGCACGGCCATCACACGCTGGGCTCGCTTGTTCAGGTCCTCGCGGACACAGTGCTCGAGCAGGGCGATGTCCACCAGGCTGTCGTTCTTCGCCACGCCGATACGCTCGCAGAACCGCCGGATCGACAGCGGCGTGTATCCCCTTCGGCGCAGCCCCGAGATCGTCGGCATCCGCGGATCGTTCCAGCCGCTCACGCGCCCCTCTTCGACAAGCTTCAGGAGCTTCCGCTTGCTCATGATCGTGTAGGAGAGATTGAGGCGGGCGAACTCGATCTGCTGCGGGTGGAAGACCCCGAGCTGATCGAGGAACCAGTCGTAGAGCGGGCGGTGGTTCTCGAATTCGAGTGTGCAGATCGAGTGGGTGATCCCCTCGATCGAGTCGGAGAGGCAGTGGGTGAAGTCGTACATCGGGTAGATGCACCACTTGTCGCCCGTCCTGTGGTGCGTCTCCCTGCGGATCCGGTAGATCGTGGGATCCCGCAGGGTGACGTTCGGCGACGCCATGTCGATCCTGGCCCGCAGCACGTGGGAGCCGTCCTCGAACTCGCCGGCCCGCATCCGCTCGAAGAGGTCGAGGTTCTCCTCGACCGGGCGGTCGCGGTACGGGCTGTTGCGGCCCGGCTCGGTCAGCGTGCCGCGATACTCCCTGATCTCATCGGCCGAGAGGCTGCAGACGTAGGCCTTGCCGTCGCGGATCAGCTGCACGGCGTAGTCGTAGAGCCTGTCGAAATAGTCGGAGGCGAAGTAGAGCCTCTCTTCCCAGTCGAAACCGAGCCATTGGACGTCGCTCTTGATCGATTCGACGTATTCCACGTTCTCCTTGCACGGATTGGTGTCGTCGAAGCGGAGGTTGCACGTCCGGTCCTCCTGCTCGGCGGCGATGCCGAAATTGAGGCAGATCGACTTGGCATGCCCGATGTGCAGGTAGCCGTTCGGCTCTGGGGGGAAGCGGGTGGACACGCGGCCCTCGTGCTTGCCTGCCTTCAGGTCCTCGGCAATGATGAGGCGGATGAAATCGAGGGAGGGCGCGCCGCCGGACTCGGCCCTTTCCCCTTCGTTGTTCGGCTTGGTCATTATCTTATCCTGACTATCCATAGATCCGATCAGCTCCCGGGAGGCCGTGCGAAAGGAACGTTCCCGGGCTCGTCATCATCATCGGTCTCGACCAACGGATGAACAAGAACAGGGAATTTACACGGTCAAGGGCGACAAATGCAAATTCTAATGAGGCCGCCCGAAAAGATCCGCCCGCTTTCCCGTCGCCCTGAACCTACCGGAACATCTGGGTCCAGTGCTTCTCGCTGCATCCGACGCCGACGACGCGGAATCCCGGATTCAGCATGTTCTTGTGGTGGCCGGGGCTGTAATACCAGGAAATATTGGCATCGATGCCGCTGCGGCTCCCGGCGTAGATGTTCTCCGCGCTTGCGGCCGTCCCGAAGTTGCGGGCGCGAGCCCAAGGCGTGGCCTTTCCGGGGACGGGCGAGCTGTGGGAGAAGAAGCTCTTCGTCCGCATGTCCTTCGAGTGGTCGCGGGCGGCCAGGCAGAGCTTCACGTCGGTGCGCAGTGAAGAGAGGCCCAGCAGAAGACGGGTCCGGTTCAGGTCGAAGATCCCTTCCGCTTCCGCCGGATCGATTTCGGGTGCCGTCTTGTCGTTGGCTTCGAGGACCTTGATCTGCCCGGCCGCGTTGTAGAGCGGGATCACCATGGCCCGGCTCTCGAGCTTCTCGAGCCTCTTGCCCTCTTCGTCGACCTTCATCTGAAGGGAGCTCCGGCACTCCACGAGGTAGCGGCTCAACTCCTGGATATGCTTGCGCGACGCGGTCAGCTCCTTCGATTCACCGGCCACCGTCGCCGCGGTCGGGAGGAGAAGCTCCCGCAGCCTGGCCAGGGCCGGGTCCGCCACGGTGGCGATGTCGCCGGAATGAAGGTTCTTCTTTCGGCGCAGCGCCGTCACCGTGCCGCGAAGACGGTCGATCTCGATCTTCTCCTTCTTTCCGGTCTGCTTTCTCAGTCGTTTCTCCGCGGCCTTTGCCAGCGCCTTGCCGTATCTGTCCGATGCCTTGGCAAGGTCGCTTTCGACCCAGTCGAAGAGCCGCCGTGATGCAGCGGGACCGAGCACGAGAATCTGGTCGACCAGCGCCATCCTGGCCAGCTGGTCCTTTTCCGTCCTGAGCTCCCTGATCCATCTGTCCACCTGGGCGCGCTGCTTCCCGTCGAGCCTCTCCGGCTTCTCGTCCCCTTGCGCAGCCGCCAGGAGAGTGAAGGTCAGGCAGACCGTCAGGCAGGTCAAGGCGCGGAGCAGTGGGGCGCTCCGGGGCACAATTCCGGCTTGCGGCGCGGAGTCATCGATGCGGATCATCTGAGCGGTCCATCTGGAGTCCAAGGGGATCCGGAATTCTCCCGGATTTCAAAAGGCTCCAGTATATGGTTGAAAAGCTGTTCTGAAGGAAGAAATTATTTTGATGAGGCGGAGGTGCGAAAGCCGGCTCACCACGATCCGCTTTACCCCAGATACCAAGGGCGTATAGCAATCCCGTTTCGCATGCGTGATTCATCGCCGCCGTGAACAACGACTCCGCCCACGGCAGGATTGCGTTCCAGGTCCGTCCACCATCGGAGGCCGGTCACCGTGTCGGATGTGATGGTCATTCCGGACTTTGCCTCCACAGGGATCAACCGGTCGCCGAGGTCGATCAGAATATCGATCTCATGGCCGGTGGAATCCCTCCAATGATAGAGCCTGTGCTCCAATCCGATGTTCGAGAATCCTTTCATCAGCTCTCCCGCAACATAGGATTCGAAGATCGCGCCGCGCAGAGGGTGGTAGGAAAGAATTTCAGGATCCTTGATTCCGAGCAGGTAGCAGGCAAGCCCGGTATCGATGAAGTGGAGTTTCGGGCTTTTCCGGAGGCGCTTTCGGAAGCTCGCGTGGTGGGGCTGGAAAAGCGTGATGATAAAACTGATCCGGAGAGCAGTCAGCCAGCGTTTCGCCGTGGGCTGGGTGACGCCGACATCCTCGGAGAGCGATGCAATGTTGAGGACTTGACCGGTCCTGGCCGCGGTCAGGCGGACGAAGCGCTCGAAGAGGTCAAGATCCATCACTTTGAGAACATCCCGGAGATCCCGTTCAACATAGGTGCGATGATAATCTGCCAGCCACGACATGGGATCGAGGTTCTTATCATGAATTCTGGGATAGAATCCGGTCCAGATCGTTTTCCAGATATCGAGATCGGGCGGGGGCAGAAGCTTGCTTTCAATCTTGTCCAGAATGTCGATATCTACGGGAGGTCTCCCGCAAAGCTCGGCTGTCGAGAGGGGAAGTAGATGAAGAATCGCGGTACGCCCGGCCAATGTCTGGGAGATCTTCTCCATCAGGAGTAGATTCTGCGAACCGGTGAGAATGAAACGTCCCGGTCGGTCATCCTCATCGACATCGACCTGAATATAAGACAGTAATTCCGGTGCGCGCTGTACCTCGTCCAGGATTACCGGATTCTCGAACCTGGCCAGAAACCCTCGGGGATCTTCCAGAGCTTCAGCTCTGTCATCCGGTCTTTCCAGGGAAAGGTATCGATGGTCAGGAAAAACAGCACGGACAAGTGTGGTTTTCCCTGATTGTCTCGGACCCACCAGGGTGACGACAGGCATTTTGCATGCTGCGGCAACTAACCGCTCCGAAAGAGTTCTCTGGAACATGTTGAAATTATTAAGGATAGCCTGCATTGCGTCAAATCTAATATTAGATATTATATTTAACGCTCGTTCTTTCAGCCCATCAGGATCCGCACGCGGCATTCCCCTTTATCCTGAAGAGGAATGACCTGCCCCTCGATCGCCTCGCCGTCCACCTCGATGGAGGCGACGCCGTTCTCCTTTTGATCGGGATTCTCGACGTCGATCAGGTAGCGCGTGCCCCTGAAGGTCCTCTCCACCCGATAGCCTCTCCAGTGGGACGGGATGGCGGGATCGATCTCCAAGCCTCTGTAGGAGGCGCGCACGCCGAGCATGTAGCCGATTGCCGCCTTGGCCATCCAGGCCGCGGTGCCGGTCTGCCACGAGTGGCTCGCCTTGCCCGGCTCGGTGTGCTCGTCGCTCGTGATGTACTGGGAATAGACGTAGGGCTCGGCGCAGAAGGTGTCCGGGTCGACCTGGTTCGGCAGCGTCTTCCTGTAATAGTCGTAAGCCCTGTTGCCGCGGCCGAGCAGGCACTCGGCCATGATGGCCCACGTGACGGGGTGGCAGAAGACCGCGCCGTTCTCCTTCTTCCCGGCCACGCAGCGCGTCACCAGGCCGATCGAGGGATCGATCTCCCTGTAGGCGGGCGCGCAGATCTTCGGGCCGAAGGGCGTGTCCAGCAGCTCCCGGGCGCTGTCCATCGCCTCGATCAGGCGCTCCTTCCCGGCAACCCGGGCGATCACGGCCCACGACTGGCTGTTGAGGAAGATCTTTCCGGCCCGGCATTCCCGGGAGCCGACCTTCCTTCCCCCGGCGCCGAAGGCGCGGATGAACCACTTGCCGTCCCAGCAATGTCCGTTGACGGCGGCGGAGAGGTTCTCGCGGAGCGGCACAAGATCGCTGACCAGCGCGCCGCGGCCCGCGAACTCGAGGAGCTCGATCAGGGCGTTCAGCATGGCCAAATAGAAGAGGGCGCCCCAGACCGACTCGCCTCCGTCGTCGCCGCCGATGTAGTCGAGGGTGTCGTTCCAGTCGCCCCGGCCGAAGATCGGGAGACCGTGCTCGCCCAGCTCCCTGCCGGCAAGGCTCGCCACGGCCATCAGGTGGTCGCAGATCGTGCCGCTTTTCCCGTCGAGAAACGGCTCCTCCTGCTCGAGGATCGCCAGGTCGCCCGTTTCCTTGATGTACTCCGTCACGGCGAGAATGAACCAGAAGGGATCGTCGCAGTGCCCCGTGCTCTCCCCTTGCCCGTCCGCCGTGAAATGGTGCAGCACCTTGCCCGTGCTGTACATCTGGCGCGACAGGAGGGCGATCCGTTCCTGCGCCTTCTCCGGATCGGTCGGCGTCACGGTCATGGTGTCCTGCGCCGTGTCCCTGAAGCCGAAACCGCGGCTGATGCCCCAGTAGTAGAAGCTGGCCACGCGGCCCACATCGAAGGCCACGCGTGCCTGGTAGGGGTTCCAGTAGTTCAGGAAGGCGTCCACATCCCTTTCCGGCGTGCGAACCACGCTGCCCTGGAACCGCCTGTCCCACTCCTCCTTCATCCGGGCGAAGTCCCGCTCGACATCGTCGCGTTGGCGATACTTCGCAACGGCGGCGCTCTTCTCCTCGTCGAAGCTCGTCTTCGGAATGACGCCGAGAGAGAAGATCACATCCTCCGCCGCGCCGGGCTCGAGGTCGATGTCCGTGCGCAGGACTCCGACGGCATTGCCGAAATCGGTGCCCTGGCACGACAGTTCGCCCGCTTCGAGAGCGAGCGGCTTCTCCTCGTTCCGGAAGGGGCCGATGAAGCGCTCGCGGAGCGTCTCGTACTGCAGCACGGGCCGGTTCACGGTGAAGAAGGCCCACTGGTCCCAGGCCTGGTTCTCCTGCTGCTGCGTCCCCGAGTGCTGCGTGACCCAGTAGGTCTTCGTTGCGAAGAGCGCGTTCTCCTTCCTGTCGAAGAAGACGCGGTTGAAGTGCTGGTCGTCGCACTGGTTGATCAGGTCGACGTGCCCGTGTCCGAGGCAGAGCTCCACGTACCCGTAGAGCGAGAGGCGGCGCGGCCGGTCGGAGAGGTTCCGGAGCGTGCCGCTCCAGATCTCCTGGTTCGCGCCCTGGGGAACAAAGAAAAGAACGCGCGAGGCGATCTCTTTCACCTCGGCGGTCACGGTGGTGTATCCGAAGCCGTGAACGGCGGTGTACTTCTCGAGATCGCGGCCCACGGGTTGCCAGAAGAGGCTCCAGATCTCGCCCGAGTCGCGGTCCCGGACGTAGATGTACTTGCCCGGCCGGTCCGGCGGAACGTCGTTGATACGGTACCGGGTGACGCGGCCGTGGAGGGGATTGCCTATGTAGCTGATACCGCCTCCGTTGGCCGAGATCAGGGAGAAGTACCTGCCGTTCTGCAGGTAGTTGATCCAGGGCGAGGGAGTGGCCGTGTTCTCGATCACGTACTCCCTGCCGTCGTCGCTGAAGCGGCCGTACTGCATGGTGATGAGCCTCCTCGTCTGAAAACGCCTTTGACCGAGCTCTTGGCTCGAGACTATCGGCAAGCCGGGATCTTATCGAGCGGGGAAGCTCGGGTCCAGAACGGTTCGAAATCACTGCCGTCGGAATCAGCGCGGAAGGAGCTTCTCGATCGTCGGTTTCATCGCCTCTGCCCAGCGGGTGTATCCTTCGGGCGTCAGGTGGATGTTGTCGTTCCTGATGAAGCGATGGTCGATCGTGCCGTCCTCGGCAAGGAACAAGCTCCTGAGATCGAGGTAGTGAACCTTCTTTCCGTCGTGGAGCGGGCCGCAGAGGCGGTGGATCGTGTCCACGGCCTGTCGCGGTGCGGAGTCGGGCTCGAATCCCGTGGGGAAGCAGCAAAGGAGCACGATGTCGGCCTGAGGCTCCTTCACTCTCAATGCCTTGACCACGGCCCGAATGCCGGCCGCCACGTCCTCACCGCTGTGCCCCGCGGCATTGATGTTGTTGACGCCGATCATCACCACGATCACCTCCGGCTCGATCGCGTCGAAGTTGCCCTCGCGGATGCGATAGAGCAGGTGCTCGGTGCGGTCGCCGCTGATCCCGAAGCTCGCGGCCCCGTACCGGCCGAAGCATCGGTCGAAGAGCCGTTCGCCCTTCGCGTCAGCCAACCGGTTCTTCGTCCCGGTCCAGCTCTGGGAGATCGAGTCGCCGAGGAAGACGAGGCGGATCCGATCGGCATTCTCCCGGCCCAGGCGGGCGATCGCGTCGAACTGGTCCCACCAGGTGCCGCCGCCCCAGCCGGCGGCATGGCCGCGGAACTCGGCGCTCGGCGCCGGCAGAGCGGCGAAGACGAGGCGCTGCCCGGCGTGCTCGAGGATGAAGTCCACGATCGGCCGGGGATTCTCCAGACTGTGGGGATGGTGGTCCACTCCCGGTTTGCGGATCACCGCGATCGGTCCGCCCAGGGCGCGGTAGCGTTCTTCCAGGATGTCGGTGTTCTCCGCCACGGGCACCACGCTGTCCTCCTGGCCTACCACGTGAAGGATCGGGACCTCGAAGGGAGCCAGTTTCGCCGCCAGGTCGTTGGGTTTCCCGTCGAACCGCTCGGCTTCCTCCTCCGCGATTTCATGGGCGGCCAGCAGCCTCTGCCAGTCCGCAGGGCTTCCCTTTCCCTTCCCCCTGCCGCCCGGCCAGGAGTGAAAGTCGGTCACCGGTGCATCGCCGTAGATCGAGACCACGCGCTCGGGATGGGCCGCCGCCCAGGAGTAGACGATCAGCCCGCCGCGGCTGAAGCCCTCCAGCGTTGCCTTCTCCGCCAGCCCGGCCCGCCGCATCAGGTCGTAGAAGCCGTCCCAGAGAGCCACGGCCCGCGGGGCGCCGTAGAGGCCGGCCACGTCGCAGTAGACGAGATGAAAGCCGCGCTCGAGCAGGGCGAGGTCGGCCTGGGGTTCGTGCCCGAAGAAGCGGGCGCGCCAGATCCAGGGACGTCCGGTTGCCGTGAGCTTCGGTTTCACCACGATGCAGCTTTGTTCCTGAAAGGAGAAGTCGAGGCGCTCGAAGCCGTGGAACTCCCCTTGCTTCGTCGGAAGACCGAGCTTCCTTTCGATCCGGAAATCCTTTTCCCTCTCGATGGAGAGATACTCGAAGATCGTCCTGGCCATGGTCTCCATGCCGAAGGGATTGGGGTGCACCGTGTCGGGAAACCAGCCGGTGCGGTCTATTTGCGGAGTGTGGAGGTCCACGAGCTCGCAGGCTGTTCTCGCGGCAACCCTGCGGATCCTCGGGATCACCTCGTTCTTCACCCTCGATCCGTCGATGCCGTCGCCGGATTGGAATGCCGGTGCGGGCAGGCAGAGAATCACCCTCGGGCTGCTCGGCAGGCTGCGGAACCGGTTGATCAGGCCACGGAGGTCGGCCTCGAATTCGGCGTGATGGCGCCAGTTGTTGCTCTTCGTGTCGTTTGTGCCGAGCTTGATCAGCACCAGGTGGGGCTCGAAGTCGCAGGCCGCCTCGAGCTCGCGGCACTTCCAGATCGGGAGATCGCCCTTCTTCAGCAGGGTGGCTCCGTTGCGTCCGAAGTTTCTCACCTCGTACCGGTCACCCAGGAACGCGCCGAGCAGTGCCGGGTAGCAGTTTCTTTCCCTTTCAGGCAGCCCGGCACCGTAGGTGATGCTGTCGCCGACGCAGGCGATCCGGATTGGCTGCTCGGCGCTGCAGGCAGGGAGCGACGAGGCCGGGAGGAGGATCGAAATCCAGAGAGCGGTCAGCAGGATGGTAGCTCGTTTCACTCGTGTCGCTCCTTCTTTGCGAATCACTCCTTCACCACCACTTCCAGCTCAGCCAGCGAGGCCCAGGGGTGATCGGGATTTTGCGGCTTCACTGCCTCGATGCGCAGGTGGCGGCCCTTGACCGGCCCGTCGAAGGCCACGCTCTTCCATTCCTGGTTGTTGCTCAGCGTCGCTCGTGCCGCGGGCTCGCCCCAGGACCTTCCGTCGTCGCTCAGGTAGATCCAGACCTCCTTGATCCAGCCGTTGTGATTGCCGTCCTGGCGCGGAAGCAGCCTGACGCCCTCGATCTTGACCGGGCGCTTGAGATCAACGGTCAGCTCGTGGGGATAGAGGGGCATCTCTCCTTCCCACGATGTGTGCCAGATCGTGGCCGGGTTGCCGTCGATTGCCAGCCGGGCCGGATAGTTTGTTGCAGCGCTGCTGGCCGAGGAACTGGCTTTCAGCTCGCCAAGCAGCCGGCGCGGCAGAATGGCCTCCAGTTCCATCGCCGTGACCTGGAGCTTCGGGGCAAATGCGGAAGATGCCATGTATTGCATGAGGCTGAAACGAAGCTGCCGGGCCACGGGACGCTCGTCCAGCCCGTTCGTCAGATCGATCGAGCAGAGGATCAGCTTCCCATTGCCCACCGAAGCCTCGAATAGCAACCCCAGCCGGCGGCAGCTGTTCCAGTCGTCGATCGGCTGGATGATGGGACGGAGCGCGGGATCGAGGTGGTCGAGAATCATCGGCTTGCTCTTCATCATGAGATCCCACCACTGCCAGGAGCTGTGGCTCCCGGTTGGGAAATGGGCCAGGGCCGGATCTGCCGGATCGCAGAGCAGGCCGAGGGTGTGCTCCTTCTGCCCCGGGAACCAGGCCTTGTTCCAGAAGATCGTCTCGAAGGTCCCGGCCGTGCTGCCGGTGACGGCGTCGGGCCCCGGCAGGAGGAGCACCTTGCCTCCCTTCTCGAGGGCAAGGAGCGCCTCGTTGAGCGTCTCGCAGATTTGGATGTCGGCGGCGGGGTCGATGTCGAGCTGACGGGGATAGACCCAGAACGCCCAGTCGTTTCGAAACTCCGTGCCGGGCAGCGCCACCTGCAGCGTCAGGCGGCGGGCTTCCTCGATGTCATTCAGCGGAAAGGTCACTTGCCCGAGGACGGTGTCGTTGCCCACGGGAATCGTCCTGGTTTCGAATTCGCCTTCAGCCACGGTCTTCCCTTCGGCATCGCTGATCTTCCAATGGGGCGTCGCATCTGGGAGGGCCTTGCCGGCGAACTGGGCGATCGTGATCTCGGCCTCGAAGGTCTCGTCGCTCTGCCAAACCCTTTTCGGCATCACGGCCAGGGGAACGACCTTGCCGCAGAACCGGCGGAACTCCCCGGGCGTCACGTACCCCTTCGATTCCCAGAAGGCGTCCACCAGGCCAATCAGTGCCGTACCCTGCCCGGGAAAGTCGTGCAGGTCGAGAAGCTGGAAGCCGCCCAGGTGGGGTGTCCGCAGGAACGCCTCGATCTCTTCCTTGTAGAGCAGCGTCTGGAACCTTCCCGAAGCCAGGAGGAACGCCTCGGCCTGTTCGGCAAGGTGGTTTTCCTCGAGGAAGTCGCGCACGATCTCGAAGTTCTCGGCCTTGAGAACGCCGGTGTACTTGGACGTCTCCTTCAGGTTGGGGAAGACGCACCACTGGCCCACCTCGTGAGCGATGCAGGGCGCGGCGCGCTTGGCGATCTGCTCGCTGTAGTTGCGCAGCGTGCTCGGCTCCCTGGCGTTGAACCGGCGGTGGTAGCGGATCCAGAATCCATCGGTGCAACCGGGGATGTGAAAGTCGTTTTCCTCGATCAGGGGATAATGCGCGCCGGCCGTGATCAGCCGACGGTCGTCCCTGGACTTGAAGTGCCTGGTCCACTCGGTGAGCCAGTTCCGGTCGAGCTCCCACGGCTCGTTGCCGTGAGCCAGGAGGGCGAAGGAGGGGTGGTTGCCATACTCGCGGAGGATCCGTTCCGTTTCCTCGTAGAGCCACGGCTCCACCGGCCGGGCCTCGGCGGGACCGCCGGCGCCGCGCCAGACGCCGCACTCGGGCTGAAGATAGATCCCCGCCTCGTCGCCGGCGATGAAGGCGGCCTTTGGCGGGCACCACGAGTGGAAGCGCACATGATTCAGGCCGTGGGCCTTGCAGACGCGGAAGATGCGGCGCCACTCGGCCACGTCGGTGGGTGGGTAGCCGGTCCTTGGAAAGATGCAGCACTCGAGCGTGCCGCGCATGAAGGTCCAGCAGCCGTTGACCATGAAGTGCCGCCCGTCGGTCGATACTCGGCGCAGGCCGAAGGTGACAGTTCTCCTGTCGTCGATCCCTTCACCTGAAAGAGCGACGTCCAGATCGATCAGGTTCGGGGAGAACTCGCTCCAGAGCGGGGCCTGGCGGCCCAGCCCGTAGTCGGTCTCGACCACCGTCTTCTCGCCGTCGACGATGCATGTTTTCCGGAGGGGGGAGAAAACCGTTCCATCAGAGGCGCGCGCCTGCAGGTCGATCCGGCAGGCAGCCGCCTTTCCCGCGGCGTTGCCCGCCGTCACGACAACCCGCGCCAGGCGATGCTCCACGTTCGGATAGACCTGCACGTCTTCGATCCAGACCTTGCCCGTAGCCCTGAGCTCGATCGCGCCGATGATGCCGTTCCAGTTGGTCTGGGTGTGGTCCGTCACGGTGTGCGAGTCCGTTCCCACGCGAACGTGGTATCCGTTTTCCACGCCAACGACGAGGGTGTGCGAGCCCGGCGTCATCGCCTCGGTCACGTCGTAGCGATGGGGCGTGCAGAGGCTGTCCCGCGTTCCCATCTCGCGGCCGTCGATCCAGACCGTCGACTCCCAGTGGCAGCGCTCGAGAGAGAGGATGATCCGCTTATTCTTCCATTCGGGCGGGATCTTGAACTCACGGCGATAGAGGGCGAGTCCCCTGTAATACTTGCAGGGCTGCAGCCAGAAGGGGACCTTGATGCTGCCCGGCCGGCGGTAGGGGGCGTATTTTTCGTCCGTGAGCCAGCCGCCGCGTCCCGTGCTTCCCATCCAGGGCGTGTCGAGGCCGACCTCCCAGCCCACGTTGTTCTCGGCCAGCGAACCGGGCAGCTGAACGGGAATGGACGGAGCGCCCTCATTCCAGGAGGTCTGCTCCTTCCCCTCAACGAGCTGGATGTGCCAGCTTCCTGCGAGATCGATCGTGTCGCCATCCCCGGCCGCTGCGGAGAGCAGCATCACTACTGCGAGAAACGGGCCTGTCATGGCAGCTCCTTCTTCTGAAGAGGATCGATGGATTATTCTAGCGGCGATACCGAGCCCGCGCAATCTCCGCCACATCCGTACAACGCAGCATTTTGCGTGTTGAGTGGCACTCCCGGATGTGGCGGAGATTGCGCGGGCTCGGTATCGCCGCGTTCGCCGGATCGGATCGGATAATTTAGGGAGACGGGCGCTTTTCTTTCTGTAACATGAAAGCATTCCTGCAGGTCTTCGTGAGTTTGAAGAGGGAGCCTGATATGTCCAGCATCATTTCCCGCCGTCGATTTCTGAAGCGCGGCGTCGCTGCCGGCGTGGCAGCGGTTGCATTCCCCGACCTTGTCCGGGCGAAGTCACCCAATGCAATGATCCAGCATGCCTCCATCGGCACGGGCGGCATGGGGTGGGCTGATCTCAACTCCATTGGTATCCATCCCAGGATTCAGATCGTTGCCTTCTGCGACGTCGACAAGCGCCGCATGGCCGCTGCGGCCAGGAAGTTTCCCGGGGCGCGGCAATACCAGGACTGGCGCGAGCTGTTCGCCAAGGAGGGCGACAGGATAGACTCGGTCAACGTGACCGTTCCGGATCACATGCACGCGCCGATCACGAAGACCGCCCTGGCGATGGGCAAGCACGTCTACTGTCAGAAGCCGCTGACACACGACATCTACGAGGCGCGGATGATAACGGCCGCAGCAAGGGAGGCCGGGGTCGTCACCCAGATGGGCACGCAGCTCGCTTCCCTGATCCCGGAGCGTCAAGCTGTGCGGCTGGTGCGCGGCGGCGTGATCGGCAAGGTGAAGGAGGTCTTTCTCTGGTCGAACAAGGATCCGTGGCGGTATCGCCCGAAGGGGCCGCGGCCGGACAAGACCGATCCTGTTCCCGAGGAACTGAACTGGGACTGGTGGTGCGGGACGGCGCCTGTGCGGCCTTACGTGCACGACACCTACCACGCCACATGGTGGCGCGGCTGGCTGGACTTCGGCTGTGGCTGGCTCGGCGACATGGGATGCCACATCATGGACATGTCGTTCCGAGCCCTCGGGCTGAGTGCGCCCCTTGCCACGGAAGCCGAGGTGGAACCGGAGTGGCGGGACGATCCGGCGCGGCGCAGGGAGACCTTCCCCACGTGGCAGGTGGTGCGCTACACCTACCCGGGAACGGAGTTGACGGCCGGCAAGACGATCCGGATCACCTGGTCGGACGGAGGAAAGTACCCGCCGCCCGAGAAGGAGGCTCTCCTGGAAGGGGGCAAGTTCCCCCAGCAGGCCGCGCTCCTCATCGGCGAGGAGGGAACCCTGCTCCACACCCACGGCGGAGGAGTTGCGCTCTATCCGCAGGAGAAGTTCAAGAACATCACTCTGCCCGAGCTTGCGCCGCAGAACCATTACCACCAGTACGTCGACGCCATCCTCGGCAAGGAGGGCGGCCGGACCGAGTCGCCCTTCTCCCACGCCGGCCCTTTGACCGAGATGGTGCTGGCCGGAACGGTGGCGCTCCGCTTCCCGTCGCAGGAGCTGAAGTGGGATGGGGCAAACATGAATGTGACCAACGTGTCCGAGGCCAACCGGTACGTGAGGCGTACCTATCGCAGCGGCTGGGAGGTCGAGGGGCTTTAATCCTAACCAGAAGATGCTCGTTGAGCGGCTTCCGGTCGGAGTTGTGCGGTCCTTCAGAGCCGCCGGACGTCGGCGGAGCTCCTTTAGGCGGCTCTGAAGGACCGCACAACTCCGAATTGGTAGACTGTTTTCTTGAGATCGGGTTGGTTCCTCACGTTACCGCACGATACCGAGCCCATGCGATATCCGCCACTTGGATGCTAGTTCTTCCTGGCGAAGATTGCGCGGGCTCCGTATTTCCGGTATTGCGGTATTTCTGCAGCGCGGGCTCGGTATCCCTGCCCTCAATCCTGGTGATTGACGCGATCGGCCTGATATGTGATACTCACCATGTATGGTACCAGGAGAAGAAGAAGTCCGGGAATCGGGCGATCAATGGAAATCAGGGGACAGAAGGGCTCTCGGTGCCCTTCTCGATGAGCATCTCTCGTGGATTTCGGAGCGGGTGCATCATCGTCTCGGGGAAAAACTCCGGCGCAAGGAAGAGACATGCGACCTCGTTCAGGATGCGCTGGTTCAATTCCTGCGGTACGGCCCGCGCATCGTGCTATCCGACGGAAGGCAGTTCCGGGCTCTTCTGGCCCGGATCGCCGAGAATGTCCTGCGTGACAAGCACGACTGGTTTACCGCCCAGCGCCGCGCGATTGCACGCGAACGGCCCCTTCCTTCCGACACTCTCCTGAACCTTGATCTTCCCAGATCCAAGATCGAAACACCGTCGAAGGCTGCTGCCCGCAACGAGCGGGAGGGCTGGGTGAGGCTCGGCGTCGAACTCCTCGAACCGGCCGACAGGGAGCTGATCGTGATGCGCGACTGGCAGAAGCTCGAGTTCTCGCTGATCGGCGAGAAGCTCACGATCTCGGGGGACGCTGCCCGCATGCGCTATCGCACCGCACTCTGCAAGCTGTCGGCCAAGGTTGGAGCACTGAGAAGAGGGAAGATCGTCGAGGTCGTGGACGAAGACTGAATGAGGAGGGGGCTGCACGATGGGATTCAGGGATGCAAACATCGATCCGGAGGAAACCAGCGTGGCACGCGCCGTGAGTCCTGCCGAGAAGGATAGGATCGTCGAGGAGGCCATCGACGAATTCAGCGCGGCGTGGATCAACGGCGGGAATCCTGATCCTGAAGAGTTCTGCGAGCGCTATGTAGAGCAGGCAGCGGAAATCCGCAGGAAGATAGACGATTTTCTTTTCGTCGTGGAAGGACTCGGCAGCAGGACGTGGAGCGATGAGCTGAGCGCCCGCGTCGGCTCCTCCAGTCCTTCAGGCCAGGTCGTAGGGAAGGTGCTCGACGATTTTCGTGTGCTGCGCGAGATCGGCCGGGGCGGCATGGGGGTGGTGTACGAGGCGGAGCAGCTCTCCCTCAACCGCCACGTGGCGCTCAAGGTTCTATCGCCGCACCTCGGATTCTCGGACGAGGCCGTTCTCAAGTTCCGGCGCGAGGCCGAGGCGGGTGGGAGGCAGTCCCATCCGGGCATCGTTTCCGTCTTCTCGGTGGGCGAGCACGAGGGTGTACACTACATCGCCCAGGAACTCGTTCCCGGGGGAAAGACCCTGGCGGACACGCTTCACCAGCACCGTGCTGCAACGGACCTGCCGGTGGGTTACTACCGGCAGATGGCGAAGCTCCTGATCGAGGTGGCGGACGCGCTGAGCCACGCCCATGACGCCGGTGTCGTTCACCGCGACGTCAAGCCGTCCAACATCCTCATTGGACCCGACGGAAGACCCAAGGTGACCGACTTCGGCCTGGCCAAGGTGGAAAACGCCCTGAGTCTGTCGCGGTCGGGCGACCTGACCGGCACGCCCTACTACATGTCGCCCGAGCAGGCGATGAGCCGGCACGCGATCATCGATCACAGGACCGACGTCTACTCCCTGGGGGTCACTCTCTACGAGGCCCTCACGCTGGAGGTCCCCTTCGAGGGCGACTCCTCCCAGGAGGTCCTCCGGAAGGTGCTCGACCAGGAGCCGCGCGATCCAAGCAAAAGTTCGGCGCGCGTGCCGCGTGACCTGTCCGTGATCGCCCTCAAGGCGATGGAGAAGGAACCGAATCGGCGGTACGCCACCATGAGGGAATTCGTTGACGACCTGCGGCGGTACGTGGCGGGCGAACCGATCCTGGCCAGGCCGAACAGCTCCCTGACCAGGCTGGTCAAGAGAGTGAAGCGGCATCCGGCGCAGAGTGTGGCCCTCGTTGCGCTTGTGGGTTTGGTGGTCACCCTGTCCATCGTCTTCCTGCTCAGAGAGGCGAACAAGAATCTCAATGAGGCTAACAAGGATCTCAATAAGGAAAAGGAGATCGAACGGAGACGGGGATTCGGATGGGCACTGATCTCTCATTCCGTGAGCGCCATCGAGAGGAATCCCGGACTGGCGCTCGGGCTGGCGATAGAGGGCATGAGACTGGCTCCGAAACTGACGAACAAGAGCGCTCTGATCTCGGCGCTGCTGGCACTGCACGAGATAAGGACGCTCTATCATGACGGAGAGGTCGCATCGGCTGCGTTCAGCCCGGACTCGAATACAATCGCCACGGCATCGGGGCGACGGGTGAGGATATTCGACGGATCCGGTGCATTCCTCAGGGATCTGGACCAGCATGCGGGGGAGATCAACTCCGTGGTGTTCAGTCCCGACGGAAAGGACCTGCTCACAGCGTCGACGGACAAGACCGCGCAGATCCTGGACGCAGAGACAGGCGATGTGAAAGTCGTTTTCGAGGGACACACCGATGTGGTGAGATCGGCCGAGTTCAGCCGCGACGGGCTGCGGGTAGTGACCGCCTCGAACGACATGACGATCCGTGTCTGGGACGCCTCCACGGGTGAGGAGCTCTTTTCCTTCATCGGGCACAACTGGTGGCCCTGTTCCGCCTCTTTCAGCCCTGACGGCAAGAGGATCGTGACCGCCTCGGAAGATTGCACGGCGAGGGTCTGGCGCGAGGAAAAGGGCCGCTACGTGGAAGAACAGGTCATCAGGCACTCTGACGTCGTGAACGTCGCACGATTCAGCCCCTGTGGCTCTTTAGTCCTCACGGTGTCATCCGACAAGACGGGAGTCATCTCCGACGTCAGATCTGGAAAGGCATTGGAAAAAACGAAAATCGTATGCGGGAAAGGCGCCAATGACGCGGTTTTTGATCCTGCAGGCCGGAGAGTGGCGGTGGCCGTTGAAGACGGCACTGTCGGGATATACGACGCGAGCTCAGGAGAAAGGATCTCTCTGCTCAAGGGGCACAATGACGATGTCCGGTCCGTGATGTTCAGCGACGGTGGCCGGAGGCTGGTCACGGCCTCGGCAGATGAAACCGCACGCCTCTGGAACGACTCCCCGGGTAGGGCCCTGATCCGTGATGAGGCTGACGGGGAGTGGGAACATATTAAGTTCAGCAGTGACGGTGCAAAAAGGGTCAGCAAATCGAAGGATCGCAGGTGGCTCAGGATCTGCGACCTGGCAGGGGATCGGGAACCTCTGCGGCTGCCAGTGGGGAAGGATGTGCGTATCAGCTCGCTTTTCAGCCCTGATGGAATGAGATTCGTCACCGGTTGCTTCAATAACATGGTAAAGGTCTGGGATCTCGAGTCAGCGACCGTCTGCGCCTCCTACGAGCTACCCGGTGATGTCAACACGATCGACTATCTGCAGGATGGCAGGGATTGGATTCTGAGCTGCGCTGCCACCAAGGCCAAGATCCTGGACGTGGCCAGCGGCGAAGAGGGATCGATTTTTTCCCATGATAAAGATGTTCGAGCGGCATTTTTCTGCCAGGATGATGAAGCGATTCTCACCGTGGAAGATGAGGGCCTTGTCAGAGTTCGGAGTCTGCTGACACAACAGGAGATCAAGCGCTACACCGCCTCCGTCAAAGTAAAATTCGTGGATTTCGACCGGGATGGGAAGAGGGTGCTGCTTGCCGACAAGACCGGTAATATCAAGGTGTGGGAGTACGGCTCAGGAGAAGACTGGCCAATAGAGATCGATATCGAGGAGGAGATTGCCGCTGTCGTGCTCCGTCCCGGCCGCGACGAGATCCTGGTCAACATCCAGAACGGTTGGGCCATGATCATTGACCTCAACTCCAGAGAGATGTCCGTTCCGTGCCGCCATCGCGGCGAGATCCAGCCTCCGCACTTTTGCCGGGACGGCCGCCTGCTCCTCACCGTTCCGGACAAGGAAACGATCGCTGTCAGGGATCTCGTGGATTCCACCTTCAAGTTCAAGGTCAGGCTGCAGGACAGCGTCACGCAGGCCATGATCAACGGCGACGGGAGCGGAGTAATCGTCGCCGTAGAGGATGGTGGGATCATGCTCCTGCCCTTCGATCCGTTCCAGGTCGCCCGGAAGAGCAGACCGCGCGAACTGACGTCCTTCGAGAGAGAAGAGTATTTCATCGGAGGAGAGGGTGGAAGAGGGAAATACGCGGGATCGATACCTGGCGGTTTTCGTGTGAAGCCTGATAGCAAGCCGGTGACGGATCGAGGCGAATCGAGAAGAAGGCTCCGACGAGACGAGTGCCCGGCTGCCTGTACACTGGGAGACTTCGTCTATTTCAGTCATGACATGAACGTCGCCAGCCTGTACCGGTTCGATTCGATGACCGGGACGAGCGAGTGGGTACTCGAGTTGCCAGCCGATGTGGTGAGAGAGAGCATCTCCATCCGACCGGGAGGCAGGCAGCTGTTCTTCTGTCGCGAAGTACGGGATAAATGTTACAGCTTTGTCGTCAGGGATGTCGCGAGCGGAAGGGATAGGGTCATTGCGGACGGTCAACCGTCTTATATCGAGATCGTGTCGTGGCATCCGAGGGAGGATGCCGTTTATCACATGAAACTCGAAAATCCCGGCGGACTCGGAGGAGGCGCCATCCAGAGGCTCGATATCTCCGAGGATACGGATGGAATTCTGCGGGAGGTCCTCAAGAGGAAGGGACAGCATTTCAGCCACTTCTGCTTATCTCCTGACGGTGAACAGGCCTGTTTCATTCACTATGCAGGCAATTCCCAGACTTACAAGCAGGAGGTCTGGCTTGCTGATATCGATCCCTCGGGGCGCCAACTGTCAAATCCAAGACAGCTGACCGAAGACTCCTACTCAGACAAGGACTGCCAATTCAGCGCCGATGGAAAATACATCTACTGGAGGGGCTGTGAAAAAAACGGTTCTCCCGTCCTCTTCAGAATGAAAAGGGATGGCTCCGACAAGGTGAAGATCGCCGTGGCAGAAGCTGACAGCTATGTCGGTGTCTTCACCCTGCTGGGGAGCAGTCATGTCGCCTATGATGCCTATGGTGAGATGTACATCAGGAATATCAGGATCACAAAACTCAATGGAGAACGTGTCAAGTCTCTGAGCGACAGGGCCCGGATACTGAGCCTCCCCATTGACTGCGGCTGGAATTGAATGAAGCGCATCCCGCTTCAGCATCCCGGCGGATGATCAGAATAGAGATCTGTCGTCGGATTCCCCCCCTCGCCGGAAAGACCGGTCAAAAAAAACCTTCCTTCAGCAGTAAATCCGCTTCGTTTTGCTTCGGCCTTCCGCTCTGGATCTTGAGGAGGCGCCGGAGAGACCGGCAACTGTGTACTACAGGAACTGTTAAATGCTCCCCTTAGTGACTGTTGAGTAAGAAGTTGACCTGTTTTACTGGAGAAGGACTATGAGATTCATATTATTCTTGCTGGTTTTGTCGCTTTGCTGCTCTGTTGCTTTCGCAGATGATATCTATGTGCCGGATGATTATCCGACAATCCAAGATGCCATTAACGCGGCTGTGGACGGTGACACTGTCATAGTGCGACCAGGGGCGTATGTGGAGAATATCGACTTTCGGGAGAAGGCGATAACGGTGAAGAGTGAATTAGGAGCCGATGTCACGGTTATCGATGGTGGTAATCCCTCCAATCCTGATATTGGTTGTGTCGTGCTCTTCAATAGCGGTGAGTCATACGATTCAGTCCTCGATGGATTTACTATCACGAACGGAACGGGATTCAAAACAACGTCTGGTGAGCGCCGTGGCGGTGGAATATACTGCGACAACGCCTCTCCAACAATCATTAACAACATCATTTCAGGTAATTCCGCAGATTTCAGCGGTGGAGGCATATGTTGCCATAGCAATTCTTCTCCGGAAATCGTCAATAACATCATTTCTCACAACGAAGCGGGATACTGTGGGGCAGGTATCTATACCGGTGTCGAGTCCGGGCCAAATATTCTAAATTGCACCATATTTCGGAACTCATCCGGAAGCATCAGTTATAACAACGGCGGTGGTCTACACTGCTACAGGAATGGAACCGATGATCTGAATATCACAAACACGATATTCTGGGAAAATTCCGCTAGTTCTGGACCAGAAGTATACTGTTCAAATGCATCTCCAGATTTTTCTTACAGTGATATTATGGGTGGAGAGTCATCAATATCAGGGACCAGTGGATATAATTACGGACCTGGTATGATAGATGCGGATCCGCTTTTCGTTAATCCAACAAATGGTTCTTTCCACCTCCAGCAGGATCCGCCCCAGACCGGAATGCTTGACAGCCCCTGCGTGGACTCGGGCCATCCGGGCCATCTCTCCTTCGTCGACGGTTCCACGCGCATCGACGGGGTCCCCGACGCCAGGCCCGTGGATATGGGATATCACTATCCTGCAGCACCCTTCACACTTATCGTCAATCCCATGCCGGTGGTGAGGGGACAGCCCGCGACGTTCACTGTTGCCAGCGGCGTGCCTGCAGCCAGGACTTTTATCGTCTACAGCATGAACGGTCCAGGCAGCACCTACATCCCTCTGCTCGATGTCACGCTGGATCTTTCGAATCCGAGGCTGGGAGGCAACGGCGTAACTCTGGAAGACGGTGATCTGGAGTGGATCATCCCGATACCTGCGAACGCTCCGCAAGTTTCCATCTGGTTCCAGGTCTGCCAGGACATGAAAGTGTCGAACGTCGTGGAAACCTCGATCCAGTAAGGAATATATGGATCGAGGACGTGAAGAGAAGCCGCCGGGGTGAGTCGTCGTCCCTGCGGCTTCTCTCATCTCAGCCCCACGGAAGGCCACCTGGAACAGCGCAGGCAGTACTTCATTACCGCCAGAAGTAATGCCAGCCGCTCTTCAACTCCTTCTTCTCGCCAGGCTCGAGAGTGACGTTCCACGTCACCTTGCCGTAGCCGTTGAGGCGGGGCCACCACCAGGGCCAGCTGTACCAGTGCCACCAGTGGGGGTAGGAGCCTGCCGCGAAGTAGTCGTCGATGTTGAAAAGATCGTGGTGCACGATCACGCCGTCGCTGTCCGCGGAATCGATGCGTCCGGCCGAGCGCTGGATCACCTCGAGCTCCACAGGCTTGTCGAGTCCGTTGGCCAGGGAAATCGTTCCTTCCAGGTCGATGCGGCTGTAATGGTAGCCGTCCCATTTGAGGTCCTTGTCGGTTCGCTTCGATTCGTGGGCCTCGGCATGGACCCGGATGTCCACGGCAGTCGTGATCGTCACGTCCACGCTTCCATTGATCGTCGTGTAGGTCATCATCCCCTGGCCGAGGATCTGCCGTCCGTGAAGCAGCAGGGCGGGCGCGGTGGTGAGCGGCCACTCGCTGTCGTTGACGAGACGGATCTTGTGTTTCACCTTGGGGGCGTTGAAAAGACTGGCCAGTTCCTGCTGCTGCTGGTTCGAGAAGTGGCGGCGAAAATCGTTCGGCGGTTTGATGGGGAGGTCGAGGGTGTAGACATCGTTGTAGTCGAGCTCGAATTCGACGAGAGGCACCACGAGGCGCTCGCCCCTCTTCAGGCTGACGTGCTCCACGGTGAAGATGAAGAGATCCTCGTCCTTCCCCGATCCGGTCAGCTCCTCGCCGCCGCTTCCTCCCTGCGACGGCCTCCTGTACTCGTTCATCCGCGCCCCCTGGGTCATGATGGCGTTGGAGAAGGCATAGGCGGTCCGGCTGTCCTCCCGGAAATAGTGGGAGAGCTGGGCAGCCGCTTCCTGCAGGGAAATCGGGTCGATCGTCTCCTTGAAGGCGAAGCTCGGCACGCCGATGACAAGGTTCGCTGTCACGTCCTCGAGATCGATCATCTCGTTCAGGAGCGTCGCCTGGAGCTTGATGGTTGCGCGACCCTTGCCGTCCAGGACGATCCTGTAGCTCGGAACCCAGCGGATTCCTTTCTGGAGATAGACCATGCCGACGCGGGCGGTCCGGTCCGTCTCGCTGCCTTTGTCGAGATTCAGGTAAAGCAGATCGCGGAAGAGGCGGTCGCGCACCGCTGAACGGGGCGGTTTCTTGAACGTGACCTTGCGGATGCTCTCGACGGGAACGACGCGCGTTCCGTTGTCAGTCTTGAAGAGAACGATCCGTCCCACCTCGGGCAGGGCATCGGGCGCGTCGCGGGGGGAGTTTGCCCTGAGCTCCTTCGAGCTTCGCTCCGGGATGCTCTCGATGAAGGCGCTGTACGGCTCGCCCTCGTTCTCCTCGACGATCAGCTCGGCGCCGATGTTGGCGCGAAGGAGCGAGAAGAGGCCGAGCGCCGTCCTGTCGACCTCCACGATCCGCTTGCTGCTCTTCACGGATCGGAGCTTCCTGCCGGGATCCGCCGAAAAGGGCCAGAACGTCCCGATCACGGGCCGCGGAAGGGTGTCGAGGATCACGGTGCCGGTCTCGTCCACCGGCATCTCGCCTTCGTGCAGCACGAAGGTGTGGCCGTCCTTGAACACGGTGATCTCGTCGATCGGCAAGGTGGGGAAAGCGCCCTCGGGACCGCTTTCGCCGCAAAAGGCCGTTCCCAGCCACAGGCAGGCGGCCAGAAGCATGGTGAAGATCGTTCCTGTCTCTCTTTTCATCGGTCCGCTCCTGTCCAGGTACGTCGTGGTCGCTGATACGGCGCCGAACTCCTCCGGGAATTTGGATTCTTGCCTGTTCAATATACCTGGTGTCAGGAGGGTGGGACGTAAGAGGTATGTAAAGTGCCCTTCAGAACTCTCCCCACTCGAAGACCCGCACGCCGTCCACCACCTTCAGGACGTGGACGGCATACCTGTCGGCAAAATCCGGGTGGCTTCGGGGGTAGGCCGCTGCAACGGCATCCCTGAGCGGATCGACGCTCTCGGGCCGCGCGAGGGCGCCGGCCGCGCCCTTGTCGCCGCCGCCCAGCATCCGCTCGCCCATCACGCCGGGCACGGTGCGGGCGATGTCGCACATCGTCTCGAGCTCCGGGCCGGAGATCCGGTACCTGTCGCGGAGGCCGATTCCGTCCTCGCGGAAGATCCTGCCCACCGTCTCGATATCCCCCTCGTGCCACGCCTCGAGCAATACGCCGAAGCGCCGCTGGGCGTGATGGATGTAGTCCAGGCGGTCGCAGAGGTCGGGGTGGGTTTTCTCGAACCTCTTCCTGATCGCATCGTACAGCTCGGGTTCCGTCACGTCGGCCAGGCAGGTGATGCCGAAGTGGGGCCCGGCCATGGCGGCCAGCTCCTCGCACTCGGCCCGGCGGATCCTGTAGGTCGACTTCTCCAGGCCGGGACGGACAGTGCCGGTGTCGAGGCAGACGATCCGGAACTCCTCGGCGCCGCCGCCCAGGGGGATGTGGCTGATCGAGTTGCTGCTCGGGAGGTAGTGCGTGCCCATGCCCTCGCGGGCGAAGAGGATCATGGTCTGATCGAGCCGGCCGCAGGGCGAGCCGATGTAGTCGTTCTCCACGGCCTGGGCCATTTCCACGATCTTCATCTGATCGTCCATCGGCCGGTCGTTGACCTCGAGCAGGGTGAGGATCAGGTTGAGGGTCAGCGATGCGGAGCGCGACATGCCGCCGCCGGGGATGTCGCCGTAAACGACGGCATCGAATCCGCGGGCCGCCTCGATGCCCTCGCGCCGCAGGATGTGATCCACGCCGAAGGGGAAGCGCCCCCAGGTGTCGGCGATCTGCGGCGAGCGGGGGGGAGGCGTCCCACCCAGGCGGAAGTCGATGATCCCGTCGTCCGGGAAGTTGCCGCTGAAGATCCGGATCCGGCCGGTCTCCACGGGCTTGTAGGCCATCCAGATGAAGCGGTCGGTCCCCACGCCGAAAAGCTCGGTGCCGTTGTAGTCGCCGTGCTCCACGCCGAGACAGAACCGGGATGATGTGCGGCGCACCCGCCCTCCTGTCACCTCGAGCCCCGTCTCGCCGGCCAGGCGAAGAAGCTCGTGCCAGACCTGCCGGTCCCTGCTGGACGATTGCATGATCACCCCGCTTTCGGTTCTCGATAGAAGAGTTTTCTTCACTCACCAGCCTCTGGATACGGCCTTTCGGGCCGGAAGCGGTTTTCCCTGCTTCCTACCAGAAGATGATGTAGAGAGCCACCGTGGCGATCACCACCACGATGCCGAAGATCCTCGCCATGTTCGACGGCTCGAGATCGATTGTGGCCTTGTCCGGCATGGCAGCAGGTTCCTTCACCGGCTTCAGGGCGGTGATGATCCCCATGACAACCAGCACGGCAAAGAACGAGATGGCCATCCGGTCGAGGAAGGCCATGTCCGGGAAGATGAACATCATCAGGCCGTACATCGGCGGGTTGAGCAGGAGCCCCACCACGCCGCAGATCGGCGGCGCCCTCTTCACGATCAGCCCGAAGACGAAGACGGCCAGGATGCCGGGCGAGATGAAGCCCTGGAACTCCTGGATGTAGGTGAAGATGCCCTCGAAATCGGGATCGGCCAGGAGCGGCGAGATCAGGCACCCGATCACCACGAAGAGGCCCACGCAGATCCGTCCCACGCGCACCAGCTTCTGCTGGGCCGCGTCGCGGTTCACGTACTCCCTGTAGAGATCCATGGTGAAGATGGTGGAAGCGGCGTTCAGCATCGAGGCCAGGGAGCTGACCACGGCTCCGAGGATCGCGGCGAGCAGAAAGCCCTGCAATCCCCACCCCGAGGGGATCAGCTTCCCGATCAGGAGGGCGAAGGCCGTGTCGTACTTGTAGCCGAGCAGCGTCTTCTTCTCGGGCTCGACACCCGCGCTCTCGGCAGCGGCGCGTGTCGCCTCGTTGTGGATCCTGATCTCTCCCGCCTTCGCGGGATTGCGGCTCTCCCAGGCGTCGTCGAACTCGAAAACGACGTAGCCGGGCTCCTCCTCGGCTGTCTTGCCCTTGAGCGCCTCGAACTCGCCGAGCACCTCTTCGTTTCCCGCGATGATCTCGCTGTCCTTCTCCGCCTCGGCCGCCATGTCGCCCGAGAAGAGGTTGAAGGCCGCGATGCCGGGGATCACGATGATGAAGGGGATGACCAGCTTCAGCGCCGCCGCGAAGACCACGCCCTTCTGGCCTTCACCGAGAGATTTCGATCCGAGCGCCCTCTGGGAGATGTACTGGTTCAGGCCCCAGTAGTAGAAGTTGGGGATCCAGAGGCCCACCATGAGGGCCGTCCAGGGGAGCACCGTGCTGTCTCGCGGCAGCACCATGTGCAGCTTGTCGCTGTTCAGGGTGAAGAACTTCTTGACCCCGCCGGCCGTGTCGCTCAGGTTGCCGGGATCGACGGTCGTCGCCAGCTCGGCAACGGGTGTGGCGCCGAGCTTCTGGAAGGCGAGGACCATCACCACGGCGCCGCCGGCGATCAGGGCCGAGCCCTGGAGCAGGTCGGCCCAGGCGCAGGCCTTGAGTCCGCCCGACGCCACGTAGACCGCAGCGATGATGCCGATGAGCCACGAGCTGGTCACCAGGTTGACGGGGATGAAGCCGAGGATCATGTAACCCTCGAAGAGGGTGTTGATCAGCAGCGCGCCGGAGTAGATCACCGCCGCGATGGTGACGCCCACGTAGATCACCATGGTCATGAGCGACATCAGGGTGCGCGAGTACTTGTCGTACCGGTACTCGAGGAACTCGGGAATCGTGTAGATGCCGCTTCTCAGGAACTTCGGCAGGAAGACGAAGGCCACCACCACGAGCGTGATGGCCGCCATCCACTCGTAGCTGGCAATGGCCAGGCCCACCGAGGCGTTCGCCGCCTGCCCCGACATGCCCACGAACTGCTCTGTCGAGATGTTCGCCGCGATGAGGGAGAAGCCGATCAGCCACCAGCTCAGGCCGCGGCCGGCCAGGAAGTAGCCTTCGCTCGTTTTCTCCTGGCGGCTCTTGAACACGCCGAGGGAGACGACGCCGATGATGAAGACCACGAAGATCAGGACGTCGATCAGAGTCAGATCCATCTTGAATACCCTTCTTCAGGATCGGCCCCAGGGTTCGAGGCCGAAGATCGCGGCAAGCCGGTTTCACGGATCAAGTCGCAAATTATAAGAGAGACGGTAGGCGATTTCTTTCCAAATCTCGCGGGCCGCGGCGAGGGCTTGTCTGCTTTGCCTGCGTTCGAGCAAAACCTGGAGCGGTGCCTACCGGCCGAGGATGTTGAGCTCCGCGATCGACGTGTGCGGCTGGCCGTTCTGCGACGAGAGGCCCCGGAGGCGGACGTAGCGGCCGCGGACCTTCGAAAAGGTCACCTCCTTCTCCTTCTTTCCCGGAGAGAAGCTGCCCCTGGCCGCCGCCGCGCCGAAGCTGTCGGGATCGCCGCTCACGCAGAAGTCGTATTCCTTGATCATGCCGCCCGTGCCGCCGTCGGTCCTGGGAAGGCAGCAGAATCCGATGATGTCGCGCTCCTGTCCCAGGTCGATCACTATCTCGTGGGGCAGCTTCGGGCTTTCGTCCTTCCACGCCGAGTGCCACCATGTGCCGGCCCGGCCGTCGAAGGCGCAGGCGCCGAGCTTCCCGTTGAACGCCGACTCGCTGTCCACGCGAACGAGCTTCCACCCGTCGCGCGGGATGACGGGATGCGACGTCCGCGGCTTGTGCTGCTTGCGCTGCTCGAAGAGGGGAAATTCCTTCGATTCCGTCCGCGCCTTTTTCATGATCTCGCGGATCCTGGCCGCCTGCTCGGGAAACTCCGATGCCACGTCGCGGGTTTCACCCACGTCGTCCTTCAGGTTGTAGAGCTCGAACCGGTTCTGCCTGATGTGATGGACTCCCTTGAAGTCGCCCATGCGGACGGCCTGGCAGCGGCGGGCGCGGTATTCCCAGTAGAGGTGGTCGTGCTGCTCCTGTCCTTCCCTCTCGAGAAGAGTGGGGAGGAAGCTGATCCCGTCGGTCGCCTCCGGAGCCTGCGCACCGGTGATCGCCGCCACGGTCGGCATCGCGTCCCAGAAGGCGGAGACGTGATCCGTCGTGCTGCCCGGCCGGACCCGTCCCGGCCAGCGCACGATCATCGGCACCCGGATGCCGCCCTCGTAGAGGGAGCACTTGAGCCCGCGGAGCGGACCCGCACTCTCGAAGAAGGCCGAATCCGATCCGCCGTTGAAGGTGGGGCCGTTGTCGCTGGTGAAGATGACGATCGTGTCGTCGTCGAGCCCGAGCTCCTCGAGCAGGGCCATCATGTCGCCCACGGCGCTGTCCATCCGAGTCACCATGCCCGCGTATCCGGCGCGCGGGGCGGGATGGGGGAGGTAGCCCTTGTCGCCCGTGTACGGCGTCTCGTCCCACCGGCCCTCGTACTCCTTCAGCGAGTCGTCTGGCACCTGGATCGCCACGTGGGGGACCGGGGTGGCGAAGTAGAGGAAGAAGGGGTTCTCCCTGTTCTTCCGGATGAAGCGCAGCGCCTCGTCCTTCATCAGGTCCGGGGCGTACTGCCTGCCCGTCAGGCCGCGGTCGTTGCCCTCGAGCTCCACCTTCCGTCCGTTGCGCCAGAGATACCTCGGGTAGTAGTTGTGCGCGTGGCGCTGGCAGAGGTAGCCGAACCAGTGGTCGAAGCCCTGCCTGTTCGGCTCGCCCTCGCTGCCCGGCCCGCCGAGCCCCCACTTGCCGATCACGCCGGTGGTGTACCCCTCCCGCTGCAGCATCCTGCCCATCGTCTCGGTGCCGGCCGGAATGGGCCGCTGCCCCTCGGTGGGCTGCTCCCCGTTGTCGCGGATGAAGGAGTGCCCCGTGTGCAGCCCAGTGAGGAGGACGCAGCGCGACGGCGCGCAGACCGTGTTGCCCGAGTAGTGCTGGGTGAACCGCATCCCCTCCCTGGCCAGCCTGTCGATGCCGGGCGTGGCGATCTTTTCCTGGCCGTAGCAGCCGACCTCGTTATAGCCGAGGTCGTCAGCCAGGATGAATATGATGTTCGGCTTTTTGGCCGGCAAGGATTCGCGATCCGTTGCAGCAAGGCAGCCCGGAAGAGTGGAGCATGCGGCGCCCAAAGCCGTCGACTTCAGGAAGGTTCGTCTCGATACTGTGCGCTTCATCTTCTTTTCCTCGGGTTCGAGTTCGGCGAATTCGTCAGGACAACATTCTTGGCGCCCCGTTAGAGAAATTCAACCTTGGTCCTGTCCGATGCTGCAAAATGCCCGTTGTGGCGGGGAAGGGGAGCGGCTAGCATGGTGTCCTGCCCGGCGGAAGACGCCGCTCTGGACTGCATCGAACCTGGAGAGAGGCGAGAGCGTGAAGCAATCAGGAAGAGAGATGATCAAGGCTCTTTTTCAACCCGGATATGCCGGGGAGGTCGGGTTCTGGTCGGGCAATCCCGCCGAGGAGACCAAGGAGATCTATTCCCGGAAGCTGGGCATCGAGTACGCGGCGCCGCCCCGGGCCGGGGAGCAGGGCGGCCGGGACGAGCTCGTTGCCGTGTCGGCGCGAAAGGGCAAGGCGGATGCGGAGCTGGCCGCCGTCCTGGGGAGCGACATGATCTGGTACGCGCCCGAGCTCGACGCCTCGGCCTGGCAGCACCCTGAAGGCAAGCCGATGTTCGACTGCACGGGCGGCAAGCCGAAGGAGTCCCTATCCCAGCCCGGCGTTCTCGCCGGGGCGGAGAGCCTGAGCGAGGTGGAGGCCTTCGACTGGCCCGATCCCGACCACCTCGACTTCACCTCCACCCTGGAGGTGATCGATTTTGCCCGCTCCCGGGGGATGGCCGTGGCCGGCGGGATGTGGACCCCCTTCTTCCACATCCTCTGCGATCTCTTCGGCATGGAGAACTACTTCGTCAAGATGTACACCGATCCGGCCGTGGTGGAAGCGGCCACGGAAAGGCTTCTCGTCTTCTACATGGAAGCCAACAGGCGGTTCCTCGACCAGGCGGCCGATCGGATCGACATCTTCTTTTTCGGCAACGATCTCGGGAGCCAGAGCGACCTGCTGATCAGTCCCGACGCCTTCGACCGCTTCGTGCTGCCGGGAATCAGGAGGATTGCCGGGCTGGCCCGGTCGTACTCGCTCCCGGTGATGGTCCACTCGTGCGGGGCCGTGTCGAGGATCATCCCCAGCCTGATCGACTCGGGCGTGGATGCCCTCCATCCCCTTCAGGCGAGGGCCGCGGGCATGGCGGCAGATGAGCTGGCGGCGCGATTCAAGGACGATCTCGTCTTCGTGGGCGGCGTCGACACCCAGGACCTGCTTCCCTTCCGCTCTGCCTCGGCGGTGCGTGACGAGGTGCGGCGGCTTATCGATGTCTTCGGGAGCCGGTTCGTTGTCTCGCCGAGCCACGAGGCCCTGCTGCCCAACGTGTCGCTCGAGAACGCTCTGGCCATGCGGGAAGGGATTCTTGAAGAGGAGCCATGATGGAGCAGGCCGACAGCTGCAAGGGAAAGTGCTCCAAGGTGCGAACGCTCGCCGTGAAGCTGCCCCTCGACAGCGCCCCGTCCCTTGTTGCGGAATTCGCCGGCCTGGTTCCTCGCGAGAAGCGGGAGAAGATGGCGCGGTTCGTCAAGCCGGTAGACGCGCTGCGGACCCTCTTCGGCGAGCTGCTCGTGCGTGGCGCGGCCTGCACCGAATGGGGGCTCCGTAACCGGGAGATCGCCTTCCGGGCCGAAGCGTCGGGGAAGCCGGTCTTTGCCGGCTCGAAGCCTTTCTTCTTCAATATCTCCCATTCCGGCGACTGGGTTGTCTGCTCCATCTCCCGGGGTGAAGTGGGAGTCGACGTGGAGAGGATCCACCCGGTGAACGTCGAATCCCTGGGCCGGTTCTATTCTCCGGAGGAGCGGGATGAGCTCGCACGGAGAGACGAGGCCGAGCGGCTCCCACTCTTCTTCGACATCTGGACTGTGAAGGAGAGCTATCTCAAGGCGATCGGGACGGGTCTCAGGCGGCCCCTGAGCTCCTTCACCGTCAGCTTCCAGGCTGGCTGCACCGGGATAGAGAAGGAAGGGGAACCGGTGGAAGGGATCTTTTTCAGGTGCTACCCCGTCGATCCGGGATACCGGCTTCACGTCTGCGCCTTCGAGGACCGGTTCGCCGACGAGCTCGAGATCCTCGATCCGGAGGAGGTCCGGCGGCGTTTCGATCCTGTCGAAGCTCATTGCTTCGATTGATCCGAAGCGCAGCCTGCACCGAGTCGGGATTCCGGAACGGGGTGATCGTGCTCCGGTCCGCTTCGAGGGTAAAAAAAAACGAGGACGGATGATTTTCCGCCCTCGAGGGAAAACTGAATTGCAGCCGGTCTACTTGACGCAGGCCTTGCAGGGGGCGCCGCCGGGATTGGCCTTGCACTCGCCCTTGCAGTTCACTTCCTTGCCTTCGAAGAAGCCCTTGCCACACATGCACCAGCCCGTCTTGTCGGCCATCTGTTCGGCGCAGTCGGTGCATTCCTTCGCGCTGCAGGCGCAGGAGTCGCCGCACTTCTCGCCGGAGCACGATCCCTCGCACTTCGCGGACGAGCAGACCTTGTCCTTGTCGCAGGAGCCGCAGCACTTGTCGCCGCAGGCGCAGCCGGCCACCAGCAGCAGGCCGAGGCAGAGAGTTAAGAGAATAGCCAGGTTCCTCATGTTGACCTCCAGGTTATTTTCAAGAGAATGGCGGATCGCCCTTCGGTCGACTCAGACCTCAATAAATGCAGAGCGTCCCGCACTTTGTTAAATAGCGCGGATTCCCTTATTTCAAGCATGATTTTGACGCGGCGTCCCGTTGATCGGGCGATCGAGGCCGATCTGCTCAGAAGGTGTACTTCCCGAAGGTTGCGGAACAGGGCGGACCGGCCGACAGATGAAGCACCGGCGAAGGGGAAAGCTCCATGATCGGGGTGACGGAGAAGAGGCCGAAGCTTCCATCGTCCGGCCTGTGAACGCAGATCGAATGCCCGGGATCGTCGTGCGATCCGAGCGCCGCGGCAATCGTCTCGACGGTGATCCTCTTCGACGGATCTTTCAGCCTCTTCTCGAGCGCCGCGTAGCGGATCTCCGATGTGCCCGGTCCGGTGGGGCGCAGGTTTTCGGGAATCAGCTTCAATATCCGATCCCTGTAGATCCCCTGATCGTCGCTGGCCAGCGGGTGGTTCGTGTGATAGAGCCTCCTGGCTCCGGGATAGGGAAGAAAGCGGACCTTCTTGTTGGCCGAGCATTCGTAGGTCGAGATCTCCTCCGGGCCGCCGATCGTGTAGGCCTGTCCCGAGGCGTGGTCGATTGTCTTGACGAAGCGGACCGCCTCGTCGTAGGACCCGTTCTCGAGGATCCCCCGGACGACGAAGGCCACGGGAAGCCCGTCGCCGCGCTGGTCGAGCTGGAGCAAGGCGTTGACGCAGACTCCCACTCCGCGGCTGTTCAGGCCCGTTGTACCGATCAGGCCGTGGTAGGTGAGGACATAGGCTTCAAGGGCCGGATTCTCGTTCCTGATCCTGAGGAGGACCTGGTGCCCTCCGGTGAGGGTGAAGAAGTCGAGGTTCTGGCCCAGGATCGGCGGGAGCCCGTCCTGGCCGTAGGCGCCGCACACGGTGCAGCCGGTCCTCTCGGGAAGCTCGATGCGGAGCCTCCGGTTCCTGCCGAACCACCACTCCTCGTCCACGAACTGGAAGGCCATCATCGTGTCGAGGTCGATCCCCGAGCCTTCGGAGAGACCCTTCACCTCCTCGAGGAGTCCCGGGGTCCACTTCCTGATCGCCAGGGGAAAGGAGGTGTTGCCGAGGAACTCGGCGAGGTACAGGTCCGGATCGAGCCGATAGGAGTCGCCCAGGAACGCTTTCCATCGTTCCACGAGAGCCCTGATCCCGGAGCGCAGCGCCTCGCCGTGGATCCGCCCCCGCTGCCGCGGCGTGCCCTCGAGCTCGAGAACCGGCAGACCTGCTCGCCTGCGTGCCGGTTCTGCTGCGGGAGGCGGGGAGATCGCGGTCGTGCGACAGGCGGTGAGGAGCGGCTGGCCCAGGGCTATTCCGACGGGCAGGAGGAATGATGATTTCATGAATTCCCTGCGGCTCTTCATTGCGTTCTCCCTCTCGAATGCGACATGGAAAGCGGCATCCGCCCGGATCGAAGGACCTCGGGCCTCTGCTCGAAGATTTTTCAACGCCGGTTTCGAACTGTCGTCTGCCTGCCCCTGCTCATTGCTTGAGAATCGGGAAACCGTCAGACGTCCATTCCTCCATCGGGTGATCTCCCAGGTAGATGGTGAGCTGATAGGTACCTGCCGGTGCCACGGCGGGGAAGTACTGCACGGCTGTTCGCTGGAAGGATCCCTGGGCGGCCAGCGTGATCGTCACCGGTCCGAGAGGCTGCGGCCAGGCCGATCCGTTCGGCAAGGTGTAGATGCCCCAGAGATCGAAGGTCTGCGCCGTCGGTTCAGCATTCACCACGGAAACGTCGAAGGCGAAGCTGCCGCCCGTTGGGGGGATCACGACGGGTGGATTGTGCGGCAGGACGGTCAAATCCACATCGGGATGGAGGCCAGGGTCAAGCCCGAGAACCACGAAGTCGGTCGCATTGTAGCCGTTGATCATGCCGACGCAGTATGCTGTCTGACGCACCTCGTCCCAGATCAGCTCGTCCGCGATTCCCGAGAAGGTTCCCGGATCGCCGTAGGTCATGTGCCAGCGTTCCTGACCCTGGGAATCGGTGCTCGCCGCCCCGATCGTGAAGTCGTAGCCGTGCCCCGGGCCGCCCGAGTCGGAGCCGATCCACCCGCAGGCGTAGGTGTTGCATTCAGCGTCCGTGGCAATGGAATAGACGCCGTTGTATCCGTCCCACGTGGGCGTCCAGGTCCACCGCTCCGCGCCTGCCGAGGTCAGGCTGAGGATCGTGAAGGCGTCACCTCCCGGCTCCACCGTTTTTCCTCCTGCATAGAGGTTCCCGTCAGCTCCCCAGGTGATGCAGAGGCCCACGTCGTGAAGGTTCATGGCGCCATTGTAGTGATAGACCCAGCGCTCCGTGCCCTGGGGTGTGAGGCTCAGCACGCAGAATTCGCGGTCGCGGCCGATCTCGGTGGATTTGCCCACGGCGTACAGGTTTCCGTCGTCGCCCCAGATGACCTGCGAAGCCTCGTCCTCGCTGCCGCTCGTGCCGCTGTAGGCATAGAGCCAGCGCGGCTGGCCGTCGGGGGTGAGACTGAAAACGCAGAAGTCGCCCCAGAGGTCGCGACAGAGACGTCCCGCGGCGTAGACATTGCCGTCCTGGCCGTAGACGATGTCCCAGACGCAGTCCGAGGCGTTGCGTCCGCCGTTGTAGTGGTGAATCCAGCGTTCCGTGCCATCCGGGGCGAGGCTCACCACGATCAGGTCCGCACCGTTGGCGGAATCCACGGTGGAGATGCCGCCGGCGTAGATGTTGCCGTCAGCGCCCACGGTGACCGTGAAGGCCGAGTCCATGTCGCGCGCTCCGCCGTCGTAGCGGTACGACCAGCGCTCGTTGCCGGAAGGATCGACGCTCACGATGAGGAAGTCTGCCCCCGTGCCGGGTGTCTCGGTGTCGCCGGCCGCATAGGCGTTGCCGGCCGCGTCGGCGGCAATGGAATACCCGGTATCGAACTCGTTGAGTCCGCCGTCGAAGAGGTGGACCCACCGCTCAGTCCCGTCGGGATCCAGGCAGGTGATCACGAGATCGCTGTACCCCGGCCCCGTTCCCGAGGCCTGGCCCGTTGCGTAGATCGTGCCGTCAGCCGCTTGGCAGATCCCCTTGCCGATGTCGCAGTTTCCATAGGGGCCTGGTCCGTTGTAGCGGTAATCCCAGCGCAGGTTGTCGTCTGCCTTTGCCGATCCGGCCAGGGCGAACGAGATGGCGAGCCCGAGAAGAACGAGGTAGGTTTTCATCTGGATCTCCTTTCTCGGCATATGAGCGAGGCATGGACTGCAGAGCGGAGCGGCCGCAAGGCCGGACGAACCATTATAGGATCTTTGTGCAAAAAGATCGAGCCCAGGGGCCGGGAGAGCCGGTCCGGACCGGTGTTTCCCGTGTGTCGGTGGTATATAAAAAACGCCGGCACCCGAGAGGGTGCCGGCAGTCATTTTCTGGAGCGGGCAATGGGACTCGAACCCACGACATCCAGCTTGGGAAGCTGACGCTCTACCA
>CAYZWU010000047.1:0-42323 GCA_964482235.1 uncultured Phycisphaerales bacterium
TGACCGGCTACACTATATGTCGTGGCAGGTTGAGTCAAGTAAATACCCCTATTCGATTTTGATTCAGACAGAATTAGACGATTTTAATAAAACTGCAACCAGTCCTTCCAGAGTCTTTTGGCAAAACTCAGCCCCGAGAGGAACCCGACGCTTCCGAATCAGGAGGAAGCCCCCACCCAGCAACGATTTCCGACTGTTCTTCCCTGTCGGCGCACTTCTTGAACAAAGCGCCGCTCACGCCCTTGACGCGCGCCTCGCACTCGGGCCACGTCTCGTGACGCTGGAGCTCTCCCCCCACCAGGCTCAGGTAATACCCTCCCTTCTTTCCGGATCTTCGCCTCTTGCGCCGTTTCTTTCCGCCTCCGGACGGCCCGAGGACGACGCCGCAAAAACCGGGAGGGTTGACATCAGCCACGTCGGCGCCGTCGGAAAGCTCGATCGGGCGGCCGTCGGCGAAAGCGCAGGCGATCCTGTCGCACCGCTCGTTGTCGGGTTGCCCCGAATGGCCTTCCACGTATTCCCAGCTCACGCCGGGTCTCAGGAACTCCGAGAGCTCCAACCAGAGATCGCGGTTCTTCACCGGCTTGCCGGTCACGGTCGTCCAGCCGCGCTTCTTCCACCCATCGATCCACTCGGTGATGCCGCGGCGCACGTACTGGGAATCCGTGACCACAACAGCCTGATCCTCCCCGGCCACAAGCTTGAGCGCCTCGATAACGGCCTTCATCTCCATCCGGTTGTTCGTGGTGTTCCGGGCCGCCCCGCCCTTCTCCACCACGGCGCCGTTCGGGAAAAGAGCCCGCACACCCCAGCCTCCCCGGCCGGGATTGCCGCGGCACGCTCCGTCGGTGTAGATCCTGGTTCCCTCCTCCGGAATATTCATCACTCCCTTTCCTGCCAGGGGGGCTGCAGCCCGAGCTCCAGAAGTACCTCGGTCTCGCGGGCTCGCATGGCAGCAGCCTGCGCGGGATCCTTGTCGTCGAAACCTCTCAGGTGGAGGACACCATGAACGACGTACAGGATCAACTCGCTTTCCGGATCTCGCTCCAGCGCTTCGGCGACCTCCACCGCTTTCTCGGCGGAAACGATGATCTCCCCTTCATTCTCCCCTTCATCCTCGTCGTCGCCGTAATCGAAGGAGATCACATCGGTGGGATAATCATGCTGCAGGAAGTCCCTGTTCACCTTGTGAATGGACGCGTTGTCGACGATGGAGATGCTGAGGGCCGGGTCGTCCTCTCCGGCAGCCAGGGCAGCGGCACGCACGACGAGCTTCAGATCGATCCGGATGAAGTCCTGCAGGTCATGAATTTCCACAGGGAGACCTCACGCATTCTTCACACGCCTGCCGGCAGGGCCTGCGTTGTTGTCGTTGCTCTTCCCCCCGTTCTTTTCACCCCCCTCCCGGCTCGACCGGTCGCCGGCAGCCGCCTCGCCTCCCCTGGTCTCGGCCGACGGCTTTGCCGTCCCGGAGATATCGGGCCGCTTGTGCGAGATGCCGACAGCCACCTGGAAGAAGATCTCCTCCAGCCGGTGCAGCTGCCTCAGGGTCAGCAGGCAGTCGTCGAGCTGGCCGTCGGTCAACTTCTTCATCACCACCTCGTGAACCATGGTCTGGATGCGAGGCGGCGTCGGCTCCTCGAGAGAACGGAGGGCGGCCTCGACCGAATCGGCCAGCATCACGATGGCCGTTTCCGTGCTCCTGGGCCGCGGACCGGCATATCGGAAGACATCGAGGTCCACCTTGCTCCCGTGATCGCTTCTCGCCAGGGCTTCGCGGTAGAAGAACTCCACGGCCGAGGTCCCGTGATGCTCGGTGATGAACGCCTTGATCGGTCCCGGAAGACCGTAGTAATCGGCCAGCTCGATCCCGTCCTTCGTGTGGGCCGTGATGATCAGCGTCGACATCTCGGGGTTGAGAAGGCCGTGCTTCACGCGGGCATCGGAAGAGTTCTCGATGAAGTACTCGGGCTTGTTCATCTTGCCGATGTCGTGGAAATAGGCGCCCACGCGGCAAAGAAGGGCGTTGGCGCCGATTCCCTCGGCCGCCGTCTCGGCCATCATTCCCACCACGAAGGAGTGATGGTGCGTGCCGGGAGCCTCGATCTGAAGCTTGCGAAGAAGGGGATGCTCGTTCTGGTTGGATAGCTCGAGCAGGCTCATCTCCGTCACCGTCCCGAGCAGATACTCCACCACGGGAAGCAGGCCCGTGAGGAGAAAGCCGATCACCGCTCCATGAATGAAGCCCCGGCTCAGGTCGAGCGCCACATCCTTGAACGAGTGGATCTCGCCGAGGAAGAGCGACGTGGAGGCAAGGACGATGACATGAACGATGCCGATCAGGAGCCCCAGGGAGACGAGCTTGGACCGTTTCCGGATGCCCGTGGCAAAGAGGATGCCCGCCGCGGCGCCGGAAAAGAGGGTGATCATGATCTTCAGAAGCTCGTCATGGCCGTAGAGGATGATTCCGGTGTAAACGAGGATCACACCCGTCAATTCCATTGCAAACCGTCTGTTGAAGACGATGGCCAGGATCACGCCGGCGAAGGAAACCGGAATCAGGACGGGCGCCCACCATTCCACCAGGAGGCTGAGACGCGCCAGCACCAGCACGAACAGGATGAGAATCAGCGTCGCCGCGTAGGAGCGCATCTCGCGGAACATCTCGCGCTGAAAACGGAGGAAGTAGGAAGCGAAGAGATAGTTCAGGGTGACAACGAGAACGGCGCCGCCTGCAAACTTGTCCCAGTTCCCGAACTCGGCCGGCCTGTGAAAAATCAGCAGAAGAAGAAGAAAGGAGAAAAGGGCCGCAAGCAGCACCTTTTCCACGGGATCGGGAATGGCTCCGGCATCGGGGCTCAGCGCCCTGACGGGCTTCGCCTTCTCCGCGCTCACCCTCTTGGTCGTTTTACGTGGCTTGAACATCAGACTACAGAAGCCCGCGGCTTCAAAGATCGCTCCCAGAATCGAATGAGCCGGATGAAGGCGTTCCTTCCGGCTATCTATGATCTTTCCATCTTCTCGGCCCGGTCGTAGGCGCCCACGATCTTCTGGACCAGCGGGTGCCTGACAATGTCCTTCTTTGTCAGGAAGACCCGACCGATCCCCTTGATCCCCTTCAGGATCTCGAGGGCGTGCACCAGTCCGGAGACCTGGTCGCGCGGCAGATCGATCTGCGTCACATCACCGGTGATGACGATCTTCGACCGGCTTCCCATTCGAGTCAAGAACATCTTCATCTGCCTGGGCGTGGTGTTCTGCGCCTCATCGAGGATGATGAAGGCCCTGTCCAGGTTTCTTCCTCTCATGTAGGCCAGCGGCACGACCTCGATCACGTCATTGTCGATGTACTTGCGAAGCCTCTGGGGGTCGACGAACGACTGGATGGCATCGTAAAGCGGTCTAAGGTAGGGATTTACTTTTTCCTGGTAATCCCCGGGAAGATAGCCGAGCTTCTCGCCGGCCTCGACGGCCGGCCTGGCCAGCACCATCTTCGTGAAATAGCCCGCCTTCAGCGTCGTCATGGCCATGGCCACGGCGAGATAGGTCTTTCCGGTCCCGGCCGGACCGACGCAGATGCAGATCTCGTTGTCCGTGATGCTCTTCACGTAGGAAGCCTGACCTCTCGACTTGGGCCAGACGTGGGGCGGCAGATCGATGGTGCCGTTGTAATCCTCCAGGTACTTTCTGCCCTGCTCCGCCCCGGCGGCGATGAAGCCGGCGACCTGCTCGTGCGAGACCTCGCCCGTTCTCCTGTATTCGGCGAGGATCCGATCGGTCACCTGCCGCGCCGCACGGACCGCATCCTCTTCGCCCATGATCTTGACGTGCCCGTCCCTGGTGACGAAGGTCACGCCGAACTGGTTGCGGATCGCCTTGGCATGCGCGTCGCGCTTGCCGCAAACGGCGGCTTCCTCGTTGAAATCGCTCAGCTTGATTCGAACTTCCATTTGACCGCCAAGTATAGCATCGCCCTGCGCGAAAGAAGGACTAAAACAGGATCAGGATAATGTACCCGATCGGCGCAGCGAGGATCAGGCTGTCGATCAGGTCGAGGATGCCGCCCGCGCCAGGGAGAAGGCCGGCGGAATCCTTCACGTTGACAGACCTCTTGACCATCGATTCGGCCAGGTCTCCGAACACGGTCGCCACGGCGACTGCGAATCCGAAGACGAGGCCGAAGAGGATTTCGCCCCGTTCCGACATGAGGATCACGCAGACGCCGACTGCCGTCGAGAGCACGAGCCCCCCCACCAGGCCGGCCCAGGTCTTTCCCGGGCTGATCTTGGGGATCAGCTTTCTTTTCCCGATCAGGCTTCCCGTGAGGTAGGCGCCGATGTCGCAGCACTTGGACGTGAGGACGAGACCGTAGGCAACGGCAAGACCGCCGCCTTGCCCGTCGAGCAGCAGCACGGGGATCAAGCGGTAGAAAAGATAGACCATCAGGAAGCCGAGCAGCGTGTTGGCCACCCTGCTCGTCCCGTGCTCGACGTCGCCCGCCAGAACGGCGCGCACGAAGAGAACGAAAACGAAGAGGGAGAAGAAGACCGGGTCGATCCAGGCACCGGTCCAGCCTGCCAGGATCCGGCACTCTTCCAGGACGGGATAGGCGATTCCGGCAAGGTAGAGGAGGGAGGGATAGACTCCGCCCTTGTGGCGGAACATGGCAGCCCATTCATGAAGAGCCATGAGGCCGAGGACCACGATGATGGCCGACGAGACGTACGCCTTCTGCAGTGTGACGTCGATCCAGCATGCTAGGCCGAGTGCTGCAAGGAGCAGCGAGCCGACAATGATTCTCGTTCTCAAACGGTTGTCCCCGGAGCAGGCGTGCTCTCCTTCTCACGTGAGGGAGCGTTCTTCCCGGCCGCGACAGCCAACTTGGCCGCGTCGCCGGGCTCGAGCCTGCCGTACTTTCTCACTCTCTTGCTGAAAGCGGCCAGGGCCTTGTGAAGCTCTTCCACTTTGAAGTCGGGCCAGCAGGTCTCCGTGAAGAAAAGCTCCGAATAGGAGGCTTCCCAGAGGAGGAAGTTGGAGAGTCGCATCTCGCCGGCCGTCCGGATGATGAGATCCGGATCCGCTCCGGGCTGATAGATGCTCGCGTTGAAGATCTTCTCGTCGATCTCTTCGGGATCGATTTCGCCCCGGACGGCCTTTCCCGCCAGTTCACGCACCGTGTCCACGATCTCGGCGCGTCCGCTGTAGCTCAACGCCAGGCAGAGATTCATGCCGGTGCAGTGCGCCGTCGCCTGAGTCACTCGTTTCAGTTCGGAAAGGGTTCCCCGAGGCAGCATGTCGAGCCGCCCGATCGCCGTCAACCTGATATCCTTCTCGACGATCTCGTCGCGCCGTTCCACGAGGAACCGCTTGAGCTGCCGCATCAACGTGTCCACTTCCAGCTTGGGCCGCTTCCAGTTCTCCAGGGAGAATGCGTAGAGGGTCAACCTCTCCACGCCCAGCTTCAGGCACTCCTTGGTGATCGCGGCAGCCGCCTCTGCGCCCGCACGATGTCCCTCGTGGCGCTTGAGACCGCGCCGTTGAGCCCAGCGTCCGTTTCCATCCATGATGATGGCGAGATGGCGTGGCAGATCGTTACTGGAAAATTTGGTGTTCATTTGTTGTGTCGAACTCAGGTTTCGGATCTCAACGAAATATCGTCTGATCGCGTCCAGCTCCTACAGAAATAATTTCTACCGGAATTCCTACGAGATTTTCCAGGTATTTCACATAATCTCTGGCCTCGAGCGGAAGATCCTCGAAGGACCGGCATTCCGAGATGTCGCATTTCCATCCGGGAAGCTCGTCGAAAAGAGGCTCGACCTGCTCCAGCAGCGGCGTATCCTCGGGAAATCCGGCCTGCTCGACCCCGTTCACCCGATAGGTGGTGCACACCTTCACGGTCTCGAATCCGTCGAGCACGTCGAGCTTGGTCAATGCCAGCGCGTTCAGTCCGTTGAGAGAGACCACGTAGCGCGCGGCAACGCCGTCCAGCCATCCGCAACGGCGGGGACGGCCCGTCGTCGCGCCGTATTCATCGCCCGCATCGCGAAGCCTCTTGCCCAGATCCTCGTCTCCCTCGGTGGGAAAGGGACCTTCCCCGACGCGGGTCGTATAGGCCTTGATCACTCCGATCAGCTTGCCCACGGAATGGGGCGGCACGCCGGCGCCGGCCGCGATTCCCAGGGCGCAGGAGTTGGACGAGGTGACGAAGGGATAGGTACCGTGCTCCACATCGAGCAGGGCACCCTGGGCTCCCTCGAAGAAAACGCGCTTGTCCTCCTTCAGTGCGCGGCGGGTCATGGCGCCGGTGTCGGCCACCTGACCGGCAAGCCGCTTCCCGTAATGCTCGTACTGGCCCAGGATCTCGTCGCGATCGAGAGGAGCCGCATCGAACACCTTGGTGAGAATCGCATTCTTCAGGGGAAGGATCTCGTCCAGTCTCTTCCGGAACCTGTCGAAGTGGGCCAGGTCGGAAAACCGCAGGCCGGTTCGGGAAAACTTCTCCGCATAGCAGGGGCCGATCCCCCTGCCGGTCGTTCCGATCTTCCGGGATCGCTTCTTTTCCTGAGCCTCGTCGAGCCGCTTGTGGTACGGCATGACGAGATGCGCTTTTCCACTCAGAAAAAGCCTGCCATCGAAATCGATTCCGCCCGCGCCAAATGCGTCGATCTCCTCGAGCAGCTGCTCGGGATCGACGACCACGCCATTCCCGATGAGATTGATCGCCCCTTGATGGAGAACACCTGACGGAAGCAGGTGAAAAACGAACTTCTCCCCCCCCACATTCACCGTGTGCCCGGCGTTCGCCCCGCCCTGAAAACGGAGCACCACATCCGCTTCGCCGGCAAGGAGATCGAGAATCTTCCCCTTTCCTTCGTCTCCCCACTGGGTTCCGATCACGCTGGTCCCGGGCATACGAAAACCTCTACTCCGCAGAGATTGTACAAACGGTCAGAATCGGACGCAGGCAGGAATGTTGCCTTCCAGCCATATGAAAATCAAGCAAGAGATGTCGAGTCATCCATCGGCATCGATCAACCAGTGGACACCTCAACCTGCTTTTATATCATAAAATAATAAAACACAACAAGTTAAGACAAAAAAAGAATAACGGATTTCCTGCGTTCAGTTTTTGTAACTCTTTCCGATAATAGGACTGTTCCAGCGAATCCGGCGGCGCTCCAGGGCCTCCGGATATGAATCAAAAACTAATCCGGAGGGGTGAGGGTACCAACCTCCCGACAAAAAGGAGTAACAACCACCAACCCCCTCATCTCTCCGGATTATTATCTCCTGCCTTCCTTCCCAATTTCATCCCAGGAACGTCGGCTCGGTCCGTGGGAACCCACGCCTGCGCAACGTTTTCTTGCGGCGTCAGGGCCTCCGAATCAACTCCGGCATGTTTCATGACTTGCCGTACCCTCCGCCGCCGGGCGTTTCAACCGAGATCGAATCCCCTGCCTCGAGAACCATGGAAAATTTCCCGGATTTCGGACGATACTGGCCGTTCCTCTTCAGGCGGATCCGGCAGACAGCACCTCTTCCCCCGCCTTTCAGACCGTACGGTCCTGTTCGCGTCCTGTCGGCGATGATGGAGAGCTCACCCCTCACCACGACCTTCAAGTCTCGGACGATGCCGTCCCCGCCGGGCCAGCGGCCTTTTCCGCCCGAGTTCTTTCTCAGCGCGAGCCTCTCCACACGGACAGGGCACGCCGGTTCGAGAGCCTCGATCGGCGTGTTCATCGTGTTCGTCATGTGGCACTGAACGGCCGACGCCCCCCCGGTTCCCTTGGAGCCCCCCGCGCCGCCTGCGACGGTTTCGTAATAGGCGAAGGGATCGCCGTTCTCGTTCAGGCCCCCGAAGGAGATGTTGCACATCGTCCCTGCCGAAGCGGCCGGAATCGTCTCGGGCAAGGCCTGGGACAGGGCTCCCAGGAGCGTGTCCACGATCCTCTGGGAAGTTTCCACGTTTCCTCCGGCCACGGCTGCGGGGAACCGCGCGTCGACGACCGAGCCGGGCGGGACAATCACGCGCACCGGCCGCATGGCGCCCCAGTTGGCCGGGGCCTCGCCGGGAGCGAGGGTGCGGAGAACGTAGAACACGGCCGAAAGGGTGACGGCCAGGTTGGCGTTGAGCGGCCCCTGCACCTGGTTCGAGGTACCGGTGAAATCGACCACGAGCCGCGAGCCCTTCTTCCGGAGGCAGGCGCAGATCCTCACCGGCCCGGAACCGAAACCGTCGTCGTCGAGAGCATCAACGAACCGGTAGGTCCCGTCGGGGATATCGCGGAGCACCTGCTCCATCAGGTAGGCGGCGTGATCCTTCAGGGCCTGCGATGCAGCCTGGAGCGTGGCTCCCCCGTACCGGTCGGCCAGCGCCTTCAGCCTTCTGGCTCCCAGGTCGCAGGAGGCGAGCTGAGCCTTGAAGTCGCCGAGCCGCTCGACGGGCGTACGGACCTGGTTCAGGATCAGATCGATAAGATCCTGCTGCATCGCTCCCTTCTTCACGATCTTGAGGGGCGGAATGCGGACTCCTTCCTGAAAGATCGACACGGCCGGCCCCATGGAGCCCGGAGTCATGCCCCCCACATCGGCATGATGCGCGCGGGTGGCCGTGTAGAAGTCGGGAGATCTGCCGCTTGATGAGAGAAAAACAGGCGCCACCATGGTGATGTCGGGCAGATGGGTGCCTCCGGCAAAGGGATCGTTGAGGATCGCCACGTCTCCCGGCTCGAGGACGAGCGAGTCCAGCACGGCCTTCACGGAGAGAGGGGTGGATCCGAGGTGCACGGGGATGTGGGCGGCCAGGGAGGTCATCTCCCCCTGCGAATCGAAGAGGGCACAGGAGAAATCGCGGCGCTCCTTGATGTTCGGCGAGAAGGAGGACCGCATGAGCGCGACCCCCATCTCCTCGGCCACGGAGGAGAAGAGGCTGTCGAACACCATCAGCTCCTCAGGTCCCGGTCGGCGAGCAGCCCGCCCGCCCCCTTTCAGGCGTTTCTTTCCGGAACCTCCTCTGGATCTCTTCAAGACACTCTTCCCCTCAAGTTGCGCAGCCCTGGCCGGCCAGGAATTCCACCGCATTGCGAAAGAACTTCATCCCGTAGCCTTCCTCGGGCAGCGCATCGTCGATCTCGAGGTCGGGCCACTGCGGATGATTCAGCGGGGACCAGAACGCCTCGGGATGAGGCATGAGGCCGAAGATCCTGCCCGTGGGATCGCAGACACCGGCCACCGAGGCAAGCGAACCGTTGGGATTGTGGGGAAACTCCATCGTCGGTTCGTCCGTTGCCGGATCGACGTAGCGCAGCGTCAGAAGACCCAGCTCATCCATGGATCGGAGGAGATCCTCGTCGCGCATGAAGAACTTCCCCTCGCCGTGGCGGATCGGCAGGTCGATTGTCTCGATACCGCGCGTGAAGATGCAGGGCGACCGGCCGTCGACGGAGACACGGACCCAGTCGTTCCGGAACACTCCCGAATCGTTGGCGGCCAGCGTGAACCGCTGCGAGGCATAATCGCCGTCCAGGCCGGGCAGGATCCCCAGCTTCGCCATGGTCTGGAATCCGTTGCAGATCCCGATCATCAGGTTGCCCTTCTCGATGAACTCCCGGAGCTGGTCGGCAAGCTTGAACTTCAGGCGATTGGCGTAGACCTTGCCGGCGGCGATGTGGTCGCCGAAGGAGAATCCGCCGATCAGGGCCACCAGGCTGAACTCGCTCAACGAGCGCTTTCCCGCGATGATGTCGTTGAGGTGAACGAGATCGACAGACGCACCGGCCCGCTTCAGGGCATGGGCCGTCTCCGCCTCGCAGTTGAGTCCGAATCCGGTGATGACGAGGGACCTCACATCCCTTTGAGCCACGCTTAGACCTCCTCGAGAACCTTTTTCCAGGCTCTCTTCAGTTCGAGAACATCGCAATCCAACACCCTGTCCCCCTCGAGCCCCGTCGCCTGGATCCGGCAGCCGGCAACGACCTCGCCCACCGCGGCAAAGGCCGTTCCGCCCATCATCTCCTCGAACCGCTCCTGCCTGTCCGGAGCCACGGTGACGATGAACCGGGAGTTCGTTTCCGAGAAGAGGAGCGCCGCGTCGCCGTCCACCTTCTCCCGAGGCACCCGGCCGAGATCGACCTCGACCCCCAGCTCGCCCCCCATGCCCCCCAGGGCGAAGCCCACGGCCAGGCCGCCGAGAGCCGGTGTATGGACCGAGCGGACCAGCCGCTCGCGGATCGCTCCGTTGAGCGCGCAGTAGAGAAGGAGAGCGGAACGGGGCTCGACACGCGGCGGCTTGCCTTCCCGGATCGTCTCCCGGCCGTCCCGCGCGCCGATCATGGCGAGATACTCCGAACCGCCGAGCTCGTTACGCGTGACGCCCAGCACGTAGACCAGGTCGCCCGGCCGCTTGAACTCCGGGGTGACGGCACAGCTCACGTCGATGATCTTCCCCACGGCGGAGAAGAGTAGGGTCGGCGGGATGGAGATCTTCACCCCGCCGCGCACCGAGTCGTTCTTCATCGAGTCCTTTCCCGAGATGCATGGAACGCCGAAAGCGCGCGTCGTGTCCGACAGGCCGCGGCACGCCCGGACCAGCTGGGCGAGCTTGTGCTTTCCATCGGGCGTCTTCTCCGATTGAACGGGATCGGGCCAGCAGAAGTTGTCGAGCCCCGCCACGCTGCCCGGCTCGCCGCCGGCAGCCACGATGCGCCGCATTGCCAGATCGACGACCGAGGCGGCCATGGCATAGGTGTCCACGTCGGAAAGACGGGGATTGATCCCCTCGGCCAGGACAACGCCCTCCCTGGATCCGGGCTCCACCATCATCACCGTGGCGTCCGAGGGGATGTCGCGCTTCCTCCCCACGAAGGGTTTGACCACGGACAGGGCTTTCACCTCGTGATCATACTGCCGCGACTTCTTCTCCCTGGAGCAGACGTTGAGCCGGCGAATCAGGTCCTTCAGGTCGGCGCCCAGGCGGCCGCTCTTTCCGAGAAGCGGTTTCTCCCTGGCAGGAGGATTCCATTCCGCCTCCAGCTCCATCAGGGGGCAGCCCTCGTGGAGGAACTCCATGTCGATGTACGCCACGGTCCTGTCGCCGTACCGCACGTGGAACCGGCCCGTGTCGGTGAACTCGCCGAGATCGACGGCTTCCACATCGCGCGCCGCGGCCAGTTCGAGAAAGGCGTCGATCCTGTCGGGCGGCACGGCCATGGTCATCCGTTCCTGGGCCTCGGACAGGAGGATCTCCCAGGGCTGCAGCCCGGCGTACTTGAGAGGCGCCCGCTTCAGGTCCATGTCGCAGCCGCCCGAGAGGCATCCCATCTCGCCGACGCTGGACGAGAGCCCGCCGGCACCGTTGTCCGTGATCGACGTGTAGAGCCCCAGGTCGCGGGCCTCGAGCAGGAAATCGGTCATCTTCTTCTGGGTGAAGGCGTCGCCGATCTGCACCGCCTGGGAGGGCGACTCGGCGCGGAGCTCCTCGCTGGAGAAGGTGGCGCCGTGAATTCCGTCCTTGCCCACCCTGCCGCCGGCCATGACGATGCGGTCCCCCGGCTTCACCTTCTTGACATGCGCCGGCTCGCCGCAGACCTCGTGCGGCATGAGCCCGAGGGTGCCGCAGTAGACGAGAGGCTTACCCACGTATCGCTCGTCGAACCATTCGAAGCCGCGGGCGTAGGGGATGCCGCTCTGGTTGCCGCCGTCGATCACACCGTGATGCACGCCGTCGCGGATGCGGCGGGGATGAAGCAGGCCCTCGGGTATCGGCTTTTCGAAGAAAGGCGAACCGAGGCAGTATCCCCACACGTTGGCCAGCAGGGCGGCGCCGCGGCCCGTGCCGAAGGGGTCGCGGTTCACGCCCACGATGCCCGTGATAGCTCCGCCGTAGGGATCGAGAGCCGAGGGAGAGTTGTGCGTCTCGACCTTGTAGACGACGTTCCATCGCTCGTTGAACCGAACCACGCCCGCGTTGTCGTGAAACACCGAGACGAGGAGATCGGACCGCTTCCCGATCTCCTCCGTGGCCGCCTTGATGTAGGTCTTGAAGATGGACCGGATCGTCTCCTCGGGGCGGCCGGGCTCGCTGTACCGGATCACGGCATTGAAGATCTTGTGCTTGCAGTGCTCGGACCATGTCTGGGCCAGGGCTTCGAGCTCCGCGTCGGTGGGCGAGGCCTCGAGACCGAGCTGCCGCCGCTCCTCGAGATAGCTCGCCCCCTTGAAGTGGTCCCGGATCGCCCGCATCTCCTCGACGCTGAGCGAGAGGATCCCCTCCCGGCTGATCCTCTCGAGGTCGCTGTCGCTTCCCGCAAGATCGACCACGGCCACCTTCGCGCCGCCCGACCTCTCCATCACGGGGAGAGAAAAGTCGGGTCCGGCGCTCTCCCACTCCTGGCGCGACTCGACGCGAACGGTGTGAATCAGCGGATTGGCCACGATGCCGAGGGCGACCTTCTTCACATCCTCCTTCCCCAGGCCTTTGGCGGTCAGGAAAAAGACCCTCTCGGTGAAGACATCGGCATCGGCGCCGAGGGAGCGTCCCAGGATATCCTCGGCGGCCACGAGGGCCGTGCGCCCCACGTTGTCCGTCACACCGGGCTTGAAGCCCACGGTGACAGCCCAGTCGAAGGGGCCGGGATCGCGGCGGTCGAGCGCCGCGTCCTGGGTGACCGGATCCACGAGCTCGTCACGAATCCGCTCCGCCTCGCCGGAAGCGAGGTCGGCCTTGATCTTGAACACCGTGGCGGTCCGGGCTCCCTCGAGAGGGAGGCCGAACACCTTTTCCGCGCTCTCGCAAAGGTCGTTTCCCATGGGATCGATCACGCTGTTCAGCATGCCGATCTCTATGCGGGTGATCACAGTCTGGCTCTCCCAACCGCTGGTTTTCGAGGGAAAGTGGTCTTCCATTTCCAGGAAAATGTCATTATGTCGGAAAGCAGGGCCCGTGGCAACAACCCGTCGGATCGGGTTGCGGTTTTCAATAGAGCGCCGCTTTCATAGCGAGCTGCAGTGTGCCATACTGAAGAAGACTTTGAAACACCCGGGCCGCGGCGGTCCGGAAGGAGGAGAGGCAAAGAGGTGAAAAGCAACCTGCTCTGGTTCTGTCTCATTGCAGGCCTGGCGCTGGTGATCCGTCTCGTCTATCTCGTCGAGCTCGAGGACAGTCCCTTCTTCGCCCATCCGACGATGGATGAGCAGGTGCATCACGAGTGGGCCGCCCTCTTCGCCGAGGGCAAGGAATGGTCGGTGGACCGCGAGACGGGCGAGGAGCTTCCCTATTTCCGCGCGCCCCTCTACATCTGGTTCCTCGGGACGGTCTACAAGATCTTCGGGCAGGATTTCTTCATCCCACGGCTGATCCAGTCGATTCTGGGCGCTCTCGGATGCGGCCTCGTCTTCCTGCTCGGCTCGAGGCTGTTCGGGCGCGGTGTGGGCATCGCCTCCGGAGTTGTCGCAGCCCTCTACTGGATCATGGTCTACTTCGACTGCGAGCTTCTCATCGTTCCGCTCATCGTGTTTCTCGACATCCTCTTCATCCTTCTCCTCGTGCTGGCCGGAGAGAAGAAGTCGACAGGCCTGATCGCCCTTTCCGGTTTCGTGCTGGGGCTGTCGGCCCTGGCCAGGCCTAACGTGCTTCTCTTCGCACCGGCAGCCCTGTTCTGGCTCGTCTGGGCTCTGCGCCGAGACGGCCGCGACATCGGCACCATCGTCCTGCGCGGCCTGGTCTTCTTCCTCTTCACCTGCCTGCCGATCCTACCCGTCACGGTGCGCAACTACGCAGTGGGGAACGACACTGTGCTCGTTGCCTCGCAGGGCGGCGTGAACTTCTACATCGGCAACAATCCCTGGACCGACGGCGTCACGGCGGTCGTGCCCGGCACCCGTCCCGACTGGTGGGGCGGCTACGACGACACGCGGGCCATGGCGGAGCGCGCCCTGGGGCACAAGCCGAAGCCGTCGGAGGTCTCGGACTACTTCTTCGACCTCTCCTTCGAGTTCTTTCGCGAGGAGCCGGCCAAGGCCCTCTGCATAATGGGGTACAAGCTCCGGTACTTCTTCTGCCGCCAGGAGTTCGCCAACAACAAGTGCATCTACACCTTCACCGAGGAGTTCACGCCCATCATGAAGTGGCTGGTGATCGGCTTCTGGATCGTGGCGCCCCTCGGCCTGCTGGGGATCCTTCTCGCCATGAGGCGGGCTTTCGATCTCTTCCCGCTCTGGGGATTCGTGGCGGTCTACACCCTCTCGATCGTGCTCTTCTTCATCACGGCCCGTTACCGCGTCCCGATCGTCCCGTTCCTGATCATCTACGCCTGCTTTGCGATCAGGTGGTTCGGGGAAAAGATCCGCTCCCGTGCGTTCCTTCCCCTCGTCCCGGCGACCGTCGCTCTCGCCGGACTCTTCGTCCTGGTGATCCATGTCCCGGGATTCGGCGGAATCCACAAGAACACGGAGGAGGCGTTCTTCCAGATCGGCATCGAGCTCGGGAAGCGCGGCGAGCAAGACGACGCCCTTCGTTATCTCGACAGGGCGCAGCAGGCCGCCTCGGCCGTGCAGGAGAAGGAGACAACGAGGAAGCACAGGGAGCTGGCAATCCGGATCGAGTGCAACGTCCTGTACGAGAAGGGAAAGATCTTCGAGGAGCAGGAGAAGTGGGAGGAAGCGGCCGCGGCTTTCGGTTCGGCCATCCCGAAGATGCCGCCTCTCTCGCCGCCCCTTGCCGAGCTCCACGAGCGGACTGCCGCGGCGCTCATGCATCTGGACAACACCCTCGAGGCGGAGCGGCACAGGAGCGAGGCGCAGATCATCATGTACGGCAGCGGTGCCGCCACATTCCTCAACATGGCGGAGCAGCAGCTCGCAGAGGGAAGAAGGCAGGAGGCACTCCTCTACCTCGACAGGGCGCTCCAGGGAGCCGAGCTGGTCCTGGGCTCGGACACCTCCTCGCAAAACAAGAAACAGGCCTCGCAAATTCTCTGCAGCGTGCTGCGCAGGAAAGCGTCGATCCTCGACACGATGCAGCGATGGAACGAGGCGGCTGCGGCCTGCGAGCAGGCCCTGCCCCTGATCGGCGACCCCGGGGAGAAGTCAGCTCTCCACGGCATGCTCGCCGACATCCTCGACAAGATGGGAATGAAGGAGGAGGCGGATCGCCACCGCCGGGAGTCGCGGAAGACAAGATCCTCGGCAACGCCTCGATAAGGACCATCATTCCAGGCCGACGGCGCCCTACTTCCTGGTGTCCTTCTTCTTTCGAATCCTGAGGACAGGCTTGGACTTCTCCGCATCGCCTTTCCAGTCGAATCCGGAGCCGCCGCTCTCATCGTCGTCGTCCAGATCCTCCTCGAACAGCTCGTCCGTCAGGCTGTCGAGCAGGTGCGTGATGATCTCCTCGGCCAGATCGAAGAACTCGGCCGCCAGCGCCGCTTCGAGCTTGTTGATGAACCTCTGCCAGCTGTCGATTCCCACGAAGTCGATGCGCACCGTGACGCGCTTGCCCGCCCGCAGTTCCAGGTCCTCCTTGACGATCTTTCTTCCCTTGAGATAGATCTTCAGAAGATACTCTCCGGGCACGAGCCCGTCGAAGACAAGCGGGCCGCTCTCCTCGGTGGTCGCGATGCGGACGTCCATCGCCCTGCCGCGCCGCTCCGGAAACAGACCGACGTCCAGTCCGGGTACGACCAGCTTCTCCCCATCGGCGTCCACGTAGAAGGGGAACACCTTGACCGAGGCGATATTCCCCGCCTGGTCGTGGACACGCTGGCTCACGTTGCTGCAGCCCGCGACCGTGAAACAGAAGGGCAGGACAAGACAGAGCAGAGGAACAGCCGCCTTCTTCATCATCGGTCTCCTGTCGGTTTTGAAAGGGGAGCCTCGATCTCCCTCGGAGCAGGTCAGAAGCTGTGTCCCTCGTCGGGATAGGCGCCATCCCTCACGTCGCGCGCGAAAGTCTCGATCGCTTCGCGGGCCACGGTGCCGATCTCGGCGTACTTCTTCACGAAGCTGGGGACGTGGCCCTCGTTGAGCCCGATCAGGTCGTGCAGGACCAGCACCTGGCCGTCGCAGTCGGGTCCCGCGCCGATCCCGATGGTCGGAATCCTCAGCTCCTCGGAGATGGTCTTCGCCAGGGAGGCCGGCGTGCACTCGAGAACGATGGAGAACGCGCCCGCCTTCTGAAGGATCTTGGCATCGTTGATCAGGCGCTCCTGCGCCTTCTCCTTCTTGCCCTGGATGCGGTATCCGCCGAACTGATGTACCGACTGGGGAGTGAGCCCGATGTGCCCCATCACCGGGATGCCCACACTGGTGATCCGCGTCACCGTCTCGGCCATCACCGCCCCGCCTTCCAGCTTGACGGCCTCGGCGCCGCTCTCCTTCATGATCCGCCCCGCGTTGCGCAGGGCGTCCTCGGGAGAAACCTGGAACGACATGAACGGCATGTCCGCCACCACCATGGCGTTCTCCACGCCGCGGGCCACGATGCGCGTGTGATAGATGATCTCGTCCAGCGTCACCGAAAGAGTATTGGCGCCACCTTGAACCACGTTGCCAAGCGAATCTCCAACGAGGATCACATCCACGCCGGCCTTGTCCACGATACGGGCGAAGGCGTAGTCGTACGCCGTGAGCATCGTGATCTTCTCGCCTTTCCGCTTCATGCTACGCAGCAGACGCCTGGTTACCTTGCTCATCGATTCTCTCCCACAAATCACAGAAGCGTCATACCCTGGTCGATATAACGCTCCCGGTGCCCGGAGTCAAGCTCTCCCGATGGATGGAAATCGCGCACGAACTGCGGTAAAGTGAAGAACGCTCTTGAAAATGCCGCCGTGAAAGCGATGCTGGCGGCTTCAACGCCCGCCTGTGCGAAGCCGGGACAGGGCGGCTAAAAATCGTTAAACTCCTGGGAGACAAGGTAATGGAATTCGGACCGCCAAGAGGCATGCGCGACTTCTATCCCGAGGAAATGTCCCGGCGCAACGTCCTGTTCTCGATCTGGCGTCAGGCCGCAAACCTCCACGGTTTTGAGGAATACGACGCTCCCGTGGTCGAGACCGAGGAGCTGCTCATCAGGAAGGGCGGCGAGGATATCGTGCGCCAGATCTACAGGTTCGAGGACAAGAGCGGCCGCAAGCTGGCCCTGCGGCCGGAGATGACCCCCTCCCTCGCCCGGATGATCCTGGCGCGGCAGAGCGCGCTTTCCTACCCGGTCAGGTGGTTCTCCATCCCCCAGTGCTTCCGCTACGAGAGGATGACCCGGGGCCGCAAGCGCGAGCACTTCCAGTGGAACCTCGACATCATCGGCGAGGAAAGCGTCTACGCCGAGGCGGAAGTCCTCTCGACGGCCGTCACCGCCCTTACCCTGGCCGGCCTGAGAGCCGGCGACTTCCACGTCCACGTGGGAAGCCGCGCCCTGCTGGGCGATCTCTTCGAGGCGTCCGGCATCCCCACGGTCCATTTCGAGGCGGTCTGCCTCGCCCTGGACAAGAGGGACAAGCTGCCGCCCGAGGAGACGGCCGGGCTCCTCGAGACCGAGGGGCTTTCGAAGGACCAGGTCGACAAGGTCTTCGAGCTCCTCGACATCGACGACCTCGACGGCGCGGCCGCCTTTCTCGGAAAACCGACAGCGGCGCTCGATAACCTCCGCGAGCTCTTCTCAGTGATGAACGACTACGGGAAGGGCGCTTTCATGAAGTTCGACATCTCGATCGTGCGCGGCCTGACCTATTACACCGATATCGTGTTCGAGGCCTTCGACTCGGGGCGAAAGCTCCGGGCCATCTTCGGCGGCGGCCGTTACAACAACCTGGTGAGCGATCTCGGCGGTTCGCCCGTCCCCTCCGTGGGCCTCGGTTTCGGCGACGTGGTCGTGCTCGAGCTGCTCGACAGCCTTGACCGGTCGCTTCCCGAGATGCCGGGTCCCGATGTCCACATAGGCTTCCTCTCGGCCGAGGAACGATCGATGGCGCTCCGTGGCGCCGGCGTCCTCCGGAACGCGGGGCTCGCCGTGAACCTCGGACTGAAACCGCAGAAGGCGAAGAAGGTCTTTTCCCGGGCCTCGAAAGACAAAGCCCGGTTTGCCATCTTCCTCGGTCCGCGGGAGAGGGAGGAGGGGGTCTTCGCCGTCAAGAACCTCGTCGAGGGAGTCCAGGTCGAGGTCAAGCTGGACGATCTTGCGGCTGCCTGCACCGTGTCAGGCGATCCCGGATCGCGCGGCTGAAACGCTTCCTGCCGCTGCCTGGGCCAGATCGAACTCTTTGCAGATACATCATGAATCACGATGAACCGCTCCTTGCCGCCCGCGAGATCACCCTGAGACGGGGTGACGGCACGAACGGGAAAAGGATTCTCGAGAACAGCTCCCTCGCCCTGCGCTGCAGGGAAACGGTGATCCTCCGCGGCCAGTCGGGCGCCGGAAAGAGCAGCCTGCTCTGGGCTCTCGCCCGGCTGCTCCCCCTGGAGAGCGGGACGCTCCTCCTCGAGGGAAAGCCGTCGAACGACTGGGCTCCCCCGATCTGGCGCGAGCGCGTGGCCCTGGTCCTCCAGAAGCACGCCCTCCTTCCCGGCACGGTGCGCGACAATCTTCTCCTTCCCTGGACGCTCAACGTCCGCCGCGCCGCGAGCAGCAGTGCGCCCGACGAGGGGCGGCTCGGTCAGGAGCTTCGCGATCTGGCACTGGACGACGTGGACCTCGCCGATGACGCCTCGCGCCTCTCGGTAGGACAGACGGGCCGCATCTCCCTCGCGCGGACGCTGCTGACCGATCCGTCCTGCCTTCTCCTCGACGAGCCCCTGGCGGCGCTCGATCCGGAGAGCGCGGCGCGGGTTCTCGAGCGGATTCACGCCTTTGCCGCGGCGGGAGGAGCGGTTCTTTTGACACGGCATGACGGGCTGGCGGCGGAAGAGGGCCGCGTCCTCACCATCGCCGATCGTACGATCAAGGAGAGGAAGCCATGATCGCCATCGCCGCAACCGATCCTGCGGCCTCGGGTGTGATCGAGATCGCCCCCTGGCAGCTCGGACTGGCCACCGGCTTCATCCTCGCGGCGGCCGGCCTATCGCTCGCTCTCTCCCTGGGCTACATCCGGTCGCTGCTGGTGGCCACGGTTCGCACCTTCCTGCAGCTCTTCGCCCTCGGCTTCGCGCTCCGCTGGATCTTCGGCGTCGACTCGGTCTGGCTCGTTCTCGCCATCGTGACCCTGATGATGGTGCTGAGCGCTCACACCCTCCTCGGCCGCGTCACCAGAGCGCCGCCCGGGATCTTCCCCCGCGTGCTCAATGCGGTTTTTTTCTCCGGGATCACCGTCTCCTTCACCGTCACCGCCCTGATCGTGCAGGTCGATCCCTGGTACAAGGCCCGCTACGTGATCCCCATCGCCGGCATGGTGGTGGGAAACTCGATGAACGGTCTCGCCCTCGCCCTCGAGCGGCTCTTCAGCGATCTTCGCGAGCGGGAGGACGAGATCCATGCCATGCTGGCGCTCGGCGCGACAACGCGCGAGGCGGCGCTTCCGAGCATCCGGACCGCCCTGACGGCGGGGCTGATTCCGACGATCAACAGCATGAGCGCCGTGGGAATCGTCTTCATCCCCGGCATGATGACCGGCCAGGTCCTGGCCGGCGTCGATCCTTCCATCGCGGCGACGTACCAGATCGTGGTCATGCTGATGATCTCCGCCGCCTCGGCCATCGGCGCGGCGATCGCCGTGCTGACTTCCTTTCAGAGGGCCTTCGACGGGGAGTGCCGGTTCGTTCTGGCTGGCGACGGCGCAGGGGAGCCGAAGCGGTCGCCCGGAAGGAGAGAGAACGCGGCACGGGACAGGCAGGATCCGGACCAGGAGGAGGCACGATGAATCAGGACGGGATGGACCGCTTCGCTCGGGCCGATCAGGCAGGCGAAACGGTAGGCGCTACCGCCAGTCTCCCGAGATGATCCAGGCGGCCCATTCCCTCACCGGATCTTTTTCGGCGATCAGGTCGAGCTGGACGCGGCGGAGGGACTCGAGGATCGACAGCTTCTCTTTCCAGAGATTCTCGTAGAAGCGCTTCATCAGCTCCTGCGTTTTCTTGTCATGCACCTTCCAGAGGCTTGCCACCACGGTGCGGGTCCCGGCCAGCTGGGCGGCGCGCAGGAGGCCGATGTGCCCCTCGCCGCCTGTTTCCACGCCAAGCCCTGTCTGGCATGCCGAGAGGACCATGAGCTCCACCTTGGAGAGGTCGGTGGCCGCCATCTCAACGGCGGTGAAGATCCCGTCGTCCAGCCCTTCCGGCTGCTTCCCGTTCGCCCCGGCAAAGGCGATCCCCGAAAGGAGGCCGGGGTGGCAGCCAGGCAGGTCGAAGCCGCTCTCATGAAAGGAGAGATTGCCCGAATTGCCCTCGACGGGTGCCAGGGCCGACTTCAGCTGCGGCGGGGCGAAGAAGCCGTGGGTGGCAAGGTGGATGAATCTGTGCTTTGTCACCTCTTCCCGGAATGTCTCCTCCAGGGCATTCTTTCCTTCAAGGGAGGTCACCGTTCCACCCGGAAAGACCTTGGAGAACTGCTCCTTCATCTCGATGATCTCGCCGGCGCTCCCCTTGAGATAAGGAAATTTTTTCCAGCTGCTGCCGCGAACGGCGTCGCGCCCGGTCGAGGCCAGGAGCGGCTCCGGCTGCGTTTCCTCGAAATTCACCCCGCCCACCACGAAGAGCGAGACCTTCGCGTCGTCTGTCCGCTGCGGCGGCTCGGCAGCCAGGAGATCGGGAAGGAGCCTGGGTGCGGGAACGTGGACCAGGGCGACATCCTCGGCCAGGTATCGTCCCGGCTTCAAACCGGGCAGGGCGGCAACGGGAAAGAAGCCGAGGCAGCCGTCGGGGGAGATCAGGACAAGGTCGGCGCCGGCCGTCTTGTCGGCCAGAGGCTCCCAGAGGAGCTCTCTCAGCCTCTTGCCAGTCTTGTCGCGGGACATGTCGATGTTCGGCAAGGGGACATCCTTGGAGAGCGACTTTCCCCTGAGGCTCTGATCTTGCTTGCCGCATACCTTCTCGCGCCACTTGACGATGGAGGAGCGGATCGGTTGCACGGGCCCGAGGTCGACGAGAGCCACGGGCTCGTCGTTCCGAACAACGAAGGCTGCAAGATGGCGCTCCTGCGGAATCTCGCCTCCCTGCTCGAAGCTGTCGAAGAGGCTGCGGGAATACTCGAGGAAGTCGATGAGGACGGCCTTCTCCGGGAGACGGGGGATCGGATCTCTTGGCACGAGGTCGAGCCTTTCAGCCAGGTCGATTCCCCGGGTGCTGATGTTGGACAGGCTCCGGATCAGTGCCTCCCGGTGATCGTTCAATTGCCCGAGCTCCCTGGTCCAGGCTTCCCGGTCCTTGGGATCAGGCTCCGAGAGGGCGTGAATCCCCAGCCGATTCGATACGATGTCGAGCTGCAGGTAGAGCGCTTTCATCTCCGGATTCCGGCGCTCTTTTCGCATACGAATCTGCTGCGCGAAGATCGTCCCTTTCCACCTGGAAGCCGACTCGTAGACATCTGAGCCGGACAGACCGGCATGAGACGCCAGGGAGAGATAGGAATCCAGGACTCCCCGCATCTTCCGGACCAGTTTCATCTGGCCCCGCTCGGAAAGATAGGTCGATGCCAGAGTGATGTTCTGCTGAAACGAATCCAGGGCTTTCAAGTATTTCCTCACCGCAGCCGCTGTGTCTCCCATCAAGACCTCGAGCTCGCCCTGGGAAGCAAGATAGAGGGCGTACTGCGGATGCATTGAACCGAAAGCCACATCTCCGTGAAAGCGAGCCCATTGCATCAACTCGGCAGCTCTGTCGAAGTCACCTTCTCGCCGAAACGACCCCGCGCTCTTCTCCAGGATCACTGCCGCGGTCTGACTCATTTGCTGGCTGAAACCGAATATTGCACTGGCTTTCTTCCCGACAGAGGAAGTATCGTAAACCAGAGCGAAGTGAGGCATCCCCAGCTTTCTGAAGACCGTTCCAAGGAGATCCGCGATCCGGAAGAAATGCTTGTCACCCTCCCCTCCCGTCCTGGAATAGAGCATGTAGGCTTCCAGAAGATAAGACTGAGCTCCTGCGTAATCCTCTTCAATGAACAGGAACTCCCCGATGGAGTAGAGAATCCACGCATAGTTCCTGTGCCCCTCGCCCAGTGCCTCTCGTATTATGCGACGAGCCTCATGATAGAGCGGTGCGGCACGATTCCTGTTGCCAGCAGCAGCATGAAGGATGGCCAGTTGGAGCAGGCTCATTCCGCAATCCGGGTGAATCTCCCCCATGAGCTGCCGCTTTATCTTCAGCGTCTCCTCTGCCACGAGGATGGCTGCTTTCAGTTTTCTCTCGCTCTTCAGCTTCTTCAAACGGGACTCGAGATCATTGCACTCCTCCAGCAATGTGATCTCATCGTCGGTCATTTGCCGGCGCCTGTCGAAGTCTCTCAGCTTCTGTTCCCCGTCGATCTCGCGCCAGTGCATGAACGGCTGTCTCTTGAGGATGTCGATCGACTCCTTGAGCTGCCTTCGCGCTTCATCGTGGTTTCCGAGTTTCATGTGGACCTCCGCCAGGAAATCGCGGGATCCCGCCACGTCGATGCTGTCCGGTCCGAGCAGCTCGATCTCGAGTTTCAGGATCTCCTCCCCCAGATCCCTCGCTTTGCTGAAATTGCCCCTGGCATAGGCCCGATCCGATTGGGCGAACTTCTCCTGGATGTTTCGCAGCTTCTTCAGGATTTCGACATTCGGATCGTCGGCATGCCCGTCTTCCGCAGCCCTGCCGGTCCGTGCGGGCGTGTTTTCAGCCGGAACGAGTAGAGCTCCGAGCAGGACGATTGCTGCTGCAAGGCAGCGTCCCGCTCCGATTCGAGTTCTCATCAGATCACTCCCTTTGTCATTCGTGATAACGGCTCCTGTCCGCAGCCGGATCGCATCGTCATCGCCAGTCGCCCGACAAAATCCACGCAGCCCATTCCCTGACCGGCGCCCCCTGCTTGATCAGGTCGAGCTGCATCCGACGAAGCGCCTCGAGCTTCGTCGCCCCTCCGGACCAGAGGCTGTCGTAGAAGCGGCCCATGAGCTGCTTCGTCTTCTCATCATTGACCTTCCAGAGGCTCGCCACCACGGTCCGGGCCCCGGCCAGCTGCGCCGCGCGCAAGAGCCCGATGTGGCCCTCGCCGCCCGTGGCCACGCCGAGCCCCGTCTGGCAGGCAGACAGTACCATGAGCTCCACTTTCGAGAGATCTCCGGCCGCCATCTCCAGCGCCGTGAAGATCCCGTCGTCCCGACCCTCCGGCTGCTTCTCGTTCGCTCCGGCGAAGACGATGCCGGAGAGGAGGCCGGGATGGTAGCCCGGCAGACCGCGACTCATCGGCTCGAAGACCGGGTCCCCTGGATGATCGACAAGTTCGGCCAGAGCCGAAGTCACCTCCGCAGGAGCAAAGAAGCCGTGTGTGGCAAGGTGGATGAAGCGGTGCTCGCCGGCCTCTTCCCGGAATGCCTGCTCCACGGCAGCCCGTCCCGAGAGAGCTATCACCGCTCCGCCGGGAAAGAAACGGTTGAAGAGCTCCTTAACCTGATCGCTCTCCTTGCCGCTGTGCGCGAGAGCTTTGAAGTCCTTCCAGGAACTGCCGCGGACCGCGATCCGACCAGCCTCGGTCGCCTGTGAGCCCTGTTGCGCGGCATTGAAATCGACACCTCCCACCACGAAGAGCGAGGCCGGTGAACGGGCAGCAGATGCCGGCTGCCCGTTGGATGACAGATCGGGAAGGAGCTGAGCCGTGGGGATGTAGGCCACGGCGACCTCCTCGACCAGGTACGATCCCGGCGCGGAACCGGGCAGGGCGCCGAAGGGGAAACAGCCGAGGCAGCCGTCGGGGGAGATCAGGACAAGGCGGGCGCCGGCCGCCTTTCCGGCCAGCGGCTCCCAGAGCAGCTTCCTGAGCTTCGAACCTGTGCTGTCGCGGGACATGTCGATGTTCGGAGCGGAGACGCTTTTCGTGACCTCCTTCCCCCTTCCCGCAACCATCTCTTCATCCTTGCCGCACACCTTCTCACGCCATTTCGCGATGGCTTTCCTGATCGGTTCCACGGGACCGAGATCGACGAACTCGACCGGCCTATCCTTCCGCACGACAAAAGCGGCCAGGTGACGTTCCCGCTGGTCTTTCTTCGTATTCGCGTCCTTGCCGCCGGATTTCCAGTTGAAGACGAGAAAGTCGACAAGAACCGTATCGGTGGGAAGAGAACGGATCGGAATCGACGGTTCCATCAACAGAACCCCGGCCACCCGCCTATACGTTTCGCTCCTGTTCGAGAGTCGCCGAATCAGATCGCTCCTCTCTTTTTCCAGATCCCTGACCTTGTCGACTCGAAGGCCAGCCGCGGAATCGGACAACGTGCTGCTCGCCAGGAGGCCCGTCACGAGCTGCAGCCGCCTGAAGAGCTGGTTTATCCCGGGGTCCTGCCGCTCGAACCGCATCCGGCGCTGCTGCGCGAAGACCGTGCCTTTCCATGGAAGAACCTTGCGATAGATGTCGGCCCCGCTCACTCCGGATGACGATGCGAAGGAGAGAAAGGAGTCGAGGATCATCCGCGTACGGTGCACGATCTCGAGCTGCTGTGTCTCGGAATGAAAAGTGGATGCCAGGCTCAAGTTGCGCCTGTAGGAGGCGAGGACCGCTTCATGGAGCATCCGGGCCTGCTCGAAGTCACCCATTTCCCGGGCGATCTCCGCACGGCGGCTTTGATAGTAGGCTGTCTGCGGATGGTCCCCACCGTAAGATCTCAGGCTCAGCATGACAGCCTTTTCCAGAATCTCGTCGGCCCGCGCCAGGTCTCCGGCGAGACAGGCCGATTCCGCCCTGTTGTACAGGATGTGTGCGCAGAGGCCGGTTCGCTCCGCCTTGCCTCTACCGGCAAACCTGCTAAGGTTGTAGAAATAGGCGAACTTGACAGGCTCCTTCTTCAAGAGATAGATACTCTGCAGGTCACTGACGATTAAGAAGTAATTCCTGCCACCCATCCGGCCCATCGTCATCTCCCAGAGGAAGACCGACTCGAGGAGCAGCGCCTCGGCCCGGTCGAGCTCTCCCCTGGCAAGGTGGATATGCCCCAGATTCCTGAGAGCCCAGGCATGATAGGGATGCCCCCTCCCCAGGGCCCGCCGGGAGGCGTGGCAGCACTCCTCGCACAGGGGTTCCGTGCTCGCGTAACCTTCCGCCGATCCCTCTGCCTGAAGGTAATAGGTGCACAGCTTGTTCAGGTTCAGGAAGTACTCCGGGTGGTCCGTGCCCAGCAGCTTCTCCCTGATCGCGAGCGTCTCCTCGGTGAGGGCTGTCACTTGCTTCCTGTTCCTTTTCTCCAACGCCTTTTTCCTGAGCCGATCGAGTTCTTTCAGCTCCTCGAACAGAACCTTCTCGTCTTCTGTCATGGTGCGGCGCCTGTCGAAATCGTCGAGTTCATACCGGGCATCGATCTCGTGGAAGTGGCTGAAGGGCTGCCGGCACATGATGTCGAGCGATTCCACGAGCAGCTTGCGGGCCTGATCGAACTGCCTGATCTCCTCGTACTGCCTGGCAAGTCGAACCTTTGATCCGGCGATGTCGACGTGATCCTCGCCGAGGATCTTTTTCTGGAACTCGATGTTCTTTTCCAGAAGGGCGATGGCTTTCCTCACATCTCCCGCTGCTTCAGCCTTTACGGCCGTCTCGTTCATTACGTCCTGCATCTCGACCAACCGGTTGGCGTAGGCCAGCAGGTCCTCGCCGGGTTTGATCTCCAGATCCTCCTCGCTCTTTGCCAGCAGAAGAGAAGGAAGAGCGACCACCGCTCCGACAATCAGGAACATCTTGATCAGAATAAAAGCCTCCCTTCCCATCCGGGATCTCCCCCTGCCGAATCGATGAGATATCGCCACACCGACACTCCCTGTCGCGCATTTTTTTTTACAATGGAACCCTGTGTTCATACTAGCCGGTTGCCATGGCGGAGAGAAACAGATAATATTCGTGGCGTTCTTCGAATTCAGGATAGTATGGCGGTACCCTCTCGGCGTGATCTCAACTCCCGCGTGATCGCGGCACGAAATCATGGGCCCGAAAAAAGAAATAAAAACCAGGTAACTTTAACATCGATTCTGCTTCATTATTCATGCAAAGAGTAAAGCGAGAAAGACGAGTAAATGTCGTTTCCCGGTCCCAGTCGCTCTGCGCGCGGCTCCCGGCTCTCCGGAAGGAGGCCGACCATGGTGTATGAGCGGGACCTCGATCTCCTGCAGCATTGGAGCCAGGGCGACAACCAGGCCGGTATCGAGCTGTTAAATTACTACAAAGGTTTTATATACAAAACATGCAGCCGCTTCGGAATAACATCGGAGAACGACTTCAGGGAGGTCTACCAGAACCTGTGGGTCTTCCTTCTCGAAAGGCGAACCGAGCTGCCCAGCCTGGTCTGGAAGAGCTTTGCCGGCTTTCTGGGCTGGCGTCTGAGAAAGGCGATCGAGGATCACTGGAAGATCAAAAGATCCGAATCCGGGGACCTCGGCGATCCGCCTGCTCCCGATCAGGTGGCGGCCATCGAGAATCTCGAGGTCATCGACAAATGCCGCAACAAGCTCCCTCCGATGGAGAAGAGGATCTTCGATCTTCGCTACTTCCAGGAGATGACGAACAAGGAGATAGCAGGATTGCTCGAGCGAACGGCGAAAGCCGTTGCCCAGCGTGTCTGTCAGCTCTGCAAGAGGATGCAAAAGTGCCTGAATAGGCTGCTGTGAAAGTGACATGCTCATCTTGGTGAAAGCATGAGTGACCACATTACCGATGACCGCTTGATCGATTTTCTCGACGGCCTGGCCCCGGACGAGGAGAGTGCGTCGATCAGTGAACATCTCGAGGCCTGCCCCGAGTGCCGACGGGTAGCTGAAGAGATCCGGTCCACGGACGAATTCCTCAAGGCCGAGCTTTCGCCCGATCCTGAGCAGTTCGAGACGGACGTCCCGGACTCGTACCAGGAGATCATGGAAAGCGTCGAGCGATCGGTGCTGCGAACAGGAACGCCCGGCCGGCAGAGAACGAGGGTTCTTTATGTAGTCCGCAAGATCGCCGTCTCGCTCGCGGCCGGGATCATCCTGGCGCTCACCGCCTACTTCTTCGTGAAAACTCCGGAAACGGAGCCCTTCTTTGTGGAGATCAAGAAACTGCCTGCCGACGCCGGGACTCGCGGCGGGACCGACGAAGAAAGGATCGACGTACAACATTTCTATGTTGAGCTGATTCCACAGTTCAACGGCTACCTCTACCTGATGGACCTGTATGAGAATAAGGATGGCACGGGACTCGAGTTCGATCTGATCTGTCCGATATTCAACAAGAAAACACGAAAATACGACGTGGAAGCCACACGATTCCAAAGAGGCGACACGATCCTCATCCCGCCGAAAAATCCACAGGGAGAGCTCCAGGGATTTCCCGTCGACCAGCCCGGCAAGGCCGAGTACATCTTCCTCATTCCGAGCCGTATCCCGATCGAGACAGCAGAGCTCGAGGCCGCTGTCGACGAGATCAGGAAGGAGATCCTGCCCGGCGACTCCTCGATGGAGCAGAAAAGGGAAACAATCCTGAACCGGCTCCTCGACCGATACCCCAACACGAAGGTGAAGTCGTTCTGCTCGAAGTAGGGCCGGGTGACTAACACTGCCATCTACCACGCAGTCGCGAGCCCTGGCAGCAGCATGTTCTCGAACCTTGAAAAACGGATCCCTCTCCCCTGGAAAAGATGGAGCAACGCAATGATCACAGCCCTGTCACGTTCTGCGCTGTCCCTCGGACTGATCGCCGCCTTCCTCTTCACCGGAACGGCTGCCGCTACCGAGGATCTGGAGCAGAACCTGGCCGACGCCCTGAGCCATGTGGACGGCGTCATTGCCTCAGGCCCCTATCGCGCCGACTGGAAAAGCCTCGAGGCCCACGACGCGGCGCCCGAATGGTTCCGCGACGCCAAGTTCGGGATCTACTTCCACTGGGGCGTCTACTCCGTGCCCGCATTCTGGACCGAATGGTATCCCCGCCACATGCACGACAAGAAAGGCCGCGGAAGCAAGGCCTACCGGCACCACGTGGAGACATACGGCGAACCGGACAAGTTCGGTTATGACGGATTCGTCCCCCTATTCACGGCGGAGAAGTTCGACGCCCGCGAGTGGGCCGAGCTCTTCGAGAAAGCGGGGGCGCGGTTTGCCGGGCCGGTGGCGGAGCATCACGACGGATTCTCCATGTGGGCCAGCAAGGTGACGCCCTGGAACGCCGGCGACAGGGGGCCGAAGCGGGACATCACGGGCGAGCTGGCCGCTGCGATCCGCGAGCGCGGCATGCGGTTCGTCGCCAGCTTCCACCACGCCCGCAACAACCTCTGGCAGAAGGAGGGGAAGTGGACCGGCCACTACTCCCACGTGAAGACCAACTTCCCCGATGCGTTGAACGACGCGGAGCGGGCCATCCTCTACGGTTACATGCCGCGCGACCTGTTTCTCGATTTCTGGCTCGCCAAGCTCGTCGAGGTGATCGACAACTACCGGCCCGACCTGATCTGGTTCGATTCCTGGCTCGATGAGATCCCCGAGAGCTACCGGACACGCTATCTCGCCTACTATCTCAACCGGGCCGAGCAGTGGGGAACCGACGTGGTCACCACCTTCAAGCAGAAGGACCTTCCCCAGGAGATCTGCGTCGTCGACTACGAGAAGGGACGGGCGCAGAAGCGCACCGACTTCGTCTGGCTCACCGACGACACGATCAGCAAGGGATCGTGGTGCTACACCAGCAATCTCGAGATCAAGTCGAGCGACATGGTGCTCGACACCTTCATCGACATCGTCTCCAAGAACGGCTGCCTCCTTCTGAACATCTCCCCCATGGCGGACGGCACCATTCCGGACGTCCAGAAGAACGTTCTGCTGGACATGGGAAAGTGGCTGAAGGTCAACGGCCAGGCGGTCTACAACACCCGGCCCTGGATGATCCACGGCGAAGGCCCCACCCGGCTCGGGCGGGGCGGCCACTTCCTGAAGCTGCTCGACTACAGCGCCGCCGACATCCGGTACACGCAGAGCAAGGATGGTAAGGTCCTCTATGCGATCTGCCTCGGCTGGCCCGAAAAGCCCGTCACCCTGAAGGCGGTGCGGATCGAGAAGTCTCCCATCCGCGGCAGGGCGACGCTGCTCGGATGCGGTGCACCGATAGGATTCCAGGTCAATGCCAAGGGGCAGCCGGTGCTCACGGCCCCGACCCTGGAGGAGGGACGGCGCCCCTGCCGGAACGCCTTTGCCTTCAGGATCGAGGGAGTGACCGCAACGCTCCACCAGGATGCCCGCTTCCTGATCGGCGACTGCGTCACTCTCCCGGCGAACAAGGCGGTCCTCGAGGGCGGGCACCTCTTCCTGGAGCAGTTCGACGGCCAGGACGAGAACATCGGCGGCTGGAACGACGCCGCTGCCCGCGTCCACTGGCTCGCCTGCATCGACAAGCCGGGGACCTATGTCGTGCGTGGGCGTTTCGCCGCCTTGGCTCCCACGGCCCTTGCCCTCGAGGCAGCCGGGCAGAGGCTGCTGCTGAACGTGCCCCGAACGGGGGGATGGGCCGATTCGAGGGACTTCGTCTTCGGCCGGATCACCTTTGACAAGGCCGGAGTCCATCACATCATCCTCGGCCGTGACGAGTCGAAGAGGTGGAACGCCGTCAACGTGTGGAAGCTGGAGATGGCGCGGCTCGATTGAGGAGAGAGGCCACTCTTTTTTTGTTCTAGAAAGGGCGACACGGTCAGCTTTTTTTGCCTGCCTCGTTTTGCCTTGATAGAGATCCTCTCGGATCATCGAGTCTCCGTTACGTCCCTGGGCGCGAAGGTCATGGGATCGATGTTTCTCCATCTCCTGTCGCCATTGATTCTCATCCATCTCAAATCGGCCTGGAAGCGGTAGTGGATAACCGTGTTCTGCTTGTTGATGTTGACAGCCGTCATCGCAGCCTCGGGAACTCCCCAGACTACGGAACAAGGCCAGAGCAGAAGGTTGCACACGAACGCTCCCCACTGGCCGAGATAAACATCGCCGGCACCGGGGAGGATGTTGAGTACTCCGGCAAGCACGGGATTTTTTTCTTCTATCAGCGGAACGCCGAGCCTCTCCAGATTCCTGTATGCTTCAGCATCAATGGAGTTCAATCCATGACATCCGGCATTGACGATGAAAAGAGCAGCGAAGAAACAGAGCGGAATGATATTGCGCTTCATCATTTTCTCTCCTGGTTCAAGTGAAGACCGATAGCTCGTGTTGCGGCACATCCGGATTTCCTTGCAGTTCGCTCTTGATCGACCCTTTGCAGTGCCGAACCAAGACATCGCCTGTCCTGTACGCCCATTGAAAAAAGAACCCGGGCCGGCATTGATCCGGCCCGGGGTTCCAGCATCAAAGCCCCCCCCCTTCCCCCGATTCACTCGCGTGCATCGACAGCGGCCAGCTGGCTCTCCCTGTCCCGCATCTCCCTGAGATCGATCTTCTCGAAGCCCTGAATCTCGGTGACATCGAGAGGAGCAAACGTCATGGGATCGAGATTTCTCTCCTTTGCCCATCTCCGGCCAACTCCGAAACGATAGTGGAGAAGGGTTTCCATCTTGTTGATGTTGACGGCGGTGACGGCGGCCTCGGGAACTCCCCAGGCGATGGAATAGGGCCAGAAAAGCAGGTTTCCCACGAAAGCCCCCCACTGGCCGAGATATGCATCCCCGATGCCCGGGAGGACGTTGAGAGCCCCTGCAAGCACGGGATTCTTCTCCTCGATCATGGGGGCCTGGATCATCTCGAGGTTCCTGAACGACATCTTGTCAATGGTGTTCAGGCCCTGACATCCCGCGGCGAAGAAGAGAAGGGCCGCCAGAAAACAGATAGTAAGGATATTGCGCTTCATCGTCTTTCCTCCTTGCTTCATGCTGAAAACCGACCTCCGGAACTTCCGAGAGCTCTTCACCGCAGCCTGCCTGCGGCGCCCGATCTCTCGTATCTGCCGGGGAAGAAGGAAAGACCTCGCGATTATTACCTGGAAAATTCGCCCCATGAAAAAGGAGGGGACGGATGGGAGATCCGCCCCCTCGTTGCTTTGGTCCTGTTCGTCGATTCCGGCTGTCAGACGTGGATGGCCGCCCCCTCGACATCGAGAGCCGCTTCCATGATCGCCTCGTGCAGCGTGGGATGGGAGTGGATGCCGTGAGCGATCTGCCTGGCCGTCAGACCGGCGGACACGGCCAGCTCCAGCTCTCCCAGGAGTTCCGGCGCCTCGGGCCCCACGATGTGGCCGCCCACCAGCCGCCCCGTGGCCCCGTCGCAGACGAGCTTGACGAAGCCGTCCTTCTCGCCCAGGGCGATCGCCTTGCCCACGCCGATGAAGGGGAACATTCCCACCTTGACATCCATGCCGGCTTCGCGTGCCGCCTCCTCGGAGAGGCCGATGCTTCCCACCTGGGGATGGCAGAAGGTGCAGCCGGGGATGGCATCGTAGTTCATGGGCGAGGGATCGAGCCCCGCGATGCTCTCCACGCAGATGATCGCCTCGTGCGAGGCCACGTGAGCGAGGAGGGGCGGGCCGATCACATCGCCGAAGGCATGAATCCCGTCCACGCTCGTCCGGTATCCCCTGGCCGGATCCGCCTTGATGAAGCTCCGATCGCACTCGACCCCCACCTCCTCGAGGCCGAGATTCTCGATGTTCCCCCGGATCCCGATCGCCATCAGGACAACGTCGCCCTCCACGACCTTTTCCGCGTCCTTCTTCTGATCCTTCACCGTGACGACAACCTTGTCGCCCGACGTGTCGATGGAAGAGAGCATGTGTTTCGTCAGGACCTTCATCTTCTTTTTCTTGAAGCCCCGCTCCACCACCTTCGAGACCTCGGGATCCTCGATGGGCAGCACCCGGTCGAGCATCTCGATGATCGTGATCTTGGTGCCGAGGGCGTTGTAGAAGGAGCCGAACTCCATCCCGATGGCACCGGCCCCGATCACCACCATGGAGCCGGGCCGCTCCTCGAGGGTCATGGCCTCCCTGTAGCTGATCACCTTCTTTCCGTCGATGTCGATGCCGGGCACGCTGCGGGCGCGCCCGCCCGTGGCCACGATGATGTTCTTCGCCTCGAGCCGATCCGTCTCCTGTCCCGCCTCGTCGAACACGCCGACCTGGCCGGCCGACAGGAGCCGCGCCGATCCGTTGAAAACCGGGATCTTGTTCTTTTTCAGGAGAAAGCCCACTCCCATGGAGACCCTCTTGGCCACGTCGCGGCTGCGCTGGATGATCTTGCCGAAGTCGAATTCCACGGCCGAAGCCGAAACGCCGAACTCCGCGCCGCGCCGCATGGTCTCCACCACCTCGGCGCTCTTGAGCAGCGCCTTTGTCGGGATGCAGCCCCAGTTCAAACAGATGCCTCCCACCTCGGCCCTCTCCACCAGCGCGGTCGTCATCCCCAGCTGGGTGGCGCGGATGGCGCCCACGTAGCCGCCCGGCCCGGAACCGATGATCACCAGATCGAAGCTCTTCTCACCCATCTTGATTCTCCTCGGGAAAATGGTATCTCGCCCCCGGCAAGGGGGGTGCCTCAATCGAGGTTAAGGAGGCAAATCGGAAATGTCACCCCAATTTTGCCGAGGGGAAGCGAGCGCGCAGGGCTCCCGGACGCGGCGACTCATCCTGATTTTGAATCTTCCGCCAAGAATAGCTTTGTATCGAAACCCAACCGTCCGATAATGGTGTCGGCGGATTCCGAGAAATCAATATACCGGTTCATTCTTGCGACAGGATTACAGAGATGAACAAGCAGCAAATCCTCAAGAAGCTCAAAGACGAGAAGGTGCGTTTTCTGAGGCTTCAGTTCACCGATATCATGGGCAACAACAAGAACGTCGAAGTGCCGGACAGGCAGTTCAAGAAGGCCGCGTCCGGGCAGATCCTCTTCGACGGCTCGTCGATCGAGGGGTTCGTGCGGATCGAGGAGTCGGACATGAAGCTCGCTCCCGATCCGAACAGCTTCGCGATCCTGCCCTGGGAAGATCTCAACGGCCACGGGAGGGTGGCCCGGATGATCTGCGACATCAAGTATCCCGACGGAAGCCCGTTCCCCGGGTGTCCCAGAACGGCGCTCCGCCGGCAGATCGCCAAGGCCAGGGAGAAGGGATTCACCTTCATGGTCGGCCCCGAGGCGGAGTTCTTCCTCTTCCACAGGGGAGCGAACGGGCGCCCCACAACGGTCACCCACGACAGCGGCGGCTACTTCGACCTCACCCCCGTGGACCGGGGCGAGGATGCGCGCCGCTCCATGGTGAACATCCTGGAGTCGATGGGTTTCGAGATCGAGACGGCGCATCACGAGGTGGCTCCGGCCCAGCACGAGATCGACTTCAAGTACGGCGATGCGCTCACCACGGCGGACAACATCGCCACCTTCCGCATGGTGGTCCGCAAGGCGGCTCTCGACCACGACCTTCACGCCACCTTCATGCCGAAGCCGGTGTTCGGCGAGAACGGCTCGGGCATGCACTGCCACCTCTCCCTGTTCAAGGGAGCCAGGAACGCCTTCAACGATCCCAAGGGCTACCTCGGACTGAGCAGAACAGCCATGCACTTCATCGGCGGAATCCTGGAGCACGCCCCCGCGATCACCGCCGTGGCGAACCCCCTCGTCAACTCCTACAAGCGTCTCGTCCCCGGCTACGAGGCGCCCACGCTGATCGCGTGGTCGGAGAAGAACCGCTCCCCGCTCTGCCGCATTCCGGCGAGCCGCGGGATCGGCACCAGGATGGAGTTCCGCTCTCCCGATCCGTCGTGCAACCCCTATCTCGCCATCGCAGCGATGCTCGGCGCCGGCCTCGACGGGATCGACAGAAAGATCAAACCGCCTGAACCGGTGGAAGGCAACCTCTACGGCATGAGCGAGAGCAAGAAGAAGAAGCTCGGAATCAGGGCTCTTCCCGGCAGCCTGATCGAGGCGCTCGAGGCGCTCCAGGCCGACAAGGTGATCAGCCAGGTGCTGGGCGACCACCTCCTCGACTACTTCCTCAAGGCCAAGAAGGTGGAGTGGAACCAGTTCGTCGCCTCCGTTTCGGAGTGGGAGCTCGAGCAGTACCTCGACAAGTTCTGAGAAAAACGAATGAAACGATGAACACGCTGGCAGGCCCGATCAACGAGCTGTCGATCTCACGGCCGACCCTGATCCTCGACAGGACCAGGGTGCTCCGGAACATCGAGAAGATGGCAGCCAGGGCCGCGCAGGGAAGAGTCGAATTCAGGCCCCACTTCAAGACCCATCAGTCCATCGAGATCGGAAGCTGGTTCCGCGGCCGCGGCGTGGAGGCGATCACAGTCTCCTCGGTGACGATGGCCAGATACTTCGCCGAGAGCGGCTGGAAGGACATCACCATCGCCTTTCCGGTGAACATCCGCGAGATTCCCGAAATGAAGGAGCTGGCCGGAAAAACGGACCTCAAGGTTCTCCTGGATTCGGAAGCCGCCGCCACAGCGCTGGCAAATGCGCTCGACACGCCCGTTCAGGTCTGGATCAAGATCGATACGGGATACGGCCGGGCGGGGCTGCCGTGGGACGAGACCGATCAGATCGCCTCTCTGATCCGGACCATTGCCCGGACACCGCGCCTTTCATTCCACGGAATCCTGACCCACGAGGGAAGAACGTACGCCGAAAGCTCGGCCGAGGGCATCCGGCGCCGGGAGAACGAATCGATCGCACGCCTCGCTCACGTCAAGAACGAGCTCGCGGGAAAGGGCATCGGACCCTGCCGCGTCTCCCTGGGCGACACGCCGGGGTGCAGCCTTCTCGATGATTTCTCGGGCGTCGATGAGATCAGGCCGGGCAACTTCGTCTTCCATGACCTGATGCAGGCCGCCCTGGGTTCGTGCCGGGACACCGACATCGCGGTCGCCCTGGCCTGCCCCGTGGTGGGCAAGTACATGCGCAGGAACGAGATCGTCATCTACGGCGGCGCGATCCACCTCTCCAAGGAATCACTGCACGATCCGTCGGGAAGAACCCTGTTCGGCTGCCTCGCAGCCGCCGATAAGAACTCCCTGGGACATGCCCTTTTCGATGCTCCCGTGGCATCCCTTTCGCAAGAGCATGGGGTGGTCCGGCTGCCGGACCGGCTGCTGGCCTCGATCAGGATCGGCGATGTCGTCCCCGTCTTTCCGGTCCACTCGTGTCTGACGTGCAACCTGCACAGGGAATACATCACGCTCGAGGGGGAACGGATCAGCAGACTCTGATCGATCAGGCAGCCTGACAGCCGAAAAAACGATGTCGTCCCCTGCAACCCCGTGTTACGATTCCGTAACGTGGTGTATCGAATCAGGACAGTCGGAGCAGGTTCCATGGATCTTCCCTTCAAAGCGATGCGATTGTTTTTTGCCCGACCGATGCTGCCCGTCCGGCTTCTTCCCCTCTGCTTCTGCCTGATCCTTGCCGCGGACGATGCGGCAGGGAGAAAGATGGACGAGGAAAAACCCGAGGTGAAACCGTGGCGGCTGGGCGTCCTCTTCTGGCACGACTCGCCCAACGACGAGGCTGCACTCGACGGCATCCGGACCGCCCTCGAGGCAGCCGGAAAATCCCACGAGCTGATCATCAGGCGAGCCGACTCGAGCCCGAAGAAGGTGTCGAGCTTCCTTGCGGAGTTCCGGAACCTCCCCGTCGACCTGATCTTCGCCATGGGAACCCGGGCGGCGCTCTACGCCGCAGAGGCAACAAGAGAGATCCCCATCGTCTTCACTGCCGTCACCAATCCGGTGGAATCAAAGGTTGTTCCGTCCTGGAAAGGCTCGGGCCGCAACGTGGCGGGAAACAGCAACTGGATCTCGTCGGAGACGCTGCTCCACGTCTTTCGCCTGGCTGTCCCGGATCTCGGGAAGCTCGGTCTCCTCCGGTCGACCCAGGAGGGCGAGGTCAGTGCGGCCGAGCTCAGCGCGATGAAGGAATACCTTGCCCGGAAGGGCGCACCGAAGATCGAGATCATCGAGAAGGTGGTGAAGAAGCCCGAGGAGATCGGCGCCGCGGCCCGCAGCCTGGCCGGCTCGGGAGTCCAGGCGATCTGGATCCCCATCGATTTCCTCATCTACAGCAACATGGACGCGATCACCGCCGCGGTCGAGCCCCTGGGCATCCCCCTCGTCTCCTCATCGCTGAAGGCAACCCGAGCCGGAGCCGTGGCCGGCGTGGTCGTGGATTACACGATGCTCGGGAAGCGCGCCGTCGTGCTGGCCCTCCACATCCTGGAAAGGAGGAAGAAACCGGGCGATATGCCGGTCGGAACGATGAACGCCTACAAGGTCATCGTCAACCTCAACGCAGCCCGGCGCTGCCGCTACGAGCTTCCCCTCTCGCTCCTGGCCCTGGCCGACACGATCATCGGGAACACCGCTCTTCCCGAGAAACACGACGTGAAGGAAAAAGAGAATGGAAAATGAAACCTCCCGGAAGGGTTTCCCCGCCTCGGCCCCGCTCGCCGTCAAGCTGGCCGTGATCCTCGGCATCGCCGCCCTTCTCATGGCCCTTTTCCTGTTCGGGTACTTCGGCCCCCTGACGGCCACGACGTTCCAGGACAGGACGAGCAGCCTGATCGACATGAGCCACGATGCGTTGAGCCGCATGGTGCTGTCGATCACGACGGACAGCAAGAACCTCCTGATCGACCTGATCGGCCATACGGCGGATGCCAGGAGGCGGCAGCTGATGGATCTGCCTCTCTCCCTCTATGCCGGGGACATGGAGAAGATCCGCAACGCCGTGCAGGAAACGGACGCCGAGATGAGCCGCAGGCTCCTGGGCAACGTGGAAATCCTGGCAGGAGAGATGGAACGGCGCCTGCTCGACGACGTCCGGACACGCATGGCTACCTTGAACCTGGAACAGAAAGCCATGGGAACGGTCTTTGCCTCGGAGGTACGCCGCGCCTATCTCGTGCTGGCCGGAGCCGTATTCGGAGCGCTGTTCGTGATGCTGGGTCTCGGTCTCTATCGAACGGTCGTTCACCCCTTGCGGCAGCTCAGGAGGGGAACGCGCGCCGTGGCCTCGGGCAACCTCGACGTCTCGGTCCCGGTCCGGTCCAGGGACGAGGTGGGAGGCCTGGCCGCCGATTTCGGCAGCATGGTCCGCCAGCTCAAGGAGTCGCGCGAGGACATCAGGCGGAAGAACCGCGAGCTGCAGGAGCTGAACCTGAACCTCGAGGCCGAGGTCGGCCGCAAGACGAGCCATCTGAAGAAGACGCTCGAGGATTTGAGACGGGCGCAGAAGCAGCTGATCCACGCCGAGAAGATGGCTTCCATCGGCACCCTGGCCGGAGGCGTGGCGCACGAGTTCAACAACCTGATCGGTGGGATCCGGGGCTGCGCAGCCGAGGCGCTCGAGATGGAGAAGGACAGCGCTCAGAAGGAAAACCTCAACGTGATCCTGCGAGCCACCCGGCGGGCCGGAGAGATCACGGACCAGCTGCTTCGCTTCTCGCGGCAGCTCGCCTCGAAGATGCGCCTCACCGACGTGGCCCGGATCATCGAGGAGGCGCTCGACCTGGTCGAGCCCGAGGCGCACAAGCGCGGCGTCGCGGTGACCCGCCGCATGGCGGCGTGCCCTCCCTTCTTCGTCGACGGCGACGCCCTGCACCAGGTTTTCCTGAACCTCTGCACCAACGCCATCCATGCCATGCCGGAAGGCGGCGAGCTGACCGTCAGATCCAGGAGCGAAGGCGGCGATCTGGAGATCACGATCGCGGACACGGGGCAGGGCATTCCCGCCGAGCATATCGATCGGATCTTCGAGCCCTTCTTCACCACGAAGGATCAGGAGGCGGACCCTTCGAGACGCGGCGTCGGTCTGGGTCTCTCCGTGACATACAGCATCGTCGAGGCGCACGGCGGTTCGCTCGACGTGGCCAGCGAGATCGGACGGGGAACGACCTTCTCGATGAAGCTGCCCATGAGAAGCGAAGGCGAAGAGGAAAATTAACCGTCAGGTTGAGAGGAAGAAAGCGATGGGCAACACGGAAATGGATGAAGAGAACACCGGGATACCGGCCGCGGACTTGCCGACAAGGCAGAAGGGCGCCCGCCTGATCGTGGCCGACGACGAGGAGAGCATGCGCTTCTTCCTGCAGCGCTCGCTGCGCCGCCACGGGCATGACGTGGAGGCCGTTGCGAGCGGAGACCAGGCCATCGAGCTCTACGAGTCGCAGCCCTTCGACGTGGCGATCGTCGATCTCAAGATGCCGGGCGCCGACGGGATCGAGGTCCTTAAGAGGATCCGCACCGCGAACCCCGAGGGTCTCGTGATCATCATGACCGCCTACGGGACGATCCGGTCCGCCGTCGAGGCGATGCGGCTGGGGGCCTTCGATTACATCACGAAGCCATTCGAGATCGAGGAGCTCCTGCTGCTGATCAACCGCGCCCTGACGCAGCGAGCCACGCTGCGCGAAAACCGCGAGCTCAGGAAGATCATCGACAACAGGAGAGCCTACGGCGGCCTGATCGGCCAGAGCCAGGCCATGCGGAAGATCTACCAGCGGATCGACATGCTGAACCAGTCGGCCTCCACCGTCCTGATCCAGGGCGAGTCGGGCACGGGCAAGGAGCTGCTGGCCCATGCGATCCACAAGCACTCCCCCAAAGCGGAGGGGCCCTTCGTTCCCCTCGACTGCGCCGCCCTCCCTGAAACCTTGCTGGAAAGCGAACTCTTCGGCCACGTGGCCGGCGCCTTCACCGGCGCCCTGAAAGCCAAGCGGGGGATCATCGAGCGGGCCCGCAACGGCACCCTCTTCATCGACGAGATCTCCGAGGTGAGCCAGAGCGCCCAGATCAAGCTGCTTCGCTTCCTGCAGGAGCGGACGTTCACGCCGGTGGGAGCCGCGCAGCCTGTTAAGGTCGACGTCCGCGTGATCGCCGCCACGAACAGGGATCTCGTGAAGAAAATCGGCGAGGGCACCTTTCGCCAGGACCTCTTCTGGAGGCTCAACGTCGTTCCCGTCGCCCTGCCGCCTCTCAGGCAGAGACGCGAGGACGTGTCGATCCTGGCGGCCCACTTCCTCGAGCGCTTCAACAAGGTGAACAAGGGGAAGATCAAGGGATTCACGCTGGAAGCGATGATCGTGCTCTCCAACTACACCTGGCCGGGCAACGTGCGCGAGCTCGAGAACGTGATCGAGCGGATGGTGGTGTTCAATGCCTCGAAGGATCAGCTCGACCTGCCGGACATCCCCCAGGAGATCCGGGACAAGTCGGCGTCTTCTGCCACCTTCGAGCCGGGCGGCGACCCGGCGGCTTTCCAGGAGGCGCTCAAGGACTTCGAGCGCAACTACCTCTCCACCCTTCTCAACCGGACGCGGGGCAACATCAGCCAGGCCGCCCGCCTCTCGGGTATATCGAGATCGCAGATCCACCAGAAGCTGAAACGTCTCGACCTCGATCCGATCGACTTTCGCGTCTGACAGGTACGAAAGGAGCCGGGATGAGCCGGATATACGGCAAGGATTTCGCCAGATTCTACAACGACAACTGGGCGTTCTGGAGCACCGGACTCTGGCCCTTTCTCGTCAAGCATGTCAGGAAAAACAATCCCGGCGCCAGCACGTGGCTCGATCTCTGCTGCGGAACAGGCAACCTTCTGCAGATGGTCCTGAGGAACGGATTCATTGCCGTCGGCGTCGATCAGTCGGGACATCAGATCGCTCATGCACGGCGCAACGCACCGCGGGCCGATCTCGTGAAAGGCGACATCCGCGCGCTGTCTCTGGAGAGGACCTTCGATGTGATCACCTGCCTCTTCGACAGTCTGAACTACCTCACGTCGAAGCGCGATCTCTGCACCCTGTTCCGGAGAGTCCGCAGCCATCTCGAGACGAAGGGCCTCTTCATCTTCGACATGAACACCTTCGAGGGGATGAAGAGGCAGTGGTGCCGCACCCAGGCGGTGCATGACAGGCGCGGCTCGCTCGTGGTCGAGTCCTCCTTCGACGCGAAACGCGCCAGGGGACGGGCTGTCATCACCGGATTCGTGAAGGAGGGCCGCCTCTTCAAGAGGTTCCGCGAAGAGCACGAGGAGCGAGGCTACCGGAGCGGCGAGATCGAGGAGACCCTCGTGCGGGCTGGTCTCGCTTTCAGGAAATTCGACGGCGACAGCCTCTCGAGGGCGGGCAAGCGCCCGGCCAGGCTGATCTATATCTGCAGATCGACTTGAGGTGGAAACAATGACCGGAACGACCTGCTCGAAATGCCTGCTGCACTCCCGGCTGCCCGGCGTGCGCATCGAGTCGAACGGCGCATGCAACTTCTGCAACACCGGCACGCTGCCGAAGCTGAAGCCGCGCGAGGAGCTCGATCGCATCATCGCCGAGGCGAGGGGAAGAAATCCTCAGAGGGAGTACGACTGCATCTTGGGGCTGAGCGGGGGCAGGGACTCCACCTGGATGACGAAGATCGCCACGAAGGATCTCGGCCTGAAAATCCTGGCGTTCAACAACGATCACGGCTTCACACCCGAACACACGCGGCGCAACATCGAGCGGATCGTGAAGTACGCCGGCGTCGACTTCATCCAGTACCGGACTCCGAAGAACCTGGCGGTGAGAACAACACGGCTGCTCTGCAAGACCCTGATCCCCTTCGGACCCGGCGCCATGATGCGCGAGCTCTGCGCTCCCTGCCAGCAGGCCGCTGCCGCCGCGGCGCTCAAGATCGCCCTGGAGAAGAGGATCCCCCTGGGCCTCGACGGGCGCTCCGAGGGAGAGCAGGTCGTTTTCGACGCCGACACATCGACCAGGATCACGCGCTGGAAGGCCCTGTTCTCGTCCAGCTGCCTCCTCTATCTCAGGTCGCTATGGGGAAAGTACCGGATCTCCAGGAATCTCCGCATCCCCGGCCGGCTGTCCCGCAACCGCATCACCTACCTGGCGCAGCTCGAGGGCCGGCAGGATACCAACCTGATCAAGCTCTTCGACTACATCCCCTGGGACCGTCGTGAGATGAAGCGCTTTCTGCTGGACGAGCTGGGCTGGGAGAAGCCGGCCGATTCCCCGACCACCTGGCGCACCGACTGCATCGTGATACCCCTGGTGAATTATCTCTGGCAGGTCTATTTCGGCATCACCAAGCTGGAGGAGGGATTCGCCCACATGATCCGCATCGGGCAGATGGAGCGCGCCGAGGCGCTGGAGCAGGTCCGGCAGGCCCGTCTCGGCCGCTGGACGGAGGAGATTGACGAGATCTGCCGCCGCACTCTCGGGCTCTCCCGCCGCGACGCGGCGATCGTCAGGTCGTGGCAGGAGAAATGACCGCCGCCCGGCTCGCCGTGCTCGGGCTTTCCGCAGTGGCGGCGGCGCCTCTCCCCTTCGTTGTCACCGCCCGGCCAGCTTCGAGAGGACTCTCGCGACGATCCTGAAGATGGAAAGGATGTCCTCGCGAAGGTCGACCGCCGTCCTGACGCCGAGCGCCACCGGACAGTTGACGAAACCGGCAAACACGTCGATCACGCCTTCGCGGCGGTATTTCTCGCCGATCGCCTCGGCCCGGCAGCCTCCCATGCAGCTGTTCAGGATCGGGCAGCTCCGGCACGGCTCCTCGATCGACTCGGCGAGATCGTCGTACCAGTTCTTCTCGATCACGAGCCCTTCCTTTTCGTCGAAGGTGCCTATTCTCAACTTCGGCTCCGTAACGACGTACCGGCAGGGATAGACATCGCGGGAGTGGGACTTGATCATCACGTGCTCCGACCCGCAGCTGCAGAAGCTTCGCGACAGGCTGCGCCCGAAGAGCTTGTAGAAGAGGAAGCGGAACCGGCTGTACTGGGGCCCCCAGTTGTCCACGAGCTGGATCCTCATGGGCCGCCGGCGATGCTTGATCCGATGAAAGCGCTTTATGAAGCGGCAGATCTGGTCCTGTTCGAGGTACATGTCGGCCGGCAGCGACGATCCGTTGACGCTGTACGACATCTTCATGACCAGGACCTGCGCCGCCCCGAGCTCGAGGAAGAAGTCGAGCATCTCCTCGAGCCGGTCGTGGGTGCGGCCGTTGATGACCGTGTAGATCTCGATCGCCGCCATCAGAACAAACATATCCGTGGAGCCCTGCAGCGAGGGAAGGCGGACGGACAGCGGCTGCAGGTCAGGGTTCGGCAGCACGAGCAGCGGCCACAGGAAGTCCTTCCAGGACGCGATGATCGCGAAGACGCTCACCACGCCCAGGATCGGGCGGCTCATCGGCAGCACGATCGACCAGAACAGCCGGAACGGCCCCGCCCCGTCCACGC
>CAYZWU010000048.1:0-40727 GCA_964482235.1 uncultured Phycisphaerales bacterium
TGTTACACTTTTCAAACGCCATCCGTTACACTTTTACTCCGCCGTTTACATTCGCTGTCGAGAAGGGAAAAAGACCATGTTCAGACCAGCTGTGCTCGTTCTGTTGTTCTTCGTTCTGACAGGGATCTCTACTGCTCCGGGAGCCGTCCCGGGAGGGCGGACCGGCTCCGGACCCGGAAGCGACGGCCCGGTGATCACGGGACAGGCCAATCAAGGCGCGAACCCGTCCATCGAGCCGTGGCGCCGCAGCCGGATCGATTCGCTTTCCCCTACCTCGGCCGCTCCCGGAGAAAGCGTCACCATCGGCGGCCGCGGCTTCGGGTCCTCGCCGGGATACATCGTCCTGACGGGATTCCGGATCGACGCCGCCTACTGGTCCGACAGCTCGATCACCTTCCTCGTTCCCGATGAGGTCGCCACCGGTCCGCTCTGCATCCGGAACTCCCTGGGGGGAAGATCGAACAGCGCCGGCTTCACCGTGGAGCGTACGCTGGAGGGCGACCAGTTCGAGCCTCACGGCTTCGAGATCGACGACGTGGGCCTGCCGGGGCCGGCCTTCCTGGTGGAGACGGATGGAGAGTATCTCTACACCATGTCCGGATTCGAGAGGCTTGCCACCTACAGGATCAAGGAGGGGGAGCCGTACGAGCACTGCGGCACCATCTACCTGCCCCAGCGGGTCGGCGATCTCACGGTCTTCGACGGCCATCTCTACGTCGCAGGGGACCACGGCCTTTGGATCTACCGGTGCAGCGACCTCCAGGCAGGCACGGACAGGATTGTCGCTGCCGTTGCAGGCGGCTCCTTCATGACCTGCGATGCCGGGGAGAAGAACGGCGTGCCCGTGGACGGGACCTTCGTCGCCCTCTGCGAGCATCGATCCCTCGGCGCGACCGCGGAGCTCCGCGTGCCTCTCTTCCGGTTCGAGGCGGGCGAGCTCGAAAAGCTCGGCACCTTCACGCGACCGATCGACACGGGGACTGAGAGGCAGTTCGCCCTGGAAATAGATCCCCTCAACCCGAAGGTCTACGTCTCGGGCTGTAAGACGCTCCTGGGCAGGGACAAGTACATCCTCGAAATCGACGTTACCGATCCGGCCGCTCCCCTGCTGAACCACAGGGAAGAGACGGGCCAACTTCTGGCTCTCGACATGGATGCCGCATCTTACCTTCTCTGGACCGGCGTGGTCAAAACGGGATACACGTTCTTCCAGACGTACTTGCTGCAGCCTGGCACCGGGCACCTCCTCTCCGACGAGACGGTGAGAGGGAGCTACGGCTTGGGAAGGACGACGCGCCTCAAGATCATCGACGACGAGATCACCGTGGGCTCGGCGTGGCACGGAGCGAGACCCGACGTTCTCCTGATGAGCACCTTCGACAACGGGCCCCAGTTCAAGGCCGAGACGAGCAGCATCGACTGGGCCTTCGACATCTCGGGCTATGCGAAGGAGACCGCCGACCACGACGGCAAGATTTTCGTTGCCGACGAATGGGGCGGCTTCATGACCTACAATTATCAGGGCGATCCTCTCTTCACCCTGGAGCACGAGCCCGAGCACCAGGTGATGGCAGCCGCCATGACCGAATGGCTGCACATCGCCGGCGACCGGATCTACGTGGCGGGACGCGGCGCCGGGCCGTGGAGCGCCGACAGGCACGCCCTCTTCGACGAGTCGAGCTGGCGCTCGGTGGCCTGGGACTGGTCCGAGGCCGAGCCCCAGCCATATCCCCTGACATCTCTCTGCACCAGGGTCGATCCACAGCTCGGCACCCTCATCGTCGGACAGGGGCACGAGAAGGCCATGGCCTGGGGAAACATGTCCTACGCGATCCTCTACCAGGAGACGGCAGACAGCATCGTGCACCGTGCCATGTCGCGGGAGTTCAATCCCGCGGGAACGCTCGGCACCGGTGTGGGCGCCGTCTGGCCGGAAACGGACCTGGTCTACATGACCATGGGATCGCAAGGCATCCGCGCCTTCGTCGTCGATCCCGACCCCGCAGGACCGACCATCACGGTGCACAAGGACTGCGACGGCACAGGATTCGGCAGCGACATCTTCGCGACCAAGATAGCGGCCTCGTGCATGAAGCATTACAGGACCGGCACGGAAGAGAAGCTCGTCGTGGGCGCCAAGCTCGGCGGCTCCGCAAAGGGCATCTACGTGTTCGACATCGAATACCCCGAAGGCGTCCCGGACAGGGACGATCCCGACCGCAGCATAGTGGTGACGCTGGAGCACGAGCTCAACTGCACAAAAGGGAAATCGGTTTTTCAGGTCGATGTGACCGACACCGGGCTCGCGGTTGCGGCGACGGATCTGGGGCTGATCCTCTTCCACCTGTCGTGGATCCCCGTGCTCAACACGATGGGAGAGGATCCGGCCTGGGACCTCATCAAGGTGCCGGGCTCGGCCTACTCCTCCTGGTGGCGAGCGTCGTGGGGCCAGTCCTTCGACGGCGTCTGCTTCAAGGATGAGAGCACCCTTTTCTGCGTCAAGGAACCTTACGGCATATGGAAGATCGACGCGACGATCGACTGGGCAAACTACACCCACGACTGCCTGGCTTCAGCCTATTACCCCGGCGTCCAGTGCGGGATGGACCTGAACAACCAACTCGCCGGCTGGGGCAATCCGGACATCGTCACCCTGCACCATCCCTACGCGCTCGCGACGGACGGCGACTCCGTCTACGTGACCGGGTGGAGCGGGAAGGTTTACAGGGTGATCGAGAATTAAGCAGAAGGCGAGGCGTTCTCTGCTGAAAAAGGACAGGGCTCCCGCCCCGATGCATTTCTGCGCCGGAACAGAAGCCCTGCAAACCCGAAGTCTTCCGGGGTTTCCGCATCCCGAGTCGCCCGGGAGATCTATCCTAGTGCCGGAATGCCAGGTAGCTGACCTTGATTCCCGCGTCGAACCTCTCTTCGACAATCCCGGTGGAGATCCGGATCTTGGCGATCCAGGTGTTCCCTGTGTCGTAGTCGGCAGCGTAAATGAAACCGTTGTCAACGCAGAAGATGGCAAAGGGCCCTGGCAGGTTCGTTCCCATGATCAGCTGATTCCAGGTAGCCTGCGTGGGATCCGAAACCCAGATCGTGCCGGCCGCGAAGTCACCCACCACGAGCGAGCCGCCCGGTGTCGCGGCAATGGAGAACAGCGAGGAAGTGAACATTCCACTGGTATCCTGAACGGTGCGCACAAGAGTGAGATCGTCCGGATCGATGACCAGAATTCGATCCGGCCCGGTCGTGCTCCAGGTGGTCATGTAGAGCACGTGCTCGCCACTCCCGCCCTCGGCATCGGGCCCGCAGGTAAGCGTACCCACGTCAATGGTTGTTCCCACCAGGCTTTGCAGATCGCACTCGTGCAGGATCTTCTCCGTCGAGGGATCGACCCCGTAGAGGCGGTCGACGGCCCCTGAACTGGCACCTCCCAGAATGAAAAGCACACCCCGCGGTCCGATGACAAGGCTCGTGATCTTGAAGCCGGAAACGGGTTCGAAGGTGAAGGAGCGCAGGAACCGGCTGAGCCTGTCAAAGACAAAAATGCTCTTGGTTTCCACATCCACGACCCAAAGATTTCCCTGCGGATCCACGGCGATCGGGCGCCCCGCACCCGAAGGGAGCCAATCAGGATGAGAGAATTTGTTGATGACCCGGCCCCTGACCGGATCCAGGATCGCAATGGTCCCGTTTTCATCGGACACGATCAGATGCTCGTGGGCAGGCCAGATGCTTGGATGCGCATTCTGCGCTCCTGCGGACAGGATGATCAGAGCACCGAAAACCACCGGCAAGACTGCCGAGACGACTGCTTTCTTCTTCATGATTTCTTCTCCTCGATGTTCGAGAATATAAAGATAAACAAAATCCGAAACCTGGTTGCTGCATGCAGATTTTTCCCGGCCCTGTCCTCCTGCTGATTCTCCCGTGGGCGAATCCGGAGAGAGCCGATGTGACTTAAAATCCCGGCGAAGCGGATTCGTTACCAAAAAAACCTTGACGAAAAAATCAATGGGTCCTGATAATCCAATCCACGCTTCGGGAGTTGCGGTCATTCCTCTTTTCGTGAGAAAAGACTCTAACTAAAGGGGCCTCGACGAATGGATCTGCATGAAGAGGAGCTGCGCCAGCTCATCCTGTCGGCGCAGGAGGGCAACGAGGATTCACTGAATCGATTCTCGCTTGTGATCAAGCCTCTGGTGGAAGCCTGCGTGGTGGGGAACACCGAGAAGTGGATGCGCAACGGTCTCGGACTGGACGATCTCATCAACGGTTCCTGCGTCCAGTTGGTGAAGAGTTTGAAGAACCTCGAATTCCGGGACAAGCGATCCTTCCTGAACTGGATGCGTCGCATCTGCCAGAACCACATCAAGCAAGGGCTCCGTGCCTATGGAGCGGAGAAGCGGAATTCAGCCAGGCAGCTCTCGATCGAGAACCCGAAACCCGACCCCAACGCATCGTCCCTGCACCTCGGCAAAACCCTCTTCGCACCGGACACGACGCCCACCGGCAAGCTGAGACGCAAGGACCGCTTGGTTCTGGCGCGCACCATCATGGAGCGCCTGCGGAGTTCCCACCGCGAGATCCTGCAGATGCGTTTCCTCGACGACATGACCAACGGGGAAATCGCCAGGAGCCTCGGCAAGACCGAGGGGGCTGTGCGAACCATGGTGAGCCGCGCCCTGGACGAATTCCGAAAAATCAGGAAACAGATCGATCCCCACAGCAATTACTAATGTGACGCCGGTCCTTTTCTGACGAGTCTTCTGCCATGAGCGATTCCAACAGCCGTGACGATCTCCTCACCGAGATGGTCGACGAATACCTCCTGGCCCTTCGCCAGGGCGGCGATACGTCGCGCGAGTCGTTCTGCGCCAGATATCCCGAGCTTGCCGATGAGCTCGAGGAGATCCTCGACTCCCTCTCGCTGATGCACGAGCTGGCGCTGGAGGATGACTCGGAACCGGAGAACTATCCCGAATCGATCGGTCCCTACGAGCTGGTGCGCTGTCTCGGTTCGGGCGGGATGGGGATCGTCTTCGAGAGCCGCGACCCTGTCACGGGGCGGCCCATCGCCCTCAAGATCATGCGCCGGATCCTCACCGAGGACAGGAGGCGCGCCCGTCGACGGTTCGAGACGGAGTTCGAGGCTCTCAGCAAGATCGAGCATCACGGCATCGTCCGCTTTCTCGATTCGGGAGAGGAGGACGGTGTTCTCTTCTACACGATGGAGCTCCTCGAGGGCGAAACGGTGGCAGAGTCCCTGCGTCTCCACCGCCGCAGCGGCGACGTGCCGGATCGAGCCGTCATGGTGGGTATCGGCGCCGAAGCGGCGCGCGCGCTCGATCACCTCCACCGGCACGGGATCATCCACCGTGACATCAAGCCGTCGAACATCTTTCTCACCGACCGGCGTGCCGTGTTGACGGATTTCGGTCTGGTCAGGGATCTTGGCCGTGATTTCTCTCTCACAGGGACCGACGATATCGTGGGAACGATCCGGTACATGAGCCCAGAGCAGCTTTACGGAAAGCGTGTCCCCGTAGACCTCCGGACGGACATCTACTCTCTCGGACTCGTCCTCTACGAGATGGCCACCCTGGCACCGGCATACGAGGGCGACAGCACGGTTGCACTGATCCGCAACAAGATCGCCGACGATCCTCCGGCGCCGCGCAAGGTGCAATCGAGGATCGCTCCCGATCTGGAAACCATCATCGTCAAGGCCATCGACCGCAATCCGAAACTCCGATATCAGACTGCCAGTGAGATGGCCGACGATCTCGAACGCTTCCTCAGCTACGAGAAGATCAGCGCACGGCGGACCACGCTTCCTGTCAGGCTGGGACGATGGTTCATCCAGCATCCCATCCTGGCGATCCTGATGGTCGCCCTGATCGTGCTGGTCCTCTTCTTCGGCAGAAACGTCTACCTCGAACGGAGAGCGGAGGACCTCGGACTCGCGGCGCTGGAGAAACATGAATTCGTCGAGGCGGACATGTGGTTCCGGGATCTCGATCTCCGGTCGCCCAACCACAAAACAGCGCAGAAGGGACTCGTCGCCTGTCAAGCAGGGCTGCTCTTCCGGGAGGCGATGATGTTTCTCGGCGAAGGAAACGTGGATACGGCCTTCAGATTCCTCGACAGAGGGATCGAAGCTGTTGCAGGGAACGCTTCCGAGGATGAAAGGGACTGGGTGATGCACGCTGCCGGGGGAACCGGATCGCTGACCATCGAAGGGCTCCCCCGCGGCACCCGCTTGATCCTGACCCCCATCGGATTCGAGAATTTCCTCAAAGATTATTATGCAGAGCCTACCGGGACGGCTTCTGATGAGGATTCGAACAGCTTATGCCAGGACAGGAAGCTCACCGTCGATGGAACGCGAGTCGATCTGCCGATCGAGACCGGCTGCTACCGGGTCTCGGCCAAGGCTGAAGGATATCTCCCGATCGATAATCCCAGCTACATCTTCGTGCTGCCCGAGAGCCGACACGGCTATTACAGTGATTTCACCCACCGTCGTCTCCGTGGATTCAGGATGATTGCAGAGGGTTCAACCAGCCAGAAAGCGATGGATGACGAGATGGTCTTCATCCCTGCGGGAGATTTTCTCATGGGCAGCCAGAGCGGAGAGAAGGACGAGAAGCGGCACCGCATCGTGTACACGGAATCCTACCTGATGGATCGGTACGAAGTGACTTTCGAGAATTACATGGAGTTCGTGCAGAGCGGCGGGTACCGGAACCTGTCGCTGTGGCCCGGCGAGGCTCATCGCCATCTGAAGCTTCCCCCTGGTTCCCGGCTCTACTACAGAGACGATGGATACAAGCCCTGGAGTGTGGAATTTGCCGAATCAACACGGAGCGATGTCAAGGAGGTCGACAGCTTATTCTCCCCGTCCGCCATGGGATATTACCTCTACTTCGACGAAAACGATCGTCCCGTCGTGCTCTTTTTCAATCAGGACGCTCGGCCGGGACCGTGGCGCATGAGAGACGGGATGCTACCCGAGGCTCTGACGGAATTCCCCATGTTCGAGGTGAACTGGTACGAAGCCTGTGCCTATTCGACCTGGAAGGGTAGGCGTCTGCCGAGCGAAGCGGAATGGGAGAAGTGTGCAGCCGGACCGTGGGGATTTCCCTGGCCGCCGCCAAAGAAGATTGATGACAGCATACCCGGTTTCAACGACAGCTGGATCACTACACGTTTGGTGATCAAGGATATGGATGGTCCCTTGCTTGAAGAATTCGAGAGAAATCCCGTATTCAAAAAGGCCGCTGAGGCCATGGGAAAGAAAATGGGGAAGCGCTTGCCCTTCCCAGCCCGGGAATCGCTCATCGATGAACAGGAGGAAGCAATTTCTCCCTTCAAGTGCTTTCACATGCACGGCAACGTCTGGGAATGGATCGTTGATCAGCACAAAGGCTACGAAGAGGGATATTCGCACGAGTCACGCTTACAGCGGGGCGGTTCCTTCTTCAACCACATCAACGAGTGCCGGTCGCAGAACCGGAATGTCACTTCTCCTCTCGAGTGCATCGACTACGTCGGCTTCCGCTGCGCCAGGGATGTTGACTGAGAGGTTGACTTCCTGAGCCTCCATTCAGATCACCGCACATGGCAGCTCCACTGCAGGTTCGCGTGGAATGTCCGGACTGGATATCACTTTTTTTTCAGCCAGAAAATCGATCCCGCGCGTTAATCCTCCAGTTGACACGTTTGTTCCCAGGGAAGCGATGTACAATGGGTGCATCGCAAAATACTTCACGGGGTACGAAACGCCATGGTTGCGGGATTGGATCATCTCAAGCAGCTCTTCCACACGATCAAGGGCCGTCACATCGAGCTCGATCTCTCGCCGTACGGGAAACCGCTCGATGCAATCAACAAACGATCCGAGGAGCTTTGCCGTTACGATAAGCAGCAGCTGAAGGAGCTGTCCGAAGAGCTCCTGCACTCGGCCCGGAGCGGCACGCCGGTCGATGAACTGAAAATCGACGCCTTCGCCCTAGTCCGCGAGGCTTCCGCGAGGGTTCTGGGACTGCGCCATTACGACGTCCAGATCGTGGCCGGCATCGCCATGCACCAGGGGAAGCTCGTGGAGATGCACACCGGCGAGGGCAAGACCCTTGCCGCCGTGCTGCCGGCGTATCTCAACGCGCTGACGGGGCGAGGTGTTCATGTTCTCACCTTCAACGATTACCTGGCCGCGAGGGACGCGGAATGGATGGGACCCGTGTACCGCTTCCTGGGGCTGACGGTGGGGTTCGTTCAGGACGGCATGAGCCTCGAGGAACGGAAATCAGCCTATGCAGCGGACGTCACCTATCTAACGGCAAAGGAAGCCGGCTTCGATTACCTTCGCGACCATCTCGCATACGAGAATGGCGAGCTCGTCCAGAGACCGTTCCACTTTGCCATCGTGGACGAGGCGGACTCCAACCTCATCGACGAAGCCCGTGTGCCCCTGGTCATCGCGGGCAGCGAGAGCACGGAAACGACGGATCTTCATCTCATGGCGGATATCGCTCGGAATCTCGCGCCTGTCACGCATTACAGTACGGACGAGTATTCGCGCAACATGCATCTCACCGAGCAGGGCCTGGACCGCGCCGAGTTCCTCCTGAAGTGCGGCAACCTGCACGATCCTGAAAACAACGAGAAGCTGAGCCGGCTGCATCACGCCCTGCATGCAGAGGTGCTCCTCCGCCGCGACATCGATTACATCGTTCGAGACGGCAGGGTGGAGATCATCGATGAGTTCACGGGCCGGATCGTGGAGAACCGCCGCTGGCCCGAAGGACTTCACACGGCCGTTGAAGCCAAGGAGAAGGTCGCGCATCGGCAAGGCGGCAGGATCCTGGGCACCATCACGCTTCAGCACTTCATCAAGCTCTACCCAAAGGTCTGCGCCATGACGGCGACGGCGCAGGATGCGGCCGAGGAGTTCACGGAGTTCTACGAGCTGACCGTTGTCGTGATCCCCCCTCATGAAAAAAACAACCGCATCGACCATCCGGATCGGGTCTTCACGCACGGGGAAGCGAAGGTCAAGGCGTTGATCCGCGAGATCTCCGCTGTCAATGCAGCGGGACGCCCTGTCCTCGTGGGTACGAGCAGCGTCAGGGAATCGGATCGACTGGCAGGAGAGCTGCGGAACGAGGGCATCTCGTGCCAGGTGCTCAATGCCAGAAACGACGAGAGAGAGGCAGGGATCATCGCAAAGGCCGGAGCGCTCCATGCGGTGACCATCTCCACGAACATGGCCGGACGGGGAACGGACATCCGCCTGGGAGGCGAAGACGAGGAAGACCGCGATGCGGTCATCGCCCTGGGCGGGCTCTACGTGATCGGCACGAACCGCCATGAAAGCCGCCGCATCGACGACCAGCTCCGAGGACGGGCGGGCCGCCAGGGAGATCCCGGATCGTCGCGCTTCTTCATCAGCCTCTCCGATGATCTCATCAAGCGCTACGGGATCCGTTCGCTCATTCCGACCTCACATCGCCCGATGAATCAGGAGAACCATCTCGATGATTCCGTGATCGGACGCGAGATCGCCCGTGCGCAGCGGATCATCGAGAACCAGAACTACGAGATCCGGCGAACCCTGTGGAAATATGCCATACGTCTGGAGCAGCACAGGAAAATCGCCTACCAGTGGCGGGAGGATGTCCTCGAGGAAAAATCGCCCTCGAGCCTGCTGGCAGCCTGTGCGGATGAGCGGTATGGAGAGATTGCCGGGCAGGTGGATGAAGAAACACTGCGGCAGGTGGAGAAGCAGATCACCCTCCATCACATCGATGCGTGCTGGGCGGACCACCTCGCGCTTCTCGCATACATCCGCGAGGGGGTCTACCTGTTCAGTTACAGCATGCAGAGTCCCCTCGACGAGTATCACAGGAGAACGGGCGAGGCTTTCGGGAGCTTCCGGCAGCGGATCCGCGACAGGATACTCGAGACGTTCCGTACCGTGGAGATCACCGGGAGCGGAATCGATCTCGAGAAGGAAGGCCTCAGGAGGCCTTCATCCACGTGGACCTATCTGGTGAGCGACAATCCCATGGGCGACTGGCTCAACCGGTTCTTCGACGGGGTCCGCAGCTCACTGGCGAAAGCGCTCAAATTCTAGACCAAGAAGCCGCCGGATCCTGTCCCTGGATTGACCGGCTGCATAGCGGCTTATCCCCAGATGGCCGGCTATCTCGCGGCTGCTCCGCTTTCCCTTCAGACAGGCATCGAGAACCGGTCGATCCCTTCCGTCCAGGCCGGAAACCAGGCGTTCGAGGAGATCCCGGGCTGCCGCCTCTTCCGCGGGATCCGGATTCCGCTCCTGAAGCAGCTCCTCCGGATCCGGCAGTCGCTCTTTCGTTCCTGCTTTCACGAGGGCGGTCTTCCTGATCTCCGAAACGATGTTGTGACGCGTGGCGACGCGCAGGTACCTGACCACATCTTCATGGGGCTCGAGAAAGAGGTGAGGCTTTCTCTTCCATATCTTCACCATCGCTTCCTGAACCGCGTCAAAGGCGGGATGAGAGCCATGGTTCGCATCCACGGAACGCTGCAGGTAATACTCCAGAAGAAGATCGAAATGAGGATCCCCGAGCAGGGCTTCACGCAAGAGATCGGGATCGCCGGAATCAAAGTTGAGCTCGTTGAAAACGCGGTGACGCACCTCGTCGTGAAGTTTCTTCGGCGCGTCGGATACGCCGGTACTGGTGAGCAGACCGAGACCGGTCAGCACGAGGACGATTCGTTTGAGGATATTTCTCATGATGGATACTCCTGAGTGATCATTCCAGATCGCGGATCACCTCGTAGAGCGTCCGACCCAGCTGGTCGAGAACCTCCCGGTCGATGATCAGCGGAGGCATCAGATAGAGCACGCTCCCCAGGGGCCTGAGCAGGACGCCGCGCCGGAGAAGCTCCTTGCGGGCGCGCTGGGCGCGCGATGCGGCCGCCTCGCCGTCCGGGCCGTCCTTCAGCTCCACGGCCCCCAGCATGCCGAGGGTTCGCACGTTGGCCACGCCCGGCAGCTCGCGGAACGCGGCGATCCGCTCCGCCAGCAGCTCGCCCGTTCTCCTGCTGCGCTCGACGATCCCGTCCTCCTCGTAGACCTTGAGGCACTCGATCGCCGCCGCGGCGGCGATCGGATTTCCGGCAAAGGTGTGGCCGTGATAGAAGGTCCGGTCCTCGGGCTCGTCGCGGAAGGTTTCGAAGATCGAGTCCTTCACCAGGGCGGCGCTCATCGGAAGGGCGCCGGCCGTCAGGCTCTTCCCGAGACAGATGATGTCAGGATCGATGCCGGCATGCTCGAAGGCGAACATTCTCCCCGTCCGGCCGAACCCCATGGCGATCTCGTCCACGATCAGCAGCACGCCGTGTTCCCTGCAGAGCTCGCCCAGCTTCGCGAGATAGCCGGGTGAGTAGATGCGCATCCCCGCGGCTCCCTGGCAGAGCGGCTCCACGATGACGGCGCAAAGCTCGCCCCCATGCGTCTCGAAGATCTCAGTCATCGGAGCGAAGCATTCGAGGCCGCACGACTCGGGCTCCTTCCCGAAATCGCAGGCGGCGCAGCAGGGCGCCGGCGCGCGCAGGGAATCGAAGAGCAGCGGCTTGAGCGGCTCGTGGAAATGGGGCAGATAACCGACGGAAACCGCGCCCAGCGTGTCGCCATGGTAGCCGTCGCTCAGCGAGGCGAAGCGGCGCCTCCCCGGCTCCCCGACGTTGTGCCGGTACTGGAATGCGACCCGGAGGGCCGCCTCCACCGCGCTCGCCCCGTCGCCGGCAAAGAGGACCTTGCGGCCTCCGCCGGGAACGAGCCCCGCCAGGGCAGCTGCCAGCTCGATGGCGCGGGGATGGGTCAGGTTCCCCAGGATCGAGTGCTGCAGCTCGAGCGCCTGGCGCCTGATCGCCTCCACGATCCGCGGATGGCCGTGCCCCAGGTTGCAGGACCACCACGAGGCGATGGCGTCGATGTAGCGGCGCCCTTCCGCATCCTCGAGGTAGATCCCCTCGCCGCGGGTGACGATGGGAAAAGCCTCCTCCTCCACGGCGGAGTGCCGCGTGTACGGATGCCAGACGCAGCTTCGATCCATCTCCCGATACCAGCCTCTCTTCGATTCCATGCTTCAGTTCCCTTGATCAATCAGTAGTTCGATGTCCAGCGGTGTGCCGCGGCAGATTTCGTGAAAAGCGCGAGGCGCCACGCCGGCCTCGCCAAGCCCCTCCAGGTACGGAACCGTTCCGACGACGGGAACGGATCCGAGCCGCTCGATGGTCCGGAGATTGTCTTTCTCGATATCGCCCCAGACGGTGGGCTCCGTTTCGCAGAAGACCACACCGGCCGCCTCGAGCCCGGCATCGCGAAGGGCGAGCAGCGACAGGAGGGTGTGGTTGATCGTTCCCAGGCAGGGCCGCGCCACGACGAGGACGGGAAGACCCAGGAAGACCATCAGGTCGAGCATCGTCGTCTTCCCCTCGATGGGAACGAGGATCCCGCCCGCCCCCTCGACCACCACGAAGTCGTGCCGCGCTGCCAGGCGCCTGTACGCTTCGCCGATCGGTTCGAAGGTGATCTCCTGTCCGGTCAGCCCGGCGGCCAGGTGGGGCGAGCACTCGGGCTCCAGGACCCAGGGCGCCATATCCGCCTTCTCCTCGGGAGCCGGCGTCAGGCCGGCCATCTCGAGGCAGAACTCCAGGTCGCAGCTTTCCATCCTTCCTGCGCGCCGCACGCCGCCGGTCTGGATCGGCTTCATCGGCACGGCGTCGAGACCGGCTTCGCGAAGGCGGCCAAGGAGCGCGGCGGCCGTCACGGTCTTGCCGATCCCCGTGTCGGTTCCGGTGATGAAGATCCCTCTCCCTGTCATACGACCCCCTCCTCTCTTGCCGCCTCGATGATGATTCCCGCCGCCTGCTCAAGGTCGCTCTCCGTGTGGGCCAGCGAGACGGAGAGGCGAAGGCGCGACGTTCCCTCGGGAACGGTGGGCGGGCGGATCGCCACGGCGAGCAGGCCGCGCTCCTCGAGGCGCCGCGACAGGGAAAGGGTGCGCCTGTTCTCCCCCACCAGGACCGGCACGATCTGGCTCGCCGACCGCCCCGTGTCGAGCCCGGCCTCGCCCAGCCGCTCGCGGAACGAGGCGGCGTTCCCGAGGAGCCTGGCCCCGAGACCCGGCACCTCCTTCAGGACATGGAGAGCCCCGAGAGCCGCCCCGGCCACGGCAGGCGGCAGGGCCGTGGTGTAGAGCATGGAGCGGGACCGGTTGACCAGGAGATCGCGGAGCGCCGTGGAGCAGGCCACGAATCCACCGTACCCACCCAGGCCCTTGCTCAGCGTGCCCATCGACACGTTGACGCGGTCCTCCAGTCCGCACTCGCGAACGAGACCGCTCCCCCCGGGGCCGGCGATCCCCATGGCGTGCGCCTCGTCGACGAGGAGCATGGCTCCGTGGACCGCCGCCGCGTGCGCGATCTCCTCGAGGGGTGCGAAGTCGCCGTCCATGCTGAAGAGCGACTCGGTGACCACCAGGCTGCGGCCCGGGCCGCCGTGGCCGGCCAGGAGCTCGTCGAGATGCGCCGCGTCGTTGTGGCGAAAGGGAAAGATCCGCGCGCGGCTCAGACGTGCGGCGTCCACGATGCTGGCGTGCACGAGCTGGTCGGAGAAGATGGAGTCGCCCCGCCCGACGAGAACGGGGATCACGCCCACGTTGGTCAGGTAGCCGCTTCCGTAGAGTAGGGCCGCCGGATAGCCCTTCAGCTCGGCCAGCGCCTTCTCCAGCCTCTCGTGCCACTGAAGCGTTCCCGTGATGAGACGGGATGCCGTCGCACCGCACCCCGTCGTGACCAGCGCCTCGCGCGCGGCGGAGAGGACCTTCGGGTGGCGGGAAAGCCCGAGATAGTCGTTGGACGAGAAGTTCAGGTATTCACGGCCGTTGCGGCGCAGCCTCGCTCCCACGGCCGGATAGACCTCGATCCGTCGCTCGAGATCGAGGCTGCGAATCCTATCGAGCTCTTGCGCGATCCACTCCTCCTCACGCATGGCACCGGCTCCTCTCGATCTCGAGGCCGAGGTCTTTCAGCATGGCGAGATCGTCGTCGACCTCCCGGCCCGGCGTGGTGAGCAGGGAGCCCACCATCATGCCCGTGGCGCCGGCGTGAAAGATCCACGACTGGAAATCTCGGAGAAGCGCCCTCCCGGCGCAGATCCGGACCTCGGCCCGGGGGTTGATCAGCCGGAACATGGCGATGCTCTTCACGATCTCGAGGGGCTTCATCGGCTCGATCGATTCGAGCGCCGTGCCCGGCAGCGGCAGCAGGAAATTCAGGGCGATGGAGTCCACACCCTCGGCTCCCAGCGCGGCAGCGAGCTCGACTCTCTGCTCCAGGCTCTCCCCCATGCCGAGAATCCCCCCGGAGCAGATTTCCAGCCCCGCCTCCCGGGCGGCCCGGATCGTGGCCAGCCGCTCCTGATAGGTGTGCGTCGTGCAGATCGAGGGGAAGAAACTCTCGGCCGCCTCGAGGTTGTGATGGTAGCGGTGAATGCCGGCCCGCTTCAGCGCCTTCAGGCTCTCGAGGTCGAGGCAGCCGAGCGAGGCGCAGAAGGCCGCCTGATCAATACCGGCCCCGGGCCTGGCGGCCACGGCGTCGCAGATCCGCTCCACGCTCCGGCTCGACAGCCGCCCCCCGCTGGTCACCACGCTGAAATGCCCCAGGGGAAGAGCCGCCGCGTCGTCGTAGGTGCGGCCCGCCGCGTCGTAGGCGCGGCAGATCGCCTCCTTCGAGACGAGAGGGAACACGGCGGCGTCCGAGTCATGGCGCGCGGACTGGGCGCAGAACGCGCAGTCCTCGGCGCACCGCCCGCTCTTCGCGTTCAGGATCGAGCAGAGGTGAACGGCATTCCCGAAAAACTTTTGCCGCACGGCCGATGCGGCAGCCACGACGTCCGGCACCTCACCGGCGTCGGCGCGCAGGATGGCGGCGGCCAGATCGGGCGGGATCGGTTCGCCCGTCGACAGGACGCCGTGCATGTCGCGTCTTTCCCGGCTGTTCAACTGGCGCCTCCTCATCGGCCGGCCAGGCCGCTCAATAACTCTCCACGTGGACGTCGCCCGAGGCGATCTCGCGCCGTGTTCCGTCCTCCTGCTCCACTACCAGGGCGCCCGATGGGGCCAGATCGACAACGCGGCCGCAGATCCTCTCGTTCAGGGCCGACACGGAAACCCACCTCCCCTTGAGCACGCTCCGCTGCTGCCAGATCGGGCGAAAGGCGTCCAGGCCCGACTCCAGCCACATCGTGTAGGCTCGCTCCATCTCGAGCAGGATCCCGGCCAGAAGCCGGGCACGCGACACCTCCCGGCCCAGTGCGACCTTGAGCGACGTGGCGGTCTCCGCGATCTCGTCCGGGAAGTGGCTGCGATCGACATTGACATTGATGCCCACGCCGACGATCACGTGGTGAACGAGATCCACCTCCGATCTCATGTCGCAGAGGATGCCGCAGAGCTTCCTCCCCTCCAGAAGGACGTCGTTCGGCCACTTGACGCCCACGGCAAGGTCGGACGTCAGGCTGCCGAGGCAGCGGGCCACGGCCATGCCGGTCACCAGGGCGATCTGCGGTACGCGGGCCGGCTGGACCGACGGACGGAGCACCAGCGAGAAGTAGAGGTTCAGGCCCGGCGGCGAGAACCATTGCCTGTTCAGCCTTCCCCTCCCGGCTGTCTGGGAATCAGCGACAACGACCGTCCCTTCAGGGCTTCCCCCTTCGGCCAGCCTGAGGGCCTCGCCGTTGGTCGAATCGGTTTCATCGAAGAAGACGAAATTGCGGCCGAATCTCTCCGTGTCGAGCAGGGGATCGACCTCCAGTGCGATCGGCCTGTTCGGGCTCTCATCGAAGTGATATCCCTTCTTCGTGGCGGAGCTTATCCTGTACCCGAGATTCCGGAGCCTCTCGATCTGCTTCCAGACCGCGGTGCGTGAAATCCCGAGCTTCCGGCAGATCGACTCGCCCGAGATGAAGCTCGGGCTTTTCTTCAGAATATCGAGGATCAATCGATCGGTCCCTTGCACGGAGCCGCCTTTCTTCGAGGTTAAAGTGGGAAATATAACATGGTTGCAGCAATTGTCAACCATCTGGACCAGTATAGTTGACAAAAAGGCTCGGAGCGGGGTTTCACGGCTCAGCGGGACGGCTGAGAACCACGACGCGCGTTGCAACGATGGGATGCGGGGTTTCACCGCTCAGAGAGACTGCTCAAAACCTCGACGCGCTTGGCCACCGTGGGATGCGAATAATTGAAGATCACGTAGACCGGATGAGGGTTGAGATTGGCAAGATTCTCCCGGGCGAGGCGGACGAGGGCATCGCACAGCGGCCCGGCCAGACCCATCTCGCTGGCCGCGTACCGGTCGGCATCGAACTCCCTGATCCGCGAGATCCAGGCGAACAGCGGCCTGAAGAAGAACATGAACGGTCCGTAGGCGAGAGAGGCCAGGAAGAGACCGGCATAGGGAACGACGGTGTCGAAGCCGAAGGCCGCATAGAGCGGCTCGAAGCGAACGAGCCACGCCGTTGCGGCGAAGAGGGCCAGCGTCATGACCTGGCCCTGGACGAATCCCTTCAGGAGGTGCTTCTTCTTCCAGTGGCCGGCTTCATGGGCCAGGACGGCCACGATCTCGTCCTCCTCGTGCCTCTCGATCAGCGTGTCGAAGAGCACGATCCGCTTCATCCGGCCGAGCCCCGTGAAATAGGCGTTGCTGTGGCGCGACCGCTTCCCCGCATCCATGACGAAGACGCCGCGGATCGCGATGCCGGCCCGCTCCATCAGCGCCTCCACCTTCTCCTTCAGGCTCCCCTCCTCGAGGGGAGTGAAGCGGTTGAAGAGCGGGGCGATCAGAATGGGATAGAGCAGGTTCATCACCAAGGAGAAGAGGAAAAGAACGGCCCAGCAGATGATCCACCACCAGTTCCCTGCCTCGTAGAGCAGGAAGAGAATCGCTGCCAGCATCCCGCCGCCGATGACCAGGGTCACGGCGAGCTCCTTGGCCATGTCCGTGAGCCAGAGCCTGACCGTGGTCGTGTTGAAGCCGAACCGCTCCTCGAGCCGGAACGTCTCGTACCACTCGAAGGGCAGGCCGACGATCTTTCCGGCCAGGGAAAGCAGTCCGAAGAAGAGGAGCCCGGCGGCGATTGACCCGAGGTCCGGCTTCTCGATCTGCCGGGAGAGCCAGGCGAAGCCGCCCGTCGCGATCACGGCCAGGAAAAGGGCTTTCACGAGGAGGAAGGAGAAGAGGCCGAGGCGCATCAGCGCGCGGGTGTAATCCTCGGAGCGGGCCACCTCATCGGGCTCGACGTGCCCCTCGAACACGGCCGGGACGCGGCCACGCCTCCTCTTGAGCCAGCTCCAGTTGAGGAGCTCGATCCATAGGTTCAGGAGGCTGTTCCCGACGAGAAGGGTGAGAATCAGCCAGAAGACGATCCGCCCGCATGCTTCCACATCCATGCCGATTCTCCCTCAGATTATCTCCCACCATCCTGTCGGGTAATGAGATAAAAAAATCGCACAACTTTCATGGAGTTCTTTCAAGCACCATTTTGCTTTCTATAATATAGCCGTGGGCCGTATCTGACAGAATAGTTTTAAGAAAGAAGAGGCCATGAAGAAAGAAAAGCAAGGATTCAACACGATATCCGTTCACGCGGGGGCTCATCCCGATCCCCTCTTCGGCGCCCTTTCCACGCCGATCTATCAGACGTCGACCTTTGCCTTCGAGAATGCCGACCAGGGAGCCGCCCGCTTTGCCGGCGAGGAGAAGGGGTACATCTACACCCGGATGGGGAACCCCACGACCGGAGCCCTCGAGGAAGCCGTGGCCGAGATGGAAGGCGGTTTTGCCGGCCTTGCCACGGGCTCGGGCATGGCTGCCATCGTCAATGTCTTCTTCACCTACCTCGGGGCAGGGGCTCACATCGTGGGCACCGACGCGGTCTACGGCCCGTCGCGAGTCGTCGTGGAGAAGCACTTCAGCCGGTTCGGCGTGACGGCCGACTTCGTGGATACATCCAACCTCGACGCCGTGAAGGCGGCGATCCGCCCGGAGACGAAGATCCTCTACATCGAAACGCCGGCCAATCCGACGATCCGGCTCTCCGACATCGCCGGCTGCGCAGCCCTGGCCAGGGAGCACGGTCTCCTTCTCGTGGTGGACAACACCTTTGCCACGCCCGTTCTCCAGCGGCCGATCGAGCACGGCGCCGACATCGTGATTCACAGCATGACGAAGTTCCTGAACGGTCATGCCGACGTCGTGGCCGGGATGATCGTCACCTCGACCGAGGAGCAGACGAAGACGCTGCGCACGGCGCTCAACCACCACGGCGGCTGCATCGATCCGCACCAGGCCTGGCTCGTCCACCGCGGTCTCAAGACACTCGGGCTCCGCGTCTCCAAGGCCCAGGAGAACGCCATGGCCGTGTCCGAGCTCCTTCACTCCCATCCCGCCGTCGAGTGGGTGCGCTACCCCGGGTCGAGCGATCACCCGCAGCGCGACCTCGTCTCGCGCCAGATGGATGGCCCGGGCGCACTCCTCTGCTTCGGTGTGAAGGGAGGGCTCAAGGGAGGCCGCGTCGTGATGGACCGGGTTCGCCTGGCCACCCTGGCCGTGTCGCTCGGCGGGATCGAGACGCTGATCCAGCATCCCGCCACGATGACCCATGCCGGCATGACCAGCGAGGCGCGCGAGAAGGCCGGCATCAGCGACAACCTGATCCGCCTTTCCGTGGGCTGCGAGGATTTCGACGACCTTGCGGACGACATCAAGAGCGCCCTGGACGCGATCTCCTGAGAGAGACGGGAACGGGCTGCCGGCCCGCACGTTTCATGCGTTCAGGTGCGGGACTGCCCGGTGCTGATCAGAACTTGCCGCCTGCCGTGGTCACGGCCGGGTCGGGCCATTCCCATTCATGAGGCTCCGCCCTGCCGGCTGCAACGAGGCACGCCTCGTAAAGCCGGCGGCCCGAATGCCTCCAGGTGTACTTCTCCTCCAGCGTCCGGCGGGCGGCGCGGCCCACGCTGTCGCGGAGCTCCTTCGACTTCACGAGCCGGTCGACGGCCCGCAGCATGTCCGTCGCGTCCTCGGGCTCGAAGAGGACCCCGTTCTCCCCGTCCCTGATGATCTCGGCCATCTGACCGAGGCGGGCCGCCACGACGGCCCTTCCCGCGGCCATGCTCTCGAACAGCTTGATCGGTGAGAAGTGGAACAGGGCGCTCGCCCCGAGATAGGGCAGGATCACGATATCGAGAGCGGACATGTAGAGAGGCATCTCCTGGAAGGGCACCGTACCGGTGGAGACGATCCTGTCGCTCATCGCGCCATTCGTCTCCGCGTTGATCGCGTCCACCATCTGCCCGAGCTTGCCCATCATCAGGAGGGCTATGTCCGGGTTTTCCCTCATGACGGGGATCAGCTCCTTCACGGCGTCGCCGATGCCGTACCAGAGCCGGGCATCGCCGGCGAATCCGATCACCACCTTGTCCTCGAGACCGAACTTCCGCCTGATCGCCTGCCGATCCTCCTCAGGGTAGGGTTTGAAGAATTCGGGATCAGCGCCGTTGTGCGATGGAATCAGCTGCGGATGGGTGATTCCGTATTTCATGTAGATGTCGTCCAGCACCCGGGAGATCGAGGTGACGAATTTCGCCTTTTTCAGGTGTCTGTAGAAATAGGGCTTGAACCAGGTCAAGGGGATCCCGTGGTAGACCTCCACCTCCTCCAGCGGACCGTCGCCCTCGATGATGAGAGGGACCCTGGTCAGGAACGAGGCCAGGGACGGCGACGGGCTGTCGTGGCGGGCCACCACCACATCGGGGCGGAACGAGCGGATCAGACGGAACTCGCTCGGAACGAGCTGCAGGCGCGTGGCGTACCGGAGAAACATCACCACCGATCCGAATTTGGTCAGCAGCTTGCTGTGGCTCGAGTGCATCTTCTTGCTCGGATCGAGCTCAGGCGCCACGGCGGTTTTCCTGTACCGCACCGCGAGCTGCTTCGGCGCCGTCCGCTCGACATGCTCCTTGAACGCGGGAGCGGGCGAGAGGATCTTGCTGTTGAACTGGAGCAGGACTTCGGCTCCCTCCTCGGCCATGGCGCGAGCCAGCTCGTACGAGCGGAGCATCACACCCATTTCCCGCTCTTCATAATTGAAATACAGGATTTTCAACGGCTTAGAGTCCATCTTCAGTCTCCCCTTTTCATCGCCCCTTCCCGGCGCCGAGCACCAGCTCGAGCCGGATCCACGGGATCCGTCACGTTCCCTCTCGATTGACGAATCCCTCGGTCAACAGATAGCTGCTGATTACATCGGCAAAAATGCCGTGCGCTCTCCAGTTCGGATGCTCGTCTCCCGGATAAATAATCAGATCCACTCTCCTGGAATCCGGGGAAAAGGCGTCGATGCTGTCGCAGAACGGGACTCCGTGCCGCTCGCAGAGCGCCTCGAGCCTGTCCCGATCCTCCCTCTCCTGCCTGATCAGGCTGTCGTACAGGGCCGAGAGAAAGGAGTTCTCGTGGAAGAACATCCGGCGCAGGGCCACGATCCCCACATCCACATCGTGATCGCGGGAGATGGCGGCGAGCCTCTCGAGGCAGTGATCCATCATGCCCTCCCCCAAGGCCGGACGCTCGCCGGGCGAGGCGGTCCGGCGGTCCCGGATGTCCTCGTTGCGCACAGAGTCGGGCAGGAGATTGGCCACGAAGCTGTAGCGCCTCACGGGCGAAAGCTTCCGCGACGCCTCGAAGTTCCGCTCGAGGATCTCCCGCCACGGTATCTCCTCGTCGGTCATCGGTGTCTTCACCCTGTTGGTGATGGTGGCCAGAAGGACGAGGTCCGGCTTGTACCTCAGGCCGTCCACCTCGATCCGGCGCACCATCTGGAGCGGATCGGTTCCGCCGATGCCGAGGTTGTAGACCTCGACGCGTACCTGATCCTGCCGCGCGTTCAGGATCTGCTCGATCCGCCTGGTGTAGACCTGCTCGACGGCCACGCCCGATCCCATGGTTACCGAATCGCCCACCACGACGATCCGATAGACGCCGTCCGGCTTCTCCACGCTGAACTCCCGGTCCCTGTAGCCGTCCCCGTTGATCCGAACGGGATAGCCCTTCATGTATCCGCGAAAGTTCGGCGTCAGGTCGTAGCCGAGCACCGGGTCGCGGCTCTCCTTGATCAGGCCGGGGACATAGACGAGGTTTGCCGGATTGAACCGGGCGAAGTCGAACATGGCCTGAGGACAGAAGTAACGGAGACGAAAAACGATCTCGCCCCCGAAGAGGAGAAGGGGCACGCCGAGTGCGAGAAGGAGAAAGACCTTCCAGAAGCGGCGCAGGAAGGGAAAGGCCAGGAAAAGGACGGCTGCGCCCAGGGGCCAGCCGAGAAGCCCGGCCAGGGTGTCGGATTTCAGGATGACGTAGAGAGTCGCGCCGACGTAGACGGCGGCGCAGGCATAGAACACGAACCAGGCCCGATATGCCTTCCAGACGCTGCCGATCATCCTGTTCTCGAACACGCTTTTCCCTCGAACGAATCTTGTTCCCTATTTTCGGGTCATCAGAACTGGAAGTAGACGAACTCCTTGCCTCCCTCCAGTCCGGACTGATAGAGAATCCAGTAAATGAAACAGTTGAAACCGAGCATCATCCCCCACAGCACCTGCCAGTGGGCCTTGAAGCGGAGGGGAAGAAGCAGGTCATCCTTGACGTACATGCAGGTCTCGATGAACAGCAGCATGCAGACGAGAAGCAGGAACCTTCCCAGCATGGTCACTCCTTCCGGCGTGATGGCCATGTGGAAGAAGATGCCCGAGACGAAGTCGCTGATCTGCGACCAGCTCTCGACGCGGAAGATGAGGAAGCACCAGAGCATGAAATGGAAGAAGAAGAGGATGGCGGCGATCTTGCCCACTGGACCGAAAAGGTATCGTTTATCCCCTCGCTCCGATTCCTTGCCGTAGATCATCCTGTACCCCATCAGGATCAGGCCGAGCATGACGCCCCAGAATGCCATGGTCCACTTGGCACCGTGCCAGAGCCCCCCGAGCAGCATGGTCATGAATATATTGCGGTAGGCCTTCACCGTGCCGCACCGGCTCCCCCCCATGGAGAAGTAGAGATAATCGCGCAGCCACGACGAGAGGCTGATGTTCCACCGGCTCCAGAATTCCGCCGGATTCGTGGAAAAGTAGGGCAACTTGAAGTTCATCATCAGGTTGAAACCCATCAGCTTGCCCAGGCCGCGGGCGATGTCCGAGTATCCGGAAAAGTCGCAGTAGATCTGGAAGGCGAAGGCATAGACAGCGACGAGCATCTCCAGCCCGCCGTACTCGGTGTGGTTGCAGAAGACGGTGTTGACGATGCAGGCGCAGTTGTCGGCCACGAAGACCTTCTTGAAGAAACCCCAGAGGATCAGGTAGACGCCCTCCTTGAACTGTCCGGGCGTGAGGGTCCGCGGCTTCTGGATCTGGGGCAGCAGGCGGGACGCCCGCTCGATCGGGCCGGCCACGAGCTGCGGAAAGAAAGAGACGAAAAGGGCGAAATCGAGAAAGCGGCGCGACGGTTCGAGCTTTCCCCTGTAGATGTCGATGGTGTAGCTGAGCGTCTGGAAGGTGTAGAAGGAGATTCCCACGGGGAGGATGATGTTGAGGTGAAGCATCCCGGTCTCGAAACCGAGCGACTCGATCCCCGCCTCCAGACTGCTCACGAAGAAGTCGTAATACTTGAAGTAGCCGAGCATCCCCAGGTTCGAGAGGAGGCTGACCGTCAGCAGCCGCTTCCTGCGCCTCGTGTCCTCGGCCTCGGCCATGCGAAGACCGCAGAAGTAGTCGACCACCGTGGAAGCAAGGATCAACGAGAGAAAGCGCCAATCCCACCAGCCGTAGAAGACATAGCTGGCAACGAGGAGAAGGATGTTCTGCCAGCGGTGGCGCAGCAAAAGATAGGAGACATAGATGATCGCGAAAAAGATCAAAAATGTCACCGAATTGAACAGCATTGGAGCCCCTTCTGGAACCAATCGACCCTTTCATCCCCACCTATCGAGAAAGGACGATGTCAAATATAAGGCTAAAATTATAATCTTAGCTCGGAACCAAGTTTACGACGGGGTTGCCGAACGGCGAACCTTTGGATAAAACAGGGGGAACGCCCGGTCGTTCATGGAGGAAAGCAGAGAGAAGATGACAGCCAGATTTCGCGCCCTTCACCTCGTCCTGTTGTTCGTGCTGCTGACTTGCCCTTTCACGCACCCCTCGCAGTCGGAAAAAAGGGCTGACGACGGCCTTGCCGTCGAGGAGCTCGTGGGGCATGCAGTGGCCGAGATGCTCCTTCTCGCAGAGGAGCTGATCGAGCAGGGCTACCCCGAGGCGGCGCAGCGGGCCATCGAGATCTGTCTCGACCTGGACAAGGAGACGCCCGGAGCCGGCGGCCTCAAGGAGAAGATCGTTGCCCGGAACCGGAGCCGCCCGGCGATCGCCCCCTGGAGAGGCAGCGAGGCATTCACCCATAACCTCTATGACGGAAAAAGCTTGCGTGGATGGAAGAAAAGCCGGGGCAAGTGGAATGCCACATCGCTCGGCATCCTCTGCGACTCGGGCCGCTCAACGGCGACCATCGCTCCGCAGAAAGCGCCGAAGGAGTGCGCCGGATTCTCCCTCGGTCTCGCGTTCAAGATCGATCCGGAAAGCGAGATCGACGTGGTCTGCGGCCGCTCGGGCCGCGACAAGGTGGGGATCCGCCTCGCGAAGTCGGGGGCTGCGCTCTTCAACTTCAAGACCTCGGCTCGGAAGGGCTCCCCATCGAAGCGCGGCTTCCAGCCGAACAGGGTGATCCACCTCTTCATCGTCGTCGACGGCGGCAGGATCTCCGTGACGGATAGCAGAAGGGAGGTCGCGGCCGGCACGTTCGACGACTTCATTGCCGGGGGGATCGAGTTCCATGCCCGCGGCAACATCTGCCTCGACAAGATCCTGTTCACCCCGTCGCAGTACGACATCTGCATGGAGCAGGGGCTCGGTGCATTGAAGAAAGGTGATGAGGCCGAAGCCGCGTCCCATCTCATCAGGGCCAGGGCCGCACTGCCCGGCGCTGCCCTTCCGGCCGGCTACCTGGCCGGGATCATGAACGAGCTCGGCCACGGCGACGAGGCGGCCCGGCTGGCGGCCGACTTTCTCAGGCTGTCGGAGGGCAACCGCTCGCACGACTCGCAGGTCCGCCGGCTCGCCCGCACGGCGGAGAGGATCGCTGCCGAGGCAGGCGAATCGATTTGCCGCGTGGAAGCGGGCGCCGCGGCCTGGGCGAAGAGGATCGCCCTGAAGGGCGAGCAGGCCCTGGTGGCCGGGGAGATCCACGCCGCCGCCGCGGCGGAAAAGGCGCTGCTCGTCCTGGAGAGCCGGGGCGAGGTGAAGGAGGACTTCCGCTGCCGGCTCTTTCTCGTCCATCATGGAGGCGAGGAATACCTGAAGCTCTTCAACGGAACCGATCTCACCGGCTGGAAGATGGAGGCGGGAGAGTGGACCGTGGAGGAGGGACGGATCCGCGCGGAAACGGGCCCGGGCAAGAAGAGCCTCCTCTCGGAGCGGCTCTTCCCCTTCGACAGGTACATGGTGAAGACCCGCCAGAGGGGATCGGGCTCCTACATCGACCAGGGGATCAATTTCTTCGTGGGGAAGGAGGTCTACTCGCTGAGGCTCTACCGCTTCATGAAGAAGAGGGAGATCACCGTGAGCCGCGGCGGCAACTCGGTCTACTACTACCCCGTGCCGGAGGATGCCCTCACATCGACGCAGTGGCACGACCTGGACTGCCTGGTCCACATGAACCGCCTCACGGTGATCCTCGACGGGAAGCCGCTGTTCACCAAGATCCTGCCGGCTCCGCCCATGCCGAAGATCGGCCTCTTCGCCACGGATGGGCGGCGCTGCACCTTCGGCGACATCCTCTACAGGCCGGTCGGGATCGCTGGCGAGTACGAGGGCCTTCTCGGCAGCATGGATGTGCCTCTCGGCGAGGTGATCGAGTGCGAGACCCTGAAGGAGGGGGAAATCACCCTGCGGGGCAAGGTCCGCGAGCAGCCCTTCGCCTACAGCGGCTCCTCCCTGGCCGACGCGCTCGACAGGAACAGCAAGGAGGGCATCGGATTCCGCTTCAAGACCGTGGCCCTGCAGGACGCCGTGCTGAGCCTACGCTATGCCGCGATCCCGGGCCGGCGCGAGGCTGCCGCATCGGAGGAGGACACCAGGCTGTCCGTCCTTCTCGACGGGCGCGAGCTGGAGAAGCCTCTTCTTCTGCCCTTCACCCCCAGCATCAACGACTTCGCCTATGCGTCGATTCCCGTGGGCGATCTCGCCTGGGGCCGGCACGATGTTCGCCTGAAGTGCCGGGCCGCGACGGGCCGCAACGTCCTCGACAGGATCGTGATTTCCGATCCGGGCAGCGTCCCGGAGGAGGAGACCAAGATCTATGACACGCCGCTGGCGCCGCATTTCAAGATCCGCCTCTCTCCAGGAGTCCAGCTGCCCGAGAACGCGGAGGAGATCTTCACCCTGCTCGAGACGCTCCGCAAGTACATGGTGGACCACTACGGCTTCGAGCCGGCCGATCCGCTCTACTACAACCTGATCTCCAGGGAGTGCTGGGGAGATCCCCACAAGGGGGGATACGCCACGGGCGACAACCTCTACGTGCCCGAGGAGACCACGGCGAGGGGGCTTTCCACCATCATGCACGAGATGTCGCACAATTTCGACGTCGGCCAGGGTTTCAACCCGCCCTGGTTCGGCGAGGGCAAGAGCTTTCCGATCTTCCTCAAGTTCTCGAAGGAGACGGGGATCCGGTATCGCCACTTTCAGCGCCCCCTGTCCCGGCAGACGCCAATGGCCGGGGAGGATGCCTTCGAGGGGCTCGAGGTGCAGGGAGAGAACCTTCTCCAGTACTGGGGCACCTCGAAGTTCCCCTACTGGGGGAAACTGCCCGACGGGCGCAACCTGACCTCGCTCGGGTACCGGGCCTCCAACTGGTTCTGCCGCAAGCTCTCCGAGCACCTGGGCGAGTGGTGGCTGCGGGATTACTTCATCCTGCTCCGGAAGGAGATCGAGGAGAAGACCTACTTCATGCCCCGGGATCGTGTGGAGGCGAACAGTGTCATCGTGGACTACTTCACGCGGAGCTCGGGCAGGAACGTGGCCTCCTTCTTCATCAAGAAGCGGTTCGAGCTGATCGACATCTACGACTGGGACGAGCTCTCCCTGACCTGCGGCGACGGGGAGGAGAAGTACCTTTCCCATGCCGGCTCGTCGCGGATCGGGCCTGCTCCGGACGGCGCCGGCAAGTGCCGCATCCTGGAAGAGGGAGAGCTTCATTACTCCTTTCCCGTTCCGCCCGGTGCGAAGCGACTTCGTGTGACCATCACCTTCGGCGGCCGGGGCATCTGCGACGCCTGGGACAAGCGGCTCTTCCGCAAAAAGGCGAGGGGCGACTGGGAGGAGCGGACCGTCATTCTCAACAACGCGGACCTCTGGGCAGGATCGCGTCTCAGGCTGACATTCACGCCCGAGAAGGCGGGATCGAAAACGATTCTCCTGAAAAAGATCACCATCAAGAAAGATTGACAGGCAGGAGTCTTTCCCCTTAACCTGGATCACTCACCGGAGTCGCGGACAGGCACGGTGAAAAGACCGGTTCATGAGGTTTCGAACAAGAAGATGGAGGGTGCGCCTCGGACCGCGCAGCCCTTTTTCGGAGAATAGACACCATGACTCCTTCACTCAAGTTTGACGTGGCCGACCGCCGCCTCACCTATTCTGGTCGAAAGAAGGCTTTCCCCTACTACGAGGAAAAGATCTCCTCCTTCAACCAGCGGCACCACGAGATCTTCAACCAGTACGACATCCAGCTCAAGAAGGCGACGATCTACACCCTCAACGGCTCGATCCTCAACAAGTCGAATCTCGGCGCCTTCCGGTCGAAGCAGATCCGCCAGGCCGTCGTGCTGGCCGCCGCTCTCCCGGCCGCGGCCGTGGCCCTGCACGGCTACGGCTCCCTGAACAATCTTCCCAAGGCAAAGCAGACCAAGGAGGCGGCCAACCGTCTCAAGCGGGCCAACGACCGGACGGCGGCCCAGGTGATGTCCGAGGTGCTTCAGACCACGACGGACACTCTGGAGCACGGCGAGGAGATCATCATCGAGTCGGCCATCACCGAAGGCGTGCGCGTCAAGCCCGGCGTGGAGATGGGCGGCAATCCCACGATCCCCGTGGGCGCCCTCTTCGGCAAGCCCGAGCACAGGGATGTCTACGGCCGCGGGTCGCCGCAGTACGTGAGCCAGCTCTCCATGGGAAGCGACGTGATCGAAGGGACGACCAAATCGGTCAAGGGGATCCACAGCTCCCTCACGTCGCTCTTCGTCACCGAGTCCCACGTGAAGCGCCACCTGCCCGACATCTACGTGCAGCGCTGGATGGCCGGCGTGCCTTTCGAGGACTTCGATCCGCACGAAACCACGATCAAGGAATCGGCCAACATCATGGCCCGGGCGTACGGGCTGAAGAGCCTGAGGCAGCTCTCCTCCTTCCTGCTGGACAGGCCGCGCCACGAGGTGGCCTTCAAGGAGCTGAACCGGCTCGGCGTTGCCACACCCTATGACAAGGACGGCGACCTCTTCCCGGGCATCGTGCTGGGAGCCGAGGGGCTCGAGTTCCCCAACGGTGTCGGTCTCTCGTCGATGATCGGCGACATCGGCGGCTCGGCCGAGTGGGCCGTGGGTGTGCTGCCCCTCGTCTGGCGGGGAGGGCACGCCATCGGCATGCTCACGAGCCAGTCGTCCCTCACGAGAAAGGACCTCTCTCCCGAGCAGCTCTGGAAGGAGCGCTTCCACTACACGGAAGACGAGTTCATGCTGATCCAGGACGCCCGGTTCGAGAGAAAGCCGTACTTCACCATCGACGACATCCTCAGCAAGCCTTTCGCCGGCGGGTACAGCGCCTTCTCCTCCATCTCGGACAACTACTTCTACCCGGACCTCGTCGGTGCGGCACCGGGCAAGGACGGCAATTCGTTCATCGTCCACACCCTGGTGATCAACTCGCTGGGCATCACCGAGCACTGGGAGATGGAGTTTGCCTGCCACACCAGCCTCGATCACTCGATCGATCTGATGGCCTCGCCCAAGGAGAAGCTCGAGAAGCTGGAGGGCGCCGAGCTGGAGCGGACGATCTGCAGCCAGCTCGAGAAGCCGTTGAGCCGGGAGAGGCTGCGGATCTTCTTCACCAACGAGTATTATCCGGCCTTCATCCCAACAGGTAACAGGAAGATCGTTCTCGAGAACAGCCTCGAGTTGCTGATCAAGCGAGGAACATTCACCGACAAGGACAGGGAGATCGTCGAGATCTTCCGGAAGCACTGCCCCTTCTGGTTCACGTCCTGACGGTTCGTTTAGCGGGGATCGGGTGTTGAAGCTGAAAACCAAGCAGATAGTCGCGATCTACATTGATCTGCTCCGACTTCTCGAGGCGGGATCCAAGCCGCTGGAGGCGATGCGCCGGCTGAGCCTGGGAGAAGGGAGGCCCGCGCCGCTCTTCACCAACGCCGTTTCGGCCATGGAGGAAGGCGAGAACCTGGCTGACGCCATCAACAAGGCGGCGCCGGGCGCTCTCCCAGATCGGGATCTGAGGATCCTCGAGGCGGCCGAGCTGACCGGCTCGTACAGGGAATCGCTCCGGAGGCTCGTGGATGACCACCAGCGGCGAATGACGGTGATCAGGAAGCACCTGATCTTCACCGCCTACCCCGCCCTGATCGTCCACCTCTCCGCGGCGGCCGCCGTGACGCTCATCTCCATGGGTTTCGTCAACGCCATGATGATCATCGGGCTGGTTCTCGCCGTGATCCCCTTCTACGCCATGACCTTTTATGCCTGGTCGCTCCTCTCGGACTACAAGAGCGATCCGGCCTGCCGCGACCGGCTTCTCTCGAGCCGGTTTCTCGGGAAGTTCGTGCTGTACCAGGAGCTCGGAGACTGCTTCCGCCACCTCTACACGCTCTACGCGGCCGGTATCCGGCTCGACGAGGCAGCCGAACGGGCCGTTTCCATGATCACGTCCACCAAGCTGCGGGAACGGGTGAAGAAATCCTTCTCCCCTCTCGAGGAGGGCGAGCCGTTCACCGCCTGCCTGGAAGGCCTCGATCTCCCGGACATCGCCACGGTGAAGCGTCTTTCCGTGGGCGAGGAGACGGGCAACCTGGAGGAGGCGTTGAAGGAGACGGCCGAGGAGCTGGAGGAGTGCGCCCGGCAGAAGGTCGCCTCCCTCCTGGTCCGCGCGGCCGTGATCACCGGCGCCTGCGCCATGATCGGGGCGGCCTGCCTCATCGTGGGCTTCTACGTCGATCACCTGATGGATCTTGCGGAGCAGATCGACTCGATCCAGAAGTGATCTTTTCTTGCGGGGGGGTAGATCATGTCGCGCATCTTCATCAGCTACAACCGCGAAAGCGCCGATGCTGCCGGGAATCTGGCGAATGACATCGAAAAGCTGAATCACACCGTCTGGCTCGATCAGAAGCTGGGCGGGGGGCAGAAGTGGTGGGAACAGATCCTCGCGAAGATCCGGAAGAGCGACCTCTTCATCTTCCTCCTGAATCCCGAAGCCCTGGAGTCCGCGGCCTGCAAGCTCGAGTACGGCTATGCCTCAGATATCGGGAAACCGATCCTGCCTGTCCTGGTTTCCGATGAGGTTTCCATCGATACCCTTCCTCCCGAGCTGTCGCAGATACAGTTCGTGGATTACAGGAAGCGAGATCACGTCGCCGCCCTGGACCTGGCCGGGGCGTTCGCGATCCTGCCGCCTCCCGGCCCTCTGCCCGATCCCTTGCCGCGGCCCCCGGAAGTGCCCATCTCCAAGATTCAGAAACTCAACGACCGGATCGAGACGACAGCCACCCTGAGTCGTGAGGAACAGAGCGCGCTCCTCATAGACGTGAAGAGAATCTATCGTGATCCCGAATCGACGGTCGATGGGAGAGACCTGCTGGCAAAGCTGAGAAAGCGTGAAGATCTTCTCTCCGTCATCGCCGAAGAGATTGACGATCTTCTGAAGCAGAAGATCAAGAAGCCGACCGGACGTCGGCGCGGATCGAAAAAAGCGGGCAAGAAGAAGATCGACACAGGAGGCGATCCGAAGAAACGCCGGTCCTGGGTCCGCTGGGGTGTTCCAGCACTCACCTTGCTGGTTTCCATTCCTGCCGGTTGGGGCGTTGCTGCGTGGATAGATTGGTGTGGTGGCCCGGACGAGGAGGTGGCCATGGGGATGGGGATCACCTGGGCCTTCGGTCTGTTTCTCTCCCTGTTCCTGTGGTTCAAGCTGAAACGCAGATCGGGCTCCAGAAAGAAGATTGCTGACGACGCGTCCATATCCGAGACAAGCTGATCGCAGTTCGAGAGAGACACAGTTCAAGGCGGCGTGCGAGGAGTACATCGCAAATCGGACTGCATCGTGGAGGAAGGGAGATGAAACGACTTACTGCAGTTCTTTTCCTGCTCACCCTCCTTGGCACCGGCATCCAAGCAGCCGATATCGACGAAAACGAGCTGGAACAGCTGAAAATCGACAGCCAGCGTCTGCGTTCGCTGCTTCCCAAGATGCTCGATTCCACGGATCCCGACATGGTTGGCGAAGCGGTCCTCATCATCCATCGCGACCAGATGCGGAAGAGACAGCCCTCCGAGGAGCTCCTGTCCAAGGTGAATGCGGCGCTGCAACGGCTCCTGAAGAAACCGGAGTTTACTGAAGGTCTCACCCGGCGCGTCGCCTGCCAGGTTCTGGGCAATGCTCGTTCGCGAAAAGACGTGCCCGTTCTCCTTCAAGCTCTGGCCGATCCCTACCTTTACGAAGAATGGTCACCCGCCCCGGGCGGTGCCGGAACGCATGTGGAATGGTTCGCCGTCTGGCGGGACGCTGACCGTGCCTTGCGCCGGATCACGGGAGCGAACCCCATCCCCCAGCCCAGGCAGCGTGATCCGGACTATACCGGCAAACAGCAGAAGGAGATCCGCGACGCATGGCTCCTTTGGTGGAAAAGGAATGCCGATGAGGCCGGGGAGGCTGATCGAGAAAAGAAAGGCGAAGCACCATGACCGACGACAGGGTGATCTACAACGGCGTCCCGATGCATCCGAAGTGGCCCGCCAGGATCGAGGAGGCGCAGAAGCTGAAGACCTACGTGATCAACGGCAAGGAATACAGGCGAATAGCCTACGGCGATGAAGAGGACGACTGGGGCGCAGACGACGCACCCTGCCACGACTGCAAGGTGGTCAAGGGACAGTACCACGTCGGCCCTGCATGCGACGTGGAGCGCTGCCCCTGCTGCGGAGGCCAGGTGATATCCTGCGACTGCGAATACGAGGGCGACGAAGAGGACGATTCCGACTAGCCCGGACATTTCATCCGATTTCGTTACGAGGAACCATGAGGTTCGATGTGGCAAGGCGCATCGCGCGATTCGACCGCAGGCCTGTTTATGACAGGTTGAGGATCGAATCGTGTGATGCAACGCAGTCCACATCGGAGCTCATGGCTCCGCAGTAGAAATCGGATGAAATGTCCGGGCTTGAGGATCACTCTACTGCCTTCTCCGCAGCCGCGAAGTCGAGGGTGCACTCGAGGCGGTCGATCTCGCTCCCCTTGCCGTCCTTCAGCAGGACGGTGAGTGGCCATCCCGTTTCTCTCGCCGGCGAGGCAACGAGGTCGAATGTCGCTTCCTGGGTGTGTGAGCCGGAGCCGATATGATCGCCGGGCTCGATCTCCTCGAACTTTCTCGAGCTCGCTTCGCCTTCCCCTTCCACGAACTTGACGGGCTGCCCGTCCTTGTCGAGCAGGAAGATCTCGATCCTGCTGCCCGCCCCGTCTTCACCGGCCTCGAAGTGGTCGTTGTCGCCGAAGTTGTACCTGTACTTCACCGTGACCGTGTAGCCCGAACCCTTGTCCTGCGGCTCATCATCCTCCGCCTCGCCCGGCTTCCGTTTCTCGCCCTCCGCTCCCGACAGGACGATCTTGGGCAGCTTCCAGCGCTCGGAGAGGTCCGCGAGGTTGAAGGCGTGGATCCGCCCCCCCATGGTGATCAGGAAGACCGCGCCGTCGTGGAACGAGGGCTTTGCATAGAGCCTGGCGTTCAGGTCAATGTGATTCATGATCGCGCCGCTTGCGGCATCGACGACGAAGACCAGGCCCTCCTTGTCGCCCACGACCACGAGGTTCGTGCCGGCATCGTAGCCGAGGCAGCCCACCACCGAGGGGACGCCCAGCTCCTCGTCGCCCATCTTCCACGGCGTGCCCGTCTCCTCGGGCTTGATCCAGTTCTTCTTGCCCGTCTCCCTGTCGATCGACACGAGTTTTCCCTGGGAACCGATGATCAGGACGGCATCGCCGGTCAGAACGGGCGAGCTGTTGATGAAGCCGCCCACGTCCTCGTAGGTCCAGGCGATCCTGCCGGTCTCGATGTCCACCTTGTGAACCGAGCTCGATCCGGTGGCCACGTAGAAGTACTGGCCGTCCGAGACGGGCGGTGCGGCCACGTACCCTTCGAGATGATTGAAGCTGACGGAATCCGTCATGCTCGTGGCAGTTTTCTCCTCGCCGGAGCAGCCGACGATCAGTGAAGCCAGCATCGCCAGAATGAAGGAGGACAGAACATGTTTCCCGGCCATAATCGCGTTCCTTTTCAATTTCGATCCGATCGAGAAGTCCGAAGGAGTTTTCGCTTCCGGAACCGTTCCTTTCTCAGTGCAGGAGAGTCAAGATATCGAAAAGGGAAGGGGCTGTCTTCCAAAAAAGCGGCCCGCCCTTCCGCGCCTCCCTTCGGCAGCCTGCGACGGAAGTCATCGGACCGGAAAAGCCGTTCAAGACCGGACAGCAGGGACCCAGAGTAATTCCCAAATCAGTGGCTTTTTGGATCACCGCCTGTATCATGGAACCCTTTATATAATTTAAGCACTCAAGGCCCCAATCAGGAGGAGCGAACCGATATGAAAGCGTTCAACAACCCCGAGGAGATCCTGAAAAACACCTCTTTTGTGGACAGGTTTCTGGAATACGTCAAGATCGAGACCCAGTCGGATGAGAAGAACGAGGCCTGCCCCAGCACCGAGACGCAGCGCGTGCTGGCCGACCGGCTCGCCGGGGAGCTCAAGGAGCTCGGCCTCGAGGACGCCTCGGTGGACGAGCACGCCTACTGCATCGCCACGCTCGAGGGGAATGCCGATGGCGTAATCGGCCTCTGCGCCCACATGGACACGGCGCCCGCCTACTCGGGTACGGACGTAAAGCCACAATTACATAGAAATTACGACGGAAAGCCAATCAAGCTCAAAGACAACGTCACCATCTGCCCCAAGGAATCGCCACAGCTGGAGAAGTGCATCGGCGACACGATCATCACGTCCGACGGCACCACCCTTCTGGGCGCCGACGACAAGGCCGGCATCGCGGCGATCATGGGCGCGCTGGAGATTCTCACCAAGGATCCCGACATCACCCGCCCCACCCTGAAGATCTGCTTCAACCCCGACGAGGAGGTGGGCCGCGGCGCCAACAAGTTCCCCATGGAGAGATTCGGCGCGCCCGTGGCATTCACCCTCGACGGTGGATTCACCGGCGAGATCAACATGGAGACCTTCTCGGCCAACAAGGGGATCGTCACCTTCAAGGGCGTCTCCGTTCACCCCGGATACGCCAAGGGCAAGCTCGTCAACGCCCTCACCTGTATGGGCAAGTTCCTGGCCCGCCTGCCGCGCCTCGAGAGCCCCGAGGCCACGGAGGGGCGCGACGGCTTCTTCATGCCCACCGACATGTCGGGCGACGCGGCCCAGGGCACGCTGAACCTGATCCTGCGCGCCTTCGACGTGGAGACCCTCGAGAAGCGCGGCGAGCGGCTGAAGGAGATCGCCAAGGCGATGGAGGCCGAGGAGCCAGGCCTCAAGGTGGAGGTTGAGATCCAGAAGCAGTACCGGAACATGTACGACGTCCTCTCCAAGCAGCCCGAGATCATCAAGAAGCTCGAGGAAGCGGTGGCCGCTTGCGGCGTGGAGCCGCACATCGAGCCGATCCGCGGCGGCACCGACGGATCGCGGCTCACGGCCATGGGCATGCCCACGCCGAACGTCTTCGCGGGCGGCGTCAACTTCCACGGCCCGACGGAGTGGATCTCCACCAAGGCGATGGCCACGGCCGTCTGCACGATCCTGAATCTCGTCCAGCTCTTCGCTGAAAAGAAGTAAAAGTCCCAGCGGACCTTTCCCGTTTCCAAGAGACCAGAGAGAAAGGAACTTTAGACCGATGGAAGTGAGTACCGGCAAATCCAAGCTGCTACCGGAAAATGCCTACACCCCCCTCAAGGAGGGCGAGGTATACAAACCGGTCGTTCCGCCAGATCAGTCGCCGCCCGAAACAACGGTGAGAGCCGTTGTCATGGGCTGCATCGGCGTGGCGGTCTTTACCTTCGCCGCGGCCTACATCGGCCTCAAGGCGGGGAACGTGATCGAGACGGCGATCCCGATCGCCATCCTGGCCATCTTCTTCGGAAAAATGTTCGCCAGGAAGAACCACCTCCTCGAGAACGTGATCGTCCAGTCGATCGGCGCGGCCGCCGGAGTGGTTGTCGCCGGGGCGGTATTCACCATCCCGGCCATGTACATCCTGGAGCTCGACGTGAGCTTCGTGGACATCTTCCTCGGCTGCTGCATCGGCGGTTTCCTGGGAGTGCTGCTGATCATCCCGCTGCGGCGCTACTTCTGCCGCGACGAGCACGGCAAGCTCCCCTTCCCCGAGGCCACGGCCACTACCGAGATCCTCTGCTCGGGCGAGTCGGGAAGCGGCGGCGGCAAGACCCTGCTCACCGCCTTCGGGCTCGGTTTCCTCTTCGATTTCTGCATCGAGATCTTCCGGCTCTGGGAAGGGCGTCTCGAGACGGCCAAGCATCTGCTCGGCTCGGTGGGACAGCAGGTCAACGAGAAGTACCGCATGGTACTCGAGATGGAGGCCACGGCCGCCCTCTTCGGACTCGGCTACATCATCGGCATCCGGTACGCCGCCATCATCTGCGCCGGATCGGTGCTGGCCAACCTGGTCCTGGTCCCCATGGTCTTCTTCGTGGGCGGCAATGACCTCAACTCGATCCTGCCTCCAGGCGAGGAAACGATAAAGAACTGGGAAGCGGCCGACATCTTCAAGTGGTACGTGCGCCCCATCGGGATCGGCGCCATCGCCATGGCGGGGATGATCAGCATCCTCAAGATGGGAAAGATCATCGTTGGTTCGCTCAGCCTCGGCTTCAAGGGAATCCTTGGCGGGAGCAAGGACGACACGAGCGCCACTCCCCGCACCGATCTCGACATCAATCCGCGGAACGTGATGCTTCTCGAGCTGCTCTTCGTGGCGCTCATGTTCTTGATCTTCTTCTACGTGGCGAACTGGCAGTTGAACGTCGCCCTGGTCGGGACGCTGGTGACCGCGGCCCTGGCCTTCCTCTTCACGCCCGTTGCTGCGCGCGCCATCGCCATCGTGGGGGTGAACCCCGTTTCAGGGATGACGATGATCACCCTGATCATAGCCTGCACGATCCTTGTGGCATCCGGACTCTCCGGTGACGAGGGGAAGATCACCGTGTTGATCATCGGCTGCGCCGTCTGCACGGCGTTGTCCACGTCGGGCGCCTTCATCTCGGACCTCAAGATCGGCTACTGGCTCGGCGCCACGCCGCGGAGGCAGCAGCGCTGGAAGTTCCTCGGCATCGTGGTGGCCTCCCTCTGCGTCGGCCTGGTGATCCACGTGCTGGCCACCGGCTACGGCTTCGTCGAGTCGCCCGACCACCCCAATCCGCTTCCCGCTCCTCAGGGGAACCTGATGGCCACCATCGTGGATGCGATCTTCGGCGGCGCCGAGAGTCCCTGGCTTCTCTACGCCATGGGAGCGGCCATCGCCCTCATGCTCGAGATGGTGGCTCTGCCCGGACTGGCCTTCGCCCTCGGCATCTATCTCCCGATCTACATCAACCTACCCGTCCTTGTGGGCGGGTTCGCGGCCTGGGTGCTCTCGAAGCGCGGCCGCACCGACAGGGAGAAGAGCGCACGCAAGAACCAGGGGATCCTGGTTGCTTCCGGCCTGGTGGCGGGCGCCGCCATCGCCGGCGTCGTGGCAGCCGTCCTGAAAACCCTGGACCAGAAGGACCTCAAGCTCGGTTTCATCGACACCAGCGGCTTCAAGGGTGCGATCAACAACGCCCTGAACTTCTCGCACAACTGCGTGCAGAATGCCGAGGGTGTGTACGAGGAATCGGGCGCGAAGGACTGGTTCGAGAACAACGGCATGCTGATCGGCCTGATCATGATCATCGTGCTTGCCGTGATCTGCCACTTCGTGGCTGCCGCGGCTGCCCGCAAGCAGATCGAGGATGAGGACACGGCCGGCGACGAGTAGTCCAAACCGGCACGCTTGAGCCGAACCGTTCTTCCTCATTCGAGGTGACAATCTAATGTTTAGAAGGGGGGCTCCACCGGAGCCCCCCTGTTTGCCGAAATATCTTGACGAGGCGTGGCCCCGGGCCACGGAGGAGAATCATGAAAAAAAGAAGATCTCTGTTGGGAGTGACCGTTTTGACTCTATCCATCATGGTGCTTGGCAACCTGTCATCGTGCCAGACGACGGAACCTGCAGCCACCATCCCCGAGCGCAGCGAGGTGGATGACGCCTTCAAGTGGAAAACGACCGACCTCTACGAGTCGGATGCGGCGTGGGAAAAGGCTTTCGAGGAAGCCAAGAAGGAGATCCCCGGCATCGCCAGGTTCAAGGGAACCCTCGGCTCGTCGGGCCAGGCGATCCTCGATCTCTACAAGTTCCAGGAAGAGCTCGATGTCAAGCTGATGCATCTCATCTACTACGCCAGCCTGAGAAAGGACGAGGACACCCGCACGACGACCTACCAGGACATGTACAACAGGATCTACTCCGTCCTGGTCCAGGCCAGCGCCCTTTCGTCGTACATCACCCCTGAGTTCCTCGCCATCCCAGAGGAGACGATCCGCAAGTTCATCGCCGGGACCGACGGCCTCGCTCTCTACGAGCATGCGATCAACGACACGCTGCGCACGCGCAAGCACATCCTATCCGAGAAGGAGGAGACGATCATCGCCACGGCGGGCAACGTCTTCCGGGCGCCCACGGACGCCTTCGGCATGCTGACCAACGCGGACATGACCTTCCCCACCATCACGGACGAGGACGGGAACGAGGTGGCCACGTCGAACTCGCTCTACTACAAGTTCCGCGGCTCGAGCGACAGGGCCGTGCGCAAGGCGAACGAGGAGGCCTATCATGGCACGTTCCGCAAGTACCGCAACACCCTTGCTTCGCTGATGCGTTCCAATGTCGAAAGGGGCCTGTTCAACGCCAGGGTCCGGGGCTACGAGACAACGCTCCACGCAGCGCTGGACAACAACAATATCCCCGTCGACGTCTACATGAACCTGGTCAACTCGGTGAACGACAACCTCGAGCCCCTGCACCGCTACACGAAGCTCCGCAAGAGGATCCTCGGACTCGACGAGGTGCACGGCTACGACCTCTACAACTCCCTCTTCCCCGACGCAGAGATGAAGGTCAACTGGGATGAGGCCAAGGAGCTCCTCAAGGAAGGGCTCAAGCCGATGGGTGAGAAGTACATGACCGCCATGATGGGCGGCATCGAGAGCGGCTGGGTCGACGTCTACGAGAACGAGGGCAAGAGGTCCGGCGCCTACTCGGCCGGCGTGTACGGCGTGCATCCCTTCGTGCTGATGAACTACCAGGACCGCCTGGAGGACGCCTTCACCCTGGCTCACGAGTTCGGCCACGCCATGCACTCGTACCACTCCCAGAAGAAGCAGCCGATGGTCTACTCCGACTACTCGATCTTCAATGCCGAGGTCGCCTCGACGACCAACGAGGCGATCCTGGTCAACTACCTGCTCGAGGTCACGACGGATCGCAACGAGCGGCTCTTCCTCCTCGACTTCTACCTCGACTCGATCCGCAACACCTTCTACAGGCAGACGCTCTTCGCCGAGTTCGAGCTCGAGATCCACAAGCGGGCCGCTGCGGGCGAGTCGCTCACCGCAGACCTGATGGACGAGATCTACGGCGGGCTGGTCAAGAAGTACTACGGCGCCGACTTCGTGATCGACGAGTACAAGGCCGCCGAGTGGAGCCGCATTCCCCACTTCTACCGAAACTTCTACGTCTACACCTATGCCACGGGCTACTCCGCGGCAGCGGCGTTCTCGAAGAGGATCCTCGAGATGGGCGACTCGGCGCGCGACCAGTACATCAAGGAGTTCCTGAGCGGCGGTTCATCCGACTATCCTTGCGCGGTGCTGAAGAAGGCCGGCGTGGACATGACCACGCCCGAGCCGGTGATCGCGCTGTCGCAGCTCTTCGGCCGGCTGGTCGACGAGCTCGAGAAGCTGATGAACGAGGGTTGATGACGAGCGGGTCCCGGAACCGCGTGAGCGGATTCGGCATCTCAGTATAGAACAAGCAGCCGGGCCAGGGGCTTTCCCCTGTGCCCGGCTGCTTCCGTTCGCGGAACGATACGCGCAGGCTCGGGATCTCAGATCACTGCACCGTGGTGGAAATGACGTTGGTCACCTTGTCTTGCTGAGCCGCCTGAAACCAGATCGTCATCCCCGCAACGGAGGCAGGTACGATCAACGACCACTCCACGTTACCCTCTGCGTTGGTCCACTCGCCGCTGGTGCCCGGCACAAGTCTCGGCCGGTCGAGTGCGAGGACGATGTTCAGAGGCGGATAAGGCGTACTGCCCACTCCGGTCGTGCTGCAGACCAGCCATGTACTTGTGAAGGGCTCCCCGTCGAAGGCGCTGATGGTGGCCCCCTGTCCGGAAACTGGAGGATTGGGATTGATGGAAAGCCCGAAGAATGTCGCGTCAAACACGTAGGCAGAGCCCGAATGGACGCCAGTCGTAGAGTCTCCCACTGCTCCAACGAGGATGGTTTCACCGGATATCGAAACAGAGCAACCCAGATCATTCCAGAGGTGCCCATCGCTCGCCATCAAGCATCCCTTTTCCGTCCAGATCTCCGAAAGCGAGTCATACTGGTACAGGTAGGCCTTCCCTTCTCGATAATTACTACCCAGCACCCCCACGACGAGCATGTCGCCGGAAATCGAAACGGACTCGCCGAAAGTCTGATCCATGGACTCCTGGAGCTTGGTTTCCTCGTACCACGATCCCGAAGCGGAGTCGTACCGGAAGATATAGGCGGCACCCTTGTCGCTGAGAATGCCGGGAGCACCGACAACTGCCACATCACCCGAGATCGACACGCTGCTCCCGAATTTTTGATGTTCCGCTGCATCGCTGGCGACCAGCTTGGCCTCCTGCATCCAGACCTCGCTTCCCGGCTGGCGGCGGAATATGTAGGCGGAGCCTGCATACGAGGCAACATCGCTGTCGTAATTGGCGCCGACCAGTGCGAGATCTCCACCGGTCATCGATACGGCGCAGCCGAACCTGTCGGATTCCCCCCCGTCTGAGGGACGGATCTTGGCCTTCTGCTTCCACACGACTCCGCCTGCTTCGTATTTGAACACGTAGGCTGAACCGGATTCGTCGCCGTTGTCATCGTCTCCATCATTGCCGACGATTATGTACCTTTCCCAGGACGTGGTGGTTATGGCGACGGAACATCCGAAACAGTCGTAGACCTCTCCGTCCGATGGCTCCAGCTTCTCCTCCATGTACCAGTCGACACCGTTGTCGCGGTATACATAGGCCGAGCCGGCAAAACCGCTGTTCTCTGCACCAAGAACGGCCCAGACCTGGGAAATGGCGACTGAATGGCCGAAGTAATCGTTGTCCCCACCATCGTCGGGTAGGATCTTCGTATCCTCGGACCAGGTCATCGAGACGGGATCGTAGTCAAAAATATATGCCGCCCCGGCACGGTATCCGTTGTCATCGTCTCCCGCCGCACCGACCACGGCAACATTGCCAGAGACCCCCACTGAGCCCCCGAACCACTCCCCGCCGCCGATATTGCCGTCCGAGGCAATGAGCTTGGCTTCCTCGTAGACCTGGCCCCAGGCCGGAGCGGCGTACAGGGTGATCAGGCACAGGAGCGCAGCCGTCAGTGACGCTCTTGAATATCGTCCGATCCTCGAACTAGCTATCGAGGATCCCGTGTCCGTCATCTTCGTATGCATGGGTTTTTCTCCTCAGTCAACGTCTTATCGGTCAGTTTCATCCGTGACGGATTCGCCTGCCGCACGATCAGGTCTCTCCTGGCCAGGTGCATCAGGCCTCGCTCCGTCACCTGACAACGCGCAGATTCCCAGCCAAACCCTTAATGAAAAGTAAAATTCCCGCGAATCCTCCCCTCCTCCTGCGCCGTCCCCCACCGACAGGACTCCGCGCCCTGACTGGACGCGTGTTCTCACGTCGAAGAGTTTGCTGCAAAAAAACGGTTTTTCTTTAAGGGTAGGCTGGGAGATTCACGCGTTGTCTTGTGTCGATCGATTGTTGAATCAATCATTCGATGAACCTGGGCCGCCCGCGTCGTTGAGTGGCCCCGTTTTCCCCCTGTGTCAGGATAGTTGTCGCCTGAAAAACTCCCTCTTGGGGGGAGC